>NZ_JBIWKA010000019.1:0-199188 GCF_044765445.1 Streptomyces sp. NPDC102467 | reverse complement strand
CGCACGACGGCGCAGCTCAAGCGGGTACTGGGAAGGACGTGCCATGACTCGATCCTCTCAAACGATCGAGTCCCTACCGAACCCGGAACGGTTCAGTGTCCCCCGCTGCACCCTCCACGACCTGCGCCACCTCGCCGTCACCACAGCCATCAGCGAAGGCGTCAGCCTGTGGACCGTCTCCCAGACCGCACGGCACTCCAGCATCTCCACCACCGCGAACATCTATGCCCACCTCACCCGACGCACCGCCCACCAGGCCGTCGACGCCATCGCCGCCGCACTCGACCGCGAGGAACGACACGCGACCACATCACGACCACCACACCACACACCGCGTACGCCCCAGCAGCACAAACTAGGCACCAACGACCGGGTTACGACCACCCGACGACCACACATGAAAAAGGCCGCCCCTGCCAAACGGCAGAAACGGCCTCCGACCTGCAAAAAGCTGGTCGGGACGACAGGATTTGAACCTGCGACCCCTTGCCCCCCAGTCAAGTGCATGATTCTGCCTCGGAGTTCTGAAGCCCCGTTGATGTCCATACGACGCCATCCGCGGTAGTACAGCGCCGCTGGCTCCTCTACCGGCCGGTCCTTTGACTGCCTAACTTCGCGGGCAGCTCGAGTCGATACGCCAACAGCGCTCTGCGTTTCAGCGCTGAGATTGGCGTGGGACTACTGGCAGTTGTACGTGGGCGGTATGGTCCGGGCCGGTGTGGAGGGTGTTGGTCGTGCCGGTGTGATAGCTCGGGTCGTAGGCGTGGTGCGTGCCGTGGCCTTGGCCGTCGTAGGGCTGGATGTCGATGCGGATGCGGTGTCCCTTGCGTACGACGCCTGTGTGCGGGATGAGTTCGATCTCCACCGGTACGACCTCACCCTCGTTCAACGGTGCGTGGTCAGCCTTGAGGTGGGTGTGCTTCGGCGCGTACTCGGTGCTGCGTGCGAGGTCGAGCTTGCGGTGTGAGGCCTTCAGCCAGCCTTTGGCCAGTGGGTAGTGCGCGGTCTTGAGCCCCATCGTCGTGGGACCGGAGTAGTCGACTTCCCTGTTCTTCTCGTCGATGACACGGAGGGAGACGTAGATGTCCATGTCCTGGCTGTCGGCGGAGACCCACAGCTTGACGCTCCCGTACCCCGCGAGGACATGGTCCTCGGTCACGGGGTCGCTGATGAAGGAGACACCGGTGGTCCGCGGATCGGTGGCCGTCGACTCGGCGTCGCCGCGCAGGCTTTCGGGGCCGAGTGCCGCGTCGGCGAGCCGGACCTCGGCGGAGTAGCTCGCGCGGGCCTCCTCGCTGGGCGGCGTCGGCGACATGCGGAGGAAGTCGCCGCGTACGCCGTCGCCGCTCCAGTCGGAGGGGGCGGCGTCGAAGAACCACTTGGTGTACCGGGTCCGCGCGATCGGCCATTCTTCCTCCTCCTGGATGTAGGAGGCGCCCTTGCCGGTGCGTATCTCGAGACGGATGGGCGGCTTGTCCATGATGCCGTTGTCGATGCCCTTGAGCCAGTGGTCGAAGAAGGCCACGTGGTCGGCCACGGACTCCTCGGCGTAGGACTTGACCAGCCAGTCCTCCCAGAAGTCGAGCTTCTTGTGCGGCGTTGGTGTGCCCAAGTAGGTCTCACTGCTGCCCAGTTGGTGGAGGTGACTCACATGAGTGGTGGCCGCGACGGCCCAGAGCGGCACCGTCACGCCGCTCATGTCCGGGCTCATGAAGACTTCGGCGCGCGGCCCGAAGATGGCCTCCGGGTCCGAGTCCTTGAACGGGTTGTCCCGCATGGTCTTGAGGAAGTCCACGGCGTTCAGTTCACCGCACACGGCCGGTACGAGGCCGTTGCGGTACCAGTGCGGGAAGAATTCCTCGTTGAGGATGCCGCCGTTGTAGGCGACCTGCTCGTACAGGTCGATGTCGGTGCCGATGGCGACCATCGCCTTGAGGTGGGCGGGTTGCAGGCTCGCCACGGCGTGCTGGGTGACGGCGAGGTAGGACATGCCCCACAGGCCGACGTTGCCGTTGGACCACGGCTGTTCGCCCGCCCACTCGATGGCGTCCTTGTAGGCCTCCGCGGTGGCGATGCCCCAAGGTGCCAGCGTGCCGGGACTCTTGCCGCTGCCGGGACCGTCCACCCGGATGACGGTGTAGCCGTTCGGTACCCATACGGCGGTGTTGACGGTCTCGTGGTTCTCCCAGGGGAGCCCGTCGGCGTTGCCGTGGAAGTACTCGTCCTCCATCTGCTCGTGCGCTTCCAGGTCGGCGTCATCGCAGATGGAGTGGTGGTTGAACGCCTTGCCGTACACACCGCAGCCCATGATCACCGGGTGTTCGCCGTCCTCCGCGGGGCGGAACACGTCGGCGTAGAGGTGCGAGCCGTTACTGAGGGGGATCTTGACGTCGCGGAAACGGCGGATGCCCATCGCGTTGCGGCGCAGCTCGTTGCGGGCGGCGGCGGGGGAACACAGCTGCCGTGGTGTGCGGTTCTCGAAGACACCTGCGCTGTTCAGGTCGGCCAGCAGCGAGACGACGACGGGGTCCTCGGTGAACGCCTGGATCTCGTCGTCCTCGCGGCCGGCGAAGGCGATGTCACGGCGGAAGTCCAACGGGCGGTCGCCGATGATGTCGTGGACCTCGGCGGGTATGCGTGTGCCGTGGTCGCGCGCTCCTTCACGGTCGAGGGTGAAGACCAGACGGGCGATGTTGGTGAGGCCGGGGTCCTTGAGCTTGTGCGGGCTTCCGTCGACACGGCTGACCATCTGGGTCAGGTTCACCCGAGGGGCACCCATGAGGGTTCCGATCGCGGTCTCGCCGAGGAGAAAGGCCACGCGCTCGCCGTCGCGGTACTGGAATTCGCCCCGCTCGTTCGTCAGGCCGGAGCAACTCGGCGTTTCGTACTTGATACCGCTGACGGGACCTGCGACAACTCCGGTGCGGAGCATGCTGGAACCTCCTGATCTGAGGTGCTGACTGAGTCGGGCGACGGCACGGCTCCCCCATGCCTCGCCGGTCGGCGTGCTACGCCTGCCGGTCCTCGTCGTCGGTCGACGGCAGGGCCACTGCTCGGAGAAACGCCTGCGCGAACGTCTCGATGGTCTCTTCCTTTCCGGGCAGGTCTGCCGCGGCGACCTGACTGACGACGGGACGCAGCAAGAAGTGATGGAAGACCGGACCGGTCATCAGCTGGGTGAGCAGCATGGGCGGCAGATCTCGGACACGGCCTGCGGCGACTTCTCCGGCGAGCCAAGCGCCGAGGCCGGCCAGCAGGCGCGGGGTGAGCGTCTCGAAGACCATCCGGACGTTGTCGTCGCCGGGGCGGGCGAAAACCTCGGCCAGGAGGGCCGGCAGGACACGCGGCTCGCGTTCCAGAGTGTCGACCATGAGACGGGTGAGGCGGCGCACGGTCTCCGCAAGGTCCCCGTGCGACGTGGCCAGGAGTGCCTCGACATCGAGGGTGGGGCTGTAGCGCTCGAACACCACGCGCAGGAGTTCGTCGCGTCCCCCGAAGGTCGCGTAGAGGCTGGGAACGGAGCACTCGGCCGCCGCCGCTACGCGTTCGAACGTCACCGTGCCGAGTCCTTGCGTGCTGATCAGGGTGCCCGTGACCTCGATCGCCCGTTCCCTGACCGGCTTGCGTCCACCTGGCTCGACCCCGGCGGCGCGCAGCGCCTCGTCCAGGGCGTCCCGACTGCCGCCGATCCGGCGCACCAGAGTGCTGCGGGAGATCCCGGCCTCTTGGGCGATGTCCCGCAGGGTCACCTCGGCCGCGGAAACGCCACGGGCTTCCGCGGCCCGCAGGGTGGCCCTGACGATGTCCGGAGCGACGACCTGTCCAGTCGTTGAGTCATTGGTACGTGACATGTAGATAAATGTACTCTCTACTCACGTGTCACACCAAGCGGACCCCATGCCTGGTCCGAGCCTTCGGCTTCCCCCGCACGCGTGGCACGCGGGCCCTCGCCCGCCCTCTCGACCCGCGACGACCGGCGTTTGGATCCGCTACGACCGCGCTTGGACGCGCTACGACCGGCGTTCGAGGACGCCTGCCGATGACTCCGCCTCCACTCCGCACAGCGCCCGTCCGATGTTCTCCGTCCAGGTGTCGATGCCGTGCGCCGCGTGCAGGCTGCCCGCGCGGCAGTTGCGCGCGATCAGTTGAAGCGGCTGCCGTTTGGTGATCGCCGACGCGCCGGAAGCCCGGAAGAGCGTCTCGACGGCGGAGCTGCACTCGTCCCAGATGTAGGCGACATCGGTGTGGAGTTGGAGGGTGTCGTACTCGGAGGGCTCCGTCTCCTCGGCCTCCCACTGGTCGAGCCGGGCCACCGCCGCGTCGGCCACCGCGGCCGCCGCCCGGATCTGGGTGTGCCCGCGGCCGACGGTCAGGTGCGTGATCGGCGCGTCCGCCTGCTTCGCGTACGGGGAGTACGGGATGCTCCGCTTTCCGACCGCACCCAGGAACACCTCCAGGGCATGGTCAGCCATGCCGAGGGCCACGCCCGCGCCCGTGACGAGCGACCGGGCGAGGCCCCCGCGGCGCGGCCCTTCGCCCCGTTCGGTGAGCTCGATGATCCGCTCGGTGAGCCGCTTCGGGGTGCTGAAGTGCGCGTCGGGAACGAACAGTTCGCCGTCCGTCGCCACTGTCTGGCTGCCCGTGGCGGCCATCCCCATCGCGTCCCAGTCGTCCCGGGCGACGAGCGACTCCTTCGGGACGAGCACCATGCCGACCTTCGCGTTGTCCGTGTCGTCGTAGAACACGGCGAGGTAGCCGTGGGACGCGTGGACGCTCCCGGTGGAGAACGGCCACGCACCCTCGATCATCCAGCCGCCGTCCACCTGCCGCGCGGTCCCCGCCATGCGACGGCTGGTGCCGCCCACCGCGAACGTGCGGTTACCGACCCAGGGCGCCTCGTACACCGGGGCGACGACGTCCGCGTCGAAGGCGAAGCTCCACAGGTTTCCGCCCGCGGCGGCCCACACCATCCAGGCCGTCGCCCCGCATCCCGAACCGAGCGCGCGGAAGATGTCGTGCAGCTCCCGCGTCGTGAAGTCCGCTCCGCCGAACCGCTTCGGCGTCGTCAGGCCGAAGACACCGGCCGCGTCGAGACGCTCGATGCTCTCCTGGGGGATACGTCGCTGCCGCTCGGCGACGGCTTGGTGCTCGCGAAACCAGGGCCGCAACTCCACGACGCGGTCGACGATCTCCTGGGCCTTCGGTCGAGCCATGTCCGCTCTGATGCTCGTCGTCATTGACTTCATCACCTCCTGGTTGTTCTCGCGTGCACACACCGCCGCGGCACCATGACGTCGGCCGCGGCGATGCGGGCGAGCGAGTCAGCTGGGCCAGTCCTCTTTCGCCATCGGCGTCCCGTGGAAGCCGGCCACCGGGCGAAGACTCGGGTCGCTTCCGTTCCGCATGTCGACCGAGGCGTCGGGGTGGTCGTCGAACCATCCGTCGGCGGGGTACTTGTACATCCAGTCGACGAGGAGCCTGCGGCGGGAGATCAGCCAGACACCGTCCCGCCGCTCGAACCGGTCCAGGTAGCGCGCCCAGAGTTTGACGTAGTCACCTTTCCAATGGTGCTTCTCCGAGCCCTGGTGATAGGCGTTCAGATAGGTCTCGACATGCGCGATGTCGGGACCGTCGAACTCGACCAGACTGTTGCCGAGATTATGCATGGTGCGCACGAATCGCGGCATCTCACCTGCAAGGAAGTCGACGAATCCTTCGACGGATCCGACGTGCAGGCTTTCCGGGAACTGCACCCATGCGTCGTCATGGAAAACACCACGCACCAAGCCCATGTCCACCCGGTCGAGACCGCGGCAGTAGCGCAACAGCACGTCATGAATTTCCGCGCGGGCGCCCAGCTCTTCGAGGTTCATATTCCTCCCTTCTTCTGCGCCTGAAGGGTTTTCATCTCCCGCTCGGCGAACTGCCGGAAACTGGTCGGCTCTCGACCGAGCAGCCAGGTGAGCACGTTGGAGTTCCCGATGAAGTCGTGACTGCTGTATCGCTTGCTGATCGCACGCGCCGCCATGGTCTGGTACGGGAAACGGCTCAGATGCTCGGGCCCGAGAGACGCTCCGGTGAACTCGTCGGGGTCGATCTGCTGGGCAGAGATCCTGCGCCCCAGCACTTCCGACAGGACTTCCGCGATCTCGTGTGCCGTGTAGCGTCCGGGTGCGGCCAGCTCGTAGGTGGCCCCGGCGTGACGCCCGCTATCGGACAGGGCAGCCGTGGCCACATCCGCCACGTCGGCCAGATCGACCATCGACTGGTGCCGATCGAGCGCCCATGAGAGACGGAATACGTCCTGCTCCAGTACGGGCCTCAACCTGTGGCGCAGCATGTAGTTGGCAGGCTGGAGGATGGTGAACTCCAGCCCGGAGGACAACAGATACTCCTCAAGGTCGCGCTTGACCTCATGTTGCGTCAGATCAGCGAGAATCGCATGCAGCACAGAACTGAAGACAAAGTGCTCTACGCCCGCCGTACGCGCGGCGTCGATGGCGGCAAAGCCCATCTCCCTTTCTTGTGGGTGCAGGGTCGGCCCGACGTAGTAGACCTTTTTCACCCCGCGCATGGCGCGGCCCAACAAGTCAGGGTTTGTGATGTCACCGACGACGACGTCGGCCACGCCGGCGAAGTGGAGAGATTCCGCCGACGCCTCGGATCTGACGCAAGCACGGACGGCATGTCCAGCCGCAAGGAGCCGCGGAATCAAGAATTTTCCTTGATTGCCGTTTGCCGCTGTCACGAGTATCACGAATGTTTCTCCTCAGGTACGTCCTGGCTGGGCTCGTCGACTTCCCTCTGGTCGGCCAGACGGGAAATATGCGCGCGTACGCGACTACCCAGGCTGGATGGCCCGCAGGAATTTGACCGCCCCGGCATCGCTGTGCTCACGCAGGACATTCGTCTGCATGTCCGGGTTGTGTTCACCGTCGGGCTCGGGCACGAGAGGGTTGCCGGTCCAGGACATCAGCCGGCAGACACGGTGGCGGATGCGCCATCCACGGTCGGTCCGCACGAGTTCGTCGTCGTACCAGCCTGTGCCCTGCCACGTAGGCCCGCCTTCGGCCGCTTCGCGCACCAGGAGCCAGTTGCCGTAGCTGAACGCGTGGGCCTTGTCCCCGTCCACCTGCACGAGTTGGCCCATCATCGTGTGCTGATGACTGTCGAGGCGGGCGTGGAACTCGCCGAAGGAGCGCTTGAAATCGGCGAGTCCGGTCCAGGCGGCTCCGGCCGGGCCGAACTCCGCGATCACGTCCTCCGTGAAGACACGGTCGAACAGATCCCATCGGTGGGCGTCGAGTGCCAGTCCGTAAAGGTTCAGGGCCTCGATGATGGCGGCCTTGTCGTGCTCAACCATGCTTGCGCTCCTCGTCCTTGAAGTCGCCTATGGATCGGAGTCCCCGCTCACGGCGGCGGATTCCTCGTGTTGCGTCGCATGCGCATCGCCGGCTCACCCCGGGCCGGACACTCCGTGATCAGGGTGTGAGGCGCGGCCCGACGCGCGATACCGGCCCGTCGGGCTTCCGCCCTCCCGGTGACGGTTCGGAGCCGTCGGGCGGGGTGACGGGCATGGGGTCCATCATTAGGAGCCGTCTCAAATTCTGTCAACACTTTGGCGTGAGGTGGATGATCGCGCACCTCAACGTCGAGACGTGCGGCACTAGGTCGACAACACGCAGCGACCTCAAGTCACCTGGAGTTTATAGAGGGGGAAGTCGATCGTCGGCCGACACATAACCTGCCCCTCCATGCCACGCGACAGACCACCCTCCGATGGGTCTCGCAGAAAATGTTGACACTTTACGAGGCTGACTCCTACGGTTCCTCGCAACGCCACCCTTCCTTCCGGCCGCCCCCTCCCCCGCCCCGACCTTCTTGTCGCCGCGAGCCCTTACGGGCAGCCGATACCGACGCCCTTGCCGGCAGCCCCGCCCGCCGTTGGACGGTCTCAGCCGCCGCGCGTACCTGATCCGCAGTCCAGCCAGAATCGAGTGCCACGACCGTGCCGATCGACATCACCCAGCTCACACACGCTCAGCCCTTCCAGCCCGCCGGCCACCACGGCGTCGGCCCCGTCCATCTCTTCGGTGGCAAGGACTACGACGGCGCTGTGACGGCGGCCCTGTCGCACTATCTCCCCGGCGGCTGCGCCGACATGTCCCCCGTCCCCGCGGAGACGCTGTACATCGTCCTGACCGGCACACTGACTCTCGACTCCGAGGGCGCCACCCACGACCTGCATCCCCTGGACGCGGCGCGGCTCACGACCGGGACGCTCCGCAGCGTCGAGAACCGTACGAATCTGCCCGCGAGCATGCTGGTGATCCGGCCCAACCCCGCGGCCGGACAGACGGACAACACGGCCGGGGCCCGGTCATGAGCGGGCCTCTCGACGGGCTGCTCGTCGTCGACCTCTCCCGTGCGCTCGCGGGACCCCAGGCCGCGATGATGTTCGGGGACCTCGGGGCCCGTGTGATCAAGGTCGAGAGTCCCTCCGGGGACGACAGCAGGTCCTGGGGACCGCCGTTCGTCCACGCCGAGGGCGAAGCCACGGAATCGACGTACTTCCTGTCCTGCAACCGGAACAAGGAGTCGATCACGCTCGACCTGAAGCGTGACCAGGACGCGCAGGTGCTTGCCGGGCTCATCCGGCGAGCGGACGTGCTGATGGAGAACTTCAAGCCCGGCGGGCTGCGACGTCTCGGGTTCGGGACCGAACGGCTGATGGAACTCAACCCGCGACTGGTACTGCTGTCGATCAGCGGATTCGGGCACGACGGTCCCGAGGCCGGGCGCGCCGGGTACGACCAGATCGCGCAGGGCGAGGCGGGGCTGATGTCCCTCACCGGACCGGACGCGGACCACCCCCAGCGGATCGGGGTACCGATCGCCGACCTGCTCGCCGGCATGAACGGCGCGTTCGGCGTGCTCGCGGCGCTACGGGAACGCGACCGCACCGGCCGGGGTCAGATCGTGCGCACCTCACTGCTCGCCTCCGTCGTGGCGGCCCACGCCTTCCAGGGGACACGCTGGACCGTGGCCGGCGAGGTGGGTTCCGCGCAGGGCAATCACCACCCGACCATCGCGCCCTACGGGCTGTACCGGTGCGCGGGTGGCAGTGTGCAGATCGCCTGCGGGAACGACGCCATGTGGCACCGCCTGTGCGACACGTTCGGGATCACCGCCGACGACCCCCGGCACGCCACGAACGCCGACCGGGTGGCCCACCGCGACAGCGTCACCGAACTCCTGGAGACCGTGTTCGCGGACCTCGGACCGGACGAGCTGCTGCGGCGGCTTTCCGACGCCGGTGTTCCGGCCGGCCGGGTCCGCAGTCTCGACGAGGTCTACGAGTGGGAGCAGACCCGCTCGCAGCGGCTCGTCATCGACGTCGAGCATCAGGGCGTCGGAAAGCTCAGCCTGCCGGGTTCGGCTCTGCGGACGTTCGCGGTCGACACCGCGGGGGCCGAGACCGAGACGACCCGCGTCGACCACTGCCCGCCGCCGGTTCTCGGCGCCGATGCCGACGCCGTACGGGACTGGCTGAAGACCCCCCAGTCGTAGACGCAGACGCACTCCATTTACTGACGGCTCATCACATGGTCTATACGAAGGAGATTGCAGTGCGAGGTATCGAGCCGGTGACGGCGGCCCCGGATCAACTGCATGAACTGCGGCGGGCTTTCGGGTGTTTCCCTTCCGGGGTCACCGCCGTGTGCGCCCGAAACGACGGCGAGCCCGTGGGTCTTGCCGCGAGTTCGTTCACGTCCGTGTCGATGCAGCCGCCCCTGGTTTCGGTGTGCATCCAGCACACCTCCACGACATGGCCGAAGCTGCGCGAGCAGCCCCGCCTCGGTCTGAGCGTCCTGGCCGAGGGGCAGGACGAGATCTGCGCACGACTGGCGAGCAAGGACGGGGACCGGTTCGCCGGAACGGACTGGTTCGCCTCCGACGACGGCAGCGTCTTCGTGGACGATGCCACGCTGTGGCTCGACTGCACGATCCACGAGGAAGTCACCTGCGGGGACCACGACATCGTGCTGCTGCGGATTCTCGGTCTCAGCGTGGCCCCGGACACCTCCCCGTTGGTCTTCCACGCGAGCCGTTTCCGGCGTCTGGCCAGTATCTGAGCCTGCCACGCACCTCTCAGGCCCGGTCGCCCAGACCGCGGCCGTCCCCTACGAACGACAAGTCCCCATGGGGCGACAAGTCCCCATGAAAGGCAGAGGAGATGACGTCGATGAGTGCGTCCCATGACACGTCCGACAGGCTGACAGCGATCCTCGACAAGGTCCGCGCGCTCGGGCCGACCTTGCGCGAGCGCGCGCTGGAGGCGGAACGCGCGGGCCGTGTCTCGGACGAGACCATCGCCGACCTGGACGCCACCGGCGCCTTCGCCATCGGTAGCCCCGCCGAGTACGGCGGTCATGAACTGAGCGTCCGCCAGCAGCTGGATGTCGTCTGTGAGGTCTCCAGGTGGGACGGCTCGTGCGGATGGATCGTGTGGGTGGGAGCCTCCACCAACTGGATCCCCGCCGGTTCGGGTGCCCGCGTCGTCAGGGAGCTCTACGCCCCCGAATGGGTCGGCCCGCGGGTCGCGGGCTCCAGCCACTTCCCGGCCTCACGGGGACGTGCGAGGCGGGTCGACGGCGGCTGGATCGTCTCCGGCGGCCCCTGGACCTTCGGGAGCGACTCCCTCTGGGCGCCCTACACGAACCTCGGCTGCATCGCCGACGACGGCGAGGGCAGTTACCTGGTGGGCCTTCAGGTTCCGCGCGACGAACTCCGGTTCCTCGACGACTGGAAGGTCGCCGGCATGCGCGCCACCGGCAGTGTCTCCATGACACTGGCCCAAGAGGAGCTCTTCGTCCCCGAGTACCGCGGCGTCGACTTCCGCCACATCGTCGGCGCAGCCCTCGACAACGGCCTCGATGGCTCCCTGTGGAAGGCGCCCTCACTCGGCTGGGCGTTCAGCCTCATGGCCGGCATGTCGATCGGCATCGCCCGGGGCGCGCTGGAGCGGTTCCTGGAACGCTCCGCCGGGCGGCCCGTCCGCGGCACCACGTACAAGAACCAGCTGGAAGCGCCCCTGACGCATCTGATGCTCGCCGAGGTGCACTCCAAGATCCAGTCGGCCACGGCAATGACACGCGCCAACGCCGAGGAGACCGACCGGCTCGGGGCGCTGGCCGCCGCCGGCACGCCCGCCGACGGCGAGTACATGCAGATGTTCAGCGCCCGGGTCCTGGTCGAAACCGCCTACGCGGCCAAATGGTGTGCGGAGGCGGTCGAGTTGCTGCAGAGGAACTCCGGCTCGACCGCGATCATGGAGAGCGAGCCGATCCAGCGGGCCTGGCGCGACGCACGGGTCATCACCCTGCACGGCGCGCTCAACCTCGAGGCCCTCTCCGAGAACTACGGACGGCTGATGGCCGGCGCCCAGCCGCACAAGTTCGCGGGGATCACCACCCTGGACCGATTCGCCCCGCCCGCCCCGAGGAACGACGCCTGACTCCCTGGACCAGGGACTGAACGCCGTGCCCTCCGGCACACGCCGCTTTCCGCGCCGGCCCGCGCGCCCCAACACCGTTCGTAGAGAAGGAGGTTGAACGATGAGCAGCACACCATCGTACGAGAACACCGACTCGCGCGACGGCATCCGGGCGGCGGTCGTCGACGCCCCGGGCGCCGCGCCACGAGTGGGCTCGGTCGTACTGCCGCCGCGCACGCCCGGTACCACCGTCGTGGCGGTGGTCGCCGCGCCGTTGAACCCGCTGGACCTGGTCATCGCGTCCGGGACGTTCCACTCGGTGCGCCACGAGGCCCCGTACGTCCCGGGCAGCGAGTGCGTGGGGGTCGTGCTCGACTCCGACCTGCACAAGCCCGGCACTTGGGTCTACGCCGAATGCCACGCCTCACCCGACACTCCCGGTTCCCTCGCCACGCGGATGCTTGTCGACGACGACGATCTGCTGCCGTTGCCCGAAGGGCTCGATCCGGTCAAGGCCGCTGCCGTCGGCAACTCCGGCACGGCGGCGTACATGCCTCTGGTCGAGGACGCCGCTCTGCGCACTGGGGAAACGGTCCTTGTGCTGGGAGCCACGGGCGCGGTCGGGCAACTCGCGGTCCAGGTGGCTCACCGGCGCGGCGCGGGCCGGGTGGTCGGCGTCGCCCGCGACCGCGCGGCACTGGAGCGCCTGCCGGACCTCGGCGCGGATACCGTCGTCGATCTGCGCGCGGGCGAGAGCGCCCAGGAGCTGGCAGAGCGGTTGCGGGCGGCGGCCGGGCCGGTGGACGTCGTCCTCGACGGCGTCTACGGGGTGCCGCTGGAGGCGGCGTTGCAGGTGTGCGCGCCACGGGCTCGGGTGGTCAACGTCGGCAATCCGGCCGGCGCAACCGCTCAAATACCGGCCGGGCTCCTGCGCGGCAAGCAGCTCACCCTGTCCGGCTTCGCCGGTCTGCACACCCCGCTGCACGCCAAGCGGGCGGCGCTGACCTGGCTGTGGGCCGCCCTCTCCCGCGGCGAACTGCGGGTCGACGTCCGTACCTTCCCGCTCGCGGACCTCCCCACGGCGTGGCGGACGCAGGCGGGCTCGCCACACGCCAAGTCCGTTGTCCTGCCTCAGGACAGTGGACTCCCGGAGCACCCCGCCCCGGCACCGACCCGACCCGATCGGAGCACACGTCCGTGATCCACCCCATCCAGACTCGCAGCCGGGAGCAGCGCACATGACGACGCGACCTGAGCCGCATCCCGTCGCGCCACTGCGGCCGGTGGTCGATTGCGTGGTGGTCGGTGGCGGGCCCGTCGGTCTGCTGACTGCCGTCTTCCTCGGGCGGGCAGGCCTGCGGGTGTCCGTCGTGGAACGCCGGCCGAGGCGGTATCCGCTGCCGCGGGCGTGCACGATCGACCATGAGGCGCTTCGCATCCTCCAGGCCGCGGGGCTCATGGCCGACCACGCGGATCTGTTCGAGCCGTCGCAGGGCGAGCGAGGCGGGTACGAGTTCCGCAACGGCGAGGGCGAGTTGCTCCAGGCCATCGACTGGAACAGGATCGCCGAGTCGGGGTGGGCCAACACGAACGGCTTCCATCAGCCCGAACTCGAGTCAGCCCTCGAGGACTTGGCGCTCGCGACCCCGGGCGTGACGGTCCACCGCGGATGGACCTTCCAGTCGCTGGAGCAGGATCGCGGCAACGGGCAGGTCTTCGTCCAGGTGGCTCCCACCGAGGGGCCGGACGAGGCTGTCCGCGTCCGTGCGCGCTGGCTGGTCGGCGCCGACGGGGCGAACAGCGCCGTCCGCTCCGGCCTCGGCATCGGTGTCGGTGATTCGGGGTTCGAGGCCGACTGGCTGGTGGTGGACTACCGGCCATTGGCCGAGGAGAAGTGGAGCGCCTTCGTCACCCAGTACTGCGACCCGGCGCAGCCGGCGACCGCGGTCAACAGCGGGCCGGGGCGGCGGCGGTTCGAGTTCATGCGCCGCGCGGACATGACCGTCGAGGAACTGGGGCGGGAGCGCACTGCCTGGCAGCTCATGGCGCCCTGGGGCGTGACACCGCAGACCGCCCTGCTCGAGCGGCACGCCGTGTACACGTTCCGGGGCCGGTGGGCGCACGCGTGGCGTGAGGGGAACGTCTTCCTCGCGGGTGACGCGGCCCATCTCATGCCGCCCTTCCTCGGCCAGGGGCTCTGCGCGGGCCTGCGCGACGCGCGAGCCCTGTCGTGGCGGATGGGCATGGTGCACCACGGCCTTGCGGCACCGGACGTGCTCGACACGTACGGGCCCGAACGCATCGGCCACGTACGGGAGATCATCGACGAGGCGGTGTCCGCAGGCCGGGTCATCTGCGAACTCGACGTAGACCGGGCTGCCGCCCGGGATGCCGAGATGAAGAGGCGCTCGCTCGATCCCGATGCCGCCACACGGGAGCCCCCGCACCCGCGCCTTGGCGAGCCGTCATTGACGGTCGGGAGCGGGGGTGACGAGGGGCGCCTCGCGCCGCAGGGACGTGTCCGGATCGCCGACTGGGAGGGCCTGTTCGACGACGTCGTCGGCGGTGGCTGGCAGTTGATCAGCCGGGTCGGGGACCCCACCGAATCGCTGGACGACGAGGACGCGTCCTGGTTCTGGCAGATCGGCGGCGTGGTCGCCGACGTGTCGGGCGTGCGTGCGCTCAAGGACCTTGACGGTGCCTACGACCGCTGGTTCACCGAGCACGAGTGTGAGGCCTTCCTGGCCCGGCCGGACTTCTATGTGTTCGCGGCCGGCCGCCACTGCGACATCCCGCGCTTCGTCTCCCTTCTGCGTCAGGCACTCGGATCACCCTCCACCTGACGGGATCGACACCTGAGGGGATCGACGAATCAGTGACCGGCTCGCCCAAGCGAGGCGGGGTTCTTCCACGAGGAAATCAAGGAGGATTTCAGGTGAAAACGGAGAATTCCGTCACGTACGCCGAGGCAACCGCGGAACCGCCCGACGAGCCGACAGGTGGGTGGCGCACGGCGATGGCGTCCACGCTCGGTCTCGCGTGCGGTCCCAGCGTGCTGGCGGTCACGACGTTCGGGGCGTTCATCGCACCGCTCCACCGCGAGTTCGGCTGGGGAATACCGGCCATCGGTCTGGCCTCGTCCATCCTCAGCATCACGCTCGTGTTCATCTCGCCCGTGCAGGGCCTGCTGGTCGACCGGTTCGGCGGTCGCCGGGTGATCCTCTGGAGCTCTCCGTTCTTCGCGCTGTCCCTGATGGCGATGTACTTCCTGCCCGACAGCCTGCCCGCCTTCTACCTGGGCTGGGTGCTCATCCCGCTCTGCGGCCTGGGTCTGTGGCCGGTGTCGTATCTCCGTCTCACCGCGGGCTGGTTCGAGCGCAGACTCGGCCTCGCACTGGGGGTGGCCAACTCCGGCATCGGGATCGGCACGGTGCTCGTTCCGATCCTCACCACGGTGCTGATCGGAACGTGGGGATGGCGAGCGGCGTACCTCGGGCTCGGCATGGTCGCGCTCATCGCGTTCCCGGTCGCGTACTTCCTGCTGGCCGAGCCCCGTCCGCGCGCGGACGGGCGTCGAGTCGGCGTCGAGTCGGCGGCGACACGCTGCGGGACGCGGCGAGAACGCGGCCGTTCTGGCTCATGCTTGCCGCATTCATCCTGCTGGGCACGATCGGCTCCAGCGTCCTCGTCCACCAGATCTCGCTGCTGCTTGACGCCGGGATTCCCTCGCACATCGCGAACCTGGTGCCGGTCGCACTCGGGGTCGCGCTCATCGTGGCCAGGATCGTGACCGGTTGGCTGCTGGACCGCTTCACGGTGTCGCAGGTCATGTCGGTCTATCTCGTCGGAGGCATCGTCTCGCTGCTGCTGTTCGCGGCAGGGCCGAACGTACCGATGGCGCTTCTCGCGGCGGCGCTTGCCGGGTTGCTGATCGGCGCCGAGTTCGACGTCCTCAGCTACCTGATCCCCCGCTACTTCGGGCGCCTGGCCTTCGGCAGGATCTACGGTGTCGCGTTCGCGGTGTTCCAGATCGGCGGGGCGGCCGCGACGTCCCTGGTGAGCGTCAGCCGCGACAGCTACGGCTCCTACACCCCGGCGATGCTCGTACTGGCCGTCGCCTGCGTGGTCTGCGCCGTTCTGTTCCTGTGCCTCGGCCCGTACCGGTACGACGGAGCCTCTCAGGTGAACATGCCGCAGCCCCTCCCCCACCCGACGCCCAACCTCGCGATGATCGGGGATCACCCCACGAAGAAAGGCACGGAATCATGACGGCGACGCAGCCCCCACACCCGCACCCGCACCCCGGCGGTGAGCTCCCGGACGCGCACCGGCCGCGGCCGGGAGGTTCGTTCGACGCCACGGTGGTCACGTTCGCGGCGATGGGTCTTTTCGACGGCCTGAGCGCCGATCAGCGCGCGCGGGTTCTGCTGCCCCACGAGGACTCCGGCCGGACGCACTGGAACTTCCTGCCCGAGTCCGGCCGGCACGGCTTGCCGCTCGGCGAACTCGACCGCCACCAGGAGCAGTTGGCGCACCGGCTGATCGCCGAGTCGATGTCGATCCCGGCCTACGCCCGCGTGGTCCAGGTGATGTCCAACGAGCACCTGCTGCGCGAACTCAACCTGCCCGTGTTCGGTCATGTCGCGGCCACCTTCCGCGACGCCCGCGGCTACTTCCTCACGTTCTTCGGCCAGCCGCAGCCGGACTGCACCTGGGGCTGGCGGCTTGTCGGACACCACCTGTCGGTCAACGTCACCGTCGTCGACGGCGACCTGGTCAGCGCCACCCCGTTCCTGCTCGGCGCCGAACCCGCCCGGTTCGGGCCGTTCCGCATCCTGGGCGAGGAGGAGGATGCCGCTTTCGTCCTGCTCGACGGCCTCACAGGCGTCCAGAAGCAGCAGGCGGTCATCCACTCCAGGCCGCCGGCGGACTTCGTCACCCGCACCGTCTCCACCATCGGCGACGTCGAGTACCCCGCCTACCACGGCGTCGGCCGCCGCGACGCGATGATCACCGACGACGATCGCAAGGCCCTGGCGTACTTCCGCGCCCACCCCCGCGGCATCCGGGCCGGCGACCTCTCCCCCGCGCAGCGCCCCCACTTCGACGACCTGCTCGCCCACTTCGTCGAGCGTGCTCGCCCGGGCCTTGTCGGCCACGAAATGGACCGCATCGCGGCCGCGGGCGGCGTCGACGAACTGCACTTCGCCTGGGCCGGCGGCACCTCCGTCGAGCAGCCGCACTACTTCCGGATCCAGGGCCCCGTCACCCTCGTCGAGTTCGACAACGCCGAGGACGACGCCAACCACGTACACAGCGTCTGGCGCGACCCCTCCAACGACTTCGGCGCCGACCTGTTGATCCAGCACCACCTCGAACACGACCACGGCGGCCCGCCCGCGGACGACACGGCCTGACGGGCGGGGTCGCCGCCGACGGCGCATCAGCAACGACGAAAAAGAGTCCCGGGCCGGGCCCGTGGACCGGAAAGGGAAACTCATGAGAATCGTGGGTGTCAGGCACGCGCACGGCGACTGTGGCGTGGAGGTCGCGGCCATGGCCGAACAGGACGACGAAGTCACCGTCATCGCCTCACTCGCGGACTTCTGGGCCGACCCGGCGGGGTGTCTCTCCCGGCCGCCCGCCGGACCGACGTTCGCCGCCACGTCGGTCGAGCTGGTTCCCCCCGTCCTCCCGGGCGCGCGCGTCTTCTGCATCGGACTCAACTACTTCGCACACGCGGCGGAAGGCAGCTTCCGCGACCAGGAACTGCCGCCGTACCCGACGCTGTTCGCGCGGTGGCCGCAGTCCCTGACCGTGGACGGGACGGAAGTGCCCGTGCCCTCCAACGAGGAGGGCCTGGACTGGGAGGGCGAGGTCGTCGCCTGGGTCGGTGCGCCGCTCGTCGACGCCTCCCCCGAGCAGGCCCAGGCGGCGGTCATCGGATACTCGGCGTTCAACGACCTGACGTCGCGCCGGGCGCAGAAGCTGACCTCGCAGTGGATCCTCGGCAAGAACGGGGACCGGTCCGGTCCGCTGGGCCCGCTCGTGCCCGCCGCCGAGGTCGGCGACCTCAAGCAGGGGCTGCGGCTGCGGACCCGGGTCAACGGCGAGACCATGCAGGACGCCACCACCGACCAGATGATCTACGCGGTCGGGGACACACTGTCCCTGATATCGCACACTCTGACCCTGCGCCCCGGCGACCTCCTCGCGACCGGCACACCGGCGGGCGTCGGCTACAGCCGCAAGCCTCCCCGGCTGCTGCAGCCGGGAGACACGGTCGAAGTCGAGGTGGAACGCCTGGGGACGGTCCGCAACACCGTGGTGGGCAACGACCACCGGTCCGGGCACGACACCCTCCCGGGCAGCCGCAGGACACATGCTGATCAGCCTGAGGCCCTGACACCGTTGAGCCGCCATTGACCCGGTGGGGCTGAGGAGGGGCGGGGCGGGGCGGGGCGGACGGCCAGGAGGCAGGCCGGCCTCGCCATGTCCTGGCGCTGGAGATGAGGGTAATGTTGACATCTTGCCGCTGAGCCGCAGAGTGTGAGGTACCGCCGTTTACGACTGATGTCCGGGCCGATGGGGTCTACTCCACCTGCTCCGTTCCCGGCCTGCTCTGAAATGTCGGCAGGCTTGCGACGGGCGTCAGCTACGGTTGTGCCGAAAACTCGTCCGGGAAGTTCCGAGGACAGCCGAGCGCCAGATGGAGACGCGTGAAAGGCCTGCAGCCGATGACAGCACGGTCAGCCGAGGTGGCGAACAAGCTCGCCCGCTCCGACGACGACGCGAGCAGGGCCCATCCCGACGAGATGAGCAGGGCCCACCACGCTCTTCGGCGCGCGATCATGCACGGCGATCTGCGCGCTGGCGACCCACTGTCGCAGGTCGAACTGGCCCGGCAACTCGGCGTGAGCCGCGGCCCCCTGCGCGAAGCTCTCAGGATCCTGCAACGTGAGGGCTTCGTTCAGCAGGAGTCACAGCACCGCGCCCGGGTGGCGGCGTTCAGCGACGACGACCTGGATGAGTTGTACGCGATGCGGATCAGCCTCGAATCGCTGGCGATCGGGATCGCCGTCCCGCGCATGAGCGAGGACCACCTGCGTCAACTCGACGACTTGCTGCAGGAGATGGACGAAAAGGCCCGCACCGGTGACGTCGAGCAGTGGGAGTGCCCGCACGAGAAGTTCCATCGCGCCCTGGTGCACCCGTCCGGCCCGCGCCTGGAACGGGAACTCGCCCTGCTGTCGGACCACGCCACGCGCTACCGCATGGCGTTCGTCTCATGGAACCCTCTCGAGTGGCAGGCGGACACGAGCACGCAGCATCACACGATCGCCGAGGCGGTGCAGTCGCGTGACGCGAAGGCCGCCTCCCGTGCGCTGGCGACCCACCTGGCCCGCACCGCGCTCGTGGTCCTCTCCATCGCCTCACCGGCGTACGAACCCGTCCGCATCCGTAAGGCTCTCGCCGGCGCGTGCGCCGAGTAGCGACGTCTCGGTCAGTCCTCGCTGGGTGCTGCGGGCAGCTTGGTCTGGACCAGGTCCATCACGGAGGAGTCCGTGAGCGTGGTGACGTCACCCAGCTCGCGGTTCTCGGCGACGTCACGGAGCAGGCGCCGCATGATCTTCCCGGAACGTGTCTTCGGCAGCTCGGCCACCGGAAGGACACGCTTCGGCTTGGCGATCGGGCCGAGCACGGCGCCCACGTGGTTGCGCAGGTCCGCCACGAGCCCTTCGTCATCGGCGTTCGCCGTGCCCCGCAGGATGACGAACGCGACGATGGCCTGTCCGGTGGTCTCGTCCGCCGCGCCCACGACCGCCGCCTCGGCGACCGACGGGTGCGAGACGAGCGCCGACTCGACCTCGGTGGTGGAGATGTTGTGCCCGGACACGAGCATCACGTCGTCCACGCGGCCCAGCAGCCAGACGTCGCCGTCCTCGTCCTTCTTGGCGCCGTCACCGGCGAAGTACTGGCCTTCGAAACGCGACCAGTACGTGTCGAGGAAGCGCTGGTCGTCGCCCCAGATGGTCCGCAGCATGGACGGCCACGGCTCGGTCAGGACGAGGTAGCCGCCCCCGCCGTCCGGCACTTCGCGCGCCTCGTCGTCGACGACGGTCGCGGAGATGCCCGGCAGCGCGCGCTGGGCGCTTCCCGGCTTGGTCTCGGTCACGCCCGGCAGCGGCGAGATCATCATCGCGCCGGTCTCGGTCTGCCACCAGGTGTCCACGATCGGGCAGGTGTCGGCGCCGATGTTCTTCCGGTACCACATCCACGCCTCGGGGTTGATCGGCTCGCCGACCGACCCGAGGACCCGCAGGCTGCTGAGGTCGAACTTCGCGGGGATGTCGTCGCCCCACTTCATGAACGTACGAATCGCCGTGGGCGCGGTGTAGAGGATGGTGACGCCGTACTTCTGGACGATCTCCCAGAAGCGCCCCTGGTGCGGGGTGTCCGGGGTGCCCTCGTACATGACCTGCGTCGCGCCGTTCGCCAGCGGGCCGTACGTGATGTACGAGTGCCCGGTGACCCAGCCGATGTCGGCCGTGCACCAGTAGACGTCGCTCGAAGGCTTGAGGTCGAAGACGGCGTGGTGGGTATACGCGGCCTGCGTCAGATAGCCGCCGGAGGTGTGCAGGATGCCCTTGGGCTTACCCGTCGTGCCCGACGTGTAGAGGATGAAGAGCGGGTTCTCGGCGTCGAACGCCTCGGGGGTGTGCTCGGCGGACTGGCGCTCGGTGAGCTCGTGCCACCACACGTCGCGGCCCTGGGTCCATGCCACGTCCTGGCCGGTGCGGCGCACGACCAGGACGTGCTCGACGGAGCTGTCCTCGCGCGCGACGGCGTCGTCGACGGCGGGTTTGAGGGCGGCGGGCTTGCCCCTGCGGTAGCCGCCGTCGGAGGTGATGACGACCTTGGCGTCGGCGTCCTTCACGCGCTTGGCGATGGCGTCGGCGGAGAAGCCGCCGAAGACCACGGAGTGCGCGGCGCCGATGCGGGCACAGGCCAGCATCGCGATGACGGCCTCGGGGATCATCGGCAGATAGACGGCGACGCGGTCGCCCTGCCGCACGCCCAGCTCGGTCAACGCGTTGGCGGCGCGGCTGACCTCGTCCTTGAGCTCGGCATAGGTGATGGCCCGACTGTCGCCGGGCTCACCCTCGAAGTGGATCGCCACACGGTCGCCGTTCCCGGCCTCCACATGGCGGTCCACGCAGTTGTACGCGACGTTGAGCTTGCCGTCGGCGAACCACTTCGCGAACGGCGGGTTCGACCAGTCGAGTGTCTCGGTCGGCTCGGTGCTCCAGGTCAGCCGGCGGGCCTGCTCGGCCCAGAAGCCGAGCCGATCAGCCTTGGCCTGTTCATACGCCTCCGCGGTGACGTTGGCGTTGGCCGCCAGGTCGGCCGGCGGCGCGAACCTTCGCTCCTCCTCCAGAAGGCCGACGAGCGGGGCACCGCCGTCGGCTGCTCCACCGTTGCGTACTGCAGACATGTCCACTCTCTTCCTTGAGTCGTGGCGCACGAGGAGCCTCTACGCCCGGGGCACCTGGCCCCACGGCGCTGTCCCGCGCGTAACACTCTGGTCGATTTGTCTTTCAGGCAGTCGAAGACAGGGGGCGCCGGCCAGGCCGGGCCATTCCCGAAAGACTCCGCCGCCCTGTTGGAACGCAGGCGACGTTCACTCTCGGGACGTGGCGAGTTCGGAGTGTGAGGCGTCCACAGCTGCGGACGCGGCGACCACCTTGGAGCGGGGGCCCGTGGAACGCCTCCCGCGCCGGTCCGCGAGCAGGGCGAGACCCACCCCGATGACGACCCAGACCATCAGGACCAGGCCGGGCAGACCGCCACCCGCTCCGTCGAAGAAGGCATTGGCCCGCAGAAGGCTGCCCGAGGCCCCCGGAGGCAGCAGTTGGCCGACTGTGGCCCATCCGTCGGGAAGCCAGTGCGGACCGGTGGCCAGGCCCGAGAGGGGGTTGCCGAGCAGCATCATGAGAGCACCGCCGAAGGCGAAGCCCACCATGCCGAACCGGGCTTGGAGGCCGAGGAGGATCGTGGACAGAGCCGCCATGCCGAGCATGACCCCGAGCGCGGTGAGCCCGTAGCTGCCGTCGATCGAGTGCGTGCCGAACTGGAGGACCGCGGCGACCGCCGCCCCCGCCACGGCGGAGAAGATCAGCGCTCCAGCCAGACGGACCCGCAGCCCACGATGGCCGGGGAAGACGTTGCCGAGGATCAGGGCGGGGAAGATCCCGCCGAAGATCATGGGCATCAGTGCCGAGGTCAGCCCCGCGCCCCGGGGGTCCTCGTCGGTGAACGGCACCACGTCGTGGACACTGGCCTGCGTCTTGTTCTGTTCGGCCACGCCGTCGCCCAACGCGGTGAGGGCGCTAGTGGCCGAGGGGCCACCAGCGGTGGCGGTGTAGACGTCGACACTCTGAGCCGTGATCGCGAGTCCGCCCGAGATGTCCCCCGCCTTGACGGCCGTTTCGACGGCATCGGGGGTCTTGTAGAGACGGACGTCCCACTCGGGTCCGTCGACTTTCTCCTTGACCGCCTCAGCTGTCTGCCCAGGCCCGGTGACGCCTATCGGTACATGGTGCGGGCCGCTGTGCAGCGAGGGCAGCGCGAAGGCACACAGCATCGCGGCGATGAGGCCCGCAAGGCCGAGGACGACCAGGGTCAGCTTGCGTCCCGTACCGGGCGGGGTGGCGTGGTGCGACATGGTGGGGTCTTTCTCTGCTGGGCACCGCCCGTTGGAGGGGGCGGAGCCCCTTACGGACTGCGGTGGTGGAGAAGATCGGCCTGACGCTGAGCGCCGAAGGCCGCGTACGCCGGATCGCCGACGCCCATCGCCCGGACGTGCCTGGCGGCTACGACCCCGCCGAGGCCGTCGCCGCCCGGCGTCCGGCCGGCGACGTCGACCGGCGACGGGCGTCACCCGTATCGATCAGGAGTGGTCCGCCGCCGCGGCGACGATCCAGTTCCTGAACTCGACGGCGTAGTGCCGCAGGTGGTGATCCAGGACGTCCTTCGGGCAGGACGTGGGGAAGTAGACGGTCAGGTTCGCGGTGAAACCGTCGGCGGTGTCGCCGAACTGGATCAGCGCCCGCCCGACGACGGTGCCGTCCTCCAGGAAGAGATTGGAGGACATCTTGCGCGGAAAATCCGACTCCGGGAGGAGTTCGGCCGCGTCCTCGGCCCAGGCCATCGCGGCCGTGCCCCAGCCGCCCATGTAGAAGGAGCAGACGTGGGAGCCGATGTTCTCCACCACGCGCGCCCCGATGTCGTCGGTGCCCATCACGTAGTGCTCGGGGTGCGCCGCCAGAAGCGGGCGCGCGTCGTCACCCGCGAAGGCCCCGTCCATCCAGGCCAGGAACTCGGCCGAGGTCAGGCCACGTGCCGTGAGCACAGTCGTACCGGCGTGGAACTCACCCTCGGAGGTGCGTGCAGACTCCCGCAGGAAGGCGTTGCCCTCCTCGATGTCCGCGGCCAGCAGATCCAGCAGGCCCTGGCGGCCCAGAAGCGTCCTGAAGCGGTCCAGCGCGCGGCGGGCGTAGAACAGCTCGAAGTCGTCGATGCTCCCGGAGCCGGCGGGCCCCGACTCCAGCGTCACGGTCACTGCCGGGGAAGTCTGCTTGTCGGTCATGGTCGAACCTCCAGTATGATGCGAATGTAAATTCACATTCGCGTTATGAGAGTACGCAGAGAGGTGCACCACTTGTCAAACATTCCGACTGAGACCGCCGCCGATACGATGCGGGACATGACCGACGCACCAGATCGCCCGGCTCCGTACCGGGAGCCTCAGCAGGCGCGCAGCGCCGCGACACTGGCTCGCGTCCTGCAGGCGGCCGAGGAGATCGCCGCATCGGCAGGCCTGGACGAGATGACGATCGCCGGCGTCGCGGAACGCGCCCGCGTCTCGGTCGGCACGATCTACCGCCGCTTCGAGGACAAAGAGCAGCTCATAAACGCGCTCACGGAGCGGATGCTGGACCGGCGCGAGGAATACGTGGCCGAGCAGCTCAGCAAGGCCGAGCCGTCACTCTCCGGCATCATGGACGCCTACGCGCACGCACTGCTCCAGTCCTTCGCCGACAGCAGCAACCTCTTCCCCGAACTGCTGCGCATGCGAGGCGCCAAGCCCTCGGACCGCGGGGCCCGCACCATCACCGAGATCCACCGGCTCCTGCTCGAAGCAGCGGCTCCCTACGCGGACGAGATCCGGCGCTCCGACCCGCAGGGGGCACTGGACACCGCGGCCCGCGCCGTCCTCGGTGCCTGTTTCCACAACTCCGTACGCCCCGACCCGGCGTCCGGCGAGGCGGCTCAACGCCGGTACGCGGACGAACTCAGCGACATGGCCATCGCCTACCTGCTCACGCCCGACCGCCGGGGCCCCGCCCGCACCTGAACCGCCCGCGCCCGCCGCGCGTTTCGCACAGTCGTCCAGTCGCCGGCAGTCCCTCAAAGCCAGCGGCGCCATTTGAAGACGCCCCAGAGGCCGACGCCGAAGCCGATCATCAACGCGACGGCGAGAGGGTATCCCCACGTCCAGTGCAGCTCCGGCATGTGATCGAAGTTCATGCCGTAGATGGAGGCGATGAGCGTCGGGGTGAACAGGATCGCCGCCCACGACGAGACCTTCTTCACCTGCTCGCCCTGCTCGATGGTCTCCTCCGCGAGGCGGCGGCTCTCCTCGCCCTGGGCGAGGCTGGCGCTCGACATGCGTTGCATGGCCTCGTTCTGATCCATCGTCACCAGCGTGGAGTGGACGGTCAGCCCGTTCTCGAGCAGGGACCTGGCCCCGTCGACGCGTTCCGTCACCCGGATCGTGTGGTCGAGCACGTTGCGCAGCCGGTTCTGCACCTCGTCGCCCGTGCCATACCGGTCGGCGCCGCGGAGCAGCCCCCGCACCATGTCCGGGAGGGGGCCGACCGCGCGCTGGAGGACGATCACCTGGTCGAGCAGCCGGTAGATCCGCTCCGACAGCGCAGGATCCGCGTTCCCCTTGCCGAACAGGCTGTCCTCGACCTCGTCGATGTCGTTCATCAGCCCGGCGACGACGGGCGCGTAGCCATCGACGATGACATCGAGGAACGCCGTCAGCATCGCCTCGGGCCCCATGCCGAGGAACTGCGGCTCCGCCTCCAAGGCGTCGCGGGCCGCCGAAAGGTCCGGCACCCCGTCGTGCCGGACGGTGATGACGAACTGCGGCCCGACGAACAGGTGAACCTCACCGATGTCGACGCTCTCGCGCCGATCGTCGTAGGAGGCGGGGCGCAGCACGACGAACATCGTGTCGCCGTACCGCTCGAGCTTCGCGCGCTGATGCCCCTTGTGCGCGTCCTCGACGGCCAAGGGGTGCAGCCCGAACCGGGCCGCGGCGGTCTCGAGTTCGTCCGGGCCGGGGTCCATCAGTCCGATCCAGGCCACTCCCCCCGAGCGCTCCAGTTCGTCGGCGGCATCCCGCAGGCGTGGCGGGCACGCGGCGCGGCGCCCTTCGACGTAGATGCGGCCGTCGATCGCCGTCATGGGCCCGTCCCCTCGTCGTCGGTGGCCGGAGGCGCCGGGACCAGCACGGTCTGCACGGCGGGCCCGACGAGCATGATCAGCTTCCCACGCTCCGCCCCGGTGAGCGTGGGGACACCGACGACGCCTCGTCCCACCACAAGGCCGACGAGCATCGACGACACGATCCCCGCGCGGAGCATCGCGTCGCCGTCGGCGGCGGCGCGTGAGGGGACAGCGGCGACCAGCAGCCGTTCCTGGAGGAAATCGCGTAGCTGCTCGTTCGCCTGATCGTTGACGATGGCGCCCCGGAGCATCGCCATGAGCGGCTCCGATGTCCGGGCGTCCCCTTCCCACACGTCGAGGAAGGCTCGGACGACGCGTTCGCCGAGGCCGTCGTCCACCCCCTCGAACGCGGCACTGAAGCGCGTCAACGCGTCCGCGGGAACGGACATGACGGCGGCGAACAGCTCGTTCTTCGACCGGAAGAACTGCATCACCAGCGACGCGTCCACCCCGGCGTCGGCCGCGACCCGCCGGATCGTGGTCCCGGTGAAGCCGTCGGCCGCGAAGCGGGCGCGGGCCGCGGTGAGGATTGCCTGTCGGGTCGTGTTCGTTCCCGGCCGGCGTCCGCGGCGGGCGGCGGTGTCGGGACTCGTGTGCGCGGTCATGCCCCAAAATTACCTCCACGTCAAGGAACTCAACAGCGGTTGAGTTTCTTTCGTGGCGGGCCTACGCTCGAAATGTCGGCAGAGCCCGACCCCGTACGGAGAGTGGTCCGGCCTCGTACGGAGAGGGGCCCGACCTCGTACGCAGAGGGGCCCGACCTCGTACGCAGAGACGCCGACCCCGTACGGAGAGACGCGAGGAGCGCACCATGAGTGATGTCCAGAAGGTATTCACGCCCTCCCACCCGCTGGAGCCGGGCGCCCGGTACGGGATTCTGAGCGACTTCGAACCCGGGACCCGGACACTGGAAGCGGGCTTTCGGATCGCGCCGCCGTTCAAGCCGCTGCCTGTCGACATCGTCCTCGACAAGGATGTGCCGGTCACACTTCGCGACGGCGTCACGATCTATGTGGATGTCTTCCGCCCCGCCGGGACGGAGAGGGTGCCGGTTATCGTGGCGTGGAGCCCGTACGGCAAGGGCCAGGGCTCGTCCGCCAGCGTGATGGGCATCTTCGGGATGGTCGGCCTCGACAACGGCATCGTCTCGGGCCTGGAGAAGTTCGAGGGCCCGGACCCGGCGTACTGGTGCGCGCAGGGCTACGCGATCTGCAACCCGGACATCCGGGGCGTGGCCAACTCCGAGGGCGACAGCGTCCTATGGGACCGGCAGGAGGGCCGGGACTGCTACGACCTGGTCGAGTGGCTGGGCGTCCAGGACTGGTGCACCGGCAAGGTCGCGATGAGCGGAACCTCGTACCTCGCGGTCTCCCAGTGGTTCACGGCGGCCGAGCAGCCGCCGCACCTGGCGGCGATCAACCCGTGGGAGGGCGTCAGCGACGTCTACCGCGACCTGGTGCTGCGCGGCGGCATGCCCGACACCGGCTTCGCCCGGCAGCTCCAGGACAACAGCTACTTCGGCAAGGGCCAGAAGGAGGACATCCTCACCGAGGCCGAGCACCACCCGCTGATGGACGGTCTGTGGGAGAACAAGATCCCGCAGTTCGAGAACATCACCGTGCCCGCGTACGTCGTCGCCAGCTACTCCAACACCCTGCACACCGCGGGTACGTTCCGCGCCTGGCGCCGGATGGAGTCCGAAGACAAGTGGCTGCGCGTCCACAACAGCCAGGAATGGCCCGACTACTACGACGAGGCCAACGTCGAGGACCTGCGCCGGTTCTTCGACCACGTCCTCAAGGGTGCGGACAACGGGTGGGAGCAGACGCCCCGCGTGCGCTACTCCCTCCTCGACCTCCAGGGCGGCGACCGGATCAACGTCCCGGCTGACCAGTTCCCGCCGACCGACGTCACGTCGACGAAGTACTACCTCGACGGACGCACCCGGACCCTGGGGACGACAACGCCCGACGTCGAGGCGACGGCGGGGTACGCCGTCGCGTCCAACCCGGACACGGTGTCGTTCGTGACGCGCTTCGACGAGGAGACCACGCTGGTCGGGTACCCGAAGGCCCACCTGTGGGTCGAGGCGGACGGCTCGGACGACATGGACCTCTTCGTCCTCGTCCAGAAGCTCGACGCGTACGGCACACCGCTGCAGGCGTTCACCGTTCTCAACCAGGGCGCGCTGATCCAGGACGTCACAGAACGAGGCGCCTCGATCCTGCGGTACAAGGGCTCCGACGGGCGTCTGCGCGTCTCGATGCGCCACCTGAACAAGGCCCTGGCCACCGACGACGTCCCCGCCCACACCTTCGACAGGGTCGAGAAGCTCGCACCCGGCGAGGTCGTCGACGTCGAGATCGACCTGCTCCCTGTCGGCCTCACCTTCCACCCGGGCGAACAGTTGCGCCTCGTCGTCAGCGGCCGGTCGCTCCTGGGCACGATGATGCCCGGAATCCGCGAGTACGCGCCGGCCAACAGCGGTCGGCACATCATCCACACCGGCGGCGACCGCGCGTCGTACCTGCAGCTTCCGGTCAAGCACGCGTGACCCGGGCGGTCCGCCCCGCCCTCGCCCGAGGCCGGGGCGGACCGGCCGACTCATACGCCTGCGGCCCGGACGGAGTCAGCGGAAGTGACCGGCCGCGACCACCAGGGCGTCGTTGGCCTGTCGTTCGCCGATGGTGATCCGTACGCCGTCCTGGCCGTAGGGCCGCACGATCACTCCGGCGTCACGGCAGTGGTCGACGAAGGCGGTGGTCTGTTCGCCGAGGCGGAGCCAGACGAAGTTGGCCTGACTGTCGGGCACGGTCCAACCCTGTTCCAGTAGTGCCTTGTGGACGCGTTCCCGTTCGGTGACGAGCTCGTCGACGCGTTCCATCAGCTCGGCCTGCCGGTCGAGAGAAGCGATCGCGGCGCTCTGGGCGGTGGCGGAGACGCCGAAGGGTACGGCGGTCTTGCGCAGCGCCTCGGCGACCGGTGCGTGGGCGACGGCGTATCCGACCCGTAGCCCAGCCAGACCGTAGGCCTTGGAGAAGGTCCGCAGGACCACGACGTTCGGCCGGTCCCGGTACAGCTCCACGCCGTCGGCACAGTGGGGATCGGTGTTGAACTCCACGTACGCCTCGTCCAGGACGACCAGCACGTCGACCGGCAGGCGGTCCAGGAACCGTTCCAGTTCGTCCCGGTGCAGAGCCCTGCCGGTGGGGTTGTTGGGCGTGCACACGAACACCAGCCGGGTCCGGTCGGTGACCGCCTGTGCCATCGCGTCGAGGTCGTGTGCCTCGCCCCCGGTGAGGGGCACCTCTACGGGACGGGCGCCGAACAGGCGGGTGACGATGGGGTAGGACTCGAAGGACCGCCAGGCGTAGACGACTTCGCCGCCCGGGTCGACGGTGATCTGCATCAGCTGCTGCAGCAGCCCGCTGGAGCCCGTGCCCAGGGCGATGTGCGCGGCGGGGACCGAGAGGTGTTCCGCCAGCCGGTGCGTCAGCTCGGTGCTGTGCAGATCCGGGTAGCGGTGCATCTGCGCGGCGGCGACGGTCACGGCCTCCAGCACGCCTGCGAGCGGGGGGTAGGGGTTCTCGTTGGAGGACAGCTTCCAGCCGGACGCGGCCGTTTTGCCGGGCACGTAGACCGGGATCGCGTCCAGCGAAGTGCGCAGCCGCGGTGACGATCCCCTGCCGTAGTCTGTCACTGCCATGTCCTTGCTTGTCGTACTCATGGTGCGTCCGTTCACCGGCCTTACCGGCCGACTTCCCAGTGATAATCAAATCGGGGGCTGGCGGTTGGCGCTGCGGCCAGGCCCACCGGCCCCGTGAATCCCGCGAAACCGCGAATCCTGCGAATTCCGTCAGAGACGCCCTCGCTCAAGCAGCGTTCAGCCATTCAAGCAGACCGTCATAGAACGCCTGCACCTCACCGGGGCGATCGTCACCGAGGAGGTCCTCGCCGATCGTGTATCCCTTGCTGCGCAGGTAGTGGGTCAGGAGCGCGTAGCTGGTCCTGAGCCCTGCTACGTCGGAGCTGCTGACGTCCACGGTGTCGCCGGGGCACGCCGGGGTGAGGGTGTCCCGTTCGTAGATCGCGTCCATGCGCCGGACCTGCCAGCGGTCGTCGCGCTCGATGAGCCGGTAGTTCAGCCGCGTGTACGAGACCAGGTGCGCCGGAACGCCCTTGAGCCGGATCTGGAACTCCACGCCGCACGACACTTCCGCGATGGCACGGTCGTTCCGGACATGGACGACGGGTGGGGAGAGCCGGTGCACGGCCGTGTCCCCCTGAGCGCTCATGCGTTCCGAGGCCGCCACGAAGCCGGGCCCGTCACCGGTGTACCAGGACAGGCTCACGGACGAGTCGGCGGCGAAGGAGGCGCCCATCTGGGCCCACCAGCCTCGATCGCGGCCCTGCCGTTCGTGAAGGATGGCCTGTTCGATCCGGCTGACAGCGTTGCTCTTGCTCATCGGACACGCTCCCCGGCGATCCAGACACCGGCGATGTCGCGCGTCGCGGTGATGCCGGTGGTCGGGTCACCGTCGACGAGGACCAGGTCGGCGCGTCGGCCCGGTTCGATCACGCCGCGGTCGTCGAGTGCGAACGTGCGCGCGGTGAGGGTCGTGGCACCGCGCAGTGCCTCGACGGGCGTGAGCCCGGCCTCGACCAACAGCTCCAGCTCGTCGTGGAAGGACGTGCCGTGCCGGGGGGCGAAGGGGACGCCGGGCGCGGAGTTCGCGTCGGTGCCGACCAGCAGCCGGATACCGGCCTCGTGGAACTTGGTCACCGTGTCCCGGGCGTACTCGTACTTGAGCCCTGCCCCGGCCCGGACGCCCGCGATGCCCCTCATCATCGTCAGGGTGGGCGAGGACACCATCCCGGCGTCCCGCATCCGCGCGACGGTCTCGTCGTCGAGGACGGCGTCCAGGGGTGCGTGCGTACTGATGTCGACGCCGGCCTCGACCGCGACGCGGAACGCGCCGGTGGTGATCGAGTGCGCCACGACGAGGAGATTGTGCTCGTGCGCCGCCTCGACGATCGCCTTCACGGTCGTCCGGTCCATGCCCTCCGGCGGCGCGGCCTCCGTGACGATCTTGATGTAGTCGGCGCCGTCGGCGATCCGCCGCTCGACGAAGGCGTGCGCCTCCCGCGGGGTCGTGACGATGCCGTCCGCGGGGAAGCCGGGCATCTTGGCGTGGTTGCCGCCGGGCCCGACCGCGGGAGTCGTCGCGCTGAGGATTGCCGCCACGCCTGCCTGTCCACGCATCTCGGTCACGAACGGGAGCGGCCACGCCGCCATGTCCAGGCCGGTGGTGACACCCGATTGCGCCAGGTTCGCCAGGTCGTCCCGCCCCAGCGTGTGGATGTGCGAGTCGATCAGACCCGGCAGCAGCACCTTGCCCGCACCGTCCACCACCACGTCCGGGGTTCCGTCGGCGACGATTTTCTCGCCCTCGACGTACACCCGCCGGGATTGCGTCAGGCCGTCACCCGTAAAGACGCGGACATCGTCGATCGCAGTAGCAGTCGCCATCAGGACCTCCTCAATTTACCTTTTCTGAAAGGTATCACGAAAGCATTATTCGCTATCATCGGATCATGACCTCCACCAGTGAGAACGGCTTGAGCGGCGAACGTCTGGCGCTGGCGCTCTCTCAACATGTCGTTCGTCTGCAGGGCCTGCTCGAGCGGGCCATCGCCCCAGCCCTTGCGGCACAAGGCCTCACGGCCGCAGAACTCGACGTACTCGGCGCGTTGCGTTCCGTCGGCGAGCCCTACCAGCTCCGACCCAAGGAACTGGCCACGCGTCTCCTGCTGACTACCGGCGGGCTGAGCAACGTCCTGCGTCGGCTCGAGACCCGCGACCTCGTGTCGCGCGTCCCCGACCCCCAGGACGGGCGAAGCCACAACGTTCGCCTTACGCCTGAGGGAGTCACCGCCGCGAAGGCCATCACCACCGCGGCGACCGCCGCACTCCACGGCGCTCTGTCCGCGGTGCCCACCGCAACGCTGAAAGGCACCCTGCAACAACTGCAGTCGGTTCTCGGCACTATTGACGACGCTCCGCCCGCCACCCTCCCGATGCAACACATCCCGGAGACTCATGAGCCCACATCGGGAAGTCGCTGAACGTCCGCCCGGTGGCGCCAGATCCTGTGGGCGCCCGGAGCTCGACTGTCCCTGCTGACCTGGCCTTGTGGTCAAGGCCAGGAAGGGCGAGATCCTGAGGCATGGCTCTGCGACTGCTGTACTTGGTCTTCCTGAAGATCTTGGGATGGATGGCGTTGCTTGCGCGATCGGAGGCTTCCAAGAACGCGGAGATCCTCGTACTGCGGCACCAACTCTCCGTCCTCCGCCGCCAAGTCGCACGACCACAACCCTTATGGGCGGACCGGGCAGCGATCGCAGCACTGGCCCGGTTACTACCCAAGGCCCTTCGAGGGCATCTGTTCGTCACCCCGGGCACGCTGCTGCGCTGGCACTCCGACCTGGTCAAACGCCGCTGGACCTACAAAAGCCGAGGCACCGGCCGTCCACCGACCCGGCCCTGCGCCTGCCGATAATTTCATCCGCGCAGCTCATGAGCGTCTTCGACGATGCGGCAGGATGAGCACTCGTGCTGCTTCGTCTCGCCTACCTGACCATCACCAACACGTTCGCGGCGCTGCGACTGCTGCCACTGAGCGACCGCGACAAGGACGCGGAAATCCTCGCCCTGCGCCACCAGATCACCGTCCTGGAACGACAACTCGGTACGGACCGGATCAAGTTCACTCCCGCGGACCGGGCGCTCCTCGCCGCTCTACTGGCGTCCCTGCCCCGCCAGGCCATGCGCCGAATCCGGTTACTGGTCCGGCCCGACACCCTGCTGTGCTGGCACCGCGACCTGATGAAGCAGCGCCACGCCCGCACCTGCCGGCCGACGAAGCCGGGTCGACCGCCCACAGTCCGCTCGATCCGCACGCTGATCCTGCGCCTGGTCCGCGAGAACCCCTCCTGGGGCTACCGCAGAGTGCAGGGCGAACTCGCCACCCTCGGCATCCAGATCGCCGCCTCCACCGTCTGGGAAATCCTCACCGCCGAGGGCATCGACCCCGCGCCCGACCGGGCCGCCACCACCTGGGCCGACTTCCTACGCTCTCAGGCCGACGCTCTCCTGGCCTGCGACTTCATCGAAACCATCACCCTCACTGGACACCGCCAGTACATCCTCGCGGCCATCGAACACGCCACCCGACGCGTCCGCATCCTCGGCGTCACCGCACATCCCACCACGGCCTGGGTCACCCAGGCCGCCCGCAACTTGACGATGGACCTGGCAGACGCCAACGTCGCCGTCCGGTACCTGATCCGGGACCGGGACACGAAATACCCTGTCCTCTTCGACCAGATCCTGGCCGACGCCGGCATCCGGGTCGTACTCACGGGCGTCCGGGTGCCGCGCATGAACGCCTTCATGGAGCGGTGGGTACAGACCTGTCGCCACGAACTGCTGGACCGCACCCTTATCTGGAATGAGCGCCATCTACGCCACGCGCTCCGCCAGTTCGAACTGCACTACAACACCCACCGGCCCCACCAAGCAAAAGATCAGGCAGCGCCCCTGTGCGCCGTCCCCGACCCGCTTCCCCACGCACAGATCGCAAGCCTGAACGTACGCCGAAGAGACCGCCTCGGCGGAGTCCTACACGAATACCAACATGCCTCCTGAACTGCACGGATGGAGTTTTCGGCAGGGGCACAGCTCCGGATTGCCCAGCGGAAGCATCGGCGCATTGCCCACCCAGTCCTGTGCACTCGCCGCGAGCCGGTCGGCCGCTACCTCAGGATCGAAGTACCGCCAGGCGGAGCTGACTTGAATACCAAGTTACGCCGCAACCGCGGCGATCCGGTCCTCAACAAAATCTTCGACGGTGGCCGGAGCGAGCGTGACACCGCGATGGGCGAGCGCGGCCAGAGTCTGCGCGACGGCGCCCTTGAACGCCTTGGAATTCCGCATACCAGACGCGTAGTTGGGGGCCCGTCGGTCCATGGCTCGTTTCCTCGCCACCGAGTCCTCGAGGGTGTGCCCCTTGGCGCAGCGATCCACCGCACTCGTGTCGAGCCGGCCGCCGAGACTACCCACGGTTACCGCTTCGGGTGTACCCAAACTTCCGTCAACCGCGCAGAACGGCGCCTCCCCACAGTCAAGTTGTCAGACCGACCCCTCGCCACCCGCTCCCACCTGCACCGCGAGACCCGCACTCGTTCAACACCTCGATGCAGTACACATGACTCTCGTGACAAGGGGTCACCGAAATCGGTCAAGTGCTCGCGCCTCGACGACCCCCTTTGAAAAAACACCAGGGAGCAGGTGAGCACTTGACCACCGTGCTCCCGAAGCCCGTTTTTCCGCGACGCCCCGGGCAATCCGGCTCACCAATTTCCACCCGCCCGAGGGATTGACCGTCAAGCCATGTTGACGATCGCGACCATCAGGGAGCACGGGGAGCAAAACCCTGCTCCCTGTGCTCCCTGCTGCTCCCCGATCCCTGTCGTGGACACGCAAAAAGGGCCATCCGAAGATGACCCTTGAGCTGCGGAAACTACATACAGCAACCGACATAAAATGTCGGGACGACAGGATTTGAACCTGCGACCCCTTGACCCCCAGTCAAGTGCGCTACCAAGCTGCGCCACGTCCCGATACTCGCTGACCTGGGGTTTCCCCTGGCCGAACGTGCACGGAAACCATACCGCACTTGGGGCAGTGGTCGCGCATCTCTTTCGGTCGTGGGAGCTCTTGACCTCAAGCAAGGTCGAGGTTGCACGCTGCCTGTTATGACGACGACAGCGCGGCGACGCGCGTACGGCTATACGGACCTGACCCGTCTGATGAGCGCGATGACCGGGGACGAGAAGCACGGGCCCGCCGCCACCTCCACCCTCGACGTGCTGTGGGTGCTCTATGACAAGGTGCTGCGGGTCGAGCCGGGCGCCGTCGGGGAGCCGGGGCGTGATCGGTTTCTGCTCTCCAAGGGGCACGGGCCGATGGCGTACTACGCGGTGCTCGCCGCGAAGGGGTTCGTGCCGGTCGAGTGGCTGGCCGGGTTCGGGGAGTACGAGTCGCGGCTCGGGCACCATCCCGACCGGGTTCTCGTGCCCGGCGCGGAGATCGGCAGCGGGTCGCTCGGGCACGGGCTGCCGATCGCGGTGGGGACGGCGCTCGGCCTGCGTGCCCAGGGGCTCGATGAGCCCGCCGTCTGGGTCCTGGTCGGCGATGCCGAACTGGACGAGGGCAGCAATCACGAGGCCATCGCCTTCGCCGGAGCCGCCGGTGTCGAGCGGCTGCACGCCGTCGTGATCGACAACCTGTCCGCCACGTACGGCAGGGCGGGCGGTATCGCGGCCCGGTTCGAAGCGGCCGGCTGGTCGACGCTGACCGTGGACGGCCGGGATCACGCCGCGCTCTACGAGGCGTTCAGCTCGCCGCATCCGGGGCGGCCGCACGTGGTTGTTGCCCGGGTCGAGCCGAAGTTCGCGTGAGCGTCACGGTCCCCCTTTCCCAATACTTGTGCACCGTTCGGAAGGAACTCCGTCATGGACACCATGCGTGACCGTTTCGCCCCCGTCGTCTCCCGGCTGCTCGATGAGGATCCCCGCGTGGCCGTCGTGCTCGCCGAGATCGGTCTGGCACCGTTCGCCCAGGCCGCGCGCCGCCATCCGCACCGGGTGATCAACGTAGGGATCAGGGAGCAGCTGCTTGTCGGGGTCGGCGCGGGGCTCGCGCTCGCTGGGCTGCGACCCGTCATGCACACCTTCGCCAGCTTCCTCGTGGAGCGGCCCTTCGAGCAGGTCAAGCTGGATTTCGGGCATCAGGACGTGGGCGGGGTCCTGGTGAGCGCCGCCGGGTCGTACGACGTGTCGGCCGGCGGCTTCACACACATGGCGCCCGGCGACGTGGCCCTGCTCGACACGCTCGACGGCTGGACCGTGCACGTGCCCGGGCACCCCGACGAGGCGGAGGTGCTGCTGCGGCACGCCGTGGCGAACGGTGATGAGCGCGCGTACGTCCGGCTGTCCGCGCAGGCCAACCGGGAGGCGCTCGCCGTGGACGGGACACGCTTCCTGACCGTGCGGGAGGGGCGCGGGGGTGGTGTCGTCGTCGCCGTCGGGCCGATGCTCGACAACGTGCTGGCCGCGACGGAGGGCCTCGACATCACTGTGCTGTACGCGTCCACAGTGCGGCCTTTCGACTCCGGGGCACTGCGTCGCGCGGTGCGGGAGGGCGAAGCCGCAGATGTCGTCCTCGTCGAGCCGTATCTGGCAGGCACGTCGACGGCCGCCGCCAACGACGCGCTCGCCGATCTCCCGCATCGCGTACTCGGGCTCGGTGTGGGCCGACGGGAGCTGCGGCGCTACGGCCTCATGGAGGAGCACATCGCCGCCCACGGGCTCGACGCGGCGACGCTGCGGGCGCGGATCGATGCATTCTTGGGCGCATCGGCTGCGGGGTAGGCGCGGGCCCGCATCAGCCGCCCGCGGGCACACCAGTCGCGGGCCCCCGCCGCCCCCGGGCACACCAGTCGCGGGCCCCCGCCGGTCCCGCGACTGGCATGGGGCCGCATCAGCGATCCTCCGTGCGCACCGGCCGCGGAACAGGCGCAGGCACGCATCAGCAACCCCCTGGGCACGCCGATCACGAGATCGACACGGGCACGCATCAGCACCCCTCAGGCGCACCGCCCGCCGAACAGCCGCAGGCACGCATCAGCGCGCCCCGGGCACGCCGACGACGGCATAGGCGCAGGCCCGCATCAGCGCCCCCGGACACACCGCCCCCGAAACAGCCACAGGCACACATCAGCCACCCCCCGGGCGCACCGCCCGCGGCACCGGCGTGGGCAGGGAGCGTAGCGGGGGCGTGTCCGCTCGTATGAGGTTTCGGATTGCTGGGATCGCGAGCAGGGCGGACGCGCAGGCTACGGTGACGACGCCGCCGGTGAGGAGGACGTGCCGGGTGCCGAACGCGCCTGCCGCCGGGCCGGCGAGTGCCTGGCCGACCGGTGCCATGGCGAGGGAGCCGGCGACGTCGTACGCGTGGATGCGGTTGAGGACGTCGCGGGGTACCTGTGTCTGCACGCTCGTCGCCCACATCACTCCCCAGAACGACACGCCGGCGCCGGCCACCGCGCAGCCCGCCATCATCCCGGGCACGCCGAGCCCCGCGCCGACGGCCGCCGGGAACAGGGCGAACCCGAACAGGGCGAAGGAGCCCGCGCGGAGCATGCGGCGAGGGCGCAGGCGCAGCGCGACCAGGCCGCCGATCACGGTGCCCGCGCCGAGTGCCGAGTTGACCAGGCCGTAGGCGCGCGGCCCGTGTTCCAGAGTGACCTGGGTGGCGACGAGCGGGACGGCCGGGCCCGACGCGCCGATCATCAGGACGCACCAGACGGCGATGACGCCCCACAGCCATTGGCGGGCACGGAACTCCCGCCAGCCCTGCCCGAGATCCCGGCGGAAGCCCTGGTGGGAGGGCACGCTGTCGGGTGGTGCCGGGGGCAGGCGCAGGAGGACGAGGCAGAGCGCGCTCAGTGCGTACGTTCCGGCGTGCGCGGCGAAGACGACGCCGGGGGAGGCGAACGCGACGAGCAGTCCCGCGACGGCGGGGCCCGCGAGCTGGGAGCCGGACTCGGCGACGCGGATCGAGCCGTTCGCGGCCTGTACGTCGTCGGCGAGGCGGGGCACGGTGCTGGCGACGCCGGGCTGGAAGATCGCCGATGCCGCGCCGTTGACGGCGCCGATGACGCAGATCTCCCAGAGCACGACGTGCCCGGTGAAGAACATGACGGCCGCGAGGGACTGGGACATCAGGCGCGTGACGTCGGCGCCGATCATCAGCCACCGGGTGTTGAACCGGTCCGCGAAGACCCCGCCGAATATGACGAGCCCGGCGAAGCAGGCCACGGACGCGGCCATCGCGAGGCCTACCGCGCCCGCGCCGTACCCGTACTGCAGCAGTCCCGCGGCCAGCGCCACGGGCAGCATCGTGTCGCCGAGCTTGGCGACGGCCCGTGCCGTGAAGAACAGTCCGAAGTCCCGCGACCACATGCCGCCCGAACGGGGCGGGGTGGCGTCGCGGCGTCCCCGCCGCCGCCACCCGGTACGCCCCACGGCCCGTTCCGGCGCGGCCGGGCCGCTGTCGTCCCCCGGCCGTCCACCGCTGCCCGTGCTGTCCGTGCTGTCCGTGCCCATGCCCGCCCCGACTCCTCCCGGCCCGCTCCCGCCCCTACGGGCGGATCATGCCACGCTCCCCGGGCCGGGCCCCAGGGAGTTTCAGCCCGCGGCCGGGAGCCCCAACTCCGGGTGTGCGTCGAGGAGTCGGGGCGGTGCCGCCTGGCGCCAGGAGTCGGTGAGGACGGCGCGCAGCTCGTCCGTGTCGTCGAGCGCGGCGAGCCGGGCGCGGACCCAGGCGAAGGACGCCTCGTGGTCGGCGATCCAGAACTTCTCCGGCTCGGCCAGGACGAGTTCGTCGCGCTCCTCCTTGGGGCAGCGCACGGCGATCGACGTCTCCTTCTCGGGCAGCGTGACGAACATCTTCCCCGCGACCCGGAAGGTCGGCATGTTCCAGGCGATCTTCTCCGTCGTCTCCGGCAGGGACAGGGTGATGGCGCGTACATCCTCGGCGTCCGGCATGGGAGGAACCGTAGCCAAGGGCACTGACAGACACGTCCGACGGGCTGCTCACGGAACGCGTTTGTCCAGCCAGGCCGTGAGGTCGTCCTGCACCTCGTCGCGGTTGGTCTCGTTGAGGATCTCGTGGCGCGCGCCCTCGTAGCCGCGCCACGTCAGGTCGGTGACGCCGGCGTACCGGAAGTCCTCGAGGAGTTCGTGGACGAGGGTCATGCGCTGGTTGCAGGGGTCTTCGGTGCCGGCCGCTACGTGGATCGGCAGGTCGGCGGGGATGCGGGCGAGGTTCTCCGGGTCGTTGATCCGGCGCACGGCGCGGACCCAGTCGAGGGTGAGGCCCGCCGAGAACGGGAAGCCGCAGCGCTCGTCGGCGACGTATGTGTCGACCTCGGCCTCGTCCCGCGAGAGCCACTCGAAGCCGGTGCGGTGCGGGTACGGGTCGTTGAACGCGGCGAACAGGTCGGGTACGTAGGAGGAGAGCTCGGCCCGGCCGGAGCGGGCGATGTCCGCCTCCAGGGCCGCGATGGAACCCTCGTTGTCGGCGCCGGGCAGGGAGCGGAAGGTGCCGGAGAGGATCACGCCGACCAGGTCGTCCGGGTGCCGCTGCACGTAGTCGCGGGCGAGGAGCGAGCCGAGGCTGTGGCCGAGCAGGACGAAGGGGACGTTCGGGTACAGCGCCCGCGCCTGGTCGCCGATGGCCTTGAGGTCCTCGACGATCGCGATCCAGGCGTCGACCGTGCCGGGTTCCGCGTCGTCGGTGACGCCGTAGCCGCCGGTGGTCGCGGCGGTGGCGCCGTGGCCGCGGTGGTCGGAGGCGATGACGCCGTAGCCGTGCGCGGTCAGGTGGCGGGCGAACCGGTCGTAGCGCAGGCCGTGCTCGGCCGCGCCGTGGGCGATCTGCACGAACGCGCGGGGCCTGCCGCCGTCGGGGAGCCAGGTGTAGGTGGCCACGGCCGCGCCGTCGCCGGTGGTCAGCACGCTGGTGGTGTACGCGGGGTCGGTCATGGGGCGGCTCCTGATCACAGGTGGGCGGGCGGATCCTCTCCACCTCCCCTGCCCCGTCGGCGCTCATGCGTGCATGGACGCGAACGGCGGCGGGCGGCATGCTTCGACCACGAGGCCACACGCCACGAGGCCGTCAGCCCCCGGCCGCCTCCCCCAGCGCGTCCAGGACCGGACGGATCAGCGGATGCGTCTCCGCGCCGTGGCGGACCGCCGCGAAGACCTTGCGGGTGGGGGCGACGCCGTCGATCGGGCGGACCACGACGTCGGTCAGGTCCATGCCGACCAGTGCCGAGCGCGGGACGAGGGCCACGCCCGCGCCGGCGGAGGCGAGGGCGACGACCGCGCGGAAGTCGTCGGAGAGGTGCTCGAACTGCGGGGCGAATCCGGCGTGTTCGCAGGCCAGGACGACCACGTCGTGGCACGGGTTGCCGGGGTAGGGGCCGATCCAGGTGTCCTTCGCCAGTTCGGCGACCGCTACTCGCTCGGCGTCCGCGACCCGGTGCGCGACCGGCAGCACCGCGTCGAAGGGTTCGGCGTAGAGCGGCACCCTGGTGATCCGGTCGTCGTCGGCTCCCGGGCCGCCCCGGTACTCGACGGCGACCGCGACGTCGATCCGCCGGTCGAGGAGCATCGGCAGGCTGGCGTCGCCCTCGGCGTCCTGGACCCTGGCCCGGATGCCGGGTGCGGTGTGCGCGAGCCGCGCCAGGGCCGGGCCGACGACCAGGCCGATACCGGTCGCGAAGGAGGCCAGGGTCACCGTGCCGGCCGCGCCGGTGCTGTACGCGGCGAGTTCCGCCTCGGCGCGCTCCAGTTGGGCCAGGACGGCGTTCGTGTGGGTGAGCAGGATCTCGCCGGCCGGGGTGAGGCGGACCCCGCGGGCGCCGCGCTCGACCAGCCTGTGGCCCGTCTCCTGCTCCAGCGCCGTCAGCTGCTGGGAGACCGCGGACGGGGTGAGATACAGCGCGGCGGCAGCCGCCGTGACCGTGCGGTGGTCGGCCACCGCACGCAGGATGTGCAGCCGCCGCGCTTCGATCATGCCCCTATTGTCCCAAACCGGTCAGCCCAGCTGCGCGCGGGCCTCCACGAAGGCGTCCACGGCCCTGTTCACGTCCTCGGTCGAGTGCGCGGCGGAGAGCTGGACCCGGATCCGGGCCTTGTCCTGCGGCACGACCGGGTACGAGAAGCCGATCACGTAGACACCGCGCTCCAGGAGCAGTTCGGCCATCCGGCCGGCGACCGAGGCGTCGCCGATCATGACCGGGGCGATCGCGTGGTCGCCGGGGAGGATGTCGAAGCCCTCCTCCGTCATCCGCGTACGGAACAGCTTGGTGTTGGCGGCTAGGCGTTCGCGCAGGTCACCGGCGGACTCCAGGAGGTCGAGGACCTTCAGGGAGGCGGCCGCGATGACCGGGGCGAGGCTGTTGGAGAACAGGTAGGGGCGCGAGCGCTGACGGAGCAGCGCGACGATCTCGGCGCGGGCCGCGACGTAGCCGCCGGAGGCGCCGCCGAGCGCCTTGCCGAGGGTGCCGGTGATGATGTCGACGCGGTCCATGACGCCATGCAGCTCGGGGGTGCCGCGGCCGCCGGGGCCGACGAAGCCGACGGCGTGCGAGTCGTCGACCATGACCATGGCGTCGTAGCGCTCGGCGAGGTCGCAGATGTCGGCGAGCGGCGCGACGTAGCCGTCCATGGAGAAGACGCCGTCGGTGACGATCAGCTTGCGGCGGCTGCCGGAGGCGGCCTTGAGCTGGGCCTCCAGGTCGGCCATGTCGCGGTTGGCGTAGCGGAAGCGCTTGGCCTTGCTCAGGCGGATGCCGTCGATGATCGAGGCGTGGTTGAGGGCGTCGGAGATCACCGCGTCCTCGGGGCCGAGGAGGGTCTCGAAGACGCCACCGTTGGCGTCGAAGCAGGAGGAGTAGAGGATCGTGTCCTCCTGGCCGAGGAAGGAGGACAGGCGTGCCTCCAACTCCTTGTGCACCTCTTGCGTGCCGCAGATGAAGCGCACGGAGGCCATGCCGTAGCCCCAGCGGTCGAGGGCCGCGTGGCCCGCGGCGATGACCTCGGGGTGGTCGGCGAGGCCGAGGTAGTTGTTGGCGCAGAAGTTGAGCACCTCGCCGGGCCGGCCGCCCGCCGTCACGCCGACGGTGGCGGACTGCGGGGTGCCGATGACCCGCTCGGGCTTGTGCAGGCCCGCGGCGACGATCTCGTCGAGGGTGGTCCGGAGGTCTTCGCGTACGTTGTCGAACATGCCGAAAGTCCTTGTCAGCGGAGGGAGTTGACGTCGGGGGGCAGGCTCCCCAGTCGGGGTCAGGCTTCCCAGTCGGGGGGCAGGCTTCCCAGTCGGGGTCAGGCTTCCCAGTCGGGGTCAGGCTTCCCAATCGGAGGTCAGGCTTCCCAGTCGGGGGTCAGGCTTCCCAGTCGGGGTCAGGCTTCCCAGTTGAGGATGACCTTGCCGCCGCGGCCGCTCGCCGCGTCGTCGAAGGCCGCGTCGTGGTCGGTGTACGCGTAGCGGCCGGTGATCACCGGGGCGAGGTCGAGGCCGCCTTCCAGGAGGACCGACATCGCGTACCACGTCTCGAACATCTCGCGGCCGTAGATGCCCTTGATGGTGATCATCGAGGTGACGATCCGGGCCCAGTCGACGGCGAACTCCTGTGACGGGAGGCCGAGCATGGCGATCTTTCCGCCGTGGGTCATGTTGGCGAGCATGTCGCGCATCGCGGCCGGGTTGCCGGACATCTCCAGGCCCACGTCGAAGCCCTCGCGCAGGCCGAGCGTGCGCTGACCGTCGGCGATGGTGGACTCGGCGACGTTCAGGGCGAGGCTCGCGCCGACCTTGCGGGCCAGCGCCAGGCGCTCCTCGCTGACATCGGTGATCACGACGTTGCGGGCGCCGGCGTGCTTGGCGACCGCGGCCGCCATCAGGCCGATCGGCCCGGCGCCGGTGATCAGGACGTCCTCGCCGACGAGCGGGAAGGAGAGCGCGGTGTGCACGGCGTTGCCGAACGGGTCGAAGATCGCCGCCACGTCCAGGTCGACGGGGACACGGTGCACCCACACGTTCGACGCGGGCAGGGCGACGTACTCGGCGAACGCGCCGTCACGGCCCACGCCCAGGCCGACCGTCGCACGGCACAGGTGGCGCCGCCCGGCGAGGCAGTTGCGGCACTTGCCGCACACGAGGTGGCCCTCGCCGCTGACCGTGGCGCCCACGGCGATGTCCGCGACGGCGCTGCCGGTCTCCACGACCTCGCCGACGAATTCGTGGCCGACGACGAGGGGCGCGCTGATGGTCGACTGCGCCCAGCCGTCCCAGGCGCGGATGTGCAGGTCGGTGCCGCAGATCCCGGTCCGCTGCACCTTGATCAGTACGTCACCGGGGCCGACGGACGGCTCGGGCATGTCCGTCAGCCACAGTCCCGGCTCGGCCTTCTCCTTGACCAGTGCCTTCAACGGCTCGGCTCCTGTCGTCGCGCACGCGGGCAGCACGAAGCGGCCCGCCTACGGGGAAGAATGTGGGGGTGGCGGTCAGCAGGCCGCCACCCCGGACTCTTCCGTACGGCGGCGCCCCGGTCCATCGAGGATTTCTTAAGCGCCGCCGCAGCTTTCCTACAGGCAGCTCCCTACGGATGTACTTGGACCTGGGCCAGGCCCACCCGGCCGGTGCCCGTCAGTTCGACGCGGACGTAGCGGGCCCGGGTGTCGGTGGCGAGCACGGTGGGGCGCAGGGCCTTGCCCGTGACGTGGACGGTGGTGGCGTCGGAGAAGTCGGCCGACGACGCGAGCCGCACATCGAAGCCGGCCGTCGTCATCGAAGCGTCGTTCCAGATCTCGACCTGGCCGATGTGCCGGCCCGCGCCGAGGTCGACCTGCCACCAGGCGCCCGGCTCGGCGAGCGTGCGGGTGTCGGTGGAGGTGTCCCCGTCGACGGCCCGCGCGGCCCCGGCCGTGCCGTCGGTCGAGGACTGGGTGGCGGTGCCCGTGCGCGCCAGGTCGGGGCGGAGCTGTTCGACGCGGTCGTGCCCTTCGGCGCCCGCCGCCGCGGCGACCTTCAGGGCCTCGGCGGGGAGGCGGTCGAGCTTGGTGTGGTTGTCGGTGAGGGTCGAACCGGTGCCGGCGAGGGCGGGCGTGTCGGTGTCGGTCCAGTTGCCGGTGGCGTGGTTGTCGATGCCGTAGTCGGCCCAGTTGGAGACCCACTTGTAGCCGAGCCGGGTCAGCACGTTGCCGCTCACCGTGATGTGGCTGGACTGTTCGTCGAGGTAGATGCCGTTGCCGTCGCGCTCGGTGTTCCCGTAGGCGCTGCGGTTGATGTAGTTGCCGGAGACGACGGTGCCGGGCTGGGCGCCCTGGGTGTAGATGGCGCCGCCGTCGTGCTGCTCGTAGGCGACCCGCATGACGTCGGTGATCCGGTTGTTCGTGACGCGGTTGGCGCGCAGTACGGACTGCTGGGCCTCGGGCTGGTTCCAGCCCCAGCCGACGGAGACCGCGGAGTACGGCAGGTCTTCGAGGGTGTTGTGGTCGATGACGGTCCCGGCCTCGTAACCCGCCCAGATCCCGACGGCGTCGGTGTACTCCACTCCGGTGCGGCGGATGGTGTTGTACGACACCGTGTTGTGTGCGCCCGCGAGTTCGGGTGCCGGCATGGGGTCCGTGTCACCGAAGTACGCGGCGCCCGAGGAGAGGTCGCTGAAGCGGGAGCGCGTGAGGGTGGAGTCCTGCGTGCCGTGCTCGAAGACAGCGCCCGCGCCGCCCAGTCGGGTGAAGGACGCGTGGTCGACGACGACATGGCGGCCGCCGCGCACGGTGAGGGCGGCGGCGGGCTTGGTGTAGAACCGCCCTGCGTGATCCACCGGCCCTGTGGCGCCGGTCAGGGTCAGCCCTGCCTGCATGCCCGCGTAGCCCTCGTCGGTGGACGGCTGGCTGTAGGCGGCGTATGCGAAGCCGATTCCGGTGATGTGGACGTCGTGCGCGCCGTCGAGGACGAGCAGGTTCTCCGTCGCGGGGGTGACGGCGTGGAAGCGGCGCGGATTCTCGCCCTTGCGCGGCAGATACGTGACGGTCCGCGCGGCCGAGTCATACACGAACTCGCCCGGCTGGTCTAGGAGTTCGCGCGCGTTCTCGAAGAAGGCGACCTTGGAGTAGCGGGCCGAGTCGACGGCCGTCGAGTCCCAGGCGGGGCCGGTACGGTCCGTGCCGGACGCGGAGTTGGTCCAGCAGGGCTGGGCGAACGCCAGGGTGTCGCCGGTGACGGACGCGATGCGGCAGTGGTAGTTGCGCCACCGCACCCGGATGACGGCCTCCGCGTCGGTGGGCCGGGCCCACCGGGAGATCCCCGTGGCCTGCGCGCCGGTCATGCCGGTCCTGGTCGCGTCGCACACGGAGGCGGCACAGGACTCGCCCCGGGCGCGCACGGCCCGTTCGCCGTCGACGAAGAGCTGCCGTGGGACGACACCGTTGGGCACCTTCGTGGTCCAGGTGCCGTCGGCGTTCGCGGACCAGCCGGTCAGCGCGCGCCCGCCGGAGAGGACGGGACGGGCGCCGCGGGCGGCGGCCCAGGTGACGCCGGAGTCGTCGGCGCCGAGTTTCAGTGGCGTACGCAACTCGTATGTGCCGTCGGCCAGTTCGACGCGTACGTCCCGACCGGTGACGTTCCGCGCGGCGTCGCGCGCGCCCTCCACCGAGCAGGGATGTCCGCTGGTGCAGGATGTGCCGGTGCCGTGCGGCGCGGCATGCAGGACCTTCGTGGCGGGTGCCGCCTGCGCGGTGGGCAGCGGGGCGAGGGCGACGGCCGCGGCGGCGAGGAACGCGGCGGCGGTGGCGCGGGCTGTGCGGGTGCCGGATCTCATGCGATGGCCTTTCCTACGGTTGGGGCGCCGCAGCGCCCTGAAAGGGGCGCGGGGAACCGCGCGAGCAACCACGAACGGCTTGCGGCCTCCCACACACAGGAAGCACCGGCCTGGACGGCGTCCTGAAGGGGCGCGAGGGACCGCGCGAGGGACCGCGCACGACCCTCGGCCGCCCACACACGGAAGCCGCCGGCCCGGAAGGCGCCCGGATCTCCGGTCACGACACACCCGCCCAGTCGGGACGACCCGGCATGGGCGGATTCACCGCCCCGAACAGCCAGTCCCTCAGGAACCCGTCGAGCGCCCGCTCCCCCGTCGCCTCCACCGCGTGCCGGATGAAGTCCTCGCTGGTGACGTTCCGGTCCCGGAAGCGCCGCGGCCACAGCCCCATGATCCGGTCGAACTTCCGCTGCCCGACGCGGAGTTGCAGCGCGTACAGAACCAGCGCGCCGCCGTCGTAGATGTTGACGCCGCCCAGCGCCTTGGGCAGCCCCGGCGGACCGTCACTCGCGCGGACAGCGTCGAGCTTCGCGTACGTCGCCTTCATCTTGTCGTCCATCACGGACCAGCCGCGCTCCTCACTGTAGAGGGCGGCGTAGTACGTGGCCGGGCCCTCGTTCAGCCAGGCCTGCTGCCAGTCGTCCGGGGTCACCGAGTCGCCGAACCACTGGTGGGTCAGCTCGTGGACCATGGTGTTCTCGTACGTGGGGTTGCCGTCGGCGTTGGGCTTGAACCAGTTGGTGCCCATGAGGGTGAGCGTGGAGTTCTCCAGCGCGTCGGTGTACCCGTCGTAGATGTGCACTCCGTACACGGAGAACGGGTACCTGCCGAACTTCGCCTCCAGCCAGGCGAGATGGTCCGGGGTGCGGGCCACGATCGGCCCGTACTTGTCCTCCTGGCCCTGCGGGACGACGTGCCGTAGAGGCAGTCCGGTGCGTGAAGTGCCGTACAGATACGTGCCCTTGACGACGGCGATGCCGAGGAGTTCGGTGGGCATCCGCTCGCGCAGCGCGAAGTGCCACAGGGTGGAGCCGTCGGGGCGCTTGTCCTTGCCGGTCAACTCACCGTTGGCGGCGGCGACATACCCTTCCGGCGCGGAGATGTGGAAGGTCCAGGTGGCCTTGTCGGACGGCGTGTCGTTGCACGGCAGGAAGGTGTCGGCGCGCGAGGACTGCACGGCGGAGGCGAATCCGCCGTCGGTGCCGAACCTCCAGCCGGTCAGGCCCACGCGCGGGGCCTTGCCGTTGCCGCGGTACCTCACCGTGACGGTGAACGGCGCACCTTTGTGCAGCGGTCTGGCCGGGGTGACCGTCAGCTCCTGGCCCGACTGGCCGACGGAGAGGGCGTACGGCGCGCTGCGGCCGTTCACCGTGATCGCGTCGATGGTGTGGCCGTCGGTGTCCAGGTTGAACGAGGACAGGTCCTGCGTGGCCTGCGCGGAGAGCGTGACCTCGCCCGTGAAGTCATAGGTGACGGGCGTGAAGTCGAAGGTCAGGTCGTAGTGCGTGACCTGGTAGCCGCCGTTGCCGAGCGTGGGGAAGAGCGGGTCGCCGACGCCGTCGGAGCCGGGGCCCGGATCGAAGCCCTTGGCGTGTGCGGCGGTGGCGAACAGCGGGACCGTGAACGCGGCGACACCCGCGCCCTTCAGCAGTGCGCGTCTACCGGTGTTCACTTGGTGCCCTTCCGGGAGGAGGCCTGTTCGAACTCGGTCCGGCACTTGTCGCCTCCTGCGTTACGCCACTTCTTGACCAGGGCGTCGTAGGCCGACAGCGGCCTGCGGCCGGTGATGAGGTCCTTGATGCCGTCGAGGTGGATGGTGTAGAGGCTGCCCATCCCCTTGGAGTCCCAGGTCGGCGCCGTGTAGGCGAGCGTGGGGTCCTCGATCATCTTCGGGATGAGGCTGGTGTACGCCTCATGGACGTAGCGCGCCGCCTCCGGGTGGGTGGCGCTGAAGAACGCGGGGGTCGCGGAGGCGAGCTTGGACCAAGGCACGGTGACGTCCTGTGCGCCCTGCTTGGTGAGCACGGGGGTGCCGTTCTTGTCCCGCTTGTGGTCGGTGCCCTCGACGCCGTAGTTGATGAGGGTGTACTCGGCCGATCCGAAGGGCGAGGCGGCGAAGTCGGCGAGGCGCAGGAGTTCCTTCACGCGCTTGTCGTCGGCCTTGGTGAGGTGACAGTTCTGCAGCGAGACGTTGTCGGTCCAGACGACGGCGTCCTTGCCGACCGGCACCATGGGCCGCACGTCGAAGGAGGTGTCGATGGCGGCCATCGCGTCGACGTAGCCGGTGGAGGTGGTCAGGTAGGACGGCATGCCGTCGTAGACGTACGCGGCCTTCCCGTTCATGAACAGGCCGGTGTACTGGGCCTTTTGGGCTCCGGACATCTGCACGGTGCCGGGGTAGAAGCAGCCGGCCTTGTACAGCTCGGCGGCGGTCTCGATGGCGTGCCGGTACGCCTCGTCCTCCAGCTGGTAGGTCCACTTGCCCGTCTTGAGGTCGCGCTTCCAGAAGTGCTGGGCGCCGCAGGACATGGCGAGCAGGACCGTGGAGCCGCCGGTGAAGAAGTACTCCTTCTTCTTCGCGTCGGTGAGGTCCTTGGCGAGCTCGACCAGCCGCTCGACGCTGTCGATCTGGTCGAGGCTGGTGACGCCCGCCTTCTTGAAGAGGTCGGCGCGGTAGAAGCCGGCGCCGCCGCTGCCGGAGCGGGCGATCGGGATGCCGTAGAGCTTGCCCGCGTAGATGGCGTCCTGCCAGGCGTACTCGGGGACGGCGGCCAGGTTCGGATAGTCCTTGACCTTGTCGCCGGACAGGTACGGGGTGAGGTCCGCGCACTTGGCGGTGAGGAAGGCGCCCTTGTTGTCGACGCCGCCGGTCTCCGGGTACATGAAGATGTCCGGCAGCTGGTCGCCGGCGATCATGGTGGAGAACTTCGCCGGGTAGTCGTCCGCGGGCACCGCCGTGAAGTCGACCTGCGTGCCGAGCAGCTTCTCTATCTCCCGCCACGCCGTGTTCTTGCCGCGCTCGGGCGGCAGCGGCGCGAACGTCTCGGTAACTGCGGTGATCTTCTTGGCGCCCTTGAGCGGCGTGCCCTTGGTGGCGCGGGCCGGGTTCGCCGGGTACTTCAGGAAGGCGTTCGGAACACCGGCGGCCGTGCCGGGCAGATCGGCGTTGACGCCGATGGAACGGACAGTGGTCGTCGGGAGCAGCTTGGCGCTGTTCGCCTCGGCCTTGGCCACGGTGCCGCCGTCGCCGCAGGCGGCGAGCAGCGGGGCGGCGGCGACGGCGAGGCCGGCTCCCGCTCCCCAACGGAACAAGGTGCGGCGGTTGACGGATGTGGTGCCGGACATCAAGGACTCCTCAACACGGGCGGAGTGACGGCAGGTTGGGGGCAGCGGCGATTCTTCAGCCCTTGACGGCGCCGGTGAGGACGCCCTTGGTGAAGAACCGCTGGAGGAACGGGTAGACGAGCAGGATCGGCACGACCGCGATCACGAGCACGGCCATCTGTACGGCCTGCTGCGGGGCGATCGCCTCGCCGGCCGCGGCGGTGTCGAGGTTCTGGCCCTGGAGGATGAAGGTGCGCAGCACCATCGGCAGCGGCCATTTGTCGTTGTCGCCGAGGTACAGCAGGGCGTTGAAATACGCGTTCCAGTAGGCGACGGCGTAGAAGAGGCCGACGACCGCGACGACCGCCTTCGACAGGGGAAGCACGACGCGGATCAGGGTGCGGAAGTCGCCCGCGCCGTCGACCTTCGCGGCGTCGTACAGCTCCTCCGGCAGGTTCATGAAGAAGGCGCGCATCACGACGAGGTTGAAGGCGCTCACCATGGTGGGCAGGACGAGCGCCGCGAAGGTGTTGTAGAGCCCGAGTTCCTTCACCAGAAGGAAGTTGGGGATGACGCCCGCGTTGAACAGCATCGTGAACAGGGCCGTCATCAGGATGAAGCGGCCGCCGACGACACCGCGCCGCGACAGCCCGTACGCCATGCCGATGGTGGCGAGCAGGCTGCACGCGGTGCCGAGGACGGTGACGCCGACGCTCACGAACAGGGCGCGCGTGACGCGGCCGCCGGTGAACGCGGTGCGATAGGCGTCGAGGTTGGGGTGGTCGGGCCACAGAACGAGCCCGTTGGACCTGATGATGTCGGTCTGCGAGGCGAAGCTCGTGCCGATGACGCCGAGCAGCGGGTACGCGACCAGGCCCACGACGGTGACGAGGGCGAGGCCCTTCAGGACGAGCCCAGCCTTGGTGGGGCGCTCCATCCACGGCGGGCGGGCGCCGGACGGACGCAGCGCTCCGTCGGCAGGCGCGCTGCTGCCGCGGCGGCGCGTGCGCACCGCCGTCGTGGCGGTCGTAGCGGTCATAGCGGTTGTATCAACGGTCTGCACCGCGGTACACCCCTTCGTGGCCGAGCCGGTGGGCGAACTTGTTGGCGCCGATGACGAGCACGGTGCCGATCACGGCCTTCACCAGGCCGACCGCGGCTGCGGTGCCCCACTGGTTGTCCTTGATGCCGTGGAAGTAGACGTAGGTGTCCAGGACTTCACCGCTGCCGGGGCCGACGGCGTCGCGCTGGAGCAGGATCTGCTCGAAGCCGACGGTGAGGATGTTGCCGAGGTTGAGGATCAGCAGCAGCACGATCACCGGGGAGAGGCCGGGCAGCGTGACGTGCCAGAAGCGCCGCCACCGTGCGGCGCCGTCCATGGCGGCCGCCTCGTACAGGCCGCGGTCGATGGAGAGCAGCGCGGCGAGGACGATGATGGTGCCCCAGCCGGCGTCCTTCCACATGACCTGGAGCGCGAGCAGCCAGGGGAAGGCGTTCGGGTCGGTCATCATGTCGTAGCGCGGCAGGCCGACGGCTTCGAGCAGGTCGGGGACGACGCCCGCGCCGCCGAGGATCTGCTGGAAGATCGAGACGATGATGACCCAGCCGATGAAGTGCGGCAGGTAGACGACGCTCTGAACGAAGCGGCGCAGTTTGTCGCTGACGATGCTGTTGAGCAGCAGGGCGAGCCCGATCGGCACGGGGAAGAACAGGACCAGCTGGACGAGCGCGATCTCCAGGGTGTTGCCGGTCGCCGACCAGAAGTCGGGGTCGGCGAAGGCGTTCGTGAAGTTCGCGAGACCGGTCCAGGCGCTGTGCATGTAGCCCAGGTAGGGCTGGTAGTCCTGGAAGGCCACCATGTAGCCGAGCAGCGGCACGTAGTGGAACACCACGAAGTACAGGAAGCCGGGCAGGCACAGGAGCAGCATCACCTTGTCGCGCTTGAGGCGCTGCCAGAGGGTCTTGCGGAGAACGACGGCGGGTGGAGCGGGAACAGTCATGGGGCGGTCCTGTTCGGCCGAGTGGCGCGGGTGCGGCGCCGCTTGTTGCTGTGTTCGCGGAACTGTGTGCACGTAGCTGTGCTCACGTAGCTGTGCTCACGTAGCTGTGTTCACGTAGCTGTGTTCACTTGACGGTGCTTCTGCGGCGGCAAGTTAGTAAGCGGTTAACCCCATCGTCAAGAGTTGCGCGAAACAGCTGGGTTACGAGCAGCTTTCAACACGCTTTTCCTGGCGGATATTTACTCTCGGGCCGGGCAATTCGGTTCTTTGTGCCGCCTCTTGACCTTGACGGTCGAGCCGCGCGCTCCCTAGCGTGCCGTCACGCCATAGAACACGTTTACTGTCCGGAGGCAGGGTGCGTACTACTGACGAGGCGCCGGTCGAGGCCATGGCCGCCGTCGCCACACCGCCCCCACGGCGGCCCCGTACGGTTCTCGCGATGGATTCCGCGGTCATCGACGACGTCTTCCCGCCCACCGTGCGGGCCCGTCTCGAAGAGACCGCGGACATTCAACCACCGCGCGTCATAAGGGAGTTCAGCAGCCCGGAGGCACGCGCCGCACTCGCCGAGTGCGAGGTCCTGCTCACCGGCTGGGGCTGCCCGGCCATTGACACCGCCGTACTCGACGGGGCACCGCGACTCCGCGCGGTGATCCACGCGGCGGGCACCGTGAAGACCTTCCTGAGCCGGGAGGCGTACGAGCGCGGCATCACGGTCTCCTCGGCGGCCGCGGCCAACGCGGTGCCGGTCGCCGAGTTCACCCTCGCCGCGATCATCCTCGGCGCCAAGCGGGCGTTCCCGCTCTCCCACCTCTTCCGCGCCCGGCGCACCCACCGCACCGACGCCGACCTGGACCGCCACCACTGGCTCGGCACCCGCGGCATCACGGTCGGCGTGGTCGGCGCATCCCGGATCGGGCGCCGGGTCGTCCAGTTGCTGCGCTCCCTCGACGCCGAGGTGCTGCTGTACGACCCGTACGTCTCCGACGCCGAGGCCGAACTGCTCGGCGCCACCCGTACCGACCTGGACACGCTGGTCGCCACCAGCGATGTCGTGACCCTGCACGCCCCCGACACCGACGAGACCCGGCGGCTGATCGATGCCCGCCGGCTCGGCATGATGCGGCCGGGCGCCCTGCTCGTGAACACCGCGCGCGGCCCGCTCGTGGACACCGCCGCCCTCACCGAGCACCTGGTCAGCGGCCGGATCGACGCCGTCCTCGACGTCACGGACCCGGAGCCGCTGCCCGCAGGACACCCGCTGTGGGACCTGCCCAACGTCTTCATCACACCGCACATGGCGGGCGCCCAGGGCAACGAGATCGGGCGGCTCGGCGCCCTCGCCGTCGACGAGCTCGCCCGCTACGCCCGCGGGGTACCGCTGAACCACCCCGTGCTCCTCGACGACCTGGAGCGGATCGCGTGAACGGGCCCGCCCCGCACGGCCTAGGCTCTGGGTCGGGCGAACGACCACGGACGGACCAGCGGGCGGACCAGCAGGCAGATACGCACGCGGGCCGGCGGACGAGCCCGCAGGTAGACCCGTACGCGGACCGGCGGAGGACCCCGCAGACTGACCCGCACGCGGACCAGCACGCACATCAGTACGCAGACCAGCACGCAGACGAGTACGACCATCAGGGGGTGGGCCGGATGTCCCGGCAGAGTTCGACGGCACCCGGCAGCGGCGCGGCCGCGGCAGGGCAGCGGCGTGCGACCGTCGTCGACGTGGCCAAGCGGGCCGGCGTCTCCACGGCGACGGTGTCCCGTGTGATGAACCGCAACTACCCGGTCGCCACCGAGACGCGCGAGCGCGTGGAAGCGGCGATGCGCGAACTCGGGTATGTGGTCAACGCTCACGCCCGCGCCCTCGCCGGCGTCTCCGGCCGCACCATCGGCATCATCGTGAGCGAACTCATCGATCCCTTCTACGCCTACATCGCCCGCGGCGTCGAACGGGAGGCCACCGACGGCGACCGGCTCTGCCTGGTGTGCTGCACCCAGGGCGATCCACAACGCGAGCTGGCGTTCATCGAGCTGATGCACGAGCGGCGTGCCGACGCGGTGGTACTGGTCGGCGGCAGCGTCGACGACCGCGATTACAAGGTTGAACTCGCGCGCAGAGCACGGGAGTTGGATGCGGGCGGCTCGAAGCTGGTGTTGTGCGGCCGCCCCTCGATCGGCAACGGCGCGCCCACGGTCGGCGTGGAGTACGACAACGAGGGCGGCGCCTTCGCCCTCACCGACCACCTGATCGCGCAGGGCCACGAGCGGATCCTGTACCTCGGCGGGCCGCCCGGCCTGTCCACCGCGCAGGACCGGCTCGCCGGGCACCGCCGCGCGCTCGAACTGCGGGGCATCGCGCGCGAGCCCGCACTGGAGCAGCCGGGCCCCTTCAGCCGCGCCTTCGGATACCGGCGCATGGCCGAACTCGTGCGGGAGGTCCCCGAGTTCACCGCGGTGTTCGCCGCGAACGACATCGTGGCGGCCGGTGCTGCGCAGGCCCTGGAGGAGGCAGGCGTGCGCATCCCGCAGGACGTCTCCCTGGTCGGCTACGACGACATCCCGGTGGCCCAGGAACTGCGGCCGCGTCTGACGACGGTCCGCATCCCCCTGGAGGAGATGGGCCGCCAGGCCGTACGGGTCGCACTCAACGGCGGCGACGAGGACGACTGGCGCGCCCCCACCACGGGCACGCTGCGGCTCGGCACACAGCTGGTGGTACGGGACTCCGTGGCACCGCCGCGCGCCCGGCGCTGAGGTGCCCCGCCGCCCACCCGCATGCGTGATCCTGCTCGGATCAGCGTTCCTTGACGTAGTAACGAACAGAAACTCTCCGGACCCTCTTGCGGCCGGATAGCAAACGCTTACATGCTGGCGCGCAGTTGTCACGCCCGTCCCGCCCATCGCCTTGACGTTCTTCGTCCCCATGGGAGTCCCTGGATGCGCCCTGCCCACCTGCCTCACTCCACGTCTGCCGCCCACCGCTCCGCCGACTCCCCCGGATTCGGGCGCCGTTCGCTGCTCGCCGGGGTCGCCGGCGCCGGTGCCGCCGCGCTCCTCGGCGGCGCCGGAACCGCCGCCGCGACGACCGCGCGCGGCGTGCGGGACCCCGGCACCCTGCTCGTCGAGTCGTTCCCGGACGCCGAGACCGAGCGGCTCCGGCTGGCCACGACCTACCGCGGCAGCGACTTCATCGCCACCGGCCGCTACGCCCCCGCGGGCACGCGGATCACCGTTCGCGTGAAGGCCCTCGACGGGGTCCTGCCGACGCTGCACGTCGGCACGTTCGACAACCACCCCGACAACGCCGACCTCATGACGCCGCGCGCCGTCACCCTGGCCCAAGGCGACACCACCTTCAGCGACGCCTACGGCGGCCCGATCCATCTGCGTCTGCCCGGCAACGGCAAGCGCGCGCAGGTCACCTTCGTGCAGGGTGCCGTGCGCATGCCGACGTTCGTCCTGGGCGGCAGGGACGGCACGACGGAGGCGCAGTTCCAGCAGCAGCTCGACACGTTCACCGACTCGCTGTACGTCGAACTGTCCTCGCCGCACGCCCTCGTGACCGTCACCCGGGCCAACTTCCTGCCCTACCGGGGCGAGGACCACACGCAGCTGATGGAGACCTTCGAGAAGATCATCGCCTCCCATGCCGCCGTCGCCGGACTCGACGGCTCCTCCGCGCTGCATCGGCGCAAAGCGGGCCCGTACCAGTTCAGCGAGGTGCCGAAGGTCCCGGCCGGGGTCGGCGCGTACGCCACGCACTACTACAACGCCTTCCCGCCCGCTTACTTCGACCGGCTCCTGACCGTCCAGGGCCTCATCACGCGCGGGTGGGGGCTGTACCACGAACTCGGGCACCTGCACCAGCAGTTCGCCTACCGCCCGTCCGGCCTGACGGAGGTCTCGGTCAACATCTACTCGCTGGCCGCGCAACGCGTCCTCGGCCAGCCCTCCAACCTGCTCGTCCCGGACGCCACGACCGGCCTCACCCCCTTCCAGTCCGCCCTGCCCAAGCTCGGCACTCCGGGGCTCGCCTTCGCCACCTCGTTCGGCGCCTACGAGAAGCTGGTCTCGCTGCGTCAGCTGGAACTCGCTTTCGGCACCGGCCTCTGGCCGAAGCTGCACCGGCTCATCCGCACGGAGAACCCGCAGTCCGACTGGGCGACCCAGGACGCGCTGCGCTGGACGAACTTCGCCGTGTACACCTGCCGCGTCACCGGCTACGACCTCACCGGCTTCTTCGTGGACCGGTGGGCGTACCCGATCGACGCCGAGGGCCTCGACGCACTCGCCGCGCTCCACCTCCCGAAGCCGCCCGTCGACCCGGCCACCCTGTCCGACTGACCCGGAGGGCGACGACCGACCATGGACCTGACCCGACGCCAGACCCTCGCGCTCGCCGGAGCGGGCGCCGCCGCGACCGTGCTCCCGCTCACCAAAAGCGCCGACGCCGACGCCGACCCGTACGACACGCTCCTCGCCCGCGCGGAACAGCAGCTCACCGGCGGCGAGTTCGACGCCGAAGACCCCGACTTCGCGGCGGCGCTCACCGCCCTGGACAGCCAGGCCGCCGCCTGGTGGCAGCGGCTCGACACGTCCGCGGGACGCACCGCGCTGTGGCCCGACCTCTCCCCGGCATCCGACCCCGGCATGTTCGGCCAGAGCTATCCACGGCTGCGCACGCTCGCCACCGCCTGGGCGACGCCGGGCACCTCGCTGACCGGCGACGCCGCCGTGCTCGCCGGGTTGCTCGACGCGCTGCGTTTCCTCCACACCGTCGGCTACCACCCGGCCCGCACCGAATCCGGCAACTGGTGGTTCTGGGAGATCGGCGCACCCCGAGCGCTCATGGACACCTGCGTCCTGCTGCGCGCGGAACTGCCCGCCGACGACCTCGCCGCGTACGTGGGCGCCGTCGCCCGCTTCGTCCCGAACCCGGACCGCCGGACCAACTCCCCCTCCCTCGCCGAGACCGGCGCCAACCGCGCCGACAAGGCCGTCATCGTCGCCCTGCGCGGCTTGCTCGCCCGTGACGCCGCCACGCTCGCCCTGGCCCGCGACGGCCTCTCCGACGTCCGCGACAGCGGCAAGAACGGCCTTTTCCAGTACGTCACTTCGGGCGACGGGTTCTACGCGGACGGCTCCTTCGTCCAGCACGACCACGTCGCCTATACGGGCACGTACGGGAGCATCCTGCTCGGCAGCGCGGGTCAGCTCATCGCGCTCCTCGCCGGCTCCGACTGGGCCGTCACCGACCCGGACGTCTCGGTGCTCCACGAGGCCGTCGACCGGACCTTCTCCCCCGTCCTGTTCGACGGGGTGATGATGGACGCCGTGCGCGGCCGCGCGATATCCCGTGAGCGCGCCCCTGACCACACCGACGGCGCCGTGGCCGTCTCCTACGTCCTCCAACTCGCCGACGCCGCCCCGCAGTCGTACGCCGACCGCTGGCGCGTGGCGGCCAAGGGCTGGATCCTGCGCAACGACGCGCACAACAAAGTGGCCCCGTACGCGAGCCTCGTCGGCGTCCCTGCCCTGGCGCGAGCGAAAGCCGTCCTCGACGACCCGGCCGTGCGGCCCGCGGACCGGCTCACAGGACACTTCGTCTACGCCGACATGGACCGGGTCGTGCACCGGCGCCCGCGCTGGGCCTGCACCCTGTCGCTGTCCTCGAAGCGCATCTCCGCGTACGAGGCGGGCAACGGCGAGAACCTGCACGGCTGGTACACCGGCGACGGCATGACCTACCTGTACGACGGCGACGACCTCGACGCCTTCGGCGACGGCTTCTGGCCCACGGTCGACCCGTACCGCCTGCCGGGTACGACGGTGGACACACGGATCAGGACCGACCTCGGCACGGGCGGCGGGACCAGCACGTTCCGCCCGAAGAACGCCGTCGCGGGCGGCGCCGTCCTCGACGGCCGGTACGGCGCGGCAGCCATGGAACTGATCGCCGACGGGTCGACGCTGCGCGCCAAGAAGACGTGGTTCTTCGTGGACAACGCCGTCGTCGCGCTCGGCGCGGGCATCACGGCGAGCGACGGCCGCACCGTCGAGACGGTCGTCGAGAACCGGAACCTGCACGCCGGCGCAGCGCCCCGGCTCGTCATCGACGGTCACCGGCAGCCCACCGAGCAGGGCTGGTCGGCAGCCCTCCCCGACGCGCGCTGGGCCCATCTGGAGGGAACGGGCGGATACGTCTTCCCCTCCGGCGGCCCGCTGCGCGCCCTGCGCGAGGAACGCACCGGCACCTGGCGGGCACTCAACACCGGTGCGGACACCGGCGGCAGCACCACCCCGCTCACCCGCCGCTACGCCACTTTCTGGTTCGACCACGGCCCCTCCCCCGTCTCCGCGTCCTACGCCTATGTCCTGCTGCCGGGCGCGACCGCCGCCGCGACAGCCGCCTGGTCCCGGTCCCGGCCGGTGCGGATCATCGCCGCCGACGGCACCGTCCAGGCCGTCGAGTCGCCCCGGCTCGGGCTGCTCGCTGCGCACTTCTGGGCCGCGGGCGCCGTCGACGGGCTGCGCGCGGACGGGCCCGGCACCGTCCTCGTGCGCCGCCGAGGCCACCGGGTCACGGTGGCCGTCGCGGACCCCGGCCGGACCGCGACCACTCTGACGGTCGAACTGCCTTTCCCTGTACGGCGTTTGGTCAGCGGCGACGACACCGTCAGCGTCGCCCCCGGGCGCCGCCCCGTGCTCACCGTCCGGGTCGGCGGTTCGCGCGGACACACTCATACGGCCGAACTCGCCTGATGACACGCCTGCTTCGGCCGCCCGGCCCCGCCGCACCGACCATCGACGTCAGCACGTACCGCGCATAAGGTCCGGCGAAGAAGATCTTCGCCGCCGCCCGTCCCGCAGACCGACCGAGGAGCCAGCGAACCACCATGCCCGCCCCGTATTTCTCCCTGCCGCCCACCGATCGCGTCCGCTCCCCGCTGACGGGCTGGACGCGGGCGCACTGGGAGGCCCTGGCAGACCGGCAGTTGGACGCACTGCTGCCCTATGCCACTCCAGGGTTCGCGCAGTACCGACTGCCCGGACGGGCCAGCTGGTCAGGGGTCGTCTCGGACGGCCTCGAGGGGTTCGCTCGGACATTTCTACTGGCCTCCTTCCGGATCGCGGGCGCGGGCGGCGGGGCCGACGAGCCCGGCTCGTCCGCCCTGTCCCACCTGATCGAAAGGTACACGGAGGGTCTGACAACGGGCACGGACCGTGACAGCGGAGAGGCCTGGCCCGCGCTCACCGACTGCTCCCAGCAGATGGTGGAGGCCGCCTCGATAGCGATCGGCCTGCACGAGACCCGCCCCTGGATCTGGGACCGGCTCGACACCCGCGTCCAGGAGCGGGTCGTCGACTGGTTCTCCGGGTTCGTCGGCGGGCGGACCTGGGACAACAACTGGCGCCTGTTCCAGGTGGTCTCGGAGCAGTTCCTGGCGTCGGTCGGCGCTCCGCACAGCCAGAGCGACATCGAGGGTGGCCTCGACCGGATCGAGGACTGGTACGTCGGCGACGGCTGGTACACCGACGGCGACGGACGCAACTTCGACTACTACATCGGTTGGGCCATGCACCTCTACCCGCTGCTGTGGGCCCGCATGGCCGGACCGGACGGCGACGGCGGGCGCGGCAAGGTCTACCGCGAGCGACTCGGCCGGTTCCTCGGCACGTACCCGCGGTTCTTCGGCGGGGACGGCGCCCCGGTGCACCAGGGCCGCTCCCTGACGTACCGGTTCGCGGCGACCGCCCCGGTCTGGATGGGGGCGCTGGCCGACTGCACGCCGCTGGCGCCCGGACTGACCCGGCGCCTGGCGTCCGGCGCGGCCCGGCACTTCGTGGAGCGCGGCGTACCGGACGAGCGGGGGCTGCTGCCGCTGGGCTGGTACGACACGTTCCTGCCGTCGACCCAGGCGTACTCGGGGCCCGCGTCACCGTACTGGGCCAGCAAGGGCTTCCTCGGCCTGCTACTGCCCGCCGACCATCCGGTGTGGACGGAGCGCGAACTCCCGCTGCCCGTCGAGCAGTCGGAGCCCTCCGGGCACTACACGGCGCTGCCCGCACCCGGCTGGCTGCTGCACGGCACCCCGCACGACGGCATCGTCCGCCTGATCAACCACGGCAGCGACCACAACCCGCTCGAAGGCCCGGCCACCGACGACCCGCACTACGCCAAGCTCGCCTACTCCACGGCCACCGCCCCCGAATCCGCGCCGCACGCCTGGGCGCGCACCGTCGACAACCACCTGGCGCTGCTCGCAGCCGACGGCACCCCGTCGCGCCGCCGCCGCATCCACCCCCTCACCTGCGAGGGACGCCGCGCCTCCTCCCGTCACCACGCTCAACTCCCGGGCACCGAGGAGGAGTTCCCGATCGAGTCGACGAGTGTGCTGAACGGGCCGTGGGAGCTGCGCGTACACCGGGTGCAGGCCCCCGCGGGCATCACCGTGCGCGAGGGCGGCCACGCGGTCGCCGGCACCACGCGTCCGCACGCCGAACAGGGCCCGGGCTGGGCGCTGACCGTGACGGAGTCCGGTCTGACGAGCGCGGTGGTGGCCCTGCACGGCTGGGACGAGGAGACGGGCATCGCGCGCGAGGTCGAGGCCAACGCCCACGGCCCGCACTCGGCGACGCCGTACCTCCGCGCCACGCGGCACCCCGGCGGCGCCACGTCGCACGTCACCCTGGTGGCGCTGACCCGCGACGTGGTGCACCCGCAGGCGCTGCGCGAGTCGATCACGTGCGTGGTGGACGACGACGGGCAGGTACGCATCACCTTCCCTGACGGGGAAACGGTGACGGTCTGAGGCGGCGCGACGGCACAAAGACAGAGAGCCACGAGGGCACAGAGGTACAAAGGCCTGCTGTCAGGGCATCAGATCTCCGCGTCGTCGCACCACCTCCATCAGCTCATCGGCCAGGGCCTTGATGGTCGCGAGGCCGGCCCTCCCCCAGAGACGCGGTTCGATGTCGACCACGCATACGGTGCCGAGCGCGAGTCCGGTGCAGTCGTCGAGCAGCGGCGCGCCCAGATAGGAGCGGATGCCGATCTCGTCGACCACAGGGTTGCCCGCGAACCTCGGGTAGTCGCGCACGTCTTCAAGGACGAGCGCTTTGCGCCGCCCGACCACATGGGGGCAGTAGCCGTAGTCGCGCGCCCTATGGCGGCCCGCCCCGCCACCGCGACGGTCGCCGTCGGGCGTGTGCAGACCCGCGTAGAACTGACGGGTCTCGTCGATGAAATTGACCATGGCGTAGGGCGCTCCGGTCACGTCGGCGACCCGGTCCGCGAACAGGTCGAAGGCCGGTTCCGGGCGCAGCCCCACATCGAGGCGGCGCAGCCGGCGCGCCCGCTCGGGGCCGTCCCGGTCGACCGGGGTCAGCAGCAGACGCCCGGTCGCGTCGTACGTCATACGGCCGCTCCGCTGCTGTCGTACGTCATGTGTGGGCTCCGAAACCGGTGGCCGCCGGGGCGGCGTGCGCCAGCAGGTGCCGGACCAGCATGAGCAGGGTCTGGATGCCGGAGCTGGAGATGCGCGCGTCGCAGCGCACCACGGGCACCTGGGGGTCGAGGTCGATGGCGGCGCGCACCTCTTCGGGTTCGTAGCGGTATCCGCCGTCGAACTCGTTGACCGCCACGATGAAGCCCATGCCGCGCTCCTCGAAGAAGTCGACGGCGGCGAAACAGTCCTCAAGGCGGCGGGTGTCGGCGAGGATCACCGCTCCGAGAGCGCCCTCGGAGAGTTCGTCCCACATGAACCAGAAGCGCTCCTGGCCGGGTGTGCCGAAGAGGTACAGCACGTGTTCGGGGTCGAGGGTGATGCGTCCGAAGTCCATGGCGACGGTCGTCTCGACCTTGTTCTCGATGCCGTCGAGGTTGTCGGTCGCGGCGCTGACGGTGGTGAGCAGCTCTTCGGTGCTGAGCGGAGCGATCTCGCTGACCGCGCCGACGAAGGTCGTCTTGCCGACCCCGAATCCACCCGCGACCAGGATCTTCAGTGCGGTGGGGAAGGGGTCAGAGCTGTCGTCGTAGTCCATCGAGCACTGCCTCCAGTAGGGACCGGTCAGTGGGGTTGTCGTGGAACGTGGGGGGCTTGGTGGTGACGGCCCCGCAGTCGACGAGGTCGGAGAGAAGGACCTTGGTGACGGCTGCCGGAAGTCGCAGGTGGCCGGCGACCTCCGCGACCGATGTGGGCTGCGCACACCGTTCGAGTGCCTGGCTGTGCTCCGGCCCCAGGTAGCCGAGGGGGGTCGCCCCGGTGGCCATGACCAGGGACAGCAGATCCATCGACGTGCTCGGCCGGGTGCGCCCGTTGCTGACCGTGTACGGGCGCACGAGTCGGCCGGCCGCGCCGTCGAGCCACGGTCCGTCCTGCGGGGCCGACACTCTCAACTCCTCATCGCCGTGGGCTCGGCCGAGGGCTGGCGGGGCGCGGTCACCAGGTAGGGGCGCACGCTCTTGACGAGCATGGCCATCTCGTAGCCGAGGACGGCGGCGTCGGCCTCCCGTCCGGCGAGGACCGCGAGGCAGGTGCCGGATCCCGCGGTCGACACGAACAGCAGGGTGGAGTCGAGTTCGACGACCACCTGCCGGACGTCGCCGCCGTCGCCGAACCGCACCCCGGCGCTGCGGCCGAGCGAGTAGAGACCCGACGCGAGGGCCGCCATGTGGTCGGCGCTGTCGGCGTCGAGTCCGTGCACGGACTTGACGAGCCCGTCGGAGGAGAGGAGCACGGCGCTGTTGGTGTGAGGAACGCGCTGGACGAGGCCGCTCATCAGCCAGTCGAGATCGGACACATGACCCGTCGGCACATCGCTCGCCATGGGGGATCGACTCCTTGGTGGACTGCTCGGTGTGGTGCTGGTCGGGGGGACGGTGGGGTCGGGGTGGGGCCCGCCGGGCAGCACCGCGCGGGGCGGGGTGGCCCGGGCGACGGTCATCCGGCACGACCGCCCTCGTCGTCCCCGGCTCCCGGTGCCTCGCCCGGCACCTCACGCGGTCCGGCCGCCTCGGCGAGCGTGATGCCGCGCTGGAAGGCGGCCATCAGGCCGGGGTCGTGGCCGACCGGCGGCTCGTCGTCCTGGCGTGGTGCGGGGCCGCCGCGCAGCTGCGGGGCGAGATGTTCCTGGGCTCTGCGCCGCGGGAGATCGGGGCGCTCCATGGTGCCGCGCACCGCGCCGTTGACCGGGGTGGGCAGCGTCGCCGTGTGCTCGGCCGCGCTCTCCCGGTCGTCGGGGCGGATGCCGGGAAGGGCGTCGGCGGGGGTGGCTCGCGGGTCGCCGGCGTGGCGCTGCGGGAGAGGCACGGCACCGGGCGGCGGCGGGACGCTCGGCTTCCGCGGCTGCCCGGTGCGCTGCTGCCGCGGCACCGCGGCGACGCCTCCGTGCGGCGCCGCCGGGGCGGGCCGCGCCACCGGAGGCGCTCCGATTCCTCCGTCGCCGGGGTGCCCGAGGGCGCTGGGCCCGTGCGCGGCGGCGGCCCCCGGCGTGAGCACGCTGTCGGCGGTCGCCGCGGCGGTGGCCCGGCGCACCGGGGGGGCCAGCTGTTCCTGGTCCATGCCGAGCAGGCCCTGTGGCAGTACGAGGACGGCCTGGACTCCCCCGTAGATGTTGCTCTGCAGTCGTACGGTGATGCCGTGCCGCCGGGCGAGCTGCGACACCACGAACAGGCCGATGCGGCCGTCCCGCAGCAAGCTGTCCACGTTGACCTGGTCGGGGTCGGCGAGCAGCGCGTTCATCTTGTTCTGCTCGGTGACCGGCATGCCGAGGCCCCGGTCCTCGACCTCGATGGCGAGGCCGGACGTCACCAGGTTGGCGCGGAGCAGCACCTGGGTGTGGGGGGCGGAGAACACCGTGGCGTTCTCGACGAGTTCGGCGAGCAGGTGGATGCAGTCGGCGACCGCGTGCCCGCGCAGCGTGCCGTCGATCGGCGGCACGAGCTTGACCCGGGAGTACTGCTCGACCTCCGCGATCGCGGAGCGCATCACCTCGGTCATGGAGACGGGGTGGCTCCACTGGCGCCGGGAGACGGCACCGCCGAGCACCGCGAGGTTCTCGGCGTGCCGCCGGATGCGGGTGGCGAGGTGGTCGACGTGGAAGAGGCCCTTGAGCAGGTCGGGGTCCTCGACGTCGTTCTCCAGGTCGTCGAGGATCGAGATCTCGCGGTGCACCAGTGATTGCAGGCGTCGGGCGAGGTTCACGAAGACCTCGACCTTCTGCTGACTGCCCGCCTGGCTGGAGAGCTGGGTGGCCTGGACGACGGCGGTGACGGCGACGTCCTGGGCGCGCGCGAGATCGGCGCCGAGCTGGTCGAGGTCGTCGGCGCCGGGCACCGGCGCCTTCGGGGCACGGCGCGGTGGCGGGGCTTCGCCCTTGCGCAACTGCTCGACGAGGCCGCGCAGTTCGGCCTGGCCGCGGGCGCTGGTGCGGCGCAGCACGAGGACGCGGTCGCGCACAGTGGTGGCGGCCCGGTCGGCGGCGATCGCCGCTATGACGATGCCCGCGACCGTGACGAGGCAGGCGCCGGCGAGCACGCTCCACAGGGCGGGGCCGGGGCGCGCCCCGGTGGACCGTACGGCGAACAGGACGGCCGCGCACGCGCTGAGCGCCACGGCGAGCGGCGGCAGCACGGCCAGCCTGAGCAGCTGGGGCCGTATGTGGGTCTCGGCCGGACGGGGCGCGGCCCGCCCCGCCGGCCTGCCGTGCCGACCGCCTTCGCGACGCTCTGCGCGGGCGGCCGACTGGCGAAGCTGAGACATACGGCGTCCTCGTCCTCGGTTCTCTCGGGGCAGGGGGCAGGCCGGTGCGACGGCAGAAAAGATCGACCGGGCGTCGCACGGCGAGCACTCACGGTAGTCGGCAACGCCTCACGTGCGGTGGGCAGTTGCCAAACTCCGGTGGCCGACGTCCCGCTCTGGTATGACTCCTCGTACGGCTGACCGATTATGTTGCTGGGTGCTCGTTCACCCAGGCAGGAGTGTCAGTGCCCCCGTACGGTCGGCTTTCCTGGCAACGAGATTCGACCTCACGCTCGACTGCGCGGACGCGCCGCTGCTCGCCGGCTTATGGAGGACGGCGCTCGGTGCAGCGAGCGCGGCTGGTGCGACGAGTGCGGCTGATACGGCGATGAGTTCGGCTGGTACGGCGGCGAGTTCGAGCTGAGCGTCCGCCCCGCGGTCTCCGGGGCTCAGAGGCCGACGTCCCGGCTGCGGTAGTCGTCGAGGGACTCACGGCGCACCAGCAGGCGGGCGAGCCCGTCGGCGACGGCGATCACGGGCGGGCGGCCGACCAGGTTGTAGCCGGAGGCCATGGAGAGGTGGTACGCGCCGGCCACCGGGACGGCCAGCAGGTCACCGGGGTGGATGTCGCCCGGCAGTTCGACATCGGCGGCCAGCACGTCGCCCGCCTCGCAGTGCCGCCCGACCACGGTCGTCGTGGCGGCCGCGGCGGTCGAGTGGCGGCCGATCAGACGCGGCGCGTACCGGACTCCGTACAGAGCGGGCCGCGGGTTGTCGCTCATACCGCCGTCGACGGCGACGAACACCTTCTCGCCGGTGTGCTTGACCGCGAGCACGCGGTAGAGGGCGACACCGGCGGGACCGGCGACCGCCCGGCCGGGTTCGATCAGCAGCCGGGGCACGGCCAGTGCGGCGCCCGCGCAGCACTCGGCGAGTTCGGCGCGCATCCGGCGGGCCAGCGCGGCGAGGTCGAGGGAGTCCTCGCCGGGCCGGTAGGCGATGCCGTGGCCGCCGCCCATGTCGAGCTCCGGCAGGACGACGCCGTGGCTGTCGCGGATCCGGGCCATGAGCCCGACCATCCGGCGCACTGCGGTGAGGTAGGGCTTGACGGTGGTGATCTGGGAGCCCAAGTGGCAGTGCAGGCCGGTGAGTTCGAGCTGCGGCTGGTCGAGGATGCGGGCGATCGCGTGGTGCGCGTAGCCGTCGGCCAGGGAGAGGCCGAACTTCTGGTCGTCGGTGCCGGTGCGGATCTTCTCGTGGCCGCCCGCGGTGATGCCGGGCACGATGCGCACCATCACCTTCTGCCGCCCGTCCGACCCGACGGCGGCGGCGAGCCGGGCGATCTCGGACGGGCTGTCGATGACGATGCGGCCGACGCCCAGGCGCAGGGCGGTCTCCAGGTCGTGCGGGGACTTGGCGTTGCCGTGCAGCACGATCTTCTCGGCGGGGAAGCCCGCGGTGACGGCGAGTTCCAGCTCGCCGGCCGAGCAGACGTCGAGCCCGAGCCCTTCTTCGTCGACCCAGTGGACCATGGCCCGCGACAGGAACGCCTTGGCCGCGTAGAGGACGTGCGCGTCCGGGAACGCGGCGCGGTAGGTGCGGCACCGTTCGCGCACCTCCGCCTCGTCGAGCACATACGCGGGCGTCCCGAACCGTTCGGCGATCTCGGCGAGTGCCACTCCGCCCACGGCGAGGTCACCGTGCGGCCCGCGCACGGTGGAGGCCGGCCACACGGACAGGTCGTCCAGGGCGGCGGAGGCGGGGGCAGAGGCGGAAGCGGGGGCAGGAGCGGGGGCAGAGGCAGGAGTATGCGGGTGCGTGATGCTCATGGTGTACGTACTCCCTTGTTCAGTGGATCCACAGGGCGAGGGCGTCCGCGACGGCGGCGGCACCAGTCACTCGCGCCACGCCGGACACTCGCGCCACGCCGGTCACCTGCCGCTGCCACCGGTCCCCGCCGTTCCTGGCGCCGTCACGGGCGAGCGGGGCGGCGGTCGCCGGGGCGGAGAACGTCGGATCGACGGTGACGGCGGTGACGCCGAGGGGCCCGGCGATGGCGCGCAGCGCGGGTTCGGCGAGCCTGATCCACCTCTGGTCCTCGCCGAGCGTCACGATCAGGCGTTCGCGGCTGGTGAATCCGACGGCGGTACGTTCGCCGAGCGGGGTACGGAACAGGCGGGTGGCACACCCCGCGGGCCCCGGCCGGACGGGAACGTAGAGCGGCCCGGCCGGGACACGTTCGGAAGGCTCCGGATCTTCGGCGCACAGCAGATCGTTCATGGGACTCCCCCTGGAGAATCCTCGAAGCGGGCAGGGACGCCCCGGCCTTCTCCGAAGGGAAGACCGGGGCGTGCTGTCGACGCTATGCCCAGGGTGGAGGGGGTTTCGACGCCTCATGACGCGACGCTGACGGCAAGAGACCCGCCACTGACGGAATGCTGACGGTGGCGGGCCCCTTAAGAGCGGTCTTTGAGCGCGGGTGCGGTCAGCGATCGCATAAGAGCGGTCTTTGAGCGCGGGTGCGGTCAGCGATCGCCCGCCAGGTCGAGCTCCGTCGGGGCCGGGCCGCCCTCGGACAGGGTCGGCGTGACGCGGTGCCAGGAGCGGGCGACGGGGCCGGTCACTCCGCGCCACCACGCGTCGGTCGGGATCGCCCCGGCCGGTTCGAACGGCTCGCCCGGACGCGGTGTGGCGAGCGCCTGGCCCGCGTCCCGGGCCGCGTCCATGGACCATTCACCGGGCTCGGCCCACGCGTGGGGCGCCAGATTGAACGTGCCCCAGTGGATCGGCATCAGCACGCCGTGCGGCCGCGCACCCTGCAGATCGAGGTGGGCGCGCAGGCCTTCCTCGGGGGTCATGTGGATGTCGGGCCAGAAGTCGGCGTAGGCACCGACCTGGATCATGGTCACGTCGAACGGTCCGTGCTCCGCGCCGATCTCCCGGAAACCCTGGAAGTAGCCGGTGTCGCCGCTGTGGTAGATCCGGTGCTGCGGCCCGGCGACGACCCAGGACGCCCACAGGGTGTGCTGCGGATTGCGCAGGCCACGGCCGCAGAAGTGCCGGGCGGGCGTGGCCGTGAGCGTCACCCCGCCAACCTCGGTCGCCTCGTGCCAGTCCAGCTCGCGCAGCCGGTCGGCCGGGACGCCCCAGTGCTCCAGGTGCGCGCCGACGCCGAGCGGCACCGCGAAGACGGTGTCCGTCCCGGCGAGCGCCTTGATCGTGGGCATGTCCAGGTGGTCGTAGTGGTCGTGCGAGATGACGACCACGTCCACCGGGCCGAGCGCCGCGAGGGGCAGCGGCGCGGGGTGCAGCCGCTTGGGTCCCGCGAACGCGAACGGGGAGCAGCGCTCGCCCCACACCGGATCGAAGAGCACCCGCACCCCGTCGATCTCCGCGAGCACGCTGGAGTGCCCCATCCAGGTGATGCGCAGCCCGCTCGCGGCCGGTTTCGCCAGGTCGGCGAGGGTTGTGGCGTGCACCGGCACCGTGCCTGTCGGAGCGCGCCGGGCCCGCTCCTCCTTACGGAAGTAGACCTTCGCGAAGTCGAGCACGGAGCCTTCGGGCCGGGTGCGCGCCCCCTCCGGGTTCTGGAACTGCCCGTCGGCGAAGTTCGGCGACTCGCGGATTCGCTCCAAGCGTGCGCCGGTGGCCTCGGCGCCGAACGCGGCAGGCTGCAGCGACCGCAGCCTGGGACTCAGGGAACGTGGCACAGCGCCTCCCGTTGATCGATCAGGGTCTCCCATTATGTGCCGCGCCTACGACAGCGCGCCCGGCCGCCCCCTGCTCCACCTCGCCCGAACTGATCCATCATTCAGTAACGCCCGCCGTCGACAGGCCTCCGGGCCCCTTCGGATACTGTCGACTACTGACCGACTGTTCAGTACATCTACGTGGCGGAGATGACGGAGATCCCATGACCACCCCCACTCCCGCGACCGCCCCCCCGCCCGCCGGTCCCCCTGCGACGCCGCTGATCCGGACGACCTGGACCGACCATGTCACGGGCCGCACCGGCTACTTGGTGGTGGACCGCCTGGTGCGCGGCGTCTCCAGCGGCGGCCTGCGGATGCGCCGGGGCTGCACCCTCGACGAGGTCGCGGGCCTCGCGCGCGGCATGACGATGAAAGAGGCCCTGCACTACAACCCGCAGGGGCGGTACATCCCGCTCGGCGGGGCCAAGGGCGGTATCGACTGCGACCCGCGCTCCCCCGAGGCGTACGGCGTACTGGTGCGCTATCTGCGGGCCATGCGGCCCTGCATCGAGTCGTTCTGGACGACGGGCGAGGACCTGGGCCTGAGCCAGGACCTGGTCGACGAGGCGGCTGCCGAAGCAGGCCTCGTCTCTACGATCCAGGCCGTGTATCCGCTGCTCGACGACGAGCGGGCCGCCCGCGCACGGCTCGCCGACGCGTTCGCCCTCGACGTCGACGGGATCGGCCTGGACGCGCTCGTGGGCGGCTGCGGCGTCGCCGAATCGGTGCTCGTGGCGCTCGACCGCGCCGGACTCTCCCACGAGGGCACCCGCGTCGCGCTGCAAGGACTGGGCACCATGGGCGGCGCCACGGCACGCTTCCTCTCCCGGGCAGGGCTGAAGGTGGTCGCGGTCGCCGACCTCGAGGGCACGGTGGCGAACCCCGAGGGACTCGACGTGGAGGCACTGCTCGCCGCGCGCGACGCGTACGGCACGGTGCACCGCTCGGCGCTGCGCCCCGCGGACCGCGAACTGCCGGGCGGCGCCTGGCTGTCGGCCGACGCCGAGGTGCTCGTACCGGCGGCGGTGTCGTACGCGATCGACGCGGCCGACCAGGACCGGATCACCGCCCGCTGGATCGTCGAGGCCGCCAACATGCCGGTGCTCGCCGACGCCGAGGAGCTGCTCGCCCGGCGCGGCATCACCGTGCTGCCGGACGTCGTCGTCAACTCCGGGACGAACGCCTGGTGGTGGTGGACCCTCTTCGGTGACATCGGCGCGGACGCGGACGAGGCGTTCGCGTACACGCGGCGTTCCATGCGCGCCCTGATCGACCAGATGCTGACCCGCGCGGAGGCGGACGGGACGACCCCACGGGCCGCCGCGCACGCCATCGTCGCCGACCGGCTGCCCGTCATCGCGGAGCGCTTCGGCTGGTACAGGTGACGGCGGCGGTCGCACCGTCGGTCCGGTGCGCGGGGGAACAACTAGGGTGGCCGCGTGGCTAGAGTCCGGTTGAACGTGACCGAGCGGCGCGAGGAGTTGTTGCGGGCCGCCATCGAGCAGATCGAGGCGCGTGGGGTCGCGGCCGTGCGCATCGCCGACGTGGCGTCGGTGCTCGGGGTGAGCAACGCGCTGGTGCTGTACCACTTCTCGACGAAGGAGAAGCTCGTCTCGGCCGCCTTCACGTACGCGGCGGAAAACGACCTCGCCCGGCTGCGCAAACTCCTTGCACGCCGCACCACGGCGCTCAAACGGCTGCGGGCGGCGGTGCGTTGGTACGCGCCGACGGGCCAGGCCAAGGGGTGGCGGCTGTGGATCGAGGGCTGGGCGGCGGCCCTGCGCGAACCGGCGCTGCGCGAGGTCACCCGCGACCTCGACAGGCGCTGGAAGGCCGCGCTCACCGAGGTCGTCGCGGAAGGGGTCGCGGCGGGCGAGTTCACCTGCCCCGACCCGACGGGGACGGCGCTGCGCCTGACGGCCCTGCTCGACGGGCTCGCCGTGCAGATGACGGCGTACGACGGGACGGTGTCCCGGGCCCGCGCACAGGAGTGGGTGGACGAGGCACTCGCCCGCGAACTGGGCTTGCAGCGCGCGGAGTTGACGCGCCGCACGACGATCCAGGACCAGGGCCCTACTGACGGCCGGCCGTAGGACTCAGTTCAGCTCGTACACCGCTGTCACGCTCACCGCGTCCTCGATCTCGCCGGGTGCCACCGGCACCTTCGCCGCCGACTGCTCGAAGGCTGCCGGGGGGACCTCCACCGGCCGGGGGCGGCCGCTCGCGCCCTCCTCGAGCGAGACGAGCCTGCCGAGCCGGTGACCGCTCAACTTGGCGTACTGGACGGCCTTTTCGTGCGCGTCGGTGTGCGCGGCCGCCCGCGCGGCGGCCCGCAGCCGGCTCGGGTCGGCGACGTCGAAGACGACCGCGTCGATCCGGACGGCGTCGCCGGTCGCGTCCGCGATCCGCTGGATGAGCTCGCCGGTCCGCCGTACGTCGCGGACCTTGACGGAGAACGACTGCGCGGCCCGGTATCCGACGACCCGCGCGGCCCCGCCCGCCTCGCGATCGGTCTCGTACACGGGCGAGACCGCGAGATGCTCCGTGCTGATGTCCCGGTCGGCGACGCCCGCCGCGCGCGCCGCGGCCGGCAGCGCGTCCGCGGCGCGGCTCTGGGCGGCCAGGGCTTCCTTCGTGGTGCGCCCGGTGGCCTCGACGCCCGCCGTCACGGTCGCCATGTCCGGCGCCGTGGCGGCCCGGCCCTCGCCGGTCACGGTCAGGGTCGCGGGCTTCGGCGCGCGGGCGGCGACAGCGGACGGCGTCTGCTGCGGCGCGGCGACGGCAGGCACCGCCGACAGCGCCAGGGCGAGCAGCGCCCCGGCGAGGGCGGCGCGGTGGCGGGTGCGTGGAGACATGGGATCGGGGTCCTTCCCGGTCGGGCCCGCCGACGCGGCGGGCAGCCGACATCCCAGCACCCGCACCCGTCCGACCCGTTCACGCCACTCCGCCCGGTCACCTCGACGGACCTCTCACCACCCCCAGGACCCACCCCGGGAGCCACCCCCGGGAGGAGATCAGGACGCGGACTCCAGATGCATCTTGATGGTGTGCGGATCCACGAATCCCTTCGCCACCACACGGTCCCCGGAGGACTCCCCGCGCAGCCGCCGCCCGATCCACGGCACCAGGAACTCGCGCGCCCAGTGGATGTCGTCGCGCCGCACCTCGAACGTGCCGCGCGACGGAAGCATCGGCCAGACCTGTTCCGGGTCGGCGGGCACATCGACGCCGAGCGCCTGTCCCGCGCGCAGGGCGACCCGGGTGTGCCCCTCGGCGGACAGGTGGAGCCGGTCCCCGTCCCAGGCCCGGCGGTCCTGGATGGACTTGAGGGACCACAGGTCGAGCACCGGGCAGTCGTAGCGGTCGGCGATCGCGCGTATGTGCATGTTGTACGTGGCGATCTTGCCGCGCATGTGTTTGAGGACGGCCACGTCACGGGTGTCGAAACCGGTGGCGACCATGACGGTGCCGGCGGCTTCGGCAAGGCGTGCCACGGCCCTCTCGAAGCGCTCGGCCACGTCGTCCGGGTCGGTGCCGGGCCGGATGATGTCGTTGCCGCCGGCGACCAGCGTCACCAGGTCGGGGGCGAGCTCGACGGCCCGCGGGACCTGGTCCTCGACGATCTGGTCGATGAGCTTGCCGCGTACGGCGAGGTTCGCGTACTGGAAAGTGTCCTCGGCCACGCGGTCGTCCAGGAGGACGGCGAGCCGGTCGGCCCACCCCACGAAGCTCCCGTCGGGCCCGGGGTCCCCGACGCCTTCGGTGAAGCTGTCCCCCACCGCCGCGTAGGACCGAATCGTGCCGCCTCTGAGTGATCTCGATTCGTTTGCCACGACCACACATCTTTCACCCTCGGGTGTGGCCTACGCGACCGTAACCAGGGGTTGACGAGCGGTGAGAAAACGCACTCGGCTCCCGGGGAATAACCCAGGGAGCCGATCGGATCGTGCGCGGGTCAGATCGAGACGCCGTGCTCGCGCAGGTACGCCAGCGGGTCGACGTCCGAGCCGTAGCTCGGGGACGTACGGATCTCGAAGTGCAGGTGCGGTCCCGTCACGTTGCCGGTGGCGCCGGAGAGGCCGATCTGCTGGCCCGCGGTCACGGTCTGCCCGGCGGAGACGCCGAGCGAGGACATGTGGGCGTACTGGGAGTAGCGCCCGTCGGCGTGCTGGATGACGACCTCGTTGCCGTAGGCGCCGTCCATGCCCGCGGAGACGACGGTGCCGGCGCCGACCGCCTTGATGGCCGTGCCGGTGGGCACGACGAAGTCGGTGCCGGTGTGGTAGCCGCTCGACCACATGGAACCGTTGGAGTGGTACGGCGTGCCGATGGAGCCGTCGACGGGCTTCACGTAGTCCGCCGTGGACGCGGTGGACGCCGTGGTCGTAGCGGCCGCGCCGTCCAGGGCGAGCTTCATGCCCGGCTTGATGACGCCGGCGTCGGCGCCGACGACGTCCTTGTTGCCGTCGTAGAGCTTCTTCCAGCCGCCGTCGACGTGCTGCGCCTCGGCGATCTTCGAGAGCGTGTCACCGGCCTTGACGGTGTACGTCTTCGCGTCGGTGGCGGCGGAGTCGGTCGCCGCGTGGGCGCCGGTGGCACCGATGAGCGGCAGGGCGAGCGCGGCGCCACCGGCCGAGGCGACGGCGGCGGCGCGGGTGACGCGCTGGGACTTGGGGCGGCGGTGCTTTCCCTTGGCGGGCATGACGCGTTTCCTCTCCGTCGCCTACGAGGTGAGCTGTCGGGTTCGGACTGGAGCTGCCCGGCCGTATCCGGTGCCCGGATACGACTTCACCCCTAGCCGCATGGGGAATTCCCTCGGCGGCGTACTGCCTGTGGGTCCCCCGTTCCTGCCGTCACGGGTCGTTGTTCGGAATCCGGGCGGCGGCAGGACTAGGCGTTCCGTCCGGAGTGAGTGGTGACCGTAAGACGACGGGAAAGGCGGTGACAAGCGGCGAATTCGCCCACGAGGCCGCTTTCTTGATCGTCTGGGCGTTTCCTGTGTCACCCTGCGTCGATGTCCGTGCTTTACCAGCGCCTTACCTTCAGGAATTCCCAGGACAAGAATTTCGGGCGGCCACCACGGACCGTTACGGCTATGAGCCTGCTCACGCACAGGTAGGCAATGCACCTTTATTTGCCGACAGTTTGTAATGAGTAGTGTCAAAACGGACAGAGGGTTCGCCCGGGAATGCGTGTCGTATCGTCAGGAGCGCGCCCGCCGGCGAGTGACGCCGGAGCCCTGACCGGGAGGAGCCCCCGTGACACAGCACGCCCCGTCCACCGAGCCCGAGCTGTCCGGAGTGCGCAACTTCCGCGACGTGGGCGGTCTTCCGGCCGTGGACGGCCGGCGCGTGCGCCCCGGCGTGCTCTACCGCAGCGGCCATCTGGCCCATGCCACCGCCGAGGACGCCGCGTTCCTCGCCGGGCTCGGCCTGCACACCGTCTTCGACTTCCGCAACGCCGCGGACCAGCGCCTCGAGGGCGCCGACGTCGCGCTGCCCGGGGTGCGCAATCTGAACCTGCCGCTGACCGACCCCGCGGACGGCGCCGAGTTCTGGCAGATGGTCCGCGACGGTGACATAGAGCAGCTGCGCACCCTGCTCTCCGAGGGCCGCGCGGCCAACCGCATGATCACGTCGTACCGCTCGATCGTCTCGCAGCGCACCGCCGAGCACAGTCGCGTGCTGCACGCGCTCGCCGAGGACAGCGTGCCCGCACTGATGCACTGCGCGGCCGGCAAGGACCGCGCGGGCCTGTCGATCGCGGTGACGCTGCTCGCCGTCGGCGTGGAGCGCGACGCCATCGAGGCGGACTACCTGGAGTCGAACGCGAAGCACCGCCGCTACAAGGTGCGCCGCAGCAGCGCGGCAAGCGACGCCTACTCCCCCGAGGTCATGGAGCTGCTCAGCCCGCTCTTCGACGCCCGCGCCGCCTACCTGCACGCGGCCTTCGAGACCATCGAGCAGACCTGGGGCGACACGGACCGCTACTTCGAAGAAGGCCTGGGGCTCACCGCGGCCGACCGCGACCGGCTGCGCGAGCGCCTCCTCGTCTGACCCCGCCCTCGGCTACTTGCCCCCGCCCAGCGTGAACAGCAGGTAGACGAAGGCGGCGAAGGCGTGTCCCGCGAAGACGTACACGAGGACCCGCACCCAGATGCCGCGCGGCAGCTTGTCCTCGATGTCCCGCCGGGCGGGCTGCCGCTCCCCGGCGCCGTGCTCGGTCGCGTCACTCATGTCAGCCATGTCGGGCCTTCCGGGTCGGACCGGCCGCCGGGCCGAGGCACAGCGCGGCGGTCGGGCTCTGCAGCAGGGTGTGTACGAAGAGGAGTTCGGCGCCGCCGCGGTCCTCGGCGGCGATCCGGTGCGGGGTGAGCGAGTCGAAGTGCGCGCTGTCCCCGGGGTCGAGCCGGTAGGACGTGTCGCCGAGGCGCAGCCGCAGCCGTCCTTCGAGGGCGTAGAGCCACTCCTCGCCGGGGTGCACGCGCACGATGTCGCCCTGCGTTCCGTACGGCACATGGACCCGCAGGGCCTGCATACCGCGGCCGGGCGAGCCTGCCTGGAAGTACGTCCAGCCGCCGGCCTCGGTCGCCTCCATGGCACCGGCCCTGACCACGGCGTCGCGGTCGGTGGGGGTCTCGCCGAGCAGTTCGGAGACCGTCGTACCGTAGATACGGGCGAGGGCGAGCAGCATCGGCAGCGACGGTTGCCGCTGCCCGGTCTCCAGACGCGACAGATGCGCCGGTGACAGGCCCGCGGAGCGGGCGGCGACCTCGAGAGTGAGGGCGGCGCGGCGGCGCAGGGCACGCAGCTGGGGCGCGACGGCGGGCAGCTCCGGGGGTTCCGGTGCCTCCTCCGGGAGGGCAGGGCTCATGGTGTCGATTGAGCCAGAGCCCTACCCGTGGGGCAAATTTTTTGCCCCGGAGGCAAAACCGGACGATGTGGTCCGGGAGGGCGGTCAGCGGTTGGCGACCGCCTGTTTGATCAGCGTCCTGCCGAAGTCCCACATCAGGCCGCCCCCGCTGTGCGCGTCGTCCATCACGGCGGTGAACGCCTCCACGAACCGCTCGACGTCGGCCTCGTCCACCACGAGCGGCGGGATCAGCTTGATGACTTCGAGGTGGTCGCCGGAGACCTGCGTGAGGATCCGGTGCTTCTGCAGCAGCGGCACGACCACCATCTGTGCGAACAGGCCTTTGCGCGCGGCCTGCAGCATGGCCCAACGGCTGCGCAGCTTCAGGGACTTGGGCCTGCCGAACTCGATGCCGATCATCAGGCCGCGCCCGCGGATGTCGCTCAGCAACTCGTAGCGGTCGATGAGCGCGGTGAGGCGTGCCGTCAGCAGCTCGCCCATGGCGCGGGCGTTCGCGACGGTCTCCTCGTCCTCCATGACGGACAGAACGGCGAGCCCCGCGGCCATGGCCTGCGCGTTGGCCCCGAAGCTCGCCGAGTGGACGAGGACCCGGTCCATGGACGAGTAGACCTTCTTGAAGATCCAGTCCTTGCCGAGCGTCGCCCCGACCGGCACGTACCCGCCGGACAGCGCCTTGGCCACGCAGACGAGGTCCGGCTCGACGCCGTCCTCGTGCTGGTACGCGTAGAAGTCGCCGGTGCGGCCGAGGCCGGTCTGCACCTCGTCCGCGATGAGCAGCGCCTTGTGCTGGTGCAGGAGGTCCTGCGCGGCCCGCAGATAGCCGGGCGGCGCCTCGTGCACGCCCTTGCCCTGGATCGGCTCGACGATGAGCGCCGCGACGTCGCCCTTCTTCAACTCCCGTGCCAGCGCGTCGAGATCACCGAGCGGTACGGCCGTGTCGGGCAGCAGCGGCGCGAAGCCGTCGCGGAAACCGTCCTCGCCGTTGACCGACAACGAGCCGGTGGTCAGGCCGTGGAAGGCGTGCGAGCAGAACAGGACGCGGGGTCTGCCGGTCGCGTAGCGGGCGAACTTCAGCGCGGTCTCCACCGCCTCCGTCCCGCTGCTGCCGAAGAACACCCGGTCCAGGTGCGGGCTGTGCGTCAGCAGCTTCTCGGCGAGCAGACCCGGCAGGGGCTGGCAGTCGAACCGGGTCAGGTCGGCGAGCGAGGCGTCCAGTACGTCGTGCAGCGCCTTGCGTACGACGGGGTGGTGGCGGCCCAGGCCCATGACGCCGAAGCCGGCGAGCATGTCCAGGTAGTCGTTGCCGTCCGCGTCCCAGAAGTGCGCACCCTCGGCCCGCTCGTACACCTTGTCGAAACCGATGGTGTGGAGCATCTTCGGCAGCTGGTGGTTGAGGTACTTGGCGTGCAGCTCGTACCGTTCGGCGCCGCGCTCGGCCAGCAGCGTACCGAGGTCGAACTCCTTGGTCATACGTTGTTCTCCTTGCCGGCCTTCACGGATTCGCCGCTCTGCTTCTTGGCTTTCTTACTGGCTTTAAGGTTCAGGCTCGTACTGATGCGTCCCGCGATCTCGACCGGCGTGAGGCCTATGTCGGCGAGGACCTCGGCCCGCTTGGCGTGCCCCAGGAACTGCTCGGGGATCCCGAACCGCCGTACGGGCACGTCGACTTCGGCCTCGCCGAGCTCCAGCGCGACGGCCGCACCGACGCCCGCGGCCCGGCTGTTGTCCTCGACGACGGCGACGAGCTCGTGCTCCGCCGCCAGGGGCACGAGGTCCGGATCGACCGGTTTCACCCAACGCGGGTCCACCACAGTGCAGTTGACGCCGCGCGCCTCGAGCAGTTCGGCGGTCTGCAGACACACGGGCGCCATGACGCCGACGGAGACGAGCAGCACGCGGGGCGCGTCCGCCCGGTGCAGTACGTCGATGCCGCCGATCCGGTCGACCGCCGGGATCGGCGCGCCCACGGACTCCTTGGGGAATCGCAGCATGGTCGGCGCGTCGTCCACGGCGACGGCCTCCCGCAGCTGCGCGCGGAGTTGGTCGGCGTCGCGCGGCGCGGCGATCCGCAGGCCCGGCACGACCTGGAGCACGGACATGTCCCACATGCCGTTGTGCGAGGCCCCGTCGACGCCGGTCACGCCGGCCCGGTCGAGCACGAAGGTCACCCCGCAGCGATGGAGCGCGACGTCCATCAGGAGCTGGTCGAAGGCCCGGTTGAGGAAGGTCGCGTAGACGGCGACGACCGGGTGCAGACCGCCCGTCGCGAGCCCCGCGGCGGATACGGCGGCGTGCTGCTCGGCGATCCCGACGTCCCAGACCCGGCCCGGGAACTCCCGCGCGAACTTCGTCAGCCCCACCGGATCCAGCATGGCCGCGGTGATCGCGACGACGTCCTCGCGCTCCCGTCCGATCGCCGCGATCTCGTCCCCGAACACCGAGGTCCAGGAGGGTCCGTTGGACGGGGCGAGCGGCTCGCACGTCAGCGGGTCCATCACGCCGACCGTGTGGAAGCGGTCGGCCTCGTCCGCGAGCGCGGGCTCGTAGCCGCGCCCCTTCTCGGTCAGGCAGTGCACAAGTACCGGGCCGTGGAAGCGTTTTGCCCGGCGCAGCGCGGATTCCACCGCGCCCACGTCGTGGCCGTCGATCGGCCCTACGTATTTCAGGCCGAGGTCCTCGAACATGCCCTGCGGGGCGAAGGCGTCCTTGAATCCCTTCTTGGCACCGTGCAGCGACTCGTACACCGTATGCCCGACCACGGGTGTGCGCAGCAGTACGTCCTTGCCCCAGGCCAGCACCTTCTCGTAGCTGTCCGTGGTGCGCAGGGTGGCCAGATGGTTGGCGAGGCCGCCGATGGTCGGCGCGTACGAGCGCTCGTTGTCGTTGACGACGATGATCAGCGGCCGGTCCTTGGCGGCCGCGATGTTGTTCAGCGCCTCCCAGGCCATCCCGCCGGTGAGCGCGCCGTCACCGATGACGGCGACCACGTGCCCGCGCTCCCCCTGCACCTGGCGCGCCTTGGCGAGCCCGTCGGCCCAGCCGAGGGCGGTGGAGGCATGGCTGTTCTCCACGATGTCGTGCTCGGACTCCTCGCGTGACGGATAACCGGAGAGCCCGCCCTTCGAGCGCAGCTTCGAGAAATCCTGACGTCCCGTCAGGAGCTTGTGCACATAGCTCTGATGGCCGGTGTCCCAGACGATCCGGTCGACGGGCGACTCGAAGACCCGGTGCAGCGCCATGGTGAGTTCCACCACGCCCAGGTTGGGCCCGAGGTGACCGCCGGTCCTGGCGACGGCGTGGATCAGGAACTCCCGTATCTCCACGCCCAGTTCGCCGAGCTCCTCCTCGCTCAGCGCCTTCAGGTCACGCGGCCCCCGGATGGTTTCCAGAATGGTCACGTTCGAGCCCCCTTCCCGTTCGAACTCAAGAACTCAAGAACTCAGAACTCAGACTCGCCACTCAGCTCACGGTGACGTCGGGCGCACCCGACGCGACGCCGTCCTTCTCCAGTTGCTCGGCGATCTTCATCGCCTCGTCGATCAGCGTCTCCACGATCTTCGACTCGGGCACGGTCTTGATGACCTCGCCCCTGACGAAGATCTGGCCCTTGCCGTTGCCGGAGGCGACACCGAGGTCGGCCTCGCGCGCCTCACCAGGACCGTTCACGACGCAGCCCATGACGGCCACCCGCAGCGGGACCTCCATACCGTCGAGACCGGCGCTCACCTCGTCGGCGAGCTTGTACACGTCGACCTGGGCGCGCCCGCACGAAGGGCAGGAGACGATCTCCAGGCGCCGCTGCCGCAGGCCCAGCGACTCCAGGATCTGGATGCCGACCTTGATCTCCTCGACCGGAGGCGCGGAGAGCGAGACGCGGATGGTGTCTCCGATGCCTTCGGAGAGCAACGCCCCGAAAGCGACAGCGGACTTGATGGTGCCCTGGAAGGCGGGCCCCGCCTCCGTCACCCCGAGGTGCAGCGGATAGTCGGACGCGGCGGCGAGCTGCCGGTACGCGTTCACCATCACCACGGGATCGTTGTGCTTGACGGAGATCTTGATGTCGCGGAACCCGTGCTCCTCGAAGAGCGACGCCTCCCACAGCGCCGACTCGACGAGTGCCTCCGGCGTCGCCTTGCCGTACTTCTGCAGCAGGCGCCGGTCGAGCGAGCCTGCGTTGACCCCGATCCGGATCGGGGTGCCCGTGTCGGAGGCGGCCCGCGCGATCTGCTTCACCTGGTCGTCGAACTTCTTGATGTTGCCCGGGTTCACGCGAACCGCCGCGCATCCGGCGTCGATCGCTGCGAACACGTACTTCGGCTGGAAGTGGATGTCCGCGATGACGGGGATCTGCGACTTCCGCGCGATGGTCGCGAGGGCGTCCGCGTCGTCCTGGGTGGGGCACGCGACGCGCACGATCTGGCAGCCGGAGGCGGTCAGTTCGGCGATCTGCTGCAGCGTGGCCCCGATGTCGGAGGTCCGCGTCGTCGTCATCGACTGCACGGACACGGGTGCGCCGCCTCCCACGGCCACCGGCCCGACCTGGATCTGACGGCTGACGCGCCGTTCAGCGAGGGGTCGGACCGGTACCTCGGGGAGGCCCAGTGAGACTGGCTCTCCGGAACTCATGGCATCGTCACCCACGGTTCCCGGCGACGGTCTCCGTCATCGCGCGCAGGGACTCCTTGAGCGAGCCCATGGTGGCGAGGACGGCGGTCGGCTCGTAGCCGCAGTGCGCCATGCAGTTGGCGCAGCGCGGGTCCTTGCCACGGCCGTACGCGTCCCAGTCGGTCTTCTCGATGAGCTCGCGGTACGTCGGCACGTACCCGTCGCTCATCAGGTAGCAGGGCTTCTGCCAGCCGAAGAGCGAGTAGTTCGGGATGGCCCACGCGGTGCACGGGAAGTCGACCTTGCCCTCGAGGAAGTCGAGGAACAGCGGCGAGTGGTTGAGCCGCCAGCGTCGCCGGTTGCCGCCCGAGAAGGCCTTCTTGAACAGCTCACGGGTCTGCGTGACGCCGAGGAAGTGCTCCTGGTCGGGAGCCTTCTCGTAGGCGTAGGCGGGCGAGATCATCATCTCGTCGACCGCGAGGTCGTCGTTGAGGTAGTTGAGCACCTCGATGATGTTCTGCGGGGTGTCCGTGTTGAAGAAGGTCGAGTTCGTGGTGACCCGGAAGCCGCGCCGCTTGGCCTCCTTGATCGCCTCGACCGCCTCGTCGAACACGCCCTCCTTGGCGACGGATTCGTCGTGGCGCTCACGCATGCCGTCGATGTGCACCGTGAACGCGAAGTACGGCGACGGCGTGAACTTGTCCATCTTCTTGCGCATCAGCATCGCGTTCGTGCAGAGGAAGACGTACTTCTTCTTCGCGACCAACTGGCGCACGATCTCGTCGACCTGAGGGTGCATCAGCGGCTCGCCGCCGGCGATGGACACCATCGGGGCACCGGACTCGAGGACGGCGCCGACGGCCTGTGCGACGGGCATGCGCTGCTTGAGCACACCGGCCGGGTGCTGGATCTTCCCGCACCCCTCGCACGCAAGATTGCAGGCGAAAAGCGGCTCCAATTCGACAATGAGCGGGAACTTGTCCCGCTTGCGGATCTTCTGTTCAGCGAGATACGTCGCAACCTTGATGGACTGGCGGAGCGGCATGGCCATCTGGCTCACCTCCGAGGGAGCAGCAAAGAACGGTGCCATTCGAAAAAAGCGGGAAGGACGGCACGGAGGACACGGAACGCCGATAGTCCACCGCGCACCGTGCCGATCCGGACGAGTTCATGTTCTGGAGCGTCGACGACCACCCGGACGGCCGCAACCGGACGGCCGTCCGCGGAGGCGGCCGCCACGGCGGTGCGCAGGGTGGCCGCGGACTCCATGTCGACCGCGATCGCGCCCGTGGCGAGCAGAGCGCCACGCTCGTGACCTCGTACGACGTGGTCGGAACCGGTGAGCGGCCCGGTGTGCACGGTGCGACCGGGCACCGCCTTGACCAGCTCCTTGACCAGGAGCTCCGTGCCCGCGCACGGCGTACGGCCATGTGCGTCACGGGTCTCCTCGGCCACGACCAGGTCCCCGGGGTGCATCCCGGGCGCGAGGCCCGCGCAGAAGCCGGTGGCGACCACGGCGGCGTCGCCGAACGCGGGGTCTTCGAGCGCACGTGTCAGCGTCCGCTCGGCGGCCCTCGGCCCCATGCCCGTACGCAGCACGGTCACCGGCGCGCTCGATCCGGCGCGGCTGCCGGTACGCAGGGCGAGGTGTTCGATACCCAGCGCACACGCGACGAGCAACGGCGTGCTCCCCGGCGGCGGAGCCGCCCGGTTCCGGGCCATCAGCCCCCCTTGGCCGCGGTAGCGGTCCGGTCGGCGAACGGCTCGCCGTGGACATACCGGCCGAGCGCGGTCAGTGGGAAGACCTGCCGGTACAGGTGGTAGTTGATCGAGAAGTCCCAGGGGAAGCCGGTGCCGGTGAAGTACGGCTCGTCCCAGGTGCCGTCCTCGGTCTGGGTCTCGGCGAGGAACTCGATCCCGCGCTCGACGGCCTTGGAGTCCCGCTCACCGGCCGCGAGCAGCGCCATCAGCGCCCAGGCGGTCTGCGAGGCGGTGGAGACGCCGTGGCCCTTCCAGTCCTCGTAGCGGTACGAGCGCAGGTCCTCGCCCCAGCCACCGTCCTCGTTCTGGACGGAGCCGAGCCAGTTGACGGCCCGCTGGATCGCGGGGTGCGAGACGGGCAGCCCCGCCGCGGTCAGCGCGGGCACCACCGACCCTGTGCCGTAGATGTAGTTGACGCCCCAGCGGCCGAACCAGGCGCCGTTCTCCTCCTGTTCGGCGAGCAGCCACTCGATGCCGCGCCGGGTGCGCGGCTCGTGCGACATGCCCTCGATGGCGAGCATCTCGACGACGTGCCCGGTGACGTCGGCGGACGGCGGGTCGATGACCTCGCCGAAGTCGCAGAACGGCAACCGGTTGGGGAACGGGCTGGTGTTGTCGACGTCGAAAGCGCCCCAGGCCCCGTTCTTCGACTGCATCCCCAGGTTCCAGCGCACTCCGCGCTCGATCGACTTCTCGACCCGCGCCTTGTCCGGGTGGTCCACCCGGCGCAGCGCGAGCACGACCTCGGCGGTGTCGTCGATGTCGGGGTAGTTGTCGTTGTGGAACTCGAACGCCCAGCCACCGGGCTCCAGTCGGGGCTTGAGCACGGACCAGTCGCCGGGCCGGTCGATCTGCTCGTCCATCATCCACGTCACGGCTTTGACGAGGCTCGGATGGTCGGCGGGCAGTCCGGCGTCGGCGAGCGCGATGGTCGCCAGGCAGGTGTCCCACACCGGGGACTGGCAGGCCTCGATCATCCGGGCCCCGTCCTCCCGCCACACGGCGAACCGGTCGAGGGACGCCAACCCCGCCTTCAGTACGGGGTGTTCGAGGTCGTACCCGACCAGGTGCAGGGCGATCACGGAGTAGACGGCAGGGGGCTGGATGCCGCCCCAGCAGCCGTCGTTCTCCTGCCGCTCGATGATCCAGCGGGCCGCGGCGTTGACGGCGGATTTGCGCAGCCGCTTGAGGGCGACCTTCTGATAGCCGTGCATGATCTTGTCGAGCCGCTGGAAGGCGCCGTCCCAACTCGCCACCGGCGCAAGGGGTTTGGCCGGGTTGGGGTCGCGGGCGTCGGTGTGCAGCTCGTCCAGCGGGAACGGTGCGGGCCGCACCGGGCGCTTCGCGGACACGATGGTGAGCGGCACGATGGTCTGCCGCGCCCAGCATCCGAAGTCGTAGATGTTGAGCGGCATCCATTTCGGGAAGTAGATGAGCTCCGGCGGGAGTTCGGGGAGGTCGTCCCACTTCCACCAGCCGAACAGGGCGAGCCAGATCCGGGTGAAGACGCGGCTCGCGGCGATGCCGCCGCGCTCGCGGACCCAGGCGGCGGCCCTGGCCATGTGCGGATCGTCGGGGGCGTCCCCGGCGAGCCGCAGAGCGACGTACGCCTCGATGGTGGTGGAGAGTTCGCCGGGTCCGCCGAAGAAGGTGGCCCAGGTGCCGTCCTCGCGCTGCTCTCCACGGATGAAGAGGGCGGCGGCGTCGGTGGTGGCCTGGTCGCGGATGCCCAGGAACTGGCGCAACAGCAGATCCTCGGCGTCCATCGTCACGTTGGTGTCGAGGTCGCCCTTCCACCAGCCCTGGGCGTCCTGCCGGGCGAGCAGGAAGTCCGTGGCACGTTGTATGGCTCGGTTGGCGGCGCTGGGTGTCCCGGCCGCCTCGGGGGTCGTAACGGTCAGTGGGGCAGTGGTGGCCGAGGTCGCCTCGGGAGTTACGGCTCCGGTGCTTCCGTCGGTCGTCGCTGTCATGGCTATCCCTTCGTGCAGTGGCTCTTCTCTGCTGGGTAACCGTCGGCCGATGCCCTGGAGGGACACCGGCCGGCGACTGCGAGTCATATGCGGCCGATAATGATCATCTCTTTCGTACGACGACGAAGTCGGCGAGCGCCACGAACTGGGCGCGCACCTGGTCCGGCATCTGGACGGAGTCCAGGGCTTCGAGGGCGACGGTGTGCTGGCGCCGGGCCTCCTCGGTGGTCCACTCGCGCCCGCCGGCCTTCTCGATGAGGTCGGCTCGGGCGGCGAACTCCGCCTCGGAGAAGGTGTCGAAATCATTGTTCTTGGCGTCCGCGGCGAGGAGTTCGCCCAGGCGCTCGGAGGCCGGGCCGCCCGCGGCGAGCGCGGCGACGACGGGCAGCGACTTCTTGCGCTGACGCAGGTCGCTCCAGGTCTGCTTGCCGGTGGACTCCGGGTCGCCCCAGATGCCGAGCAGGTCGTCGACGGCCTGGAAGGCGAGGCCCAGGTGGTAGCCGTACCTCTCCAGGGCGTCGGCGGTGACGTCGTCGGCACCGCCGAGGACCGCGCCGATGGAGGAGGCGCAGGCGAGCAGGGCGCCGGTCTTGTTGCCCTCCATCTCCAGGCACTCCTCGACGCTTACGCGCTCGCGGTGCTCGTAGGAGATGTCCTGCGCCTGACCGTCGATCAGGGCGCGGGTGGCGGTGGTGAGGCGGCGCGTGGCGCGGCCCGCGTCGACCGAGGCGATCTCCAGGAGCACCTCGTTGGCGAGGGCGAACAGGGCGTCGCCGACCAGGATGGCCTGGGCGGGGCCGTGCACCTTCCACACGGTGTCGCGGTGCCGGCGCTGCTCGTCGCCGTCCATCAGGTCGTCGTGCAGCAGCGAGAAGTTGTGCACGAGCTCGACCGCGACGGCGCCGGGCACGCCGACCTCGGGGGCGGCGCCCGCGGCCTGGGCGGAGAGCACGGCGAGCGCGGGGCGCACCGCCTTGCCGCCGTCGCCGTCGGAGGGGTTGCCTTCCGCGTCGATCCAGCCGAAGTGGTAGGCGGCGACGGTGTCCATGGGCGGCGCGAGGCGGCCCACGGCCTTCTTGAGCACCGGAGTGGCCAGGGTGCGGCCGCGCTCCAAAAGCGCGGTCACGTCCACCGCGTCGGCAGCCGGTCCGGCCGAGGGCACAGGTGGCACAGTCTCTCCTTGATTAACCGATGTCGGCGTTGCAGTCATGGGAACGTCGATGCTCACGCCGCCTCCCGGAACAGATGGCCGCGCGGGCGGCCGAGTGCGGCGAGCGCCGCGTCCGCGGCGCTGGTACCGCTGCGGACCGCGCTTTCCATGGTCGCGGGCCACCCGGTGGCGGTCCACGCGCCGGCCAGGTAGAGGCCGGAGGCATTGGTGCGGGCCGTGGGCCGCAGGGCTCCGACGCCGGGCGTCGGGGCGAAGGTCGCCGTCCGCTCCCGGGTGACGAAGAAGTCGTGCACCGTGGCACCGCGCGCGGCGGGCAGCAGCCGCTCCAGCTCGGGGAGGTAGCGCTCGCGCAGCACGGCGACGGGCTCGTCGATCTCGTCCTGCGCGGCCGACTGCGACACGGCCAGGTACTGTCCCTCGGTCAGCCCGGAGGCGTCCGTCCGGTCGAACACCCACTGGACCGGGGAGCCGAGCGCCGTGAAGAAGGGCTGCTTGAGGACCTTGCGGTCGTAGACGACGTGCAGGTTGAGGATCGGCGCGGTGCCGATGTCGAGCAGCCGGTCCGCGTCGTCGAGCGCGCCTTTGGGCAGCAGTCCGTGCGCCTCGCGCTGCGGCACGGCCAGCACGACGGTGTCGGCGTCGAGGATCTGGCCGGAAGTGTCCGGTCCTTCGGGAACCTCGACGCCCCAACGACCGTTCTCCATACGGGAGATGGAGGTGACGCGTGTACGGAGTTCAGTGCGTACGCCCGCGGAGTCGAGCGCCTTGCGGGCGAGAGTGTCGTGGAGTTCACCGAGGGGTACGCGGGCCCAGCCGATGTCGGCGGCACCCGGATCGGAGAGCAGCCCGGTCTTGAACACCATGGCGGCGAGCCCCAGCGAGGCCTCGCCCGCGACGGCGTTCAGGGTCGCGACGCCGACCAGGTCCCACAGCGCCTCGATGGCCCGCTGCGACTGACCGTGTTCCGCCAGCCAGGAGCCGAAGTCCCGCTCGTCGAGCGCCGGATCGGTGGGATCGAGGCCCTTGAGGGCGAGTGCGGCGCGTCCGACGTTGGCGCGTTCGGCCAGTGACAGGTGCGGGTAGGTGGCCAGGCTCCTGGCCAGATGCAGGGGTACGGGCAGCGCGGTGCGCCGCAGACGGCCGAGCCGGTTCCTGCTCGCGTCGAGTACGGGCACGTCGAGACGTTCCTGCACGGGCGCGAGCGCCGTGGCGTCGATACGGTCCAGGAACCAGCGGTAGGCGGTGCAGCAGCGCAGGTACACATGCTGGCCGTTGTCGACGGTGAGATCCCCGCGCTGGAAGGAGAACGCCAGACCGCCGAGGCGGGGCCGCCCTTCGAGGAGCGTCACGTCCATGCCGCCGTCGGCGAGCGAGAGCGCCGCTGTCACCCCTGCGATCCCGCCGCCGACCACCACCGCGGCGGGCCTGTGTCGGGACGCGCCGGAGTCCGCCTCGCGCTCTTGCGGTGCCGTGTCGCCGGTGCTCATGCGCCCTCTCCCTCGGTGCTGCCTGTGGTGCGTACGACCAGCGTGCGGCGGGGTTCGACGGGTACGACGAACGTTCGGCAGGCCGTTGCATGCAGGGACGCCGCGTTGCCCTGGAGGGTTGCGCGCCACTTCGCGGCGGAGCCGGCACGGAGCACCGGGATGCCCATCAGGCGCGCCTCCTGAGCGCGGATCGGGAGACGGTGCGCGCGTCGAGCCCGGAGAGGCCGCGCACGGCGACGTACGCCTTCTCGTGCCCCGGCAGCGAGACGCGGCCGCGCAGCACGGCCTCCGGTTCGCGCTCGATGCGGTCGAGCAGGCGCCGGTAGATCCCGGCCATGGCGGCGACGCAGGCACCGGAGCGCCGGTCGAGCAGGGGCAGGAGCCGGTATCCCTCGGCGAACAGGGCGCGGGCCCGACGCACTTCGAAGTGCACGAGCCCGGCGAAGTCGGAGCCGGACGGCGGCACGGAGCTGTTGAATCCGGCCGAGCAGCCGAACTTGGCCAGGTCGTCGGCCGGCAGATAGGTACGCCCGTCGGCGGCGTCCTCGCGAACGTCACGGAGGATGTTGGTGAGTTGGAGCGCGAGCCCGAGCGTGTCGGCGTACTCGGACGCCCGCTCCGCGCCGCGCGCCCCCGGTTCGGTCCCGAACACGCCGAGGGAGACCCGGCCGATGGCGCCGGCGACACACCGGCAGTACACCGCCAGGTCGTCCCAGCTCTCGTAGGTCTCGCCGTTCAGGTCCATCACGACGCCGTCGATCAACTCGTCGAGCCCGCCGAGCGGGATCGGGAACCGGTCGGCGGCGTGCGCGAGCGCGACGGCCACCGGGTCGGTGTCGTCCTCGTCGACCTTGCCGTCACGGACCCGGCCGAGCAGCGCCCGGGTCTCGTCGAGCCGCTGCGCCTTCACGTCCGGCGCCAGTGTGCCGTCGCCGATGTCGTCGACACGGCGCGAGAACGCGTACACCGCCGACATGGCCCGCCGCTTCGCGGTGGGCAGCAGTCGGATGCCGTAGGCGAAGTTCCGCGCCTGTTGGCCGGTGACGGTCTCGCAGTAGCTGTATGCGGCGAGCACCGGTGCCGACAGTTGCTGGTCAGACTCCACGGTTTTGCTCACCCCTCTCCTCGCAGAGTCGCTCCCACCTCGCGCAGCAGCTGGAGCTTGGTGGGTTTGGGTGGTCCAGGAAGGACGTCGTACGTAACGGCGGTGATCGCGTGGACCGCCGCCTTCCCCCCAGCCACGAACCCGGCCAGCAGCAGCTTCAATCTGCCGTGGACGCTACCCACGAGGGGGGTGCCTTCATTCAGGAGCCGGAGGGCGCGTTCCGTTTCGAACGCGACCAGAGCGCGCACCGATGCGCCTGCGGTCGGTGCAGCGAGATCCGATTCCTGGACGTGGAACTGTTTCATGTCCTGGGCGGGAAGGTAGATGCGGTCGCGCCCCAGATCCTCGGCGACATCCTGCAGATGCTCGACGATCTGCAGTCCGGTACAGACCGCGTCCGAGCGGCGAACGCGCTCGGGTGTCGCGGTGCCGGTGATGGCGAGGACGAGGCGGCCGACCGGGTTGGCGGACAGCTCGCAGTAGGCGAGCAGGTCGTCGTAGGTCTCGTAGCGCGTGACGAGTTGGTCCTGGCGGTTGGCCTCGATGAGGCCGGCGAACGGCTCGGGGGTGAGCGAGCGGCGCCGGACGGTGGGCTGCAGGGCACGCAGCAGCGGGTGTCGGGGCGTCGCGTCGAAGACCCGGTGCAGGTCCGCCTCGAAGGCGTCCAGCATCGCGAGCCTGTCGTCGGCCCGTTCGGGTGGGACGCCGAGGAAACGGGCGTCGGCACCGCCCGGGGCGAGGTCGCCGTCGCCGATGTCGTCGACCAGGCGCGCGAATCCGTACACGGCCATCAGGTCGTCGCGCCAGGCGCGCGGGAGGAAGAAGGGGGCGACCGGGAAGTTCTCGTCGGCGGCTTTGTCGAGGGTGGCGCTCTCCGGGGACCTCGTGGCCTCCGGGCGCACACGGAACGATGCGCTCACCGGGTGCGGTCCGCTTCCGGAACGACGGCGAAAGCCTCGTGGACCTGGAGAGTTTCCGTAGCCATTGCCGTCACATCTCCCGTTCTACACTGCGGACCTAATACATCCTATTTCGGACACGCCGCCCGGCCGTCCGCACAGTCGGCCCTCCCCCATCGGACCGGGACATCGCGCATTATCGCCCTACTTGCCGCGAATAAGCACCGGTACAGCTTACGTTGTACAACGATGGCCGCCACGGCGGGGCGTTCCGCGCATCACAACAACGCACCGATCGACGCCAAGATTCCTTGCGGTCAAGGAAGTTGACCCACCCTTGACCTTGATCGCAATGACCGCGGCCAGGTAGTTGGTGGATACAGGCATATCAGAGGCCCCACCGACCGGAGTTCGGTGGGGCCTTCTATGACGCGACGGGAAGCAGGGCGGTTACTTGCCCGTGAACTTCTCGTACTCCTTCAGTACCTCGCCCGTCGGACCGTCCATACGCAGCTCCCCGCGCTCCAGCCAGAGAACGCGGTCGCAGGTGTCGCGAATGGACTTGTTGTTGTGGCTGACGAGGAAGACCGTGCCGGCCTCCTTGCGCAGCTCACGGATCCGGGCCTCGGAGCGCTTCTGGAAGGAGCGGTCGCCGGTGGCCAGCGCCTCGTCGATCATCAGCACGTCGTGGTCCTTGGCGGCCGCGATGGAGAAGCGCAGTCGGGCCGCCATGCCGGACGAGTAGGTGCGCATCGGCAGGGTGATGAAGTCGCCCTTCTCGTTGATCCCCGAGAAATCGACGATGCTCTGGTACCGCTCCTTGATCTCCTCGCGGGACATGCCCATCGCAAGGCCACCGAGGATGACGTTGCGCTCGCCCGTCAGATCGTTCATCAGGGCCGCGTTCACGCCGAGCAGCGAGGGCTGGCCGTCGGTGTAGACCTTGCCCTGCTCCGCGGGCAGCAGGCCCGCGATGGCGCGCAGCAGCGTCGACTTGCCCGACCCGTTCGAACCGATCAGGCCGACGGCCTCGCCGCGGTAGGAGGTGAAGGAGACGCCGCGCACGGCGTGCACCTTGCGCACACCACGCTCCTCGCCGCGCTTGATCATGCGGCTCAGCGCGGAGGTGGCACTGCCCTTGCCGGTCCGCGTGCCGTTGACGCGGTACACGATGTGCAGGTCGTCGGCGATGACCGTGGGGATGCGGGCATCGGTGGTCTTGTCGAGCGTTTTGTCGAGATCAGCCACGGCCGTACCGCTCCTCTGACTTCCAGAAGTAGATGAAGCCGACGGCCCCGATCAGGACCGCCCATCCGGCCGCGAACGCCCACACGTGCGGCGGCAGGTACGAGTGACCGTAGTCGTCGATCAGGGCGAACCGGATCAGGTCCATGTAGATGGAGGCCGGGTTCCACTGGAGGACGTCGGCGAGCCAGCCGGGCGCGTTCTTGTCCGCGAGCATCGCGGGGATGCTGAACATGACGCCCGAGGCGTACATCCAGGTGCGCATGACGAAGGGCATCAGCTGCGCCAGGTCGGGCGTCTTGCTGCCTGCCCTGGCGAAGATCAGCGCGAGCCCCGTGTTGAAGACGAACTGGAGGGCCAGCGCGGGCAGCACGAGCAGCCAGGACAGGGCCGGGAAGATCCCGAAGCCCACCATGACCACGACGAGCACGATCATCGAGAAGAGCAGCTGCTGGAGCTGCTGGAGCGCGAAGGAGATCGGCAGCGAGGCCCGCGGGAAGTGGAGCGCGCGGACCAGGCCCAGGTTCCCGGAGATCGCCCGGACCCCCGCCATCACCGAGCTCTGGGTGAATGTGAAGACGAAGACGCCCGTCACCAGGAACGGCACGTAGATGTCGTGCGGGATGCCCTTCCTTGCGCCGAGCAGCAGCCCGAAGATGAAGAAGTAGACCGCGGCGTTCAACAACGGCGTCGCCACCTGCCAGACCTGGCCGAGCTTGGCCTGGCTGTACTGGGCGGTCAGCTTCGCCTGGGAGAAGGCGATGATGAAGTGACGCCGGCTCCACAGCTGTCGTACGTACTCGAACAGACCGGGACGGGCTCCGCTGACGGACAAGCCGTACTTGGCGGCGAGCTCGGCCGCGGAGAGCCCGTCGTCGGGCGACGGGGCCGCGGTCACCGCGACCGGTCCGTCATGCGTTGTCTCACTCACAAGGGGAACTTTCGTCTTCAAAAGCGCAGCCTGATCGGGCAGAGGCGAGAGCCGCGGAACGGGGTTCGGCCGAATGCTCTCAGACTTCGAGCTTGTCAGATGACAGGAGGTCGGCCCAGTCGGGTCAGGCGCCACACCGTACGCCACTTCATGGGACGCCTGGGGCCGCAGGAAGTCGTCCAGCCCTCCTTGAAACCGCCGAGCCAGGCCTTCAGGGCCGGTCCCGATGGGCGGCGGGCCAGGGTGAGGAGAAGCCACACGCCGAGGTATACGGGAACCAGGGGCGCGGGCAGGTTGCGGCGGGCGAGCCAGACCCGGTTGCGGGCCACCATGCGGTGGTAGACCGCGTGCCGGGAGGGGGCCGTGGTCGGGTGGTTCAGGACCATGTCGGCGCGGTAGTCGATCATCCAGCCCGCGTCCAGGGCACGCCAGGCGAGGTCGGTCTCCTCGTGGGCGTAGAAGAACTCGTCGGGCAGTCCGCCGACCTCGGCGACGACCCGGGTGCGCACGGCGTTGGCGCCGCCCAGGAACGTCGTCACGCGCGAGGAGCGCATCGGATCGGCGGCGCGCAGCCGCGGCACGTGCCGGCGCTGGGTCTCGCCGGTGTCCGGGTCCGCGATGCGGAAGCTGATGATGCCGAGCTTCGGGTCGGCGGCGAAGGCCTCGCGGCACAGCTCGGCCGTGTCGGTCAGCGGCAGCAGGCCGTCGTCGTCGAGGAAGAGCAGGATGTCGACGTCGGAGCCCGAGGGCCCGAAGGCCTCGATGCCGACGTTGCGGCCGCCGGGGATGCCGAGGTTCTCCGGCAGTTCCACGGTCCGTACGCCTTCGGGGACGTCCGGGACGGGCGAGCCGTTGCCGACCACGACCACCTCGACCGGGTCGCCGTCCTGCTTGGCGACCGAGTCGAGGAGGGCGCGCAGCTCGGCCGGGCGGTTGCCCATGGTGATGATCACCGCGCCGACCGATGCGGACCCTGACGCCCGTGCCCGCGTGCTCACTTCAGCCTGCTCGAAGCGAGGATGGACACGAGGTGGAGCAGGGTCTGCAGGAGCGCGATGCCCGCCAGCACGGCCACACCGAGGCGCGTGAAGAACAGGTCGCCCCGGATCTGGTCCACGATCGCGAGGACCAGGATCAGCAGGGACGCCTCGATGCCGAGGATGAGGCGGTGGAACTTCAGCGCGGACGCCGCCTTGCGGGCGAGCGCCATGCCGGAGGCCTTGATCTCGGAGGCCGACTCCTTGACCTGCTCACGGCCGCTCTGCGCGCGGGAGACGCCGACGAGGTCGGTCTCGGCCTTGATCAGGATCGCGCCGAGCGCGGCGAGCGTGCCGAGGAAGGCCCACAGCCAGTCGATCCGGCCCGTGCCCCACAGATCGGCGGCGCGCAGGCCGAAGCCGACGAGGACGGCGGCGTCGGTGAGGTACGCACCGACGCGGTCCATCCAGACACCGGCGAGCGAGTACTGCTTGCGCCACCGGGCGATCTCGCCGTCGACGCAGTCGAGGAGCAGGTACAGCTGGACCGCGACGACGCCGAGGACGGCACCCCAGATGCCCGGCACGAGCAGGGCGGGGGCCGCGAGGACGCCGCAGACGGTCATCAGGTAGGTCAGCTGGTTGGGCGTGACCTTGGTGTTCACCAGGTGTCGGTCGATGCGCAGCGAGATCTCGCGCATGTAGAGCCGTCCACCCCAGTGCTCACCGCTGCGCCGGTCCTTCACACCCGCGGGGTGGACGACCGGGCGGAGCTCAGCTACCGATGGCTTTTGCATAGTCGGCGTAGGCGTCCCTGATCTGGTCGGAGGTGAGGGCGAGGTGTTCGAGGATCGTGTAGCGGCCCGGCCGGGTCTGCGGAGCGAACTCCACGACCTTCACGAACTCCTCCACGGTGAAGCCGATCTCCTCGGGCGTCACGGGCAGGCCGTGACGGCGGAGCACGTCGACCATGTAGCGGGACTGTTCGCGGGCACCACGCAGGTGCATCGCGAAGGCCGCGCCCAGGCCGCACTGCTCGCCGTGGCTGGCCGCGCGCTTGGGGTAGAGGAGGTCGAAGGCGTGGTTGATCTCGTGGCAGGCGCCGGAGGCGGGCCGGGAGTCGCCGGACACCGACATGGCGATGCCGGTGAGGACCAGGCCCTCGGCGAGCACCTGGAGGAAGTCGTCGTCGCCGACGCCGCCGGGGTGGCGCAGGACCGCTTCGCCGGCCTGGCGGGCCATGGCGGCCGCGAGCCCGTCGATGTCCTCGCCGCGCTCACGGGCGGCCAGCTCCCAGTCCGCGATCGCGGAGATGTTGGACACGGCGTCGCCGATGCCGGAGCGCACGAAACGGACCGGCGCCTCACGGATCACGTCGAGGTCGATGACGACCGCGATGGGATTCGGCACACCGTACGAGCCGCGGCCCGCGTCGTTGTCGAGGGTCGCGACCGGCGAGCAGAGGCCGTCGTGCGACAGGTTCGTCGCGACGGCGACCAGCGGCAGACCCACGCGCGCGGCGGCGAACTTGCCGCAGTCGATGATCTTGCCGCCGCCGAGCCCGACGATCGCGTCGTAGCGGCCGGCCTTCTTGACGTCGTCGGCGAGCTGGATGGCGTCGTCGAGGGTGCCGCCGCCGACCTCGAACCAGTCGGCGCGGGGCAGCGAGGGCTCGAGGCGAGCCCGCAGGGCGGCGCCCGAGCCACCGCTGATCGCGATGGCCAGGCGCCCCGTGGACGACGAGATCCTCTGGTCGGCCAGGACCCCGGCCAGGTCGTTGAGCGCCCCCGGCCGGATGTCGACGACGACCGGCGAGGGGATGAGCCTCGTCAGTACTGGCACGCGATCTCCCGGGCCTTGGCGAGGTCGTCGTGGTTGTCGATCTCGACCCACTTCACGTCGCCGATCGGGGCGACGTCGACCTTGAAGCCGCGGTTCACGAGCTCCTGGTAGCCGTCCTCGTAGTACAGCTGCGGGTCACGCTCGTACGTGGCCTTCAGGGCGTCGGCCAGCTCGTCGGCGGCCTCGCCCTCGATGAGGGTGAGACCGATGTACTCGCCGGTGGCCTCGGCCGGGTCCATCAGCTTCGTGATCTTCCGGACGCCCGTCTCGGGGTCCACGACGACCTTCATCTCCTCCTCGCCGAGGTCCTTCACCGTGTCCAGGGCAAGAATGATCTTCTTGCCGTCGCCACGGGCGGCGAGCAGCGTCTTCTCGACGGAGACGGGGTGCACGGTGTCGCCGTTGGCGAGGATCACCGAGTGCTTGATGGCGTCACGGCCGCACCACAGGGAGTAGGCGTTGTTCCACTTCTCGGCGACGTCGTTCTCGATCAGCGTCAGCTTCAGGCCGTACTTCGCCTCGAGCGCGGCCTTGCGCTCGTAGACGACCTCCTTGCGGTAGCCGACGATGATGCCGACCTCCTCGAGGCCGATCTCGGCGAAGTTCTTGAGGGTGATGTCGAGGACGGAGAGCTCGTTCTCGGTTCCCTCGCCCGCGACGGGCACGAGCGCCTTGGGAAGCGTCTCGGTGTAGGGGCGAAGCCGGCTGCCGGCGCCGGCGGCCAGGACGAGGCCGATCATGCGGGTTCTCCTTCATCGTGTACGGCGGGTGCTCCACGACGAGCGGAAGCGACCCAGAAGCGGATGCTCTCGGCGAGCACCACAAGTGCCACGAGCACGGCGAGCGCCGTGAGCGCGAGCGTGAAATCTGACGTTGCGAGCAGCGCGGCCAGCAAGGTGACCAGCAGCGTTCTGCCGTCGTGTCCGCCGATGGCGTGCACCAGCCACCGCGGCGGCGCTCCGGTGCCACCGCGGATGCGGTACACCGTGTCGTAGTGATGGTAGGCGACCGCACCCACCAGCCCGAAAGCCGCGGGCAGGGCCCCCTGTACGTCCGCCTTGGCCGCGAGCAGCAGGACCGTGCCGTACTCGGCGGCCCGGAAGACCGGCGGGACCAGCCAGTCCAGGGGTCCTGTGAGCGGTCCGGAGACGGCGAGGGAGGTGAGGATCACGTAGACGCAGGCCGCGCCGAAGACGGTCCAGGACCCGTAGCCGCAGACCGCGGTGGTGATCACCAGGAGGGCCGCGGCGACCGCGGCGAGCAGCGGCGCGGTGTACCCGCCGCCGCGCAGCTTGCGGATCGTGCCGCCGGTCAGCAGGCCGGTGTCGGCCAGATCGACCAGGGCCTGCGCGGCGCGCGGGGTGCGGTGCGCCTTGCGGGTCAGCGAGCGCAGGACGCGGCCCGCGGTCGTGTAGCAGGCGGCGAGGGCGCAGCCGACGAGAAGGACGTAGAAGGTGATGCGCGGTGTGGTCAGCGCGGTGAGGATCGCGATCAGCGCCCAGCGTTCGCCGATCGGCAGCACTATCATCCGGCGCACCCAGACCGTCCACCCGACGCTGTCGAGTCTGTCCGAAAGAGCTGCGGTGGGGCTGGTGTTGGCGGTCGCGTCGTGATTCGCCTCGTTGAACGAGAAGTCGACGACGTGCCGGCAGGTCTGCAGGACCATCGCGCCGAGCGCCAGGGCCCATACGTCATCGCCGGTGGCGTTGGCCGCGCCGAGCGCGAGGCCCGCGTAGTAGGCGTACTCCTTGGCGCGGTCGAACGTCGCGTCCAGCCAGGCGCCGAGTGTCGAGTACTGCAGCGAGTAGCGGGCGAGCTGCCCGTCGGTGCAGTCCAGGACGAAGGAGAAGAGCAGCAGCAGGCCCGCGCCGACGAAGCCGATCCGGGTTCCCGTGGCCGCGCAGCCCGCCGCGATCAGGGCGGTGAGCAGCGACGCGGTGGTGACCTGGTTCGGGGTCAGGCCGCGGCGGGCGCACCAGCGCGCGATGTAGCGGGAGTACGGGCTGATGCAGTACGTGGTGAAGAAGCCGTCCCGCGCCTTGACCGCTGTACGCAGCCGGATCGCCTCGTCGTCGACGGCGGCGACGGCCTGGCGGGCCTCGTTGCGGGCCTGCGGGTCGGCGGGCACCGCGGCGACGAGTTCACCGAGCTCGGGGCGGTGCACGTCGGTGCCGGCCGCCGCCAGACTCTCGGCCGCGGCGTCGGGGGCGGGACCCGTCTCCGCGACGGCCCGCTGCAGGGCCTGGCGGGCCGAGGGCTGGGCGGTGAGGGCGCCGGGGATCGCCGACGCGGGAAAGCGGGGGTCGGTGAGGCCGAGGCGCAGGGCGTGGACATGGCCCACGAAACCCGCGTCGACGACCGCGACCCGCTGGTCGCCCGGGGCACTCGCGAGCGCGGTTTCGGCGTCCGCCGGGTCCGGGGCGAGTCGCACGTCGAAGCCGAGTGCCCGAAGATCGCCCTCCAGGGACGACCCGGGGACCGGCTGACCGGTGACGATGGCGGTCGACAGACGAACTCACTCCTTGGGTGCCGACGCGAGGGCGCCGGGCTCAAGCACGGTGGAGGCGCCCGGAGCACAGCCCCCAACAGTTCCTAGGGGTGGCCGGGCGGTATGTCGGCAGAGGCTATCGGATGTTGAGCGCCGGACGTTCACCGCCCGTTTACGGCCCGATTGGCCCCTGTCTCACGCGGTCTGTGTAGGCCAGGCCGCCGGTTCATCATTGTCGATCAAGGCCCCGCGCCACAAACCCGAGGGCGGTCTGTTCCCGCATGGGCCCGCTTAGGGTGGTGCGTCATGACATGGCTGATCACCGGCGGAGCCGGATACATCGGGGCACACGTGGCGCGGGCGATGGTGGGAGCCGGGGAGCGCGTCGTCGTCCTCGACAACGTGACGTCGGGGGTGCCCGACCGGCTGCCCGCGCAGATCCCGCTGGTGCGCGGCTCGGCGCTGGACGCCGATCTGGTGCGGCGGGTGTGCGCCGAGCACGAGGTGACCGGTGTGGTGCACCTCGCCGCGCACAAGCAGGTCGGCGAATCGGTCGAGAAGCCCGAGCCGTACTACCGGGACAACGTGGGCGGGCTCGCCACGCTCCTGGAGACCGTCGCGGCGGCGGGCGTGCGGCGCTTCGTCTTCTCGTCCTCGGCGGCCGTCTACGGCAACCCCGACACCGATCTCATCACCGAGTCGACGCCGTGCGCTCCCGTGAACCCGTACGGCGAGACGAAGCTGGCGGGCGAGTGGCTGGTGCGGGCCGCCGGGCACGCGCACGGGATGGCGACGGTGTGCCTGCGTTACTTCAACGTGGCGGGCGCCGTCGAGCCGCGGCTCGCCGACATCGGCGTCTACAACGTGATCCCGATGGTCTTCGACCGGCTCACGCGCGGCGAGGCCCCGCGGATCTTCGGCGACGACTACCCGACGCCGGACGGCACGTGCGTCCGCGACTACATCCACGTCGCCGATCTCGCCGAGGCACATCTGGCGGCGGCCCGCAGGCTGGCGCTGCCCGACGCGAGCGGTGATCTGACCCTCAACATCGGTACGGGCCGGGGCGTCTCGGTGCGCGAGCTCATCGACTTGATCGCGGAGGTCACCGGGGACCCGACGCAGGCGCTCGTCGAGCCGCGCCGCCCCGGCGACGCGCCCACCGCGATCGGCTCCTCGGCGCGGGCCGAGAAGGAGCTCGGCTGGACGGCGACGCGCGGGGTACGCGAGATGGTCGAGTCGGCCTGGGCCGGCTGGCGTCTCCGGCACCCCGGTACGACCGCCGAGTGATCGCGCCGACGTGATCTTGCCGACGCCCTGACCTGCGGACATACGGAGTGCGTCCGCAGGACATCACCGCAGGTCAGGGCAGATGACAACGGTGTTCATGGCAGTGTTTGCGGATACCCCCTGCCCGTAGTTCACTGTGATCGCCGCCCGCACCGGAGCGGCACGGCCGATCGACACGGAGGGCGGTTCCCATGGGGGCCGGACACGACCACGGGCACAGCCACGGGCTGACGACCGGGACGGCCGCCGCGGCCCACAAGGGCCGACTGCGCATCGCGCTCTCGATCACGCTGACCGTGATGGTGGTGGAGATCGTCGGCGGCATCATGGCCGACTCGCTCGCCCTGATCGCGGACGCCACACACATGGCCACGGACGCGCTCGGCCTTGCGATGGCGCTGCTCGCGATCCACTTCGCCAACCGTCCGGCCAGCGAGCAGCGCACCTTCGGCTACGCACGCGCCGAGATCCTCGCCGCCCTCGCCAACTGCCTGCTCCTGCTCGGCGTCGGCGGCTACGTACTGTACGAGGCGATCCAGCGCTTCATGGAGCCGGCCGAGACGGCGGGCGGCCTGACGATCGTCTACGGCCTCATCGGCCTGGTGGCGAACATGATCTCGCTGTCCCTGCTCGTGAAGGGCCAGCAGGAGAGCCTGAACGTGCGCGGCGCCTTCCTGGAGGTGGCGGCGGACGCGCTCGGCTCGCTGGCGGTGCTGATCTCGGCCGTGATCATCCTGACCACGGGCTGGCAGACCGCCGACCCGATCGCCTCGCTCGTCATCGGCCTCATGATCGTCCCGCGGACGGTCAAGCTGCTGCGCGAGACCCTGAACGTGCTGCTCGAGTCGGCCCCCAAGGGCGTCGACATGGCCCAGGTGCGCTCCCACATAGTGGCGCTGCCGGGCGTCGAGGACGTCCACGATCTGCATGCCTGGACGATCACCTCGGGCATGCCGGTGCTCTCCGCGCACGTGGTCGTCAGCCAGGACGTGCTCAGCACGATCGGCAACGAGAAGATGCTGCACGAGCTGCAGGGCTGCCTCGGCGACCACTTCGACGTCGAGCACTGCACCTTCCAGTTGGAGCCCAGCGGTCACGCGGAGCACGAGGCGAAGCTCTGCCACTGACGGGCCGTTGCCGTACGTGCTAGCGTGGTCGGCGATCTTTGAGGAGGTGGGTTGATGACTGTCGTCGCGGTGACCGCTGCCGTGCGCAGCGACAGGTACATCCCCATCTCCCGGGCCCTCGTCTGAGCGAGCCCCTTCACTCAAGGGTTTTACGTTGACTGACGACAGCAACGTCGTACGCGATTCCTTCTTCGCCCTGCACCACGGTCTCCCCCGGCAGGGCCCCGGCTCCGACGCCACGACGCGCCGCCTGCTCTCCTTCGCGGGCGTCCTGCCCGCACGTCCGCGCATCCTCGACCTGGGCTGCGGCCCGGGCCGCTCCGCGCTGCTGCTCGCCGCCGAGACCGGCGGCGAGGTGACGGCCGTGGACCTGCACGAACCGTTCCTGGACGAGCTGCGGACGGCGGCCCGTGAGCGCGGACTCGCCGACCGGGTCCACGCGGTCGCGGCCGACATGGGCGAACTCACCTGTCCGGATGGTTCGTTCGACCTGATCTGGGCCGAGAGTTCGGCGTACAGCATCGGCTTCGACACCGCGCTCGCGCGGTGGAAGCGACTGCTCGCCCCCGGTGGCGCGCTGGTGCTCACCGAGTGCGAGTGGACGACGGACACCCCCTCCCCGCAGGCCCGCGCCTTCTGGGAGGAGCACTACAAACTCCGCACGACCGAGGGGAACCTGCGGGCCTGCACGGCCGCCGGGTACTCCGTGCTCGGTGTGTACCCACAGCCCGAGTCCGACTGGGACGAGTACTACGGGCCGCTCGCCGAGCGGTCCGACGCCGCCGATCCGGAGCGTCCCGGCATGGCCGAGGCGCTCGCCGGTACGCGCGCGGAGCTGGCGTTGCGGCGTGCGCACGGCGCGGAGTACGGGTACAGGGGCTTTGTCCTGAGGCCCGTGACACAGGTGCCGAACACCCCCTGAGCGCCTGGTCCCGCCCGGCTTCGCGGCCGGGCGGGACATTCCGAACGTGGCTAGGTCGGAGAGTGCCCGTTCCGTACGGCAGACTTGGGGCTTGAGGACCGAAGCGAAGGATGGGTATGCCGATCACACCTGCCACCGCGGCGAACAGTTCGTCGAACGGCACCGGAGAAGCGATCTTGCTGGAACTCGTCGACGAGGACGGCAGGACGATCGGCACCGCGGAGAAGCTCTCCGCCCACCAGCCACCCGGCCGACTGCACAGAGCGTTCTCCGTGTTTCTCTTCGACGAGCAGGGGCGGCTGCTGCTCCAGCAGCGGGCGCTCGGCAAGTACCACTCCCCCGGCGTCTGGTCGAACACCTGCTGCGGGCACCCCTACCCGGGTGAGGCCCCGTTCGCCGCGGCCGCCCGGCGCACCTTCGAGGAGCTGGGCGTCTCGCCGTCGCTGATGGCGGAGGCCGGCACCGTGCGCTACAACCACCCCGATCCCGAATCGGGCCTGGTGGAGCAGGAGTTCAACCACCTGTTCGTCGGGATGGTGCAGGCGCGGCCGAACGCGGATCCGGAGGAGGTCGGGGCGACCGCGTTCGTGACGGCCGACGAACTGGCCGAGCGGCACGCCGCGGACCCGTTCTCGGCGTGGTTCATGACCGTGCTCGACGCGGCTCGGCCCGCCGTCAGGGAGCTGACGGGCCCGGCCGCGGGCTGGTAGCCGTCCGGTCGTCAGGCGGCCGCGGAGTTCTCCGCGAGAATTCTTCGCGGGGTTCTCCGTAGGGTCCTTCGTGGGGTTCTTCGTGGGGTTCACACGCAGGAGCTGAGGGGCAGGGCGGCCCAGATCACCTTGCCCCCGCTCGCGGTGTGCTCGACGTCGCAGACGCCGCCCGCCTCCGCGGTGATCTCCCGTACGAGCAGCAGCCCGCGGCCGCCGGTCTGGCCACTGGTGGCTTCGAGTGCCGTGGGGCGGTAGGGGTGTTCGTCCTCCACGGAGACCCGCACCCACTCCGCGCCGACGGCGACCTCCACGGCGAGCGTGGGCGAGAGCAGGGCGGCGTGCTTCACCGCGTTCGTGACGAGTTCGGAGACGATCACCAGCAGCCCGTGGACCAGATCGTCCGAGGCGGGCACGCCCTGCCGGCCGAGCAGTTCGCGCACCGCCCGTCGGGCCTGTGGCACGGAGGCGTCGACCGCCTGCGCCGTGAACCGCCAGATCCCCTCGTACGGCAGCGGCGGCCCGCCCGCGAACCGCTCGGCGAGCTCTCCCCCACTGCCGTGAGGGCGTGTGCGGGCCCCCGGCCCGTCGTCACCCATCGTCCGGTCCCCGTCCTCGCGCTCGATTGTCACCACCCGTCGAGTGTTGGTAACACACAGGTCCGGACCGGCTTACTGACCAGAAGTCAGCGAGTATCGGCGGATTTTGATCGCGAATGTGTGGCAGCTTCAGCCGTGCGACCGGTCCTGTCCTGGTCGTTCCTCTTTCGGGGGCTCTTCAGCTTGTTGTACGAGGTTCACGGGCCGGGGGCGCCCCTTCTTGATCGCCCGTTCGAGTCCGACGGATAGCATCCGCCGCATGGCCTCCTTGTCCTCGCAGCAACTCACGCACACCGTCACCGACGGGGTCGCCACCGTCGTCATCGACCATCCGGCCAAGCGCAACGCCATGACCGACACGATGTGGGCCGCCCTGCCACCGCTGCTCACGGAGCTCGCGACGGATCCGGCCGTACGGGTCCTGGTGCTGACCGGCGCAGGGGACACCTTCTGCGCCGGGGCGGACATCTCGACGCTCGCCTCGGGCGCGGGCGTGGCGCAGCGGCTGGCTGTCGCGGCGGAAGAGGCACTGGCCGCGTTCCCGAAGCCGACGCTGGCCGTGATCCGCGGTTTCTGCGTGGGTGGCGGGGCTCAGCTGGCGGCGGCGTGCGATCTGCGGTTCGCCGCCGAGGGCGCGCTGTTCGGGGTGACCCCGGCCAAGCTCGGGATCGTCTACCCGGCTTCCTCGACGCGGCGCCTCGCGGAGCTGGTGGGTCCGGCGACCGCCAAGTACCTGTTGTTCTCCGGCGAGTTGATCGGGACGGAGCGGGCGCTGCGGACCGGGCTCCTGGACGAGGTCCTGGCCGAGGCCGAACTGGGCGAGCGCGTCGCGGAGTTCACCCGGGTGCTTGCCGGCCGCTCGCAGCTGACACAGGCGGCGGCGAAGGAGTTCGCGGCGGGGCGCACCGACCGGGACGCCTACTGGGGCGAGCAGGCGCGCGGCAGCGGCGACACCGCGGAGGGCGTCGCCGCGTTCCTGGAGCGCAGGGCGCCGCGCTTCGGCTGGACCGTGCCGACTGCGTCAACTGAGCCGAATACGCCAACTACACCAACTGCACGGCCTACTTCGACTACACGGTCTACTTCAGGATGAAGCGGCTCTTGGCCCGGAACTCCTCGACGAGGTGGGCGGGCGCCTTCTGCGGTGAGCCCGCGTCGTAGGGCGGCTGCGGGTCGTATTCGGTCAGCAACTGCACGGCCTGGGCGTGCTCGTCACCCGCGATCTTCCCGAGCAGGGTCAGACCCATGTCGATGCCGGACGACACCCCGGCCGCGGTGACGTACTTGCCCTCGATGACGACGCGCTCGCCCGTCGGCTGCGCGCCGAACTCTTTCAGGAAGTCGAGAGCGAGCCAGTGCGAGGTGGCTCGCCGCCCGCGGAGCAGGCTCGCGGCGGCCAGCAGCAGGGAGCCGGTGCAGACCGACGTCGTCCAGGTACTGGTCGCGTCGGCCGCCCGCAGCCACCCGAGGAGGGTCTCGTTCTCCATCTGCGCGGTCTGTCCCGGGCCGCCCGGGACGACGATGATGTCCGGGTGCGCGACCTCGGCGAGCGTCTTGTCCGCGGTGAGGGCGAGGGCGCCGGTGTCGCTGCGGACGGGGCCCGTTTCCTCGGCGACGAAGACGAGCTCCGCGTCCGGGAGGCGGCCGAGCGTTTCGTAGGGGCCGACGGCGTCGAGCGCGGTGAATCGGTCGAACAGGACGATGGCGATCTGCACGGCGTTCCCTTCGGTGGAGCGACAGGTGGAGCGACAGGTGGAGCGACAGGGTGACGGCCCGGCGGGCCGGTCGGTCAGTGCGAGGGGGCGGGCGCGTGGAAGCGGCGCCGGTACTCGGCCGGTGGTGTGCCGAGGGTCTTGAGGAAGGCGCGGCGCATCGCCTCCGGCGTGCCGTAGCCGCTGGCGCGGGAGATCTCCTCGACGCCGTCGGTCGTGTCCTCCAGGAGGCGGCGGGCGTGCTCGACCCGGACGCGCTCCACGTAGGTGCCGGGGGTGAGTCCCGTCTCCGCCTGGAAGGCGCGGGCGAAGTGGCGGGGCGAGAGGCGGGCGCGGGCCGCCATCGACGCCACGCAGAGGTCGTCGCCGGGATGCTCGGTGATCCACTGCTGGACCTCGCGCAGCGGCTCGCGGCGGGCGGTCTGGGCGGCGAGCTGGGCGCTGAACTGGGCCTGATTCCCCGGGCGCCGCAGGAAGACGACCAGGTGGCGGGCGATCGTCAGGGCCACGTCCCTGCCGTGGTCCTCCTCGACGAGCGCGAGGGCCAGATCGATGCCGGCGGTGACGCCTGCGGAGGTCGCCACGTTTCCGTCGCGTACGTAGATGGGTTCCGGGTCGACATCGATCGCAGGGTGGTCGCGGGCGAGGCGGTCGCAGTACGCCCAGTGCGTCGTCGCCCTGCGGCCGTCCAGGAGGCCCGCCTGCGCGAGGAGGATCGCGCCCGTGCACACCGAGACGATCCGCCGGGCGTGCGGCGCGTTCACCCGCAGCCAGTCGACCAGGCGCGGGTCGGGCCGGCGCGTGCCCTGGCCGCCGGGGACCAGCACCGTGTGCGGGGCAGCGGCAGAGGCAGCGGCTTCGGCGAGGGAGTGGTCGGGGACCAGGGTCAGGCCGCTCGACGTACGCACCGGAGCACCGTCGAGCGAGGCGGTGCGGACGCGGTACCCGGTGGAGGCGGATCCCGCGGCGAGGGAGGCGCCGGCGAAGACCTCGACGGGGCCTGTGACGTCGAGGCTCTGTACGTCGTCGAAGAGGAGTACGAGAACAACGCGATCGGTGCGGGGCGGCATGTGTGTCATTCTTCGGGGCCTCACGCATGGCCGCAATGACGAGCACCCCTCCTTTCCTGCCATCGTCGACTCCCCCGCACTCCCCTGCGTACCAACCGGTCGGTAACGTACGGGCATGACCCCTGACCCGCGCCTGCGCGCCGCCCGCCGCTGTCACAACGTCGTCAACCCGTTCCACTCGACGCACTACTTCTCGCCCGACCTGGGCAAGGAACTGGCCGCCGTGGGCGTGGAAGACCGCAGCGCCGCCTATTTCGCGGTGCGGTCCGCGGCCATGGGGGCCGTCGGCGCCGGAACCGTGAGCTCGACCTTCTACAACTTCAAGCACGATCTCGTGGCCCGGCACGTGCCCGCGGTGTGGCAGGTCGCCTCCCCGGAGACGGTCCTCGCGGCACGCGCGCGTGCCGTCGACTCGACGTTGCGCCGCCTGCTCGGCGAGGAGACGCTCGCCTCCAAGGAGATGGCCGAGGCCGCCGAACTCGCCCTGCGCGCCACCGAAGCCTGCACCCGGCACGCCCGCCCCCTGTATGCGGCCCACGCGGACCTTCCCGTCCCCGAGGCTCCGCACCTCGCGTACTGGCACGCGGCGACGCTGCTGCGCGAGCACCGCGGCGACGGGCACCTCGCCGCGCTGCTCGCCGCCGAACTCGACCCGGTGGAGGCCCTCGTCAGCCATGTCGCGACCGGTAAGGGCATGGCCCCGAAGTGGCTGCTCGCCACGCGCGGCTGGACCCGGGCCGAGTTCGGCGAGGCCGCCGACCGGCTGCGCGCCCGGGGCCTGCTCACCGGGGACGAGGAGCTGACACTCACCGAACAGGGCGTTCAGCTGCGCGCGACGCTGGAGGAGCGCACGGACGTCCTCGACCGGGGACCCTACGAGCACCTCGGTGACGAGGGCGTGGCCCGGCTGACCGAGCTGGCCACGGGATTCATCGGAGCGGCACTCGGCAACGGCGCGTTCCCCGAGGACCTCATCGGCAAGACGGCCTGAGGCCCCGCAGGCCCGCTCCGGACGGACGGAGCGTGTGCGCAGGTCCGTGCCCTGATCCCCCGTTGTCGGTGCCACCTGCCACAATTGCCGCGCAACCTCATTCGACATAGGCGGTACGGGATCGTGGCGACACCCACTGTTGGGTCCATCGAAGGCAGGATCGCCGAGGAACTCGGCGTACGGGAGCGGCAGGTACAGGCTGCCGTCGAGCTGCTGGACGGCGGTTCGACGGTGCCCTTCATCGCCCGCTACCGCAAGGAGGCGACGGAGTCTCTCGACGACGCCCAGCTGCGCACCCTTGAGGAGCGGCTGCGGTATCTGCGCGAGCTCGAGGAGCGGCGCGCGTCGGTCCTCGAATCGGTGCGCGAGCAGGGCAAGCTCACCGAGGAGTTGGCGGCACAGATCCGTGCCGCCGACACCAAGGCGCGCCTGGAGGACATCTACCTGCCGTTCAAGCCGAAGCGGCGGACGAAGGCGCAGATCGCCCGCGAGGCGGGTCTCGAACCGCTGGCGGACGGCCTGTTCGGCGACCCGTCGGTGGAGCCGCTGGCCGCCGCGGCCGCGTTCGTGGACGCCGACAAGGGCGTCGCCGATCCGCAGGCCGCGCTCGACGGGGCCCGCGCGATCCTCACCGAGCGGTTCTCCGAGGACGCCGACCTGATCGGTGAGCTGCGCGAGCGCATGTGGGTGCGCGGGCGGCTCGCCGCGAAGGTGAAGCCCGGCAAGGAGGAGGCGGGCGCCAAGTTCGCCGACTACTTCGACTGCGCGGAGCCGTTCAAGGAGCTTCCCTCGCACCGCATCCTGGCAATGCTGCGCGGCGAGAAGGAGGACGTCCTCGAGCTCGTCCTGGAACCGGAGGAGCCGGGGCAGCCGGATACGGCAGGCACGGCGGCCTCGGCCTCTTCCTCGTACGAGCCGATCGTCGCCGACCGGTTCGGCATCCGCAACCAGGGGCGTCCCGGCGACAAGTGGCTGGCGGACACGGTCCGTTGGGCCTGGCGTACGCGCATCCTGGTGCACCTCGGCATCGACCTGCGGCTGCGTCTTCGTACGGCCGCCGAGGACGAGGCGGTCAAGGTCTTCGCGGCGAACCTGCGGGACCTGCTGCTCGCGGCCCCCGCGGGCACGCGCGCGACGCTGGGCCTCGACCCCGGCTTCCGTACGGGCGTGAAGGTCGCGATCGTCGACGCGACGGGAAAGGCCGTGGCGACCGATGTCATCCACCCGCACGTCCCGGCCAACCGCTGGGACGAGGCGATCGCCAAGCTGGCCCGGCTCGCCAAGGAGCACGCGGTCGACCTGATCGCGATCGGCAACGGCACGGCGTCGCGCGAGACCGACAAGCTCGCCGGTGAACTCATCGCCAAGCACCCGGAGTTGAACCTCACCAAGGTGATGGTCTCCGAGGCCGGCGCCTCGGTGTACTCGGCGTCGGCGTTCGCCTCGCAGGAGCTGCCGGACATGGACGTGACGCTGCGGGGCGCCGTCTCCATCGCCCGGCGGCTGCAGGACCCGCTCGCCGAACTGGTCAAGATCGACCCGAAGTCGATCGGGGTCGGCCAGTACCAGCACGACCTGAGCGAAGTGAAGCTCTCCCGCTCCCTGGACGCCGTGGTCGAGGACTGTGTGAACGGTGTGGGGGTGGACGTGAACACCGCGTCGGCCCCGCTGCTGGCCCGGGTCTCCGGGATCGGCACCGGACTCGCGGAGAACATCGTGGCGCACCGCGACGCCAACGGCCCGTTCGGCAACCGCAAGGGCCTCAAGGACGTGGCCCGGCTCGGCCCGAAGGCGTACGAACAGTGTGCGGGCTTCCTGCGCATCCGCGGCGGTGACGACCCGCTGGACGCCTCGTCCGTGCACCCGGAGGCCTACCCCCTGGTGCGGCGGATGGCGAAGTCGACCGGTGGCGCGGTCGGTTCGCTGATCGGCGACACGGGGACGCTGCGCTCGCTCAAGCCGGCCGACTACGTGGACACCACGTTCGGTCTGCCGACCGTGACGGACATCCTGAAGGAGCTGGAGAAGCCGGGGCGCGACCCGCGGCCCGCCTTCAAGACGGCCACCTTCAAGGAGGGCGTCGAGAAGATCGGCGACCTGGAGCCGGGGATGATCCTGGAGGGCGTCGTGACGAACGTCGCCGCCTTCGGTGCGTTCATCGACATCGGCGTGCACCAGGACGGGCTCGCGCACGTCTCGGCCCTGTCCCGTACGTTCGTGAAGGACCCGCGCGACGTCGTGAAGCCCGGCGACATCGTGAAGGTCAAGGTGCTCGAGGTCGATGCGGCGCGCAAGCGGATCTCGCTGACCCTGCGCCTCGATGACGAGAAGGGCAGCGCCCCGGGCGGGGAGCGTGGTGGGCGTCAGCGTCCGCCGCAGCAGAAGACCCGGCAGAACCGCGGAGGTTCGGCCGGATCCAATGCCGGCTCCGGCGCCGGCGCCAACGCCGGTGCGAAGGGCAAGGGGCGGCCCGCTCCGGCGCCCGCCAACTCGGCGATGCTGGACGCCTTGCGCAAGGCAGGACTGGCGTAGAGCACTCTTGATCGCGGAGCGCCCCCGCGGGGGCGCTCCGGGTCAGGCCTCCGTGACGTTTCCCGCGTTCACTTCCAGGCGCCGGTCCGTGCGGACCGCGTCCAGCATCCTGCGGTCGTGCGTGACCAGCAGCAGCGTGCCCTCGTACGACTCCAGGGCCGACTCCACCTGCTCGATGGCGGGCAGGTCCAGGTGGTTGGTCGGCTCGTCCAGGACCAGGAGGTTGACGCCCCTGCCCTGGAGGAGGGCGAGGGCGGCGCGGGTCCGTTCGCCGGGCGACAGGGTGGCCGCAGGGCGCAGGACGTGCTCCGCCTTCAGGCCGAACTTGGCGAGCAGGGTGCGCACCTCGGCCGGCTCGGTGTCGGGGACCGCCGCGCAGAACGCGTCGAGCAACGCCTCCGTGCCGTGGAACAGGGCGCGGGCCTGGTCGACCTCGCCGACCACGACGCCGGAGCCGAGCGTCGCATGCCCCGAGTCGAGCGGGATGCGGCCGAGCACGGCGGCGAGCAGGGTCGACTTTCCGGAGCCGTTCGCCCCGGTGATCGCGATCCGGTCCGCCCAGTCGATCTGCAGCGTGACCGGGCCGAACGCGAAGTCACCGCGCCGCAGTTCGGCGTCCCTGAGCGAGGCGACGACCGCGCCCGAGCGGGGCGCGGCCGCGATCTCCATGCGCAGCTCCCACTCCTTGCGGGGCTCGTCGACGACGTCGAGCCGCTCGATCATGCGCTGCGTCTGGCGGGCCTTGGCGGCCTGCTTCTCGCTGGCCTCGCTGCGGAACTTGCGGCCGATCTTGTCGTTGTCGGTCGCCTTGCGCCGGGCGTTCTTGACGCCCTTGTCCATCCAGCCGCGCTGCATCTGGGCGCGGCCTTCGAGCGCGGACTTCTTGTCGGCGTACTCCTCGAACTCCTCCCGCGCGTGGCGCCGGGCGACGTCGCGCTCCTCCAGGTAGGCGTCGTAGCCGCCGCCGTAGAGGTTGATCTGCTGCTGGGCGAGGTCGAGCTCGAGGACCTTGGTGACCGTGCGGGCGAGGAACTCGCGGTCGTGGCTGACGACGACGGTGCCCGCGCGCAGACCGCGGACGAACGCCTCCAGGCGCTCCAGGCCCTCCAGGTCGAGATCGTTGGTCGGCTCGTCCAGGAGGAAGACGTCGTAGCGGGAGAGGAGCAGCGAGGCCAGGCCCGCGCGGGCGGCCTGGCCGCCGGAGAGCGAGGTCATCGTCTGGTCGAGCCCCACCCGCAGGCCGAGCTGCCCGGCAACCTCGTCGGCGCGCTCGTCGAGGTCGGCGCCGCCGAGGCCGAGCCAGCGCTCCAGGCTGGTCGCGTACGCGTCGTCGGCGCCCGGGGCCCCGTCGACGAGGGCTTGGGTGGCCTCGTCCATGACGCGCTGGGCCTCGTCGACGCCGGTGCGGCGGGCGAGGAACTGGCGGACGGTCTCGCCGGGCCTGCGGTCCGGTTCCTGCGGGAGGTGGCCCACGGTCGCGGTCGCGGGGGAGAGCCGCAGTTCGCCCTCTTCCGGGGTGGCGAGTCCGGCGAGCAGGCGCAGGAGGGTGGACTTGCCGGCTCCATTGGCGCCGACGAGTCCGATCACGTCGCCGGGCGCGACGACGAGGTCGAGGTCGGCGAAGAGGGCACGGTCCCCGTGTCCGGCGGCGAGGTTCTTGGCTACGAGCGTGGCAGTCATCAGGGGGTCGATCCTAATCGGGACGCCGGGCGGGGGCGCGCTCGCACTGCCCCGCGCGCGGTCAGCGGGCCATCGGCGCCACCAGGACGCTCCCGGTGGTGCGCGCCACGAGGAAGGACTCCCCCTTGGTCGCCGCCCTGTCGAGAGACAGGCGGTGCCGGCCGGGGCCGAGGGTGTCGTCGTAGACCTCGAGGGTGCGGGCGCGGTTCAGGCGGTCGAGCCGGTACGCGGTGAGCTGTACGCGGCAGGTGGAGGTGACTTCGAGGCCCGCCTCCCCGTCGGCGGCGACGAGTCCGGTGAGGCGGCGCTGTTCCTGCGGGCTGCGGTCGAGCGCGGCCTCGATCTGGGCGACGAGCAGCGGGACGATCGGTGCTAGTCCTTCGACGTACGCCGGGTCGGCGCCCGCCTGCTCGAACTGGGCCCGTACAGCCGCCCGTTGGTCCTCGTCGGCGGCGCGGCCGAAGGCGACCGCCCCGTACGTGCGCAGCTCCTCGGCCGATACGCCGGAGGCGTCCTCGGTGATCTCGGCGCCGATGCCGATGGCGCGCAGGGCGGCGGCGAGTTTGGCGAGGAGGGCGACGCGCGCGCCGATGAGCAGCACTCGGCGGCGCCGCACGGGCTCGGCCGCTCCGTCGAGCAACTGGCCCAGTGCCGCGCGGTATTCGGCGCCGTCGAACCGGAACGGGCCGATGCCGTGGTAGCCGTTGAGCTCCAGGTCGACCCGTTCGTCCGTCTGCCAGGCGAAGTCCCGCCATACGTAGTCGTCACCGCCGTCGCCGGCCTGTTCGATCACGGCGGTGACCGCGCCGCACTCCAGGCCTTCGCACTCGGGACAGCCGTAGATGACGTAACGGCCGTGCGCGAGCGGCGCCTCGGCCTCCATCAGCAGGCTCCTGACGTGGTCGGTGAAGATCGCGGGCGGGATGTCGGCGGCCAACGGGGACACGGCGTCGAGGTCGGAGAGCTGGAAGAGCAGGGGGCGGCCGTTCACGATGAAGTCCACGAAGTCGCGGTGCACTTGGACATCACCATTGGAGAGAACGCCACCGGCGCGCATCGCCGGTGCCAGGCCGAAAGTCGCGTACTCGGCAGACATGCCCTGAGTATCCCCACTTGGCACCTGATATGAGCACGGCATGACATATTCCGCTCTTGGCCCGTCTTCAGGGGCTGGTCAGCACGTGTGCGATCGCCGACGCCGTGTCGGGCGCCAGGTGGGTCGGCGCGAACGCCGGCTCCGTCCAGGGGCGCCCCCGGGTCACCCAGGCCGTGCGCAGGCCCAGCTTCAGCGCTCCCCCGACATCGGCCGCCGCCGAGTCCCCCACCATCCAGGCCGCCCGGAGGGAACGGCCGGCGGCCGCCGCGTGGAAGATCTCCGGGCCGGGTTTCTCATCAGCCAGGCCAGATCCGCGGCCGGCAGGTCGTGGTCGGTCAGGAACGCCGCCGTCGCGGAGCGGACCGCGGCGTCCCGGTCGACCAGCGTGTTGTCCAGGTCGAGCATCAGCAGGGGCACGAGCGCCAGTGGATCACGCCCCGACCGCGGGGAACTCAGAGTTTCGGATCAGGTTTTCCGATGGGGTCGCCCTCCGTCTCCAGACCGTCGCCCGGGCCGATCCGGATCTCGAAATCGCCGCCGTACTTCACGTGTCCGGCGACCACCGCCGCCTCGACGGCCTCGATGCCCATGTCACCGCGGACGATCAGCGGGTCCTGTCGCAGGTCGCGCATGAGGGCCACGCACATGCCGATCATGACCAGGGTGAAGGGCGCCGCCACGAGGATCGTGAGGTTCTGCAGACCGGTGAGCGCGTTGCCGGAGCCGTTGCCGATGAGCAGCATGACGGCCGCCACCGCGCCGGTCACGACGCCCCAGAAGATGACGACGAACCGGCCGGGTTCCAGCGCGCCCTTCTGCGACAGCGTGCCCATGACGATCGAGGCCGCGTCCGCGCCGGAGACGAAGAAGATGCCGACGAGAATCATGACCAGCAGGCTGGATGCCGTGGCGATGGGGAACTCGTGCAGGACGCCGAAGAGTTGGGCCTCCTGGCTGGAGGCGCCGGCGAGCTGCCCGTGCTCCTTCATCTTCATCGCCGTACCGCCGAAGATCGCGAACCAGAGCAGGCTCACGGTGGAGGGTACGAGGATGACGCCGCCGACGAACTGGCGGATGGTGCGGCCTCGGCTGATGCGTGCGATGAACATGCCGACGAAGGGCGTCCAGGAGATCCACCAGGCCCAGTAGAAGACCGTCCAGCTGCCGAGCCAGTCGGCGACGCCCTTGCCGCTGGACGCCTCGGTGCGGCCGATGAGCTGGGGCAGGTTGCCGAGGTAGGCGCCGATGGACGTGGGGAGGAGGTCAAGGACGATGATCGTGGGGCCCGCGATGAAGACGAAGACCGCCAGGATGAGCGCGAGCACCATGTTGATGTTCGACAGCCACTGGATGCCCTTCTCCACTCCGGAGACGGCGGAGGCCACAAACGCCACGGTCAGGACCGCGATGATGGAGACGAGCAGCCCGGTACTGGCCTTGTCCATCCAGTTCAGGACCTCGAATCCGGAGCCGATCTGCAGCGCGCCGAGGCCGAGCGAGGCCGCCGAGCCGAAGAGCGTGGCGAAGATCGCGATGATGTCGATGACCCGGCCCCACGCGCCGTGGGCGTGCTTCTCGCCGATGAGCGGCACGAAGACGGAGGAGATCGTCTGCCGCCTGCGGCGTCGGAACGTGCTGTAGGCGATGGCGAGTCCGACGACCGCGTAGATCGCCCAGGGGTGCAGGGTCCAGTGGAACAGGGTGGTCGCCATGGCGGTTTCCATGGCGTCGGCCGAGTCCGCCGGGTCGGTGCCCGGCGGGGGCGTCGTGAAGTGGGCGAGGGGTTCGCTCACGCCGTAGAACATGAGGCCGATGCCCATGCCGGCGCTGAACATCATGGCGACCCAGGAGACGGTGCGGAACTCCGGCTCCTCACCCTCCTCGCCCAGGGTGATCTTCCCGTAGCGGCTGATGGCCAGCCACAGCGCGAAGACCACGAAGCCGGTGGCGGCGAGCATGAAGGCCCAACCACCGTTGTGGATAAGGCCTTTGAGCGCGCTGGTGGAGACGCTTTCCAGGCTGTCGGTGGCGACGGAGCCCCAGACCACGAAGGCCAGGGTGAGCACGGCGGTGACGCCGAACACGATCCGGTCGGTGGTGGGGCGCCGGCCGTCTGCCGCGCCCTCATCGAGGTGGGACGCATCGGGGGGTGGTTTCTGAGGGGTTGTCACCCTTTAGGGCCTACCACATCCGACGCGTCCCACACCCGCTCAGCAGCTGGTGTCGGGCGCCCCTTCCGTCAAGTGGTAGGGCGCACGAGCGTCGAGCAGCAGTGCGACCAGGGCCCGTTCGGACTGCCGCAGCGGTACGTAGGCTCCACTGCCCGATTTCCGGACGGTGATGCCGTGCAGGGACAACTCATCTTTGAACTCGGCGTATTGGTCCGCGGTGAGGCGGTATCCGCAGGGCGGGTTCTGGAGGGTGTCGGCGGGCTCGGCCGGGTCGTTGTCGGCGCCGCCCACATAGATCGGCCCGGTGTCACGGAACCCGGCGACCCGGGCAGCGCCCGTCGCCGCCTCGATCCGTCCGATCCGCTCCTTCGTGTACCGGAACAGGCCGCCGAGCGCGGCGAGTTGGGAGTCACGACGGCGCCGGTTGTTCAGCGACGCGTCGGCCTCCTCCGCGGGGGTGCCGGGGTCGACGCGGCTCTCGATGAGCAGGCCGACCGCGTGCTTGACGCCGGACATGTTGCGCAGGATGCGCTCCTGTCCGTCGCCCGCGGTCTGCTTGATCGGGTCACCGGTGACCGGGTCGGTCCAGATGCCGTACGTGCCCGTGGAGTGCCCGGCGGCGTTCGCGGCGGGGCGGACGTAGTCGAGGGAGAGCGTCTCGGCCTCGTCGTGCACCGTGGTGTCGGTGTTCAGGTTCCGCGGCCAGAGGTCGAAGAGGGCCTTGTCGTAGTACTGCGGGGTGGCCCCGTACTCGTGCAGGTCGTAGATGACGTCGGGCCGCCGGTCGCGGATGACGGCCGCCATCGCCCGCGCCTCCGCCGTCTTGAGGGCGAGGTGGTCACGGTTGATGTCGATGCCGTCGGAGTTGCCGCGGGTGTCGGCGGCGCGTCCGTCGGGGTTGGCGGTGGGGACGACGAGGAGGGTGGTGCGTGCGAGGAAGGCTTGCGTGGCCGCGTCTTTGGTGTACTTGGCGTACGCGAGGTCGCGGATCTCGGTGAGACACGCCTCGCGCCCGGACGGTTCGTCGCCGTGCTGGCTGCAGATCAGCAGCACGGTGTTCGCGGTGCGGTGTGCGCCGATGCGGACCAGTTGGACGGGGCGGTCCTGCTTCGTCGTGCCGATGCGGGAGACGGCGACCCGGTCGGAGGCCTTGTCGACGGCGGCGAGGAGCCGCTGCTCCTCGGGCTGGCTGGTCCAGCGGGCGCCGTTCGTCTGCTCGAAGCCGGTCCGCGGCACCGTGGAGGTCGCCTGGGCGGGGGCGCTCGCCACGAGGGGCGCGACGAGCGCCGCACCGGCGGTGGCCAGGGCGAGGGCGCGCTTGCGGGGGTTCATCGGTTACTGCCTCCCGGGACGGGGCGGTCCTGACGGAACGGGCTCACGCCGTCGGCCCCGGTCGTGTGCGGGGTGGCGCGGTGGGACCCGGCGGTGGCCGCCGTGAACGCCTTGGCGCCGCCGACGACGGGGACGCGGGCCACGGTGCGGGACAGGTCGAGGGCGAGGGTCGGCCTGGTCGACGGGGGGTCGATCAGGTCCTTGTCCGTCCCGGCGACGATCAGGGCGAGCCGGTGGCCCTTGGGCACGACATGGTCGCTCGCGGCGAGCTGGAGCGTGACGCTGTAGGTCTTGCCGGGGGTCAGCGGACGGCCCTTGTCCGGGTTCGCGTACGTGCCGAGATCGGCCCAGCCGCGGCTGAAGACCGTCGAGTTGACGTCGGCGGTGGCCGCCTGGGCGTTGAGGTAGCAGGAGCTGTCACCGGTGGTGCTGGGCCCGTAGCAGCTGCGGTCGGTGAGGGTCGTGATGCCCTCGCCGGCCCCCGCGTAGTCGCGGATGGTGGCCGGGCCGAGGTCGACCAGGACGGCGCTCAGGTGCGCACTGGTCGTCGTCGGGGTCGCGGTGACCGTCACCTTCGAGGAGCCCGACAGGCGCAGGTCCTTGCCGAGCGGACGGCTGATGAACCCGGCCTTGCCGGGGGTCGATGTATCGATCTGCGCGGCCCAGTCGGTCTCGCTCAGGGCCGGGTCGTCGGTGAACGTCTCGGTGCCGCGGGCGGACGTGAGGCCGAGAGTGCCGACGCCCGCGGCGCTGCCCTTACCCGGGTGCAGGGTGGTCGTCGCTGCCGTGCGCGCGGGCCAGACCTGGTCGGTGCTCCAGTGGTCGGGGGTGCGCTCGATGTCGGCCATCGGCTCGCGGTCGATGCCGTTGTCGTAGCCGAGGAGTTCGTGGTCGAACCAGCGGTGCAGGGTGGAGACCCAGGCGTCACGGCGGTAGTCGAACGGGTCGACGTGGCCGGTCTGGGAGAGCCAGATCTTGCGCTCGACGCCGTTCTTGGCGAGCGCGTCCCACCACTGGCCGAAGTGCTTGGCGCGGACGTTGAGGTCCTGCATGCCGTGGGCGATGAAGACGCTGGCCTTCACCTTGTGGGCGTCCTTGACGTAGTCGCGCTCCTGCCACAGGGAGGTCCAGTCACCGCTGCGGGGTGCTTCATCGACAAGTCGCTTCTGCACGGCCGCACACCGGGCGCGGGCCTCCGGGCTCTCGACGTAGTCGGACAGCCACTCGGGGCCCGAGTCGTAGAGCGGGGCGCCCTGCTGGAAGTAGTAGTCGTACCAGGACGAGATCCCGCTGATCGGGACGATGGTCTTCAGGCCCTCGACGCCGGTCGCGGCCACGCCGTTGGCGATGGTCCCGTCGTAGCTCTTGCCGATCATGCCGGTGCGGCCGTTGCTCCAGGAGGCTTGGGCGGCTTCGGTGCCGGTGCGGCTGGAGTAGCCCTTGGCGCGGCCGTTCAGCCAGTCGATGACGGCCTTGGCCGACTGGACGTCGGAGCGCCCACCGACGTCGACGCAGCCGTCGGAGCGGTTGGTGCCGGCGAGGTCGACGGCGACGAAGGCGTAGCCGCGGGGCACGAAGTAGTTGTCGTAGTAGAGCGGCATCTGGACGACGTTGCCGTTCGCGTCGTACGTCTTCAGCTGGCTCTCGTTGCCGCGCCCGCAGCAGGAGTAGTACGGGCTGGCGTCCATGATCACGGGGATCTTGCGGCCCTGCGCGGCGGGTTCGCGCGGGCGGACGATGTCGACGGCGACCCGGTCGGTCTTACCGTTGTCGTCACCGTCGACCCGGGTGTCGACCCAGACGGACTCGCGGATCGCGTTCTCGTACGAGTAGACGGGCGCCGACTCGCGGGAGGCGGGGGCAGCCGCCTGGGCGGCGCCGGGGACGACGAGAACGGCGAGCAGGGCGGCGGTGGCCGCGGCTGCGAACGTTCTCCAGAGGCGGTGGGTGCGTCTGGCAAGTATCGGCATGGCGCGGAAGGTACACGGGTCAACTCCCTCGCAACAGAGGGCAGTAGCGTGCGTGGACAGGCGCATGGGGCGGATTGGCACATGTCGGCCGAATGGCGATCGTGTGACAGGTGCGGCCATGGACATGACCGGGGCGCGGGGTGCTGAATAGGCTCGCGGACGAGATCAACCCTCGTCTTGTTCCTACGACTTGGAGTTTTCGTGTACCGCAGACTCATCGCCCCCGGCGCGCTGGCGGCCTCTCTCCTGCTGGCGATCCCGGCATCGGCCGCCGACTTCCAGCCGGGGGCCTCGGGCATCGGCGATCCCTACTACCCGACGTACGGGAACGGCGGCTACGACGTCTCCCACTACGACCTGCGGCTGAAGTACCAGCCGAAGACGGACCTGCTGGAGGGCACGGCGACGATCCTCGCCTCCTCCACGCAGGACCTCTCGCGCTTCAACCTCGACCTCGGGCTCACCGCGAGCGAGGTCCGGGTGAACGGCAAGAAGGCGACGTTCGCGAAGTCCGGTGAGCAGGAGCTGGAGGTGACGCCCGCGGCCGGACTGCCGAAGGGCACGCCCTTCACCGTCGTGGTCAAGTACGCGGGCAAGCCGACCGACCTGAAGCTGTGGGGCTTCACCTCCCCGCAGCGCACCCCGGACGGCGCCGTCTTCGCCAACGAGCCGGAGTCGGCGGCCTGGTGGTTCCCGTCGAACGACCACCCGCGCGACAAGGCGACGTACGACGTCTCGGTCTCCGTGCCGGACGGCACCCAGGCGATCTCCAACGGCACGCTGCAGTCGCAGAGTTCGAGCCTCGGCTGGACCCGCTTCAACTGGCGCTCCAGCCACCCGCAGGCCACCTACCTGACGACGCTCGCGGTCGGCAAGTTCGACATCACGACGGACAGGACCGCGGACGGCGTGCCCGTCATCAACGCGTACAGCAAGGACCTCGGTGCGAACGAGGGCGCGGCGAAGGCGAGCGTGGAGCGCACCACCGAGGTCGCCGAGTGGCTGGAGTCGGTCTACGGCAAGTACCCCTTCGAGGCCCTCGGCGGATACGTGCCGAACGTGCCGTCGCACTTCGCCCTGGAGACGCAGACGCGGCCGTTCTACTCGCCCGCGCAGTTCGCGAACGGCTCCAACGTGTCCGTCGTCGTCCACGAGCTGGCGCACCAGTGGTACGGCGACAGCGTCTCCGTCGACGGCTGGAAGGACATCTGGATCAACGAGGGCTTCGCCCGCTACAGCCAGTGGCTGTGGTCGGAGAAGGAGGGCGAGGGCACGACGCAGGAGCTCGCGGACTACACGTACGCGCAGCACCCGGCCGACGACGCGTTCTGGAAGGTCAAGCCGGGGGATCCGGGCGCGGAGAACCAGTTCGACGCGGCCGTCTACGACCGGGGGGCCGTCGCGATCCAGGCGCTGCGCAACGCGGTCGGCGAGAAGAAGTTCTTCAAGATCCTCAAGGGCTGGCCGCAGCAGCACGCGTACGGCAACGCGAACGTCTCCGACTTCGAGCAGTACGCGGAGAAGATCTCCGGCAAGCCGCTCGCGGCGCTGTTCGACACGTGGCTGTACCAGCCGGTGAAGCCGGCTCAGCCCGCTGCTCGCGTCGCCGTCGCTCCGCAGCAGCCGAAGTCCTGGAAGAAGATCGCTGCCACGAACGGGGTGCACGCGGAGCACTGACGCGTCAGTGCTCGCCCCTACGGGGCGCTCCTCCCTCGGAGGCGCGCCCTTCGGGCCATCGGCAAGTAGCGCAGGCGCTCCGGGAGACGGGGTGCCAGGAGGCGGACCAGCACCGCGAACCGGCGCAGGCGGCGTTCCTGGCGCGGGGTCCACGGGAGTCCGATCGCCTCACGGGCCTCCGGTGGGAGCAGGCCGACCGACAGGAAGGCCATGGCGCGGGTGAGTGCCGGACGCAGGGCGGGCCACAGCAGTCGCAGGACGAAGTGATCCGGCGCGGGGACGGCCCGGTCCCGGGCCGTCAGCTCGTCCACCACCGCGTTCCGCCCGACCTCCTGCGCCAGTACTTTGCGGTAGTACGGCCAGAACTCCTCGGTCGTCTGCGGCATGTCACGGTCGTGGATGCCGAGGATCCGCCCGACCATCAGCCACTCCGCGTAGAACTGCTCGTCCTCCGCAGGCGTGAAGGGGCGGGCGAAGTAGCGGCGGGCGTAGCGCGCGACGGGGTAACCCGTGGCGTGCACCCAGGCGTAGTACGCGGGGGTCAGCGCGTGGTAGCGGCGGCCGTCCGGGTCCGTGCCCTGGATGGTGCGGTGCAGGGAGCGCAGCCTGCGGCCCTCCTCGGCGGCGACCTCGCCTCCGTAGACCCACAGCAGGACCGAGGTGAGCGAGCGCTGCCCGCGGCCCCATGGGTCGGTCCTGAACACCGAGTGGTCGTCGACGCCGGCGCCGACGGCGGGGTGAGCGACCTGGAGCACGAACGCGGCGGGCAGGGCGAGCAGCGAGCGGATGTCGCCCGCTGTGTCCCAGAGGATTCCGCCGGGCGGGGGCGGCGGCGGGTCCGGGTCGTGCTGCTTCATGCGGCTTCCTGTGGGGCGCGCGGGGTTACTGATGTCAGTGCCCAGTATGCGCCGCCCGGTTCGACGGCTCTTCGCCGATGGCTCTCGATAGTGCGGCCGATGTGCGCTACACCCTGCTCATGGGCCGTTACAGCAGACTTCGCGAGATAAGACGCATGGACCCCGAGCGGGACTACGAACGCATTCACAAGCTCATCGCTCAGTACGAGTTCCCCTGGGACTACAACCAGGGCATAGCTGTCGCGTTCCTGCGCGACTACGGGGTGCCGAGGATCTCCCGGCTCCTCGACCGCACGCAGGAGTTCGAGAAGGCAGGGCAGAAGCGGTACGACGACACGGTGCTGTTCGCGTACGAGATGGCCGAGGAGGGCTTCGACTCGGAGCGCGGCCGGGCGGCGGCGCGCCATCTCAACCGGGTGCACGGACGCTACGACATCGCCGACGAGGATTTCCGCTACGTCCTGGCGACCACGGTCGTCGGGCCGAAGCGCTGGATCGACGCCTACGGGTGGCGGCCGCTGTGCGCGAACGAGACGCAGGCACTGGCCCTGGTCGGACACAAAATGGGTCTGCTGATGGGGATCAGCGACGTGCCGCGCTCGTACACCGACTTCGAGAAGCTGATGGACGACTACGAGCGGGAGATGTTCGCCTACGATCCGGCCAACCGGCGGGTCGCGAGCGCCACCTTCCGGATCATCTCCTCCTGGTATCCCGGTCCGCTGCGACCCCTGATCGCCCGGTTCGCGCTGTCCCTGCTCGACGAGCCCCTGCTGCGGGCGCTCGGCTACCGGCCGCAGCCGCGCCGGGTGCGGTCGCTGTCGGTGCGCGCGCTGCGGACGCGCTCGGCGTGCGTACGGCTGCTGCCGCCGCGCCCGAACCGCCGGCCCGTCCGGCCGAAGCCGCGCGCCTACCCGTTCGGCTACACGCTGGACGACCTGGGCCCGCACTGGGCGCACAGCCGTCCGCTGCAGCCGCTCAAGGACGAGCTCTAGAGCTCTCCCCCGTACCGCTTGGCCAGGTCGGAGGCGAGTTCGGCGACGCACGTGTACAGGTCCGTGACGGCGGCGGTGTGCTCGGCGTCCGCCGGGGTGTGGTGGGTCGGCACGATGTGGGCCCGCAGCAGTGGGGGTGCGGGCGGTGCGGGTGGTGCCTGCGACGACCGGCGGGGCCGCCGCCTGGAGGTGACGAGCGCGGTCACCAATGCGGCCGCGACAACGGCCAATTGACCCGACTTCAGATGAACGTCCCACGGAACCAGGGCCATGCCTGGGTCCTACCCGATCGGCACACGGACTCAACGCGTCGGGCGCTCCGGAACTTTCACACCGGCAGTCATGCCCGGAAAGCCCGGCCCGGTGGACTCCCGGGCCGGGGTGGGGCGGTTCATTCGCCCTTGGAACGGTTTATTCGTCCTTGGGGGACTTTGTCAGCTCCTGCAGCCCCTCGCGCGCGATGCGGCGGCGGGCGGCGAACCAGCCGGCGACCAGGAGGACCGCGACGACCGGGATCAGGGAGAGCGTCTTGCGGCCGGTCTCCGCGTCGTTCCACATCAGGCCGAGGACCACGAGGAGGAAGACGATCGTGACGATCTCGGTGACCGGGGACCACGGGAGGCGGAACGCGGGGCGCTGGACCAGACCCTCCTTGGCCCGGCGGACGAACGCCAGGTGGGCGACCATGATCATGACCCAGGTGCCGATGATGCCGATCGAGGAGATCTCGATGACGATCTCGAAGGCGTCGTGCGGGAGAAGGTAGTTGAGGCCCACGCCGAGGACGCCGACACCCGCGGTGAGCAGGATGCCGCCGTAGGGCACCTGGCTGCGGTTCATCCTGGCGGTGAACTTCGGCGCGGAACCCGACATCGCCATGGAGCGCAGGATGCGGCCGGTTGAGTACAGGCCGGAGTTGAGGCTGGACATGGCGGCGGTGAGCACGACCAGGTTCATGATGTCGCCGATGCCGCCGATGCCCAGTTTGCTGAACAGGGTGACGAACGGGCTCTCGTTCGACGAGTACGTCGTCGACGGGAGCAGCAGGGCGAGTACGAGCACCGAGCCGCAGTAGAACAGGCCGACGCGCCACATGATCGAGTTCACGGCGCGCGGGACGACCTTGTGCGGCTCGGCCGTCTCGCCCGCGGCGACGCCCACCAGCTCCAGGGCCGCGTAGGCGAACACGACGCCCTGCATGACGAGGACCACCGACATCATGCCGCTCGGCATGAAGCCGCCGTTGTCCGTGATCATGCTCAGCCCTGGCGTATGGCCGTCGACCGGGTGCTGCGTGGCGATCAGGAAGATGCCCACGAACAGGAAGGCCACGAGCGTGGCCACCTTGATGATCGAGAACCAGAATTCCATCTCGCCGAAGTACTTCACCGAGATGAGGTTCACGCCGAGCACGACCGCGAGCGCGATCAGCGCGAGGACCCACTGCGGAATCGTGGTGAAGGCGCTCCAGTACTGCGTATAGAGGGCGATCGCCGTGATGTCGGCTATGCCCGTCATCGACCAGTTGAGGAAGTACATCCAACCGGCGACGTAGGCGCCCTTCTCGCCGAGGAACTCGCGCGCGTACGACACGAAGGAACCGGAGGAGGGCCGGTACACGACCATCTCACCGAGGGCGCGCACGACCAGGTACGCGAAGAGTCCGCAGACGAGGTACGCGAAGACGAGGGCGGGGCCCGCCGAGTGGAGGCGGCCGCCCGCACCCAGGAAGAGTCCGGTGCCGATCGCGCCACCGATCGCGATCATGTTGACGTGGCGGGCCTTGAGATCCTTGCTGTAACCGGCGTCGCCCGCGTCGGCGGGCGTCTGGGTCGCATCAGTGGGGGATGCGTCCACAGCCGTGTTGACGGCGTCCTTGCTCACGTGGGGGTGTCCACTCTGTGGTGCCCGGCGACGCACAGGTCAGCCGGGGTCCGGATGTACTGGGGCCCGCGACACCCCTGACAGTGCGCGGACCGACTGTGCACCTTCCCCCAGAGATCACCGGACACGCGGTGGCACAGATCACATAGCGGTTCTTCTCACAGGGCGGGACGGCTCTGTACAGGCTGCCAATCAGGGCGTATAAGGCACTTTCACAACATCGGTGTCTCAGTAATACTGTTGAACCCGAACGACCAGAGGCGGCCATGACGACGGACATCAGGGACGCCGAGGCGGCGTCCTCCCCCACGTGGACGGTCGACGAGCTGGCCGCGCGCGCGGGCGTCACGGTCCGCACGATCCGCTTCTACAGCACGCGCGGGCTGCTGCCGCCGCCGGTCATCGGCCCGCGCCGGGTCGGCCACTACGGGCAGGACCATCTGTCGCGGCTCGCTCTCATCGAGGAACTGCAGCACCAGGGCATGACGCTCGCCGCGATCGAGCGCTATCTGGAGCAGCTGCCGACCGACCTGAGCGCTCAAGACCTGGCCATTCACCGCGCCGTCGTGGCGAGTTGGGCCCCGGACGCCTCGGAGGACATGCCGCGCGCCGAGCTGGAGCGCCGGGCGGGCCGTGCCCTGTCCGGCACCGATCTGGACCGGCTGTCCGCGATGGGCGTCATCACGTACGACGAGAACGCAGAGAACGCAGAGAACGCAGACGTGTACCGGGTGGACGTGGGGCTGCTCCGTCTCGGCGTGCAGTTGCTCGGCGTGCCGATCGCGCACGAGACGATCCTCGCCGCGCGCACGGTCCTGCTCGAGCACACCCGGCAGGCGGCGCACGAGTTGTCGCGGCTCTTCCGGGACGAGGTGTGGGGGCCCTACCGCGACCGCGAGTCGGATCCCGAGCATCTCGCGGCGATGAAGTCGCTGTCGGCCCATATGCAGCCGATGGTCGTGCAGGCCCTGGTGACCGCGTTCCAGCGGTCGTTGAAGGAGGAGCTGCGGGAGGCGTTCCGCACCGAGGGCTGAACGCCTCCCGCCGGGGCCGGGCTCAGTCCGTGAAGGTCTCGCCCTTCTCCGCCTTCTCCACCAGCAGCGCGGGCGGCAGGAAACGGTCGCCGTAACGCTCGGCCAGCTCCCGCGCGCGGGCGACGAAGCCGGTGAGGCCGCCCTCGTAACCGTTGATGTACTGGAGCACGCCGCCGGTCCAGCCGGGGAAGCCGATGCCGAAGATGGAGCCGATGTTGGCGTCGGCGACGGACGTCAGGACGCCCTCCTCCACGAGCCGCACCGTGTCGAGCGCCTCCGAGAAGAGCATGCGTTCCTGCATGTCCACGAACGGGATCTCCGAGCCGGCCTTGGTGAAGTGCTCGCGCAGGCCCGGCCAGAGTCCGGCGCGCTTGCCGTCCTCGCCGTACTCGTAGAAGCCCGCGCCGCCGCTGCGGCCGGTGCGTCCGAACTCGTCGACCATGCGGTCGATGACACCCTCGGCCGGGTGCGGGGTCCAGGTGCCGCCCGCCTCGACGATCGCCATCTTGGACTCGTTGCGGATCTTCCGAGGCAGGGTGAGGGTCAGCTCGTCCATCAGGGACAGCACCTTGGCCGGGTAGCCGGCCTGGCCCGCGGCCTGCTCGACGGAGGCGGGCTCGATGCCCTCGCCGACCATGGCGACGCCCTCGTTGATGAAGTGGCCGATCACGCGCGAGGTGAAGAAGCCGCGCGAGTCGTTGACCACGATCGGCGTCTTGTTGATCTGCCGTACGAGGTCGAAGGCACGGGCCAGTGCCTCGTCGCCGGTCTGCTCACCCTTGATGATCTCGACGAGCGGCATCTTGTCGACGGGCGAGAAGAAGTGCAGGCCGATGAAGTCGGCGCGGCGCTCGACGCCCTCGGCCAGGACGCTGATCGGCAGCGTGGAGGTGTTGGAGCAGAGCAGCGCGTCGGGGGCGACGACGTGCTGGATCTCCTGGAACACCTTGTGCTTGAGCGAAGGGTCCTCGAAGACGGCCTCGATGACCGCGTCGCAGTTGGCCAGCGCCTGCGGGTCGGCGGTGGGCGTGATGCGGGCGAGCAGCGCGTCCGCCTTCTCCTGGGTGGTGCGGCCGCGCTTCACCGCCTTCTCGCACAGCTTCTCGGAGTAACCCTTGCCCTGGGCGGCGGCCTCGGCGGAGACGTCCTTGAGGACGACCTCGATGCCCGCGCGGGCGCAGGAGTAGGCGATGCCCGCGCCCATCATCCCGGCGCCGAGCACGGCGACCTTGGTGACCTTGCGCGGCTCGATGCCCTGGGGGCGGTTGGCTCCCGAGTTGACGGCCTGGAGGTCGAAGAAGAACGCCTGGATCATGTTCTTCGCGGTCTGGCCTGTGACCAGCTCGGTGAAGTAGCGGGCCTCGATGGTCAGGGCCGTCTCGAAGTCGACCTGGGAGCCCTCGACGGCGGCCGCGAGGATGTTGCGCGGGGCCGGGTAGGGGGCGCCGTTCAGCTGCTTCTTCAGGTTGGCCGGGAACGCGGGCAGGTTCGCCGCGAACTTCGGGTTGGCCGGGGTGCCGCCGGGGATGCGGTAGCCGGGCTTGTCCCAGGGCTGCTGCGACTCGGGGTTCGCGTCGATGAAGGCGCGGGCCTTCTCGATCATCTCCTCGCGGGTCGTGGCCACTTCATGGATCAGGCCGTTCTCCAGAGCACGCTTCGGGGTGTACTGGGTGCCCTGGAGCAGCACCTTGAGGAGCGCGTCGGCGATGCCCATGAGGCGGACGGTGCGGACGACGCCGCCGCCCGCGGGCAGCAGGCCGAGCGTGACCTCGGGGAGGCCGATCTTGGAGCCCGGCGCGTCGAGCGCGACGCGGTGGTGGCTGGCGAGGGCGATCTCGTAACCGCCGCCCAGGGCCGCGCCGTTGATGGCCGCGACGACCGGCTTGCCGAGCGTCTCGATGCGGCGCAGCGAGTTCTTGATGCCGGTGCCGGTCTCGAAGACGGCCTGCGCGTCCTCGGGCCCCGCCTTCATCATGTCCTTCAGGTCGCCGCCCGCGAAGAAGGTCTTCTTGGCGGAGGTGTAGATGATGCCCCTGATGGAGTCCCGCTCCGCCTCCGCGCGGTCGGCGATGGCGGCGATGGAGTCCTTGAACGCCTGGTTCATGGTGTTCGCGGACTGGTTCGGGTCGTCCAGGACGAGTGTGACGATGCCGGTTTCGTCTTGTTGCCAGTGGATGGTGGTGCTCTGCGTCATGTCTGCGTCTCCGTGAAGTCCGATGCGGGAAGTTTTTGGCGGGTGGGACGGAGTCCGGGGCGGGTGCTTGTGGTTCGTGACCGGGTGCCGCCCGGTGGGGGGCTGGTCGCGCAGTTCCCCGCGCCCCTGAAATGCGCACTGCGTGCGCCATTTCAGGGGCGCGTGGTGCGCCCTCATGGGGCTGCGGCGGAGCCGCATGCTCCAGGGGCGCGGGGAACTGCGCGACCAGCCACGACGAGACGCGCACCCGGCGACGGACCACTCGCCCCTACGGCGCTACACCCGCTCCACGATCGTGGCGATCCCCATCCCCCCGCCGACGCACAACGTGGCCAGCCCGTACCGGAGGTCCCTGCGCTCCAGCTCATCCACGAGCGTGCCCAGAATCATCGCGCCGGTCGCACCCAGCGGGTGCCCGAGAGCGATCGCGCCGCCGTTGACATTGACCTTGTCCAAGGACAGACCCATGTCCCGCACGAAGCGGAGCACAACCGCCGCGAACGCCTCGTTGATCTCGACGAGGTCGATGTCGTCGATGGTCAGGCCCGCCTTGGCGAGGGCCTTGCGGGTCGCGGGCGCGGGGCCGGTGAGCATGATGGTCGGCTCGGAGCCGGAGACGGCCACGGAGACGATGCGGGCGCGCGGGGTGAGCTCGCCCCGCTCGCCGGCCTCGCGCGAGCCGATGGCGACGAGCGACGCGCCGTCGACGATGCCGGAGGAGTTGCCCGCGTGGTGCACGTGGTCGATCTTCTCGACCCAGTGGTATTTCTGCAGCGCGACCGCGTCGAACCCGCCCAGGTCGCCGATGTCCTTGAAGGACGGCTTGAGCCTGGACAGTGAGTCCGCGGTGGTGCCGGGGCGCAGGAATTCGTCGTGGTCGAGGACGATCAGGCCGCTGCGGTCCCTGACCGGGACGATCGACCGGTCGAAGCGCCCGTCCTTGACCGCGGCGGCGGCCCGCTCCTGGGAGAGCGCCGCGTACTCGTCGACGTCCCGCCGCGAGAAGCCCTCGATGGTGGCGATGAGGTCGGCGCCGATGCCCTGCGGTACGAAGCCGGTGTCGAAGTTGGTCATCGGGTCGGCGAACCAGGCGCCGCCGTCCGAGGCCATCGGCACCCGCGACATCGACTCGACCCCACCGGCGAGGACGAGCTCCTCCCAGCCCGAACGGACCTTCATCGCCGCCAGGTTGACGGCTTCGAGGCCGGAGGCACAGAAGCGGTTCTCCTGGACGCCGGCGACCGTGTCGGGCAGGCCGGCGGCGATCGCCGCGACGCGGGCGATGTCGGAGCCCTGGTCGCCGACCGGGCCCACCACGCCGAGCACGATGTCGTCGATCTCGGCGGGGTCGAGGCCCGGGAAGCGGGCCTGGAGCTCGTGGATGAGACCGACGACGAGGTCGATCGGCTTGGTGCCGTGCAGGGAGCCGTTGGCCTTGCCCCGGCCGCGCGGGGTGCGGATCGCGTCGTAGACGTACGCGTCAGTGGTCACTGGGTTGCCTTTCACGGAGCTACGAATGCTGAGGGTTGCGGTGCTTCAGGACAGCAGCGAACGGCCGATGATCTCCTTCATGATCTCGGTCGTGCCGCCGTAGATGGTCTGGATGCGCCCGTCGGTGAAGGCCTTTGCGACGCGGTACTCGGTCATGTACCCGTAACCACCGTGCAGTTGGAGGCAGCGGTCGGCAACACGCTTCTGCAGTTCGGTGGCCCACCATTTGGCCATGGAGGCGTGCACGGCGTCGAGGGTGCCGTCGGAGTGGTCCTCGATGCAGCGGTCGAGGAAGGTCCGGGTGACGGCGCACTCGGTGGCCATCTCGGCTATCTCGAACCGGATGTGCTGCAGCTTGGCGAGCGGCCGTCCGAAGGCCTCGCGCTCCTTGACGTAGGTCGTGGTGATCTCCAGCAGGTGCTCGGCGGCGGCGATGGCGGCGACGGCGATGCCCATGCGTTCCTGCGCGAGGTTCGTCATCAGGTGGAGGAACGCGCCGTTGGCCTCACCGAGAAGATTCTCCTTCGGGACGCGGACGTCGTCGAAGAACAACTCGGCCGTGTCCTGCGCCTTCTGGCCGATCTTGTCGAGGTTGCGGCCGCGCTCGAAGCCTTCCATGCCGCGCTCGACGACGAGGAGCGAGAGCCCGTGCGCGCCGCCTTCCTGCGTGGTCTTGGCGACGACGATGACGAGGTCGGCGAGGATGCCGTTGGAGATGAAGGTCTTGGAGCCGTTCAGCAGCCAGTGGTCGCCGCGGTCCTCTGCGGTGGTGCGGATGCCCTGCAGGTCGGAGCCGGCCCCGGGTTCCGTCATCGCGATGGCGGTGATCGTCGAGCCGTCGCAGAATCCGGGCAGCCAGCGCCTCTTCTGTTCCTCCGTGCCCAGCGAGGTCAGGTACGGGCCGATGATGTCGTTGTGCAGGCCCACGGCGAGTCCGGCGGCGCCCGCGCGCGTGAACTCCTCGGCGAGGACGGCGCTGTAGCGGAAGTCGGCGGTGCCGCCGCCCCCGTACTCCTCGGGCACGGCGAGGCCGAGCAGCCCCTGGCGTCCGGCGGCGAGCCAGGCCTCGCGCGCGACGATGCCGTCCTTCTCCCACTGCTCGTAGTGCGGGGTCACCTCCTTGTCGAGGAAGGTGCGGACGGTCGTGCGGAACGCCTCGTGCTCGGCGCTGAACAGGCGTCGCTCCATGCTCGCGATCAACTGCCTTTCGTTGGAGGGTCGGTGTGCTCGTCCAGTTCGGGTACGCCCCAGTCGCGGGCGACCGCCGCGGTGTCGGCGCCTGGCAGGGCGGGGCCCGAGCGGACGGCGGTGGGGGTCCCCGAGAAGCGGGGCGCCGGGGCGGGCTGGGTGATGCCGCCGTGGTCGACGAAGGTGCCGCGGGCGGCGAGGTGCGGATGGTCCGGGGCCTCGCGCAGCGAGAGGACGGGAGCCACGCAGGCGTCGGAGCCCTCGAAGACGGCTGTCCACTCGTCCCTCGTACGCTGCTTGAAGCGCGCGGCGACGCTCTCGCGCAGTTCGTCCCAGTGGGCCAGGTCCTTGCGCTCGGGCGCGACGCCGGCGAGCCCCATGAGGTCGATGAACTCGTCGTAGAACTGCTGCTCAAGGGCGCCGACCGCCATGTACCGGCCGTCGGCGGTCTCGTACGTGCCGTAGAACGGGCAGCCGCCGTCGAGGAGGTTGGCGCCGCGCCGGTCCTGCCAGCCGCCCGCCGCGAGCATGCCGTGGATCATCGCGGAGAGGTGGGAGGCGCCGTCGACGATCGCGGCGTCGACGACCTGCCCGGCGCCGGTTGCCTGGGCGCGGTGGAGGGCGGCCAGGATGCCGACGACCAGGTAGAGGGAGCCTCCCGCGTAGTCCCCGACGAGGTTGGCGGGCACGGTCGGCGGCTCGTCCGGCTTGCCGATCATGCCGAGGGTGCCGGTGAGCGCGATGTACGCGATGTCGTGCCCGGCGCGCTGGGCGAGGGGGCCCTCCTGGCCCCAGCCGGTCATCCGGCCGTAGACCAGCTTCGGGTTGCGGGCGTGGCAGGTCCCGGGGCCCACGCCGAGGCGCTCGGCGACGCCCGGCCGGTAGCCCTCGATCAGCACGTCGGCGCGCTCGACGAGCCGCAGCACCCGCTCGGCGCCGCCCGTGGCCTTCAGGTCGACGATCACGGACCGCTTGTTGCGGTTGGTGACGTCGTACTCGGGGTTGATGGCGAGGCCCGCGCCGCCCGGCCGGTCGACCCGTACGACGTCGGCGCCGAGGTCGGCGAGGAGCATCGCCGCGAACGGGCCGGGGCCGATGCCGGCGAGCTCGACCACCCGCACCCCGGCGAGCGGGCCGCCACCTGCTTCCGTGCCTGCCATTGCCATCCCGCCACGCCCCCAGTCTGTGACACAACTGCTGTAACACCATTGATGCTATGAAGCCGTTCCGGTCGGCACAACCCCCGACGAGCAAGCGCTTAGCCAATTTCCGGCCCGGACACGGCCCGCCGTCCGCGCGCACGCTAGCCTCGGCCACCGACAGCGGCACGAAGCACGATGAGGGGTGTCATGAACAGGCCTGAAGGCCCTGGGAACACGGACAGGGCGTACGACGTGGTGTTGTTCGGGGCGACGGGCTTCGTCGGGGAGCTCACCGCCGAGTACCTCGCGGCGCACGCTCCCGAGGGGCTGCGCTGGGCGATCGCGGGCCGCGACACCGCCAAGCTGGAGCGCTTGCGCGAGCGGCTCACCGGTATCGACCCGGCGTGCGCGGTGCTGCCCTTGGAGCGCGCGGACGTCGCCGACGCGGCGTCGCTGCGCGCACTCGCCTCCCGCGCGCGCGTGGTGGCCACGACCGTGGGCCCGTATCTGGAGTACGGGGAGGGGCTGGTCGCCGCGTGTGCCGACGCGGGCACCGATTACGTGGACCTCACAGGTGAGCCGGAGTTCGTGGACCTCATGTATGTGCGGCACGACGCCCGCGCGCGCGAGACGGGGGCCCGCCTTGTGCACGCGTGCGGCTTCGACTCGGTCCCGCACGACTTGGGCGCGTATTTCACCGTGCGGCAGTTGCCGGAGGCGGTGCCGCTGCGGGTCGACGGGTTCGTGCGGACGAACGCCACGCTCTCGGGCGGCACGTTCGCGTCCGCGCTGAACCAGTTCGGGCGGGCCCGGCAGATGCTCGCCGCGCAGCAGGACCGGCGGCGCCATCAGCCGCGGCTGGTGGGACGCACCGCGTATGCGCCGACGGGGACGCCCCGGTACGCCAAGGAGGTCGGGGCGTGGGCCCTGCCGCTGCCGACGATCGACCCGCAGGTGGTCCAGCGTTCCGCGCGGGCCCTTGAGTGCTACGGCCCGGACTTCCGCTACCGGCACTACGCGGCCGTGAAGTCGCTGCCGTTCGCGGTGGGCGGGGCGGCGGCCGCGGGGGCGCTCTTCGCCGCGGCCCAAGTGCCGCCCGTCCGGCGCTGGTTGGGAGGCAGGCTGCTGCCCGGCAGCGGGCCGGACCGGGCCCGCCGGGCCAAGAGCTGGTTCTCGGTGCGGTTCGTGGGTGAGGGCGGCGGGCGCCGGGTCTTCACCGAGGTGTCGGGCGGCGATCCCGGGTACGAGGAGACCGCGAAGATACTGGCGGAGTCCGCGATGTGCCTCGCCCAGGACGAACTCCCGGACACCGCGGGGCAGGTGACCACCGCCGTGGCGATGGGCGACGCGCTGATCGGGCGGCTGCGGGCGGCCGGACTCACCTTCCGGGTCGCCGCGGAGCGGTGAGCAGCGCGTCCCGGCACAGCCGGTCGGCCCTGCGGGTCGTCTCCGGCAGCCGGTAGGCGGGGGTCAGGGCCAGCGCGTGGGCGCATGCGTTGGCCAGGGAGATCCGGTGCCCCACCGAGACGTACACCGGCTTCACGCCCGCCCGGGTGCGCAGGGCGCGGCCGACCTCCTCGGACCCGTCCGTGAGAGCGGCCGCGCTCCCCCGCTCGCGCCCCAACTCGCCGTGCGCGAAGGCGAAGGGGTTCTTGGCGACGCCCATCGTCGCAAGGCCGGTGAGCACGCCGAGGTGGCTCGCGAGGCCGAAGCGGCGCGGGTGGGCGAGGCCGTAGCCGTCACACACGACGAGGCCCGGGTCTGTGCGCAGTGCCGCGAGGGCGTCGAGCACCGCCGGGATCTCGCGGAACGCCAGCAGGCCCGGCACATAGGGGAAGGCGACGCGCCCGACGGCGGTCGCCTCCTCGACGACGTCGAGCGTCGCGGCGTCCAGCACGACCGCGGCCGCGGCGACGACATCGCGTGCGTCGTCGTACGCGACGTCGATCCCGGTGACCGTGCCCGCCCCCGGTTGCGGTCCGGCCTCGTCCAGCACGACGCGGCCGCGCAGCGTGTCCTGCACGGCGCGCGCCGCCGCCTCGTTCGTCGGCCAGCCCTCGGGAATCCCCGTGATCGTCGGCATGCGGCCAACCCTAGACGGCGCCGCGGCCCGCGCTCTCCCACGTCTGCGGCTTCCACAGGCCCGACCGGCGCAGCGACTGCGGGCAGTGGAGGTATATCTCGTCGATGTCCAGGAGCAGCGCGAGGGTCGGCCGCTGCCCCTTGACGGTCATGGCGTCGAAGAAGGGCGCGTCGGTGAGGACGCGGGCCCGGCCGTTGACCCGCAGGACGTCGGTGGCGCCGGGTATCAGGAACAGCAGGCTCGCGTGCGGGTTCTCCAGGACGTTGTGGAAGCTGTCGCCGCGGCGGTTGCCCGGCCGGTCCGGCAGGGCGAGGGTGCCGTCGTCGATGATGTGCGCGAACCCGGGGCCGTCCCCGCGCGGCGATACGTCGCAGTTGCCGCGGGTGTCGGCCGTGGAGAGCAGACAGAACGGCGAACGGGCTATCAACTCCCGGTCGCCGTCCTCGAGTCGGTCATGGACCTTGTCGATCACGATCGGGTGCGGCTCGCCGAGGATTTCGCGCAGCTGGGCCGCGGAGCGCAGTTCCACGTAGCCGTCTCCCTGCTCGCCGGGCGGCCGGGGCGCGAGGGTGTCCGTCGTGTGCAGCAAGCCGACTCCTGGATTCGTACGGGCCTCCGGCGGCGCCCGCCGGAGGCTCGCCAGAGTAGTTGCTCGGTGAACCTTATCTGATGTTAGGTTAGCCTCACCTAACGCACTGGAGCCCCTCGTTCCGGTGCCTGCCGCTGCGCGGCCGAAGCCGGACGGCGGACAAGGAACGATCCAGTGCAACTCACCGTGGTGGGACCGAAGGCGCTACCGCGCCGGACGGCTCCCCGGACCCCTCGCCGCTCTCCTCGGTCTCCCCGCTCTCCTCGTGGCGGACGGCTGCTCCTCGGGCTGTTCGCCGTCGGGCTCGTCCTCGTGGCCGCCGTGGCACTCAGCCTCGGCGTGGGCTCGGGGCACGTGCCGCTCCACGACGTCGCCGCGGGACTCTTCAGCCCCGATCGCGGCGACCGCGCCCAGCTCATCGTGCGAGAGGTCCGCATGCCGCGCACGGCCGCCGGCCTCCTCGCGGGCCTGGCGCTCGGACTCGCCGGCACCGTCATGCAGGGCGTGGCCCGCAACCCTCTCGCCGACCCCAGCCTGTTGGGGGTCAACGCCGGAGCCTCCGTCTTCGTGGTCCTCGCCATCAGCGTGCTCGCCCTGACCGAGCCGCGGCAGTACATCTGGTTCGGCTTCCTGGGCGCCTGTCTCGCCGCCGTGCTCGTCTACGGGATCGGCAGCATGGGCCGCGACGGCGCCACCCCGGTGAAGCTCGCCCTGTCCGGCGCGGCCGTGGCCGCCGCCCTCTCCGCCCTGACCAGCGCGATGCTGCTCACGGACAGCAACACCTTCGACCAGTTCCGCTTCTGGCAGGTCGGCTCGCTCACGGGCCGTGAACCCGCCGTGCTGTGGCAGGCCCTGCCGTTCATCGCCGTGGGCGCGGTACTGGCCCTCGCACTCGGTCCGCAGCTCAACACACTCGCCCTGGGCGACGACACGGCCCGCGGGCTCGGCCAGCGGATCGCCCTGGCCCGGCTCGGCGCCGCCGCCTGTGTGGTCCTGCTGTGCGGGGCCGCGACCGTCGTCGCGGGGCCGATCGCCTTCGTGGGCCTGGCCGTTCCGCACGCGGCACGCCTGATCACCGGGCCCGACTACCGGTGGATCCTCCCGTACAGCGCCCTGCTCGCGCCGGCCGCGCTGCTGCTCGCCGACGTCATCGGCCGGCTGATCGCCCGGCCGGGCGAGGTCCAGGTCGGGGTCATGACGGCCGCGCTGGGCGCGATCCCCTTCGTCGTCCTCGTACGGCGCAGAAAGACGGTGGAGCTGTGAGCGACACGCTCCGTCCGGCCCGCGACGCCCTACCGGCCGCCGCGGCCCGGGTGACCCGGGTGTCATCGGTACGCCGCCGCGGACGCGCCCGGTTCATCGGCGTCAGCTGCGCCCTGCTCGTGGCCGCGCTCGCCGCGCTGTGCCTCGCGCTCAGCTTCGGCGACTACACCGTGCCCGTGCCCGACGTGGTCGCCACCCTGCTGGGCGGCGGTGACACCGGCACCCAGTTCGTGATCCTCGAACTACGGCTGCCGCGCGCCTTGCTGGCGCTGCTGGTCGGCTGCTGCTTCGGGCTGTCGGGCGCCGTGTTCCAGACGCTGTTGCGCAATCCGCTGGCGAGCCCCGACGTGATCGGGGTGAGCTCGGGCGCGGGCGCAGCCGTCGTCCTGGCCGGCGGGCTCGCCGGGCTGAGCGGCACGCCGCTGTCGTTCGTGGCGCTGGCCGGCGCCCTCGCCGCGGGCGCCGCGGTCTATCTGCTCGCCTGGCGCAAGGGCGTCAGCGGATACCGGCTCGTCCTGGTCGGCCTGGGCATCGGGACGGGGCTGTCGAGCGTGATCTCGTACCAGATGACCCGGTCGGACGTGAGCGAGGCGCAGACCGCGTTCCTGTGGCTGGCCGGAAGCCTCAACGGCCGTTCCTGGCCGCACTTCTGGCCGCTGCTCGTCGGCGCCGCGCTGCTCGTGCCGCTGACCGCCCTGGCGGCCAGGGCGCTGCCCGCGCTGCAGCTCGGCGACGACACGGCCGGCGGGCTCGGCGCACGCGTCGAGCGGGACCGGCTCGCCCTGCTCGCCTGCGCCACCGCCCTCGCCGGAGTGGCGACGGCAGCCGCGGGTCCCGTGGGGTTCGTCGCCTTCGTGTCGCCGCCCATCGCCCGGCGCCTGCTGCCGGGACAGGGGGCCGCGCTGCTGCCGTCCGCGGCCACCGGCGCGCTGCTCGTGATCGTCGCCGACTTCGCCGGACAGCACCTGCTCCCCGGCACCCAACTGCCGGTCGGCATCGTCACGAGCGTGATCGGCGCCCCGTACCTGCTCTGGCTCCTGGCCCGCGCCAACCGGACCGGCCGGGGCGGCTGACCATGCGCACGGCACCGCACACCACCCCCTGCCCCCGCTCCGGCCCCGCCGAGGAGACGCCCGTGGCTGCCCCGCACACCCTCCAGGCCCGCGGCCTCGAACTCGGCTACGGCGAGCGCCGGATCGTCGCCGGGCTCGACGTCGACATCCCGCCCGGCCGAATCACCGTCGTGGTCGGGCCGAACGCCTGCGGCAAGTCGACGTTGCTACGTTCGATGGCCCGGCTGCTCGCCCCGACGGCCGGCACGGTCCTGCTCGACGGGCGCAGCGTGCACGACATGTCCACCAAGGACGTGGCCGCCGTGCTCGGCGTGCTGCCGCAGACACCGGTCGCACCCGAGTCGATCACCGTCGCCGACCTGGTCGGACGGGGCCGCTATCCGCATCAGGGCTGGTTCCGGCGCTGGACGCCCGCCGACGACGAGGCGGTCGCCGCGGCCCTGCACGCCACCGACGTCCTCGACCTCGCGGAGCGGTCCATCGACGAGCTCTCCGGCGGGCAGCGCCAGCGCGTCTGGATCGCCATGGCCCTGGCCCAGGAGACAGATGTCCTGCTGCTCGACGAACCGACGACGTATCTCGACATCAGCCATCAGCTCGACGTCCTCGACCTGTTGACCGATCTCAACCGGGAGCGCGGCGTCACGCTGGTCGTGGTTCTGCACGACCTCAATCTGGCCTGCCGCTACGCCGACCATCTCGTCGCCATGAAGGACGGCGGGATCGTCGCCGAGGGCGCACCGTCGGACATCGTCACCGAGTCCCTCGTCGAGGAGGTCTTCGGGCTGCGCAGCACCGTCGTCCCCGACCCGGCATCCGGCACCCCGCTCATCGTCCCCATGGGGCGCCATCACGTCGGCGCCTCCCCCACTCCGGCCGCGTAGGGCCAACCCCCGTGAATCAAGAAAAGAGCACACCCATGCCGACCCCCTCTCCCCGTACCGGTCGCCGCCGGTTCCTCGTCGGCGCCCTCGCCCTGGCGCTCGCCGGCTCGCTCGCGGCCTGCGGCTCCGGCACGGACGACACCGCCGACAGCGCCGGCCAGAAGTCCGCCGGCAGCTTCCCCGCGAAGGTGTCCACCAAGTTCGGCACCGTCACGGTGAAGCAGCAGCCGAAGCGCGTGGTCGCCCTCGGCTGGGGCGACGCGGAGACGGCCCTCGCGCTCGGCGTGCAGCCCGTCGGGGCGAGCGACTGGCTGGCGTTCGGCGGGGACGGCCTCGGCCCCTGGGTCAAGGAGAAGTACGACAAGTCGCCGCAGAAGATCGGCACCCTTGAGCCCGAGTACGAGAAGATCGCGGCGCTCAAGCCCGACCTCATCCTCGACACCAAGTCGAGCGGCGACCGGACCCGCTACGACACGCTCAGCAAGATCGCGCCTACGGTCGGAGTGCCCAATGGCGGCGACCAGTACAAGGTCTCCTGGAAGAAGCAGACGACGATGGTCTCCCAGGCACTCGGCGCCCCCGAGAAGGGGAAGACGCTGATCGCGGACACCGAGAAGCAGTTCACCGAAGCGGCCGCCGCGCACCCCGAGTTCAAGGGGAGGACGATCACCGTGGCGTCCCGTACCGCCACGACCTGGGGCGCGTACGTGCGCGGCACCGGCCGCGTGGACTTCGTCGAGCGGCTCGGCTTCAAGAACAACCCGGCGGTGGAGAAGAAGGCGGGCAGCGCGTTCTCCGTGGCCGTGTCGGAGGAGAACCTCCAGATGCTCGACGCCGATCTGATGGTGATGGCGCCGATCGGCACCACGGCGAAGAAGATCAGCTCCGACCCGCTGTTCGCGTCGATCCCCGCGGCGAAGAAGGGGCACGCGGTGGTCTTCGACGACACGGACATCAGCTCGGCCTTCGCCACCGACTCGGTCCTGTCCGTGCGGTACGCGCTCCAGCACGTGGTCCCGCTGTTCGCGGAGGCCATGAAGTAGAGCAGGTACGGGGCCCCTACACCCGGCTGCCCGCCGCCGTGTCGGAGGAGAGCCGCTGGGCCACGTAGACCGGGATGACCGACAGCAGGACGAGGACGACGGCGACGACGTTGACCACGGGGGCCTGCTGCGGTCTGGCCATGTTGGAGAAGATCCACAAGGGCAGCGTCCGGACGCCGGGGCCCGCCGTGAACGTCGTGACCACGATCTCGTCGAAGGACAGCGCGAACGCGAGCAGGCCGCCGGCCGCGAGCGCCGAGCGGGTCAGCGGGAACGTGATGTCGCGGAACGTGCGGAAGGTGTCGGCGCCCAGGTCCATGGCCGCTTCCTCGTACGAGCCCGGCAGGCGGCGCAGCCGGGCGGCGACGTTGTTGAAGACGACCACGACGCAGAACGTGGCGTGGCCGACGATGACGGTGAACAGGCCGAGGCCGATCCCCAGCGGTTCCAGGACCGTGCGGAACGCCGTGTTGAGGGCGACGCCGGTGATGATGCCCGGCAGTGCGAGGGGCAGGACGACGGCGAAGGAGATCGTCTCCCGGCCGAAGAAGCGGCGCCGGGAGACCGCGAAGGCGAGGAGCGTGCCGAGGACGAGGGCGATGACGGTGGCGCCGCAGCCCGCCTTCACCGACGTCCACAGTGCGTCCCTGGCGCCCGCGCTGTGCCAGGCGTCCCGCCACCAGCGCAGGGTGAGTCCGCTCGGCGGCCAGCCCGAACTGCGGTCCTGGTTGAGGGAGTTGACGATGACCAGGAGCAGCGGGAGATAGATGACGGCGAAGCCGGCCAGGGCGCCGACGCGGAGCGCGATGCGCGCGGGGCGGGACAGGTGCACCACGGGCTCCTTCAGAGGCTGCTGAGCGCGCCCGTGCGTCGCACGGCGAGCAGGTAGAGGACGATCACCACGACCGGCACGGTGCCGAGGGCGGCGGCCAGCGGCAGGTCGAGGGTGATGTTGGAGTAGACGACGTTGCCGATCAACTGCGTTTTGCCGCCCACGATCTGTACGGCGATGTAGTCGCCGAGGCTGAGCGAGAACGTGAAGACGGAGCCTGCCGCGACGGACGGCAGGACGAGCGGCAGCAGCACCGTGCGGAAGGTGCGCCAGGTGCGGGCGCCGAGGTCGGCGGAGGCGTCGAGCAGGCCCGCGGGGACGCGTTCGAGGCCCGCGTGGATCGGCAGGATCATGTAGGGCAGCCAGAGGTAAGTGAGGACGAGGACCGTCGCGGTGAGTCCGTAGCCGGGGCCGGTCAGTCCGAAGGGGGTCAACAGCCAGTCCAGCAGGCCGCCTTGGGCGAGCATGACGCGCCACGCGTATGCCTTGACGAGGTAGCTCGCCCACAGCGGGGTGAGGATGGCGACGACGAGCAGCGGACGCCACCGGGGGCGGGCGACCCGCGCCGTGTAGAAGGCGATCGGGAACGCCAGCACGACGCACAGCGCCGTGACACCCAGGGCAACTCCTATGCTGCGCAGGGCCACTTGGCGGTACACGTCGGTCGTTAACAGAGTCCTGAAGTTGTCGAGGGTCCAGGTGCGCACGATGTCCGACGTGAACGGGTCCGTGGTCCACAGGCCCGACAGGAAGAGCACCGCGAGCGACCCCAGGTAGGCCACGACGAGCCATGTCAGGGGGGCCGCCAGCAGGAGGGGCAAGCGCAGCCGGGGCCTGCGGTGCAGCACCCCGGCGGCCTTCTTCACGACGGTCACGACCACCTCAGCCCTTGATCTCGGTCCACGCCTGGACCCACTTCGCGTACGGGACGCAGGCGACGTCGGTGCGTCCGTCGAGGCATTGCGGGATGGGCGTGGTCCAGAAGTGGACCCGCTTCCAGTAGGCGGCGTCGTCGGCGTGGTAGGTCGCGCAGTGTCGCTTGTCGGCGGTCTGCGCGCAGGCCTTCGCGTTCGACGGAGCTTCGCCGAAGTACTCGGCGACCTGTGCGTTCGCCTTCGGGGAGACGATCCAGTCGAGCCATTTATAGGCGCAGTTGGGGTGCTCGGCCTTCGCGGCGACCATCCAGGTGTCGGACCAGCCGGTGGCGCCCTCCTTCGGGAGGACGGCCTTGACGGGGGCCTTCTCGGCCTGGGCGCTGTTCACGATGACCTGCCAGCTGGTGCCGATCACCGAGTCACCGCTCTTGAAGGCGGAGATCTCCTTCAGGTAGTCGCTCCAGTATTCGCCGACGTTCCCGTTCTGCTTCTTCAACAGGGCCACGGACGCGTCGAATTGCTTCTGGTCGAGCGCGTACGGGTCCTTGATGCCGAGGTCCGGCCGCGTCTTCATGAGGTACAGCGCGGCGTCGGCGAGGTAGATCGGCGAGTCGTACGCGGTGACCTTCCCCTTGTACGCGGACGCGTCGTCGAAGACGGCCTTCCAGGAGTCGGGGGCCGGGGTGACCTTGTCGGTGCGGTACATGAGGAGGTTGGCGCCGCGGCCGTGCGGGATTCCGTAGGCGACGTTCTTGACGGAGTTCCAGGGCTGCATCTTCAACCCGGGGAAAATGTCTCGGTAGTTGGGCACGAGGTCGGTGTTGACGGGGGCCGCGTCACCGGAGGCGATCAGGCGCAGGGAGGCGTCGCCGGACGCGGAGACGGCGTCGTACTGGCCGGTCTTCATCAGGTTGACCATCTCGTCGGAGGTGCCGGCGATCTTGGTGCTGACCTGACAGCCCGTCCGTTTCTCGAAGGGGGTGACCCAGTCGACCTTCGGGTCGTTGGAGCCGTCCTCGGCGTAGCCGGCCCAGGCGATGAGGTTGACCTCGCCCTCGGTCTTGCCGAGAGAGGTGGGGGCGGACAGCTTCGGCGGAGTGAAGCCCTGCCCGCCGGGCGCGCCGCCGGCCTTGTCTCCCCCGCCGTCGGAGGAGCCACAGGCGGTGGCGAGCAGCAGCCCGGCGAGGGCGGTGGCGGCCAGAAGGGTTCGGGGTGCGCGCACGAGGTCTCCCTGTCGGTCGATTCGCGTGTGTCGCTCAAGTCGTCTGACTCAGTGGGACGTTGTGCCGTCGGTGCCAGCGCAGCAGGACGCGGTTGCCCGGCAGGGCGAGCGCGTCGGCCGCCGTCGTGTCGAGGTTCTGCCGTACGACGACGAAGCGCGCGCCGGCGTCGGTGTCGACGACGACGCGGGTGCTGTCCCCGAGGTACACGGCGTCGGCGACGGTACCGCGCACCTCGCTGTGGTGGACCCGGTCGTGCTTCTCCGCGTCGGGCAGGACCCGAATCTTCTCGGGTCTGACGCCGAATGTCCCGGCTTTCCCCACGATCAGTTCGGCGGCCGCGCCGGTGAGGGTGTTGGAGGTGCCGACGAAGGAGGCGACGAACACGGAGCCGGGCGCCTCGTACAACTCCCCCGGCGTGCCCACCTGTTCGACACGTCCGGCGTTCATGACCGCGACCCGGTCGCTCAGCGCGAGAGCCTCGGCCTGGTCGTGGGTGACGAGCACGAAGGTGATGCCGACGTCGCGCTGCAGCTCCTTCAGCTCGGTCTGCATCTGCTCGCGCAGATTGAGGTCGAGGGCGCCGAGCGGTTCGTCGAGGAGCAGGACGCGGGGGCGTACGACCAACGCCCGTGCCAGCGCGACGCGTTGGCGCTGACCGCCGGAGAGCTGGCCAGGCCTGCGCCTGCCGAATCCCTCGAGGCGCACGGAGTGGAGGGCGGCACGGGCCCGCTCGGCCTGCTCTCTTCGGCCGGCGCCGCGCACCTTCAGGCCGTAGGCGACGTTCTGCTCGACGCTCATGTGCGGGAACAGCGCGTAGTCCTGGAAGACGGTGGTGACGTCACGCTCGAACGGGGCGCGCCGGGTGACGTCGGCACCGTCGAGCCGGACGGTGCCGCTCGTCGGCGTCTCGAACCCGGCGATCAGGCGCAGCACGGTGGTCTTCCCCGAACCGGACGGACCGAGCAGCGAGAAGAACTCGCCCTCGGCCACGTCGAGTTCGATGCCGTCGACGGCACGTACGTCACCGAATGTCTTGTGCACACCGCGCAGGGCGATCGCGGCTGCCCCGTGCTCCGCGCCTTCTGTCGCATGTTCCGGCATAGCCATACGTGTAAATCATGCACATTTCAACGACCCCCCACAAGAGCGCCTGCGGCCCGTCGATCACTCTTGTACTGGAATTGAAATGTCGCCCGCGCGGCTAGGGCAACCGGTGTCCCAGGCGCGCCACGCGCCCCTTCTCGCCCGCCGCCCAGCAGGCGCCGTCGCGCGTGCAGTCGACGGTGTCGTACGAGCCGGTGTCCACGGTGCGCCAGGTGCGACCGCCGTTCGTGGAGAGGTCGGTGCCGGTCGGGCCGACGGCGAGGGCGGCGGCGTGGCCGCGCGGGAGCCAGGCGACGCCGGAGCGGTAGGCGGGCGGCGGCTGCGCCGACGGGGTCCAGCGGCGGCCCGCGTCGCCGGTCACCGCGGCGGCCCGCGGCGAGGGCTGGTCGGCACGGTAGTCGCCGCCGACCGCGATGCCGTGCGCCCGGTCGCGGAACGCCAGGCCGAAGACGCCCCGGGCCGGGTCGCCCGCCGGGACCGGGGTCCCGGCCGCGGTCCAGGTCAGGCCGCGGTCGGCGGAGTGCAGCACCCTGGAGGCGGCGCCGCCGCCGGTGGCCAGCCAGACGTCCTTCGGGCCCGACGCCACCAGGCACTGCCCGGACGCGGCGAACCCCGCCTCGCCGGTCTGCGCGGGCGGCATCCCCGCGCTCGGCAGGACCCGCCAGGAGCGGCCGCCGTCCCGCGTCGACAGGATGCGGTACTTGCCGTCGACCGGGTCGCTCATCGCGAGGCCGTGCCGGTGGTCGAAGAACGTGACGCAGTCGTAGAACGCCTTCGGGTCGGTGTTGCGGAACGACTCCGTCCAGCTCGCCCCGCCGTCATCGGTGCGGAAGATCCGGGACGCCTCGCCCTCGCCGATGGCGAGCACCACCGCGCGGCGGGCGTCGAACGCCTCGATGTCGCGGAACTCCAGCGCTTCCGCGCCGGCCGGGGACACGGTCTTCCACCGCGCGCCGCCGTCCGTGGTGCGCAGCACCGTGCCCTTCGTGCCCGCGACCCAGGCCGTGCTCCGGTCGACGGCCGCCAGGCCACGGAACCGGGCGTCGGTGTGCCTGTCCTTCAGGTCCCAGGCCGGCGCCTGGGCGGCGGCGGGTCCCGGCGCGGCGCCGAACGCGACGGCCGCGACCACCGCCACCCCCATGACCTGCACCATCCGCCCCGCGTTCGCCGCACGACCCGCACTTCTCCGTGTTCTCACAGTCCTCAGTCTCCTCATGGCGCGCGAAGGTAGTCCGCCGTCCGGGTGGCGTCCAGAGGACCTTGATTGAAACCGGTGACAGAGGTCACTCGTGTTTCGTCCGGCTTCAGGTGCACGGATTCCCCCGTTCCGCCGTCTAGTCAAGTGAGCCCGTCCGACCGTCCGTCGTCGTCCGTGCAGTTGTCCCAAGGAGCAGGCGTTGTCCATCGTCATCGAGCAAGCCGTAGAGGCCCGTCTCGTCGCCGCCGCGCCGCGTATGGCGAGCATCCCCGCGACGCTGGCCTACGACGCGCGTGACCCGTTCGCCGTGCGCATGTCGTTCCCGGCCCCGGCCACGCTGGAGGGTGTCGAGGTGTGCTGGACGTTCGCCCGCGAGCTGCTCGCCTCCGGGGTGGAGGAGCCGGTGGGCGCCGGTGACGTCCGCGTCCGTCCGTACGGCTACGACCGGACGGTCCTGGAGTTCCACGCCATGGAGGGCACCGCCGTCGTGCACATCCGCACGGGCGAGGTCGAGCGCTTCCTTTCAGACACCACGGAGCTGGTGCCGGTCGGCGAGGAGCACCTGTACGTGGACGTGGACGCGGATCTCGCGGAGTTGTTGCGGGACGTGTACTGAGGCTCCCGGGTGCGCGGCGGTCACCGTCGCGGCGTTCGGCGATCCGCCGATGTGGCAGGCCGCCTGCGCGGCCGCGCTTCTGGTCGGATACCTCGTGGCGAGTGATGCCTGGTCGACGGGTCCGACGGCTCAGCGGTCCGCTTCAGGGGTCTGGGCGGAGGGGGTCGGCGCGTGCGTCGGGACGTGCCTCGTGGTGGGGGCCGCGGCGGTGCCGGCCGGCATGTCCGGGGCCGGGCGGCCGTTGGCCGCGGTCATTCTCGGGGCGGGGGTCGCCGGCGGGGCGATCGGGGTCCGGCGGATCACGGCGCGGGGGCGGGGCCCCTCTGCCGGGACCCGGTCGTCGGTGGGTACGGGTCGCCCTTGAGGGGGCGCCCCCTCGGCCGGGCGTGAGGCGACGTGGGTCGTGTCAGGCGCCGCCTCCGGAGGATCTGGCCTCCTCCGCGGATTTCACCGCGGATTCCAGGGCCCTGGCGATCGGCGGCAGGTGGGGGCCCGCCCGTACGGTCAGCGCCGCCAGGCGGGTCTGGTGGTGGCGGCGCTCCCGGGCGCGGAGCACGGTGCGGAGGTGGCCCGCGGCGGCGAGGGCGGCCAGGGTCGCGTCCTCGCGCCGGATCTCGTCGGGCGGCGCCGGGCCCGTCAGCGCGCCGAGGACCTCCCCGCGCAGCACCTCCACGTATCCCGCGCGCTCCAGCGCGTAGTGCGTGCTCGGGAAGAGACCGAGGACGCGGCGGCGCGCGGCGCGCAGGTAGCCGTCCGTGACCAGGCTCTGCCGGACCAGTGAGGCGGTGCTCCGGGCCCGGTGGGTGATCCAGCCGCGCCACTTCCTGGGCCGGGACTCCTCGATGAGTTCCAGGAGGTCGTCGAGGACCGCGTCACCGGTGCGGACGCCGAGGACCGGGGTGACGATGCCGTCCACCTCGTGGATCAGCTCTCGCTCGGCGAGCTCCGCGAGGACGGCCGCGCGGATCGCGAGCGGCAGGTCGGGGGCGCCGGCGACCCGGTCCTTGCCGGTGTCGTACGCCAGGAGGAAGAGGCGGGCGGGAACGGAGAGGGAGCCAGGGGGCACCCGCGCCACGTTATTCGGTTGACACGCCCAGCGACAGGCTCTTACGGTGTATAGCGGTTCTGTTGTCGTCGATCGGAGTAGGACGTTGCTCGTCTGAGGTCCTGAGACACCGCGCATGTCACGCCGTGCACGTTCCTTCACGTGCCCTTCGCCGCGTACATGTCGTCGTGTGAGACCTCGGCATCCGAGCCGTCCTCCCCGCCGCTCCAGGCCCTTTTTTGTTGCCTCATGGCCCGCGGTGTCTCGAACGCGTCGTATCCGTCACCGTTCGCACCGAGCAACCGCGAGGCCTGTATGTCTACCTCCTCCCCCTCCCACAGCCACAGCCACGGCCCCACGTCCGTCGCCGTCACCGCGCTCTCGTACGCCTGGCCGGACGGCACCGGCGTCTTCGACGGACTGCAAGCCGCCTTCGGCCCTGGCCGCACGGGCCTGATCGGCGTCAACGGGTCTGGTAAATCAACCCTGTTGAAGCTGATCGTCGGCGAGCTGGTCCCGGCCGAGGGCGCCGTGCGCGTATCCGGCGAGATCGGCTATCTGCCACAGAGCGTCACGCTCGACACCACGCTCCGGGTCGACGAGACCCTGGGCATCGCCGACACCCGTGCCGCGTTGCACGCCATCGAGGCGGGCGACGTGCGCGAGGAGAACTTCACCGCGGTCGGCGACGACTGGGACGTCGAGGAGCGCGCGGTCGCCCTGCTCGGCGAACTCGGCCTCGCGCACGTCGACTTGGACCGCACGACCGGCGAGGTGTCCGGCGGCGAGTCGGTACTGCTGCGGCTTGCGGCGCTGCTGCTGCGCCGGCCAGACGTGCTGCTCCTCGACGAGCCGACGAACAATCTCGATCTGCACGCACGGCACCGTCTGTACGCGGCCGTCGAAGGGTGGTCAGGGGTGATGATCCTGGTCAGCCACGACCGCGAACTCCTCGACCGCGTCGACCAGATCGCGGATCTGCGGGGCGGCGAGGTCACCTGGTACGGCGGGAACTTCTCCGCCTACGAGGAGGCTCTCGCCGTCGAGCAGGACGCGGCGGAACGGATGGTGCGCGTCGCCGAGTCCGACCTGAAGAAGCAGAAGCGCGAACTGTCGGACGCGCAGGTGAAGTTGGCCCGGCGCAAGCGCTACGGACAGAAGATGTGGGACAGCAAGCGCGAGCCGAAGATCGTGATGGGTGCGCGCAAGCGGGCGGCCCAGGTCTCCGCCGGTAAGCACCGCATCATGCACGAGGAGAAGCTCACCGAGGCGAAGGAGCGCCTCGACGAGGCGGTGGAGGCGGTACGTGACGACGACGAGATCCGCGTCGACCTGGCGTACACCGCCGTCCCGCCGGGCCGGTCCGTCCTGACACTGAGCGGGCTGCACCTGGCCCACGGGGCGCGTGTGGAGGGCGAGTTCGAGCTGCGCGGTCCCGAGCGCATCGCCCTGATCGGGCGTAACGGCGCGGGCAAGACGACGCTGCTGCGCACGATCGCCGGAGAGCTCGCGCCGGTCGCGGGCGAGGCGACGGCGCATGTGCCGCTCCGGTTCCTGCCGCAGCGACTCGACGTACTGGACGAGGAGGCGAGCGTCGCCGAGAACGTGGCACTGTGCGCGCCGGACGCCACCAACAACCGGGTCAGGGCCCGGCTGGCCCGGTTCCTGTTCAAGGGGGCGCGGGCCGATCAGACGGTCGCGACCCTGTCAGGCGGCGAACGCTTCCGCGCGACGCTCGCCGCGCTGATGCTCGCCGAACCGGCACCGCAGCTGCTCATGCTCGACGAGCCGACGAACAACCTCGACCTGGCGAGCACCCGGCAGCTGACGTCGGCGCTCGAGTCGTACGAGGGAGCGCTGATCGTGGCCAGCCATGACCTGCCGTTCCTCGCCTCGATCGGGGTGACCCGGTGGCTGTTGCTGGACGGCACCCTCCGGGACACGACGGCTCCGTGAGGGGTGCGCGGAATCCCCGCGCCCCTCGGGCGCGAAACACCGACAAAAGGTGTCCGGTATCGCGTCTAGCGTCGAAAACATGCCGAGTACAACAGGACGTACCACTGGACCCCACCACGCCTATCTGCACATCGTCGGCGCCCGCCAGAACAATCTCCGGGACGTGGCCCTGCGCATCCCCAAAGAGCGCCTCACCGTGTTCACCGGGGTCTCCGGCTCGGGGAAATCGTCGATGGTCTTCGGCACCATCGCGGTCGAATCGCAGCGCCAGCTGAACGAGACGTTCACCTGGTTCCTGCGCAACCGGCTGCCGAAGTACGAGCGGCCGCACGCGGACGCGCTGGAGAACCTCTCCCCCGCGATCGTCGTCGACCAGAAACCGATCGGCGGGCACTCTCGCTCCACGGTCGGCACGATGACGGACATCTACTCGGTGATCCGCGTGCTGTTCTCGCGGTGCGGGACGCCGAGCGCGGGGCCGGCCACCGCGTACTCGTTCAACGACCCGAGGGGCATGTGTCCCGGGTGCGACGGGCTCGGGCGCACCGTGCGGCCCGACTACGAGCGCATCCTCGATCCGGGGAAGTCGCTCGCGGGCGGCGCGGTGCGCTTCCCGCCGTTCGCCGTCGGCACCTGGCAGGGCCAGACGTACACGAACACCACCGACCTCGACACGAATAAACCGGTGGGCGAATTCACCGCCGCCGAGCGGGAGTTCCTCCTGCGTGGGCGCGGCACGCAGGTGCGGGTCGACAACACCGGAGGCAGCCGCGACATCGCCTACGAAGGACTCGCCGACCGGTTCGAGCGGCTGTACGTGAACCGCGACCTGTCGGCGCTGAGCCGGCGGACCCGCGACATGGTGCAGCCGTATCTGACGGACGGCCCCTGCCCGGCGTGCCGGGGCGCGCGGCTCACCGCCGCCGCGCTGGCCACCCGGATCGACGGCCGGAACATCGCCGACTGCACGCGGATGGAGGTCGGCGAGCTGATTCCCGTACTGCGGCGTATCGAGGAGGCCGCCGAGCCGGTGGCCGGGCCGATCGCCGCGGCAGCCGTCACCGCGCTCGAACGGATCGAGTCGATCGGTCTTGGCTACCTCAGCCTCGACCGGCCCACCTCCACGCTCTCCGGCGGCGAGGGGCAGCGCCTCAAGACCGTGCGGCACCTCGGGTCCAGCCTGACCGGAATGACGTACATCTTCGACGAGCCGAGCGTCGGCCTGCACCCGCGCGACGTGGACCGCCTCAACGACCTGCTGCTGCGCCTGCGCGACAAGGGCAACACCGTCCTGGTGGTCGAGCACGACCCCGATGTCATCGCTGTCGCCGATCACGTGGTCGACATGGGGCCGCTGGGCGGAGCGGGCGGCGGGCGCGTGATGTACGAGGGGACGCCGGACGGGCTGCGGCGCGCCGACACCCTGACCGGCCGGTGCCTGCGCGGCTCCGGCGGCGTGAAGGAGCACCCGCGCGAGGCGACCGGCGCCGTCCGGATCGAGCGGGCCCGGCTGCACAACCTGAAGGACGTGACCGTACGGGTGCCCACCGGGGTGCTCACCGCGGTGACCGGGGTCGCCGGGTCCGGAAAGAGTTCGCTGGTGGCGGGGGCACTGTGTGCCGCGCAGCCGGACGCGGTGGTCGTCGACCAGTCGTCCATCGGCATCTCCGGGCGGTCCACCCCGGCGACGTACCTCGGGATCATGGACGGCGTACGCACGCTCTTCGCCCGCGGGACCGGCGCGCCGGCGGGCCTGTTCAGTTTCAACTCGTCCGGCGCGTGCGGGAGTTGCCAGGGCCGCGGGGTGGTCTGCAGCGACCTCGCCTTCATGGACCCGGTGACCACCGTGTGCGAGGCCTGCGGAGGTCGGCGGTTCGGCGACGAGGTGCTGCGGCTCACCGTGCGCGGCAGCAGCGTGGCCGATGTGCTCGACATGACGGCCGGGCAGGCCCTCGATTACTTCACGGGACCCGGCGAGGAGCCGGTGCGCCGCCGGCTGCGCGCGCTGCGCGACGTCGGCCTGACCTACCTCACGCTCGGCCGGGCGCTGAGCACCCTGTCCGGCGGCGAGCGGCAGCGGATCAAGCTGGCCACGCAGCTGCACCGCACGGCGGCGACGTACGTCCTGGACGAGCCGACCACGGGGCTGCACATGGCGGACGTCGACGGGCTCGTGGCGCTCTTGGACCGGCTGGTCGACGCGGGCAACACCGTGATCGTCGTCGAGCACAATCTCGATGTGGTCCGGCGTGCGGACTGGGTGATCGATCTGGGCCCCGGTGGCGGGCGGCACGGCGGACGGGTCGTCTTCGAGGGGACGCCGGCCCAACTCCTCGACGCGGACGGGTCGTTCACCGCCCAGCACCTGCGGCGGACGGTCGCGGGCGTGGAGGGGCGCGGTGAGGGGCAGGTGACAGCCGCGTAACGGGGGATACCGCCGCGGCCCCCGGGCTGTGCATGATGAACGCCGTCGCCCCACGGACACACAGCCCAGCGCCAGAACACCAGGACCAGCACCAGCACCAGCACCAGCACCAGCACCAGCACCAGCACCAGCCATGGAGTACGCCCGTGCCCAGCCAGAAGGCCCTCGTCCGCCACCCCGGACCGCGCATCGCGGAGGGGCTGGTCACGCATGTGGAGCGCACACCCGTCGACGTCGGCAAGGCGCTCGCGCAGTGGCAGGAGTACGTCACGGCGCTGGAGACGCACGGCTGGGAGACCTTCCTGGTGGAGCCGGCCGACGACTGCCCGGACGCGGTGTTCATCGAGGACGCGGTGGTCGCCTTCCGCAACGTGGCACTGATCGCGCGGCCTGGCGCCGAGTCCCGGCGCGGCGAGACCGCCGGGGTCGAGGAGGCCGTGGCGCGGCTCGGCTGCTCCGTCAACTGGGTGTGGGAGCCCGGTACCCTCGACGGAGGCGATGTACTGAAGGTGGGCGACACCCTCTACGTGGGGCGCGGCGGACGCACCAACGCGGCGGGGGTACAGCAACTGCGGGCGGTCTTCGAGCCGCTCGGCGCGCGTGTGGTGCCCGTTCCCGTCAGCTCGGTGCTGCATCTGAAGTCCGCGGTGACGGCGCTGCCGGACGGTACGGTCATCGGGCACGCGCCACTGGTGGACCACGCCTCGATCTTCCCCCGCTTCCTGCCGGTGCCGGAGGAAGCGGGCGCTCACGTCGTCCTGCTCGGCGGAGACCGGCTGCTCATGGCGGCGAGCGCCCCGAAGTCGGCGGAACTCTTCGCCGACCTCGGTTACGAGCCCGTCCTGGTGGACATTTCGGAATTCGAGAAACTGGAGGGCTGTGTGACGTGCCTCTCAGTCCGGCTCCGCGGGCTTCAAGCTTGACCCGAGCCTTTATCGAGCGCTTAACCTACGGCAACGTAACCTACGACACCGTAGGTAATACCACCGCTCGCTGTACCTCCGTCCCCCAGGAGCCCTCGTGACCGTCATCTCCCCCCGCCTCGGGTCGTCGACCACCTGGACCGACGCTCGTCTTCTGCACGCGCTGGAAGAAGTGGTCGAGCAGGAGCTCAACCGCCATCTAGGGGTCACCAAGGACTGGATGCCGCACGAGTACGTGCCCTGGTCCGACGCCCGTAACTTCCCCGGCTTCTTCGAAGACGGCGAGGCCTGGGACAAGGAGCAGTCGAAGGTCACGGAGATCGGCCGCACGGCCCTGATCGTCAACCTGCTGACCGAGGACAACCTCCCCAGCTACCACCACGAGATCGCGTCGCTATTCGGCCGCGACGGCGCCTGGGGCACCTGGGTGCACCGCTGGACGGCGGAGGAGGCCCGGCACGGCATCGTCATGCGCGACTACCTCCTGGCGTCGCGCGCGGTCGACCCGGACAAGCTCGAGACGTTCCGCATGGCGCACATGAGCGAGGGCTTCGAGTCGGACAACCGGCACTCGATGCTGCACTCGGTCGCCTACGTCTCCTTCCAGGAGCTGGCTACGCGCATCTCGCACCGCAACACCGGACACCAGTCCGGCGACCCGGTCTGCGACCGCATGCTGGCGCGCATCGCGACGGACGAGAACCTGCACATGGTCTTCTACCGGAACCTGTTGAAGGCAGCGTTCGAGATCGCCCCCGATATGACGATGTGCGCGGTGCGCGACGTCGTCGTCGGCTTCCGCATGCCGGGTCACGGCATCCCCGGCTTCGAGCGGGCCGCGGCGCAGATGGCGATCGGCGAGGTCTACAACCTGCGCATCCACCACGACGACGTGATCCAGCCCGTGCTCCGCTTCCTGAAGATCATGGACATCGACGGGCTCGGCCCCGAGGGTCTGCGCGCACAGGAGGAGCTGGGCCTGTTCATGAACGGGCTCGATGCCGAGGCCGCCAAGTTCGACGAGAAGCTGGCCGCCCGCAAGGCCCGGCTCGCCGCGCGGGCCGCGAGCGCCTGACCGTCCGGCGAGGCGCCGATCGCCCCACGGCGCCTCGCCGGTCACGGTGGCGGCGGCACGCCACTACGGCATGCGCCCCTCGCGTCCGACGCACGGCAACCCGTTCGGCGCCCGGTCCGACTCACTCAGCCTCGGCCTCGGTCTTCAGGTCGCTCAGCCAGCCTTCGAGGCCGTCGCCGAGGATCTTCGTCGCGGTGGGGACGTCGGCGTCGACCTGCGCGCCGGTGTGCGTCTCCTCCGTGCGGACGAGGACGCCGCCCCTGACCTTGGTGAAGTTCCAGACGTGGACGCCGTCGATCCGCAGCCCCTCGCCGATCGCGGGCCCGGTCCAGCGGATGCAGGAGCCGCGCTCCAGCTGCTCGACCGTCGAAGTGATCTCCAGGCTGGTGGCGGGAGTCGATGGATTGGGCGGCACCGGGGTGGTCCAGCGGAACGCCGAGCCCGCGCGGAGGGGGCCGTGGTCGAGACGTTCCGCGGTCTTGACGGGGCTCTGCCACGACGGCCAGCGCCGCACATCGGTCTGCACCTTCCAGATGGTGCTCAGCGGCGCGTGAATCACCGTCCGGGTCCTGTAGCGGACGCGGGCGTCGGGGTCGACGCCTTCCCCGCGGCACGTGAGGGCCCGGCCGGGACGGTGCGAGGCGGTGGCCCCGGCGGGGGCGACCGCGGTCGCGAGGACGCCGAGGGCGAGGGGGACGGCGACCAGGGCGGCGCGGACGCCGGGCTTGCGGATGCTGGACATGGCACTCCCCTTGGAAGGCGAGAGGAACGTTCTGATTACGCTCCTTCTCATTCGTTAGAGGCTCTAACGCCCCACGCCGAAGTTGTAGCACCCGGGCTCGGGAAGCGTCAATAACCTTCGTGATAGCCTCTAACTGAGGCCTCTGGCTAAACGCTTCCAACTGAAGAAAGGTGGCAGGCCGATGGCGGACACGAAGACCCCGCGCGAGCGCTACCGGGCCCAGGTGCGCGCGGAGATCAAAGAACACGCGTGGCAGCAGATCGCCACGGCGGGAGCGTCCGCACTCTCCCTCAACGCGATCGCCAAGCAGATGGGCATGAGCGGACCCGCGCTCTACCGCTACTTCGCCGGCCGCGACGAGCTGATCACCGAGCTCGTCAGGGACGCCTACCGGAGCCTCGCCGACCTCTTCCGCACCACCGTGGGGAGCGCAGGCGCCGACCTTCCCGCGCTGGCGCACGCGTTGCGCGGCTGGGCGCTCGACGACCCGCACCGCTACTTCCTCGTCTTCGGCACACCCGTCCCCGGCTACCACGCGCCCGACGACATCACCGCCATCGCCTCCGAGGTCATGGCTTCGCTGCTCGACGCCTGCGCGGCGCTGACCGGTGACGGCACCCCGGCCCCGTTCGACACGCACATCGACGCGCATCGGCAGTGGGCGGCGGGTCATTCCGCCCCGCCCGCGGTCCTCCACCGGGCCCTGTCCGTCTGGACGCGGCTGCACGGCGTCCTGTCCCTGGAGGCCGCCGGTCACTTCGCCGGGATGGGATTCGACCCGGCGCGGCTCTTCGAGGCCGAACTGGACGACCTGCTGGCAGGCTGACGCCCCGCACCGGCCCAGCCCGGTCTCAGCGTCAGCCTCAACCTCAGGCGAGGCCTGCCGAGATGGCCCGGCGCACGGCGTCGGCCCGGTCGCGGATCCCCGCCTTGGCGAACAGGTTGTTGATGTGGGTCTTGACCGTGGCCTCGCTGATGAACAGCTTCTCGGCGATCGCCCGGTTCGGCAGGCCCTGGCCGATGAGGGTGAGCACTTCGCGCTCGCGGGGCGTGATGTCCTCGGGCAACGACCCGCCCGGCGCGGGTGACTTGGTCCGCACCGTGGCGAGCAGCCGGTCCTGCACCTCGCGGTCGAGCACGGACTGCCCGGCGGCGGCCGCCCGGATGGCCCGGACGATGTCCTTGCGCCCGGCGTTCTTCGTCAGATAGCCGCGGGCCCCGGCGCTCAGCGCGGCCAGGATCGAGTCGTCGTCGGCGAAGGTGGTCAGCACGACCACAGCCACCTCCGGGTGCTCCTCGCCCAGTCGGCGGGTCGCCTCGGTGCCGTCCATGACCGGCATGCGCAGGTCCATCAGCACCACGTCCACCGGCCCGGCGTCCGCCACCGCGGTCAGCACCTCCGTGCCGTCCGCGGCCGCCGCGACCACCTCGATGTCCTCGGAGAGCCCGAGCACCGCGGCGAGCGGTTCCCGCACGGCGGCCTGGTCGTCGGCGACGACCACTCTCAACTTCTTCTGCTTCTCGGTCTGTTCACTCATTCGGGATCACTGCCTCCACCTGCCAGCCGCCCTGGTCCGGTCCTTCGACGACCGGGCCCGCGGTGATGGTTCCGCCCAAGAGGGCGACGCGTTCGCGCATTCCGATCAGTCCCATGCCGCTGCCGACGCCCGCGGCCGCCGCGCGGGTGGCGGGACGGTTGCGGATGGTCAGCGTGGTCGACGCGGCGGCGAACGTGAGCTCCACCCCGACGTCGCCGCCGGGCGCGTGCCGGGCCGCGTTGGTCAGCGCCTCCTGGGCGATCCGCAGCAGAGCCTGGGTCACGCGGGCCGGCACCTCGCGGACGGTTCCGGTGATCCTGAGGGCGTCGCGGTGGCCGGACGATTCGATCATCGCGGTGAGGCTCTCGAGGAGCGGCAGGGCGTCCTCGCGCAGCGCGTGCACGGTCCACTGGGCCTGCTTCAGGCTCTCCTTGACCATGCTGTGGGCCTTGTCGTTGGCCTCGCGGACCTTGTCCAGGTCGCCGGTGTCGAGCAGCGCGTCGGCCAGTTCCAGCTGCATGTTGATCCCGGCCAGCGAGTGCGCGAGGACGTCGTGCACATCGCGGGCGATCCGGCTGCGCTCGGTCAGCACGGCGGTGCGGGCCTCGGCCCGGGCGGCCCGCTCGGCGGACTCGGCGACGGAGATCGCCGCCAGGATGGCGCGGTGCCTGCTGCGGTTGGCGATGCCGACCAGCACGGGGGCTCCGGCGGCGAGGCCGACTCCCCAGAGCAACTCGTGGTGGCCGGGGCCGAGACGGAAGTACAGGACGGCGCCGCACAGCAGACTGCAGAAGACCGCGAGGATGATCGCCGGCCTGGTCTCGAGGCGGTAGCCGATGTGACCGGCGAGGAAGAAGGCGAACAGGTAGCTCGTGCCGCCGCGGCTGACGCCGATCAGCGCGGCCGCCGCGATGATGCCGAGCGTCAGCCAGACCAGGGCGATGCGCGGGGGGACCTTGGCCTCGGGCAGCCGCCGGGCCAGCAGGGCAAGGCAGTTGACCACGAAGAGGGCGGCGACCGCCAGGCCGCGACCGCTGAGTCCCATGGGCCGGATCGTCACGATCCCGGCGACGATGACCGTGAGGGTCGCCACCCATTGCGCACGGGGGTCGTAACCGGGAACCGGCCGGGGGCCGGCCCCCTTCGAGGGGGCCGGCCCGGGCGGCGGATCGGTCTCGCTTGTGGGCACGGCCAGACCATAACGCACGGTCAGAGCGTCCCGTCGAGAACGGTCCCGGCGACCGGCTGCCCGGCGCGGACCAGCCGGCTGCGGAGGAAGATCGTGGCCAGTCGCGTGACGACCTCGGTGAGCGCCATCAGGACGAACGCCGCGACCCAGGCCTGGTCGCTCGTGATGTGGTGGGCGATGCTGAACCGGCCCACGTTGTCGGCGCCGCCGTGGTCGGTCCACAGCTGGAAGCCCATCCGGGCGCCCATGCCGAGCACCCACAGGATCGCCGAGACCGCTCCGGCCTTGATCAGGAGGTGCTCGCCCGAGGTCCTGATCCGGGTGTAGACGCCGCCGGCGATGCCGAGCGCGGCGCCCGCGCCCATCAGGGTCCCGATCAGCACCAGGTCGTTGCCCGCGGTGGGGATGGTGTCGAGGTAGGAGTAGGCCACGAAGGACACGATCCCCAGCGGGATCAGGAAGGACCTGAGGTCCAGACGGCCTTCCCGCAGCTGCCGGAAGACTACGAGGATGAGAGCGATGTCGGTGATCCACTCGGTCGTTGTCATGCCCTTAAGCCTGCTGTGGCAAGGCCTCCGGCACCTGGACCCATAGGTGGAACCCGGGGTGGAGATGGCCCGTACCCCTCGGCTCCGGAGAGGCTCCAGGGCCCTTCCCGCGCCGTCGCAACGGTGCCACGGTGCGACCAGGGGGTGAACTCCATGGCCCAGACGCACGAGTGGATGTTCTACGAGGTCATGTGGCGCAGCTGGGCCGGGCGGGCCCAGGTGCCGTATCCGGTGCCGTGGTGGGCGCAGCAGGCGCTGGGGCGGTGGAGCGACGACTTCGACGCCGGGACGTACGACTCCAAGGAGGCGGCGTTCGCCTCGAACGCGCTGTACCGGTACTGGAGCATGGTCGGGGTGAAGGACCACCGGCAGGAGTCCCTGGTCGGGCAGGCCGGTGAGATCGAGCCGGTCTACGACAAGTACTGCCTTTCGTTCTTCCTGTTCGACCCGGCGACCGGCGCGCTGCACCTGCCGCAGCTCGCGGACGGCGGGACGGTGGAGCAGCGGATGGAGGCGCCGTATCTGCCCGTGGTGCTGACGACGTTCCGCACCGTGGACGGGGTCGAGTTCGTGCAGCGGACCTTCGCGGCGCCGATCGGGGCCCGGCAGCGGGACGTCGTCGTGACACGGCTGACCGTGGGCTCGCCGACGGCGCAGGCTCGGGAGGGCCTGTTGTGCGCGGCGGTGATGCCGGCCGGGCCGAGCGGCTTCCAGCGGCACGACCGCAACGGGAGGGAGATCACCGACCGGCGGCTGACGTTCCTGCGGTATCTGCCCGGTGAGCGGCGGGTCGAGACGAACAGCGGCTGGGGTCCTGTCTTCGACACGCCTCCCGACCGGTTCGGGGTGTACGGCAACGCGGACTTCAGCACGGATCCCGACCTGTACGTGCGGCACAATCCGTTCCGCGACCTGGTGACGGACGGCAAGCTGAACGGGGCCGCCGAGGCGCAGGACCAGGTGGCGGGGTTGTGCAGCGCCGTGTTCGCCTGGCCGTACCGGGTGGTGGAGGACGAGCTGATGGAGGTCGACGTGCGGCTGCCCGTCGATCTGTACAGCGGGCCCGACGACCTGGCCGAGCTGCGCGCGACGCCGGCCGGTGTACTGGAGAGCGCCAACCGGGACTTCTGGACGGAGAAGCTGCTGCGGCAGGGCGTGCAGCCCGAACTGCCGCGCCCTGTGGCCCACTTGACGGACCTGTTCCGGCAGGCGCGGTCCGAGCTGCTCATCCTGTCCGACCTCGGGGAGATCCATCCGGGCCCGACCGTGTACGACTCGTTCTGGATCCGGGACTCGTCGGTGGAGGCGACGGCGTGCTCCCTGGTCGGTGATTCGGCGCTGGCCGAGCACCAGTTGGGGACGCACTATCCGTTGAAGTTCAACCGGGGCGGCGGGCGGATCGGCCCGTGCGCCGAGTACGGGTTCTACGGCGGGCGGCACGAGAAGGACGACCGGGAGTGGGACAGCAACGGGCAGGCGCTCTGGGCGATCGGCCGGTTCGACCGGACCTCCGGACGGTCCGCGGCGTTCGGCGCCAAGCTGTACAGCCCGTACGTGCTGGACGGCGCGCGGTGGCTGCGCGACAACCGGGACGGGTTCGGGCTGCTGCACAGCGGGTGGAGCGCCGAGCACCTCGGCGAGCGGGACAAGCCGCATTACTGGGACGACCTGTGGGGCCTTGCCGGGCTCTACGAGAGCGCGCGGCTCGCGGAGCGGATCGGCGCGCCGCAGGTGCCCGAACTGTGGGGCGCCTTCGACGACTTGAAGGCCGCCACGGTCGCGTCGATGCGCTGGGTGCTCGACGAGCAGCGGCGGCGCGGGGCCTGGGAGACGTACCTGCCGACGGGGCCGGGCGACGTGGGCCGGCTCGACTCGACGATGATCGGCGCGGCGGCGTACTTCCATCCGCTGCGGCTGCACATGGGCAGCAAGCTCGGCGACGACATCGACCGGGCGGCTCGCTGCACGCTCGACACGATGTACGCGCACTTCGTGACCGGCGGGTTCCGGCACGAGGCGGCGTGGAACGCGTACGGGCCCTATCTGACCATGCAGTTGGCGCACGCCTACTTGCTGGCCGGGAACCCGGAGCGGGCCGACGCGCTGCTCGGCTGGGTGGTGGCGTCGGCGTTCGCGCGCACGCGGGACCGGGCGGTGGCGCTGGGCGCGTGGAACGAGCAGCACGCCTTCCCGATCGCGTCGGACTTCGCGGAAGTGCCCGGCCGGCACTGGTACATGGGCGACATGCCGCACGGCTGGGCCGCCGCCGAGTATCTGCTGCTCGTCCGCGACATTCTGTTCTTCGAGGCGGACGAGGACCGGGACCCGCATCTGTACATCGCCCCCGGGGTGCGGCCGCACTGGGTGCCGGACGCGCGGCCCGTGGCGGTCGAGGACGCGCCGACCCTGTTCGGCGGGCCCTTCGGGTACCGGCTCACGCACGATACGGCCGCGCGCCGGGTGATCGTGCGGATCGGGGCGGCGCCCGACGGGGTGCGGTTCGTCTACCCGTGCCGTTTCGGGACGGTGCGCTCCGCCGTCGCCGACGGGCGGGAGCTGGACGTGACCGGCTTCGGTGACGACGTCCATGTGCCCGCGGGAACCGGTGAGTTCGCGGTCACCTACGCCTGAGCTGGTGGCGCTCCTTCTCGGAGAGGCCGCCCCAGACGCCGAACCGCTCGTCGTGGGTGAGGGCGTACTCCAGACAGGCGGGGCGGATCTCGCACATCCGGCAGATCAGCTTGGCCTCGCGGACGGAGCTGCCCGGCTCGGGGAAGAAGAAGTCTCCACCGGTCTGGGCGCACAGGGCCTGGTCCTGCCAGGTGGGGCCGCCGGGCGTGAGGGTCGTGTTCGCGTGCATGGTGACGAGGGTGCCGCGCGGCGAAAAACGATTGCTGAATGAACGATCAACGCGGCTCGCCGGGCGGCTCCGCTCGCCTCTCACGCGACTACTGCTGGTCCGGGTCGCCCTTGATCACCGCGAATCCCGCTCCGTAGGGGTCCGCGAGCTTCGCGATCCGGCCCACTCCGGGGATGCTGACGGGTGCGGAGCGCACGGTGCCGCCGGTCTGCTGGACCTTGTCGGCCGCGGCGTCCACGTCCGGGACGTGGATGTACGGCGTCCAGTGCGCGCCTGCCCGCGCCTCGGCCGGGTCGGTGTCCAGCGGGACGATACCTCCGAACATCCCGTTCTCGTCCGTGCCCGCCGGGTTGACCGTCGTGTATGAGCCACCCGGGAACTCCACGTCGAACGCGCTCCAGCCGAGCACCGATCCGTAGAAGTCCTTCGCCGCGGACACGTCGGGGGTGTACAGCTCCACCCAGTTCAACCCGCCGTCCTGCGTCACGTGGCCGAATCCCTTGTGCCGACCCGGCTGCCAGATGCCGAAGGAAGCGCCCGCCGGGTCGGCCAGGATCGCCATCCGGCCCTGGTCGAGGACGTCCATCGGCTGGAGGAACACCGTGCCGCCCGCCTGCTCGGCGGCCTTCACGGTGGCGTCCGCGTCCGCGCTCCCGAAGTACACCGTCCAGGCCGGGACGCCTTGGTCGGCGGAGACGGTCATCCCGCCCGCCACCGTCTTGTCGTCGACCCGGAACATCCCGTATCCACCGGTCTCGGGTCCTCCGGCCTGGAACTGCCAGCCGAAGACGCCCCGGTAGAACGAGATCGCACCCTTCAGGTCGGGGGTGCCGAGGTCAAGCCAGGTCGGTGCGCCGGTCGCGAAATCCGTGGTGATCATGGTCGTGCCCTCCTCGTCGAGGGTTTCTCTTTCCTGGACTGCCGAGTCTTCCACCGCCCACTGACAATCGCCGCCGCACCGCGCTGACCAGGCAAGGTATGGACCAATGAACCGGGGAGCGGCGATCTTCAACAATTGAACGTAAACAAAAGCTGGGAGCGCTCCCCGTCGTAAGTCTTGACGCTCACAGTCCCTCTCGCCACAGTGGTGCTCCCCACACACCCCCCACACTTCAGGAGTGCGATCGTGATATCGCGCAGGATGTTCCTCGCCGGCGCCGGGGCGACCGTCGCAACTGCCGCCGCCTCACTGTCCGTCCCCGCCTGGACGGCGGGCGCCGCGCCCGCCACCTGTGAACTCGCCCTGCAGAACAAGTCGTTGCCCGGCACCGTGCGCGCGTACGTCACCGGCCACGAGCAGTCCACCGGCAACTGGGCGTTGTTGCGCGCCGACGGCAGTGTCTACCGCCCGGCGTCGCCGAGCGCCCCGCAGACGCCGCTGCCCGTCGACTGCGCGATCCCGCTGGGCGCGGCGGGCTCCGCGCCGAAAGTGGTGACGCTGCCGCAGATGTACGGCGCGCGCGTCTACTTCGTCCGCGACGACACGCTGGACTTCTTCCTCAACCCCGGTCCCGGTCTGGTCGAGCCGGCCTTCGCGACGCCGACCGACGCGAACTATGGCAAGACCTGGTCGTTCGCCGAGTTCACGTTCAACTCCGACCAGTTGTACGCGAACATCAGCTACGTCGACCTGGTGACGGCGCTGCCGATCGGGCTGACCCTGGAGGGCGACGCCACCCACACCGTCGCGCCGCTGCCGGACGGCGCCGTCGACAGAATCGCCGCGGATCTCGCCGCGCAGGCCGCCAAGGACGGGCAGCCCTGGGACAAGCTCGTGATCAAGGGCGGCGACGGGAAGGTGCTGCGGGTCATCTCGCCGCAGAACCTGATGGCGCCCTACTTCGACCGGCCCGACCAGATGCCGTTCCGCGACGCGTGGAACGGCTACGTCGACCAGGTCTGGGACAAGTACCGCTCGACCGACCTGAAGATCGATCTGCAGGGCGGCCGCGGCGTCTTCACCGGCCGGGTCAGCGGTGACACGCTCACCTTCAACGGAGGGCACACGTTCGGCAAGCCGTCCGCGAAGGACATCTTCACCTGCAACTACGGGCCGTTCACGAACAACCCGGGCGACTCCGACGACAAGAAGGGCCTGCTGGCCCGGCTCGCCGCCGGATTCAACCGCAGCATCATGCTCACCCATCCCGAGCAGCCGAACGGCACCGGCTCCGGCGACTACTACCAGGACGCCACGACGAACCACTGGTCGCGGATCGTGCACGCCAACTCCCCCATCGGGTACGCGTTCCCGTACGACGACGTGCGCCCCGACGGCGAGGCCGACGTGTCGGGCGCGGCCAACGACGGCAACCCGCGCCGCTTCACGGTGAGCGTGGGTTCCTGACCGTCTCTCCCTGGTGAGCGGTCACTTGCGGGCGTCCTCGCGGATCAGTTCGGCGGCCTTCTCCGCGAGGGCGACCGTCGGTGCGTGCGTATGGCCGCGGGTGATGTGCGGCATCACGGAGGCGTCGACGACACGCAGCGCCTCTGTGCCGCGGACCCGTAGCCGTTCATCGGTGACGGAGCCGTCGTCGGTGCCCATCCGGCAGGTGCCGACGGGGTGATAGAGCGTCTCGGCGCCCGCCCGGATCGAGCGGGAGAGTGTCTCGTCGTCGACGACGCCCGGGTATCCGGCCATGGGCTCCGAGTGGAACGGTCGCAGCGCGGCGTCGGCGAGCAGTTCCTCCGCCCTGCGCACCCCCGCGACCAGCGTGCGCAGATCCTCTTCCTCGGCGAGGTAACCGGGGTCGATCCGGGGCCGGGCCCCGGCGCCGGGCCCGGTCGGCGTGATGCGGCCCGCGCTGCGCGGCTGGAGGAGGATCACGCCGAGGGTGATGCCGTGCTCGGTCGGCGGGGTCAGCCCATGATTCACGAACGGCACGGGCGCGTAGACCAACTCGACATCGGGGGCGTCCAGTTCGGGCCGCGTCTTGATGAAGGCGACGGCCTCGCCGACGTTCGAGGTGAGCGGTCCGCGCCCGCGGAGCAGGAAGCGGGCGATGTTGGCCGGCGTGTCCGCGCCGGTCAGCGTGACCGGGCGCGGGCAGCGGACGGTGACGGCGTAGGAGAGGTGGTCGCGGAGGTGACGGCCCACGTCGGGCGAGGCGACGAGGGTGTCGAGGCCGGCGGCCGCGAGGGTCTCCGGATCACCGATGCCGGCCTGCTGCAGCAGCTGCGGCGAGCCGATGGCGCCCGCGGCGAGGATCACCTCGCGGGTGGCGCGCAGCGTCCCGACCGCCACCCCATCGGCGACGACGCCCGCCGCGCGGGTGCCGTCGAAGTCGAGACGGGTGACGCGGGCATCGGTGTAGACGTCGAGGTTCGGACGGCGCGCGGCGGGCTTGAGATAGCCGTCGGCGGCGCTCCAGCGGCGCCCGCGGTACTGGTTGACCGGGGTGAGGGCGAAGCCGCTGTGGTCCGCCTCGTTCAACTCGCCCAATGCGTGGAGCCCTTGGCCGCGACAGGCGTCGAGGAAGGCGGACGTGGTCGGGTTCGGCCGGCGCGGCGGCGCGATGTGCAGCGGGCCGAGCGTGCCGTACACCGACTTCTCGGGCCGGGGACCTGCCCACCTCTCCGCGCGCTGAAAATACCGCACGAACTGGTCGTACGCCCACTCGGGCCCGGCTGCCTCGCCCCACGCGTCGTAGTCGGCGCGGTGTCCGCGCACCCACATCATGGCGTTGAGCGACGACGATCCGCCGAGCATGTGCCCGCGCGGCCAGTACAACTCCCGGTCGTCCAGGGCGCCTTGTTTCGCGGTGGTGTAGTCCCAGTCGTACGGCGTCTTGAACAGCTTCGGGAACGCGGCCGGTATCCGGATCTCCGGCTTGCGGTCGCGCGGCCCCGACTCGACGAGCGCGACCCGCACCGCCGGGTCCTCGCTCAGCCGCCCGGCGAGCACACATCCGGCGGACCCGGCCCCGACGATGACGTAGTCGTACGTACGATCCTTGCTCAACTCGGCTCCCTCGACGGCTTTCCGGCGCGTACAGGTGCTACAGGTGCCACAGGTGTTACCGATGGTCTACACCCGGGGCGGGGGCCTGCGCACCCATGCGCCGAACGTCGGGTCAGTGATGCGGAGCGTCGTACGACGGAATCGAGCCATCCGCCTTCTTCACCAGGAACAGCCCCGCCATCCCCATGTCCGAGTGGCTCTGGACGTGGCAGTGGTACATCCACGCGCCGGCGCCGACCCCCTCCCCCGCGATGATCTGGAAGCCGAAGGAGTCCGCGGGGCCGCAGATCTTGTTGTCGAGGACCTGGGTCGGGTCGTCGGGGCCCGTGAGCATGCCGGTGCGGTTGTCCGCCCAGCGGTGACCGTGCATGTGGAACGTGTGGTAGTACTCGCCGTGCGTGATCATCACGATCTCGACCCGATCGCCCACCGTGGCCTCGAAGTTGGGGGCCTCGTGCATTCCCTTGTTGTTGATCGTCATGTCGTTGAAGACGATGGTGAACGTCTTGCCGGGGTCGGGCAGGATGTCGCCCTTGCGGCGCACGATCACCGGACCGTAGAGGCCCTTCTTGATCCCGCCCGTGCCATGGTCCGTGCCCACGACGTGGTCGTGGTAGTGCCAGTAGCCCGCGGTGCCCGCGCGCCAGGTGCCGTCCTTGCGGCGGCCGGGCGTGTGGGTGCGCCAGGTGTAGGTGCGAGTGCCGCCGGGTTCGACGTGGCTGCGGTTCATCCGCGTACCGTCGCTGGAGATCTCGTAGTCCATGCCGTGCACGTGCAGGCTCGCGTCCACGTCCGTGAGGTTGTGGAACTCGATGTGCGCCGTGTCGCCCTCGTTGAGCTCGATGAGCGGGCCGGGGATCGACGCCTTGCCCTTCTCGAAGCCGTAGCCGAGCTGGCCGTCGGCGAGTTTCTCCGCGTACAGGGTGAGGCGGCGGACCTCGCCGCCCGCGGGGGCCGTGCGGGGCGGGGTGTCGGCCCCGGCCGCCGGAGGGGCCGAGGCCGCTATCGACAACGATGTCACCCCGGCCGTGGCCGCCACCGCACCGCCGATCAGCATGCGCCGGCTCAGCGCGCGTCTGTCCTGCTCGCTCGCCCGGTTCGGTTCGTCCCGCGGTCCATCGTGCTCCGTCGTCACAGCCAACTCCCCACCCTCGTACGGGCCTTCTCGTCGCGCTGAGCACGGTAGCCAGGTGATCTTCGTTTATCCACACTCAGGACAAAGTTTGTGGAATCCCGGTCATACCTATTGGCGGAACACGCAAAGAGGTCTAGTTTTCACCGCGCTGTTGCTGGGTCCGACGAGGGGTGGGTGAACACATGCGGCGGTTTCCGCATCAAGAGCCGTTGCCCGTACGAGAGTTCAGAGCGAGCAGGAGGAGACGCGGTCGCCTACTGGCGGTCGGTGTTGCCGCCGGCGCGGTGGCCGCCGGGTTGCTGAGCGGTCCTGCCGCCAGCGCGTACCAGGATCCGAGCCCGTCCGTGACAACGATGTCCGTGAAGTCGCCACCCGGCGGCGCCGCACCGCGGGTCCTGGTGTTCTACGGGTCCGCGGCCGGCGGCGACGAGTCGCCCACGGTGAACGCGGGCATCGAGGCGATCGAGAAGATCGGCCAGTCCGGCGCCGCGGCCCAGCAGTTCACGATCACGGCGACCGATGACGCCTCCGTGTTCACGAACGCCAAGAAGCTGGGTCGCTTCAACTCCGTCGTGTTCCTGACCGGCGGGGGCGACATCCTCGACCCCGATCAGGAAGCCGGCCTGGAGGCGTACATGGAGGCGGGCGGCGGTTTCGTCGGCATCCATGACGCGGCGCGTGCCGAGCCGTACTCGGACTGGTTCGCCGGTCTGATCGGGGCCAGGCCCACCGCCACGTCGCCGACTTCCGTACAGCGGGCGACCGTCGAGGTCGGCGACCGGCAGAATCCGGCCACGAAGGACCTGCCGGTGCAGTGGAAGCGGCCCGACCAGTGGCTGAACTGGGTGAAGAACCCGTCCGGCGACGTGCACACGGTCGCCCGGGTGAACGAGTCGACGTACAAGCCGGGCGAGAGCGCGAACGGCGCGGACCACCCGGTGTCCTGGTGCCGTGACTACGACGGCGGCCGGTCCTTCTACACCGGTATGGGCGGGACCGTCGCGTCGTTCGACGAGGTGGACTTCCGCGACCATCTGCGCGGGGCCCTGCTGTGGACGTCGCGGATCGTGCGCGCCGACTGCAAGGCGGCGATCGACGCCAACTACAAGGCCGAGCGTCTGACCCAGCCCAACCAGGCGGGCCAGAACGACCAGATCGGCGAGCCGCACGGGGTCGTCACCGCTCCCGACGGGCGCGTGTTCTACATCGGCCGGGGCGGAGCCGACTCCTCGCAGCCGGTGATCACCGACTGGAACGACCCCGATGTCGGCAAGGGCACCGGGCAGATCCACGTCTACGACCCGAAGACGAAGAAGGTGACGCTCGCAGGGGCGCTGACCATCTTCGGCAACAAGGGCGGCGGCGACGAGCTCGTCAAGGTCGAGGAGGGCCTGCTCGGCATCGAGCTGGACCCGGAGTTCGAGCAGAACGGGTGGGTGTACCTGCACTACACGCCGCACTCCGGGCTCGACCGGGACAAGCAGATGGCCGAGCGGCAGGTCTCCCGCTTCACGCTCGACCTGACCACGAACAAGCTGGACATGAGCAGCGAGAAGGTCCTGCTCAAGTGGCCGGTTCAGGTGCACAGTTGCTGCCACGCGGGCGGCGGGATGGCCTGGGACTCCAAGGGCAACCTGTACATCGCGACCGGTGACAACAACTCCTCGCAGTTCAGCGACGGCTACTCGGGCAACAACCCGCAGCCGAACTACAAGGGCGTCTCGTTCGCCGACGCGCGCCGCACCGCGGGCAACACGAACAACCTCAACGGCAAGATCCTGCGCATCCACCCGGAGAGCGACGGGACGTACAGCCTGCCGGAGGGGAACCTCTTCACCGGCAAGGAGACCGCCGAGGGCGGCGGGAAGACCCGCGGCGAGATCTATGTGATGGGCGTCCGCAACCCGGCGCGCATCTCGATCGACAAGAAGACCGACACCCTGTACGCGGGGTGGGTCGGCCCGGACGCCGGTGAGCCGTCGACGACCTGGGGCCCGGCCAAGTACGACCAGTTCGCGGTCATCACCAAGCCGAGCAACCGCGGCTGGCCGTACTGCATGGGCAACAAGCAGCCCTACCGCGACCGCAATCTGCCCGACCCGACGAAGCCGCTGGGCTGGTACGACTGCGACCACCCGAAGAACGAGTCGCCGAACAACAACGGTCTCGTCAACCTGCCGCCGGTCACCGGCAACAACATCTGGTACTCGCCGCAGGGCGGCGCCCCGGACTATCCGCGCGATGCCAAGGGCGTTCCCTCCTACAAGCAGTCCGAGGCGAAGTACCTGCTTCCGTGGCTGAAGGGTGGCGGCCAGGCGGCGATGGACGGGCCCGTCTACCGCTACGACGCGTCGATCCCGAACGCCGACAAGTGGCCGAGCTACTGGGACGGCAAGTGGTTCGTCGGTGACTTCTACGACTCCGACCAGCCGCGCAACGCGGTCCTCACCGACCCGAAGACGCACGGCGACGGATCGATCCCGGTCCACTCCGAGTCGTTGAAGAAGATCATTCCGATCGGCAACGACGGCATCAAGAACCTCATGGACTGGAAGTTCGGTCCCGACGGTGCTCTGTACGTCCTCGACTACGGGCGTGGCTTCTTCACCTCCGACTCCAAGTCGGCGCTGTGGAAGGTCACTTACACCGGCGGCGAGGCTACTCCGGCGGCCGATCAGCTGACCGGGAAGGGCTGATCCCATGCGACTGCAATCGCGACCTCTCCACAGACACAAGGTCCTGACCGCGCTGCTCGGTGCCCTGCTCATGTGTCTCGGGCTCGGTGTGCTGCCCGCCGCCACGGCGGCGCCCGCACCGGACGCGGCTGCCGACCAGGTGCTGACCTGGACGGCCGGCGACGACATCACGAAGTACGCGTCGGCGCCGACGACGGCCGTCGCCGGCAAGGCGACGATCGTCTTCGAGAACAGCACGGCGACCGGCAACACGATGGGCATGCCGCACACGCTGACGTTCGACGTGTCGGACCCCGAGTACAACAACGACGTACCGCTCAACATCATGGCCAACCCCAACGACGACCAGGGCGGCAAGCACACCGCCGAGGTCACCCTCTCCCCCGGCAAGTACCGCTACCACTGCACGATCCCCGGCCACCTCAGCATGCAGGGGGTCCTGGTGGTGACGGACGGCGGCGGCGGTGACGACACGACCGCGCCGGAGACCTCGGCGAAGGCCGAGGGGCAGACCAACGCCGACGGCGCGTTCGTCGGGTCCGCCTCCGTCTCGATCGCCGCGACCGACGCGGGCTCGGGCGTCGACAAGATCGAGTACGCCCTCGACGGCGGCGCGTACACGCCCTACACGGCGGCCGTGGTCGTCGACCAGGTCGGCACGCACACCCTGAAGTACAAGGCGACCGACAAGGCGGGCAACGCGGCCGCCGAGAAGTCCCTCGACTTCACCGTGGTCGCGCCGGACACGAACGACACGACGGCGCCGGAGACCTCGGCGACGGTGACCGGTGACAAGGACGACACCGGCGCCTACGTCGGCATGGCCACGGTGACGGTCTCCGCGTCGGACACCGGCTCCGGGGTCAACACGGTGGAGTACGCGCTCGGCGCCGACGGCGCCTGGCAGCCGTACACCGCGCCGGTGATGGTCCACGACCCGGGCACCTACACGGTGCGCTACCGGGCCGCGGACAAGGCGGGCAACGCGGCGGCCGAGAAGTCCGTCGGCTTCTCGGTGGTGGCGCCGCCGGTCAAGGACACGACGCCGCCGTCGGTGTCGCTCGCGGTCGGCGGGGACAAGAACTCCGACGGCGCGTACATCAACAACGCGAAGCTGACGGTGACGGCGACGGACGACGAGTCCGGCGTCGACAAGGTCGAGTACTCACTCGACGGAGGCCCGTATCTCGCCTACACCGCCCCCGTGGTGGTCGACCGGGTGGGCGCGCACTCGGTGGCGTACCGGGCGAGCGACAAGGCGGGCAACGCCGCCGCGGCGCAGACCTTCGTGTTCGCGGTCTCCTCGGGAGGCGGCGTCCCGGCGCCCAACTGCCCCGAACTGGACGAGCGGACAACGGTGTTCGTGGGCACGACCGACACGGGCATCCCGAACCGCGTCACCAACAACCGGTGCCGCATAGGTGAGTTGATCGAGGACGAGAAGGAGTGGACGTCGCACGCGCTCTTCGTCAAGCACGTGAAGACGGTCACCGACAAGCTCCTCAAGGAAGGCGTCGTCGACCAGCGCGAGTACAACAAGATCAACAAGGCGGCGAAGCAGTCCGCGATCGGCAAGCCGGGCCAGACCGACGGCTACACCAAGATCCTGGACGGCACGCAGGCCCAGTTCGCCAAGTGGGAGCAGGTCGGCGGTGGCAAGTTCAACCTGAACGCCGACGGGTCGATCACCAGCGACACGTCGGTGGACGGCATGGGCATGCTCTGGTTCCCGCAGCGCAAGTACGCGAACTACTCGCTGAAGCTCCAGTGGCGCGACGACGCCCCGGGCACCGGTAACGCCAACGGCGGTGTGTTCGTGCGCTTCCCGTGGGTGCACGGCAACGCCGAGGAGCCGAACCCGGAGTGGGTCGCCATCAAGTACGGGCATGAGATACAGGCCCTCGACAAGCCCGATGGGGACATGTACAAGACCGGTTCGGTCTACGGCTTCGACCGGGTCGGCCTCGCGGGCGCGGGCGTCACCCAGAAGGGCACGTGGAACGATTACGAGATCAAGGTGGTGGACCAGCACTTCTCGATCTACCGCAACGGTGTGCTGATCAACGAGTTCGACAACACCGGCGGCCAGGTCTTCGAGCCGCCGCGGTCGGACGACCCGGGCACGGACGGCCGGCGTTACTCCTCCGGCTACATCGGGCTCCAGGTGCACAGCACGTCGGATGTCATCTCGTACCGGGACGTCCGCGTGAAGGAACTCCCTTAGTCCGTAGGTGAGTTCGCGTACATGAGTCGAGCCGGGTCAGGCCTTGTGTCTGGCCCGGCTCGGCTGTACGCGTGGGGGCTCACCCGGCATCTTGGGGTACTCGGGCGGGTACGGCAGGTCGGCGTGACCCCGGTCCCGCTCGTCCTGGTCGGCCAGTTCGAGGAGCGCGTCGAGCGAATGGTGCTCGTCGTCCATGCCCGCGTGCAGGTCGCCCACCTCGGCGAACCGCCCGGGCATCGTCGCGATGTCGAAGTCGCGGGGCTCGGCGTCGCCCAGTTCGTCCCAGGTGAGCGGGGCGGAGACGGGCGCGTGCGGGCGGGCGCGGACCGAGTAGGCGGAGGCGATGGTGCGGTCGCGGGCCGTCTGGTTGTAGTCGAAGAAGATGCGCTCGCCGCGCTCTTCCTTCCACCAGGCCGTGGTGACGGACTCCGGCATGCGGCGCTCCAGTTCACGGCCGCAGGCGATGGCGGCGCGGCGGACCTGAGTGAAGGTCCAGCGCGGTTCGATGGGCACGAAGACGTGCAGGCCGCGGCCGCCCGAGGTCTTTGGCCAGCCGCGCAGACCGCCGAACTCGTCGAGTACGGCGCGGAGTTCGCGGGCGGCGCGCACCGCGTCGGCGTAGTCGGTGCCGGGTTGCGGGTCGAGGTCGATGCGGAGTTCGTCGGGGTGGTCGAGGTCGGCGCGCCGCACCGGCCACGGGTGGAACGTGAGGGTGCCGTACTGGGCGGCCCAGAGCACGGCGCCGACCTCGGTGGGGCACATCTCGTCGGCGGTGCGGCCGGAGGGGAAGCCGATGGTGGCGGTGGGGGTCCAGTCGGGGAGGTTCTTGGGGGCCCGCTTCTGGAAGAAGGACTCGCCGGTGGCGCCTTCGGGGTAGCGCTCCAGGGTCGTGGGGCGGTCGCGGAGCGCGCGCAGGATGCCGTCGCCCACGGACAGGAAGTACTGCGCGACGTCCAGCTTGGTGTACCCGGACGGGCCACCCTCGGGGAAGTACACCTTGTCGGGGCTGGACAGACGCACCGTCCGCCCGCCCGCTTCCAGTTCCACTGCCGCGCCCTTGCTGCCCATGGGGCCACGCTAGGCCGAAGGAACGAACCGCGCATACCGGGCGATGAGCATGCATAAGCGACAGAATCAGTGCATGGATCTTCCCGTGCTGCCGCCGGTCCGCCCGATGCTCGCCAAGTCCGCCGCCCGGATCCCCGCCGGGATGCACTACGAGGCGAAGTGGGACGGCTTCCGGGCGATCGTCTTCAGGGACGGCGCCGAGATCGAGCTCGCCAGCCGCTCCACCAAGTCGCTGACCAGGTACTTTCCCGAACTGGTGGCGGCTCTCGCCGAGCGGCTTCCGGAGCGCTGCGTGCTGGACGGGGAGATCGTCATCGCCCGCGACGGACGGCTCGACTTCGACGCGCTCACCGAGCGGATCCACCCGGCCGCGTCCCGTGTGAAGACCCTGGCGGAGCGCACCCCGGCGTCGTTCGTGGCGTTCGACGTGCTGGCCCTCGGCGATGAGCCCCTGCTCGACGCGCCGCTGACCGAGCGCAGGCGGCGCCTGGAGGAGGCCCTCGCGGACGTCCCGGCGCCGGTCCACGTGGCGCCCGCGACGACCGACGCCGGGCTCGCCGAGCGCTGGTTCGAGAAGTACGAGGGCGCGGGTCTGGACGGCATCGTGGCCAAACCGCTCGACCTGCGCTACCGGCAGAACGAACGCCTCATGATCAAGGTCAAGCACGAGCGGACGGCGGACTGCGTGGTCGCCGGGTACCGCTTCCACAAGAGCGGCCCCGTCGTCGGCTCGCTCCTGCTCGGCCTGTACGACGACGCCGGCACCCTGCAGCACGTCGGGGTCTGCGCGGCGTTCACGATGAAGCGGCGCACGGAGCTGATCGCCGAGCTGGAGCCGCTGCGCATGGACTCCGCCGGGGATCACCCCTGGGCGGCGTGGACGGACGACGCGGCGCACGAGGCTTCCCGGATGCCGGGCGCGCCCAGCCGCTGGACTGGTAAGAAGGACCTGTCATGGGTGGCGCTGCGCCCGGAGCTGGTGGCCGAGGTGGCGTACGAGCACATGGAGAACGGGGCACGCTTCCGGCACACCGCGCGCTTTCGCCGCTGGCGCCCGGACCGGGAACCCGAGAGCTGTACGTACGCGCAGTTGGACGAGCCGATGAAGTTCGACCTGGCAGACGTACTGCGCTGAACAGGCCGGACGTGGAGCGCCCTCCGGGCGGGTAGGGAGGTGCCGTGGAGACGAACGGGCTACGGAGGCGTGGATTCCTCGTCGGTGCGCTCGCGGTGGCCGCGGCGGCCTGCGAGCCGACCGGCGGGGCCGACTCCGCTCCGGCGCGCGGCACCGGCCTGCTCGCCGTGAAGATCGACAATGTGGGCGCCGCGCGGCCGCAGACCGGCGTTCAGGACGCCGACATCGTGTACGCCGAACAGGTCGAGGGCGGGCTCAGCCGGCTGATGGCGGTGTTCGGCTCGCGGCTCCCGGACGTCGTGGGGCCGGTGCGCAGCGCGCGGGAGACCGACCTGGAGCTGCTCGCGCAGTTCGAACAGCCGACGCTCGCGTACTCGGGCGCCCAGGCCGGAGTGCAGACGCTGATCGACGCGGCGCCGCTGCGCGCGATCCCGCAGGGCAAGGACCACGGGGCGTACTTCCGGAGCAATGAAAAGCCCGCTCCGCACAACCTTTTTCTACGGCCCGCGAAGTTGGGCCGGACGGCGCCGGGGGCGAGCGCGGGGGCGGCGGCCGGCTTCCGGTTCGCCGCGCGGGTGCCTGCGGGCGGGCGGCCCGAGACGGAGCGCACGGTGCGCTTCCCCTCGGCCCGCTTCACCTTCAACTGGTCCGCGCCGAAAAGGCGTTGGCTGGTGAGCATGGACGGCAGCGCGGCCGTGACAGCGGACGGGACCCGGCTCGCCGCGGCGACGGTCGTCGTGCAGTACGTCGACGTGCAGCAGTCCCGCTTCCACGACAAGCTCGGCAATATGACACCGCTGTCCCGCACCGTCGGCTCCGGGCAGGCCGTGGTGCTGCGCGACGGGCGGGCGTACGACGCGACGTGGCAGCGGCCGGGTGCCGGGAACAGCACCGCGTTCACGGTGGACGGGCGGCCGCTGCCGTTCGCACCGGGGCAGGTGTGGGTGGTGTTCGCGAAGAAGTAGGCCTCCTGCCAGAAGCAGTACGCCTCTCTGTCAGACCCCGGGGCTCGCGAACGGCTCCGCCGGGTGGCGCAGGCCCTCCGCCGCGTCGGCGACCCGCTGGATCAGGTCGAAGAAGACGGCCTGCTCCTCGCCGCTCAGGGGCGCCAGAAAGATCTGGTTCATCCGCGCGGTCCGCACGGTCAGCTTCTTGTGCGTGCGCAGGCCCTCCGGTGTCAGCCGCAGCAGCCAGCGACGGCCGTCCTCCGGGTCCCGCGTCTTGTCGACCAGGTCCCGCCGGGTGAGACGGCTGACCACCTCGGCGATCGTGGACCGGTCGAGGCCCACCCGCTCCCCGACCGTGCGCTGATCGAGGCCCGGTTCGGCCACGAGGGTGTTGAGGACCGCGAACTGCGGTGACGTGATCTCCTCCGAGACCATCGTGTTCCACAGCAGGTAGTGCGCCTGCTGGAGTCGCCGGGCGAGGTGCCCGGGGTGGGTGGTCAGGTCCACCGCGGCCATCACGGTCCTCCGCTCTGCTCACTTTACGTACGTGTACTGAGCGATGTTAGACCCTTGACGGCCAACATGGCCGGTGGCACCGTGAGGCCCTCTCGACAAATACTCAGTGCCCTGAGTAATTCCTGAGCGATCTTGAATAGATCCTGAGCAGTTCCTAGAGATGAGACGGGTCTCGACATGGTTCTCACCCAGCACGACATCGACGCGGAGATGGCGGCCGCGCACTCCGCGTACGAGAAGCGGATCGCCGGCGGGGCGCCCGTCGAGCACCACCCGCGCCGCGACTACGCCCCGTACCGCTCGTCCGTGCTGCGCCACCCGGTGCAGCCGCCGATCAACATCGACGTGTCGAAGGACCCGGAGCTCGTGGAGCTCGCCTCGCCCGCCTTCGGCGAACGGGACATCACCGGGCTCGACAACGACCTCACCAAGCAGCACGTCGGCGAGCCCGTCGGCGAGCGGATCACCGTCTCGGGCCGCCTCCTCGACCGGGCCGGGCGCGCGGTGCGCGGCCAGCTCGTCGAGATCTGGCAGGCCAACTCGGCCGGCCGCTACGCCCATCAGCGCGAGCAGCACGATGCCCCGCTCGACCCCAACTTCACCGGGGTGGGGCGGACGTTGACCGATTCCGAGGGCCGTTACCGCTTCACCACGATCCAGCCGGGGCCCTACCCGTGGGGTCAGCACGTCAACGCCTGGCGCCCGGCGCACATCCACTTCTCGATGTTCGGCTCGGCGTTCACCCAGCGGCTCGTGACGCAGATGTACTTCCCGAGCGACCCGCTGTTCCCGTACGACCCGATCATCCAGTCCGTCACCGACGACGCCGCCCGGCAGCGCCTGGTCGCGACGTACGACCACAGCCTCTCCGTGCCGGAGTTCTCGATGGGCTACCACTGGGACATCGTGCTCGACGGACCGTCCGCCACCTGGATAGAAGAAGGGCGCTGAGCAGCCATGACGAAGATCGACACGAGCAGCCCCGGGAACGCGCTGCCGACCCCGTCGCACACGGTCGGCCCGTTCTACGGGTACGCCCTGCCGTTCCCCGGCGGCGGCGACATCGCGCCCGTCGGGCACCCGGACACCGTCACCGTGCAGGGGTACGTGTACGACGGCGCGGGCGATCCGCTGCCCGACGCCTTCGTCGAGGTGTGGGGCGCCGACCCCGAGGGCAGAGTGTCGCGGGTCGACGGCTCGATCCGGCGCGACCCGGCGAGCGGCGGCTATCTCGGGCGCAACGGCGTGGAGTTCACCGGCTGGGGCCGCGTCCAGACCGACGCGAACGGCCACTGGTACGTGCGTACGCTGCGGCCCGGCGCGCGGGGCGACAGCGCCCCGTACCTCAGCCTCTGTGTGTTCGCGCGCGGCCTGCTCGTCCATCTCTTCACCCGGATCTACCTGCCCGGCGACGACCCGGCCCTCGCCGCCGACCCGCTGTTGTCGCGGGTCGAGCCCGCGCGGCGCGACACGCTGGTCGCGCGGGAGCAGGCAGACGGCACGTACCGTTTCGACATCCGCCTTCAGGGCGAGGGCGAGACGGTCTTCCTGGAGTTCACGTGAGCTTGTTCGACCCCGGCACCGAGGACGCGCCCGCCGAGCGCAGCACGTCCGAAGAGGCCTTTCTGCAGGCCCTGTTGGACGCGGAGGCGGGTCTGACGCGGGCCCAGGCGGCGCTCGGGCTCGCGCCCGCCGACGCGGCCGACGCCGTGACGGCGGTCGCGGTGGCGGCCTCCTTCGACCTGCGTGATCTTGCCCGGCGGGCCCGCGCGGGGGGCAATCCGGTGATCCCGCTGGTCGCCGATCTGACGGCGGCCGTTCCCACCGAGTACGGGCCGTACGTGCACCGGGGCGCGACCAGCCAGGACGTGCTGGACTCGGCGTTGATGCTGATGGCAGTACGCACGCTGGACGTGACCCTGTCTGAACTCGACTCCACACAGGGCGAGTTGGAGCGGCTCGCGGCCGCGCACCGGGACACCGTCATGCCGGGGCGCACGCTCACGCAGCATGCCGTGCCGACGACGTTCGGCCTGAAGGCGGCCGGGTGGCGGTCGCTGGTCCTCGACGCGCGGGACCGGCTGCGGTCCGTCCGGGCGGCGCTTCCGGTGCAACTGGGCGGCGCGGCAGGGACGTTGGCGGCATTCGCGGCGTACGGGGCGAGCGATCCGCCGGCGCTGGTGTCGGCCTACGCGCGAGAACTCGGCCTGGCTGAACCGGAGTTGCCCTGGCATGTACTGCGGACGCCGGTGGCGGATCTGGCCGGGGCAGCGGTGTTCGCCGCCGGGGCGCTCGGGAAACTGGCCGTCGACGTCCTGACCCTCTCCCGGACCGAGATCGGGGAGCTGGCGGAGGGCGCCGGGGGCGGTTCGTCCGCGATGCCGCACAAGGCCAACCCGGTGCGCGCCACGCTGATCGCCGCCGCGGCCCGCCGCGCGCCCGGCCTCGCGGCGACGCTGTACGGATCGCTGGCCGCGGAGGACGAGCGGCCGGCCGGGGCCTGGCACGCCGAATGGGCCACGCTGCGGGAGCTGCTGCGGCTGGTCGGCGGGGCGGCACGCAACGCCGCCGAGCTGGTCGACGGCCTGGTGGTCCGCCCTGACGTCATGCGCGAGCACCTGGCGCTGACCGGCGGGGCGATCGTCTCGGAGCGGCTGTCGGCGGAGCTGGCCGCGGTGCTCGGGCGCGGGCGGGCCAAGGAGTTGCTCGGCGAGGCGACACGCCGCGCCACCTCCGAGGGCCGCACCCTGACCGACGTACTCGGCGCGGAACCGGAGCTGGCCTCCATGGACCTGACCGAACTGACGGACCCGGAGCGGTACACCGGGGCGGCGGGCCACCTCGTGGACCGCGCGCTGACCCGCCGCTGACCGGAGGCACCACGCGGCGGTCGTGCCCCGCCCAGACGCTGCCGCTGACCGGAGGCACCGCGGCGGCTGTGCCCCCGCCTCGACGCCCTGAGCCGGCCCGACGGCAGCAACCACCCACGGACCGGCCCCGGCCCGCCACCGACTTCCCACACCGCCGTCGACCGAGCACACGGACCGGAGCCCGACCCGTCGCCCCGACTCCCCCGCACCCCACCTGGAGCCCGCCCATGACGCCCTCCCCCCTCCTCCACCACCGCACCGAGGGCTCGCCCTCCGCTCCCCCGCTGCTTCTCGGGCCCTCGCTCGGGACGTCGCTGGCCCTCTGGGACCAGGTCGCGCCCGAGTTGTCGAGTGCTCACCGCGTCGTGCGCTGGGATCTGCCGGGGCACGGCGGGTCCGATGCCGGGCTGGTCTCCGAGGGGGCCACCGTGGCGGACCTCGCCGGGCTGGTCCTCGCCCTCGCCGACTCGCTGGGCATCGAGCGGTTCGGCTACGCGGGTGTCTCGCTGGGCGGCGCGGTCGGATTGCATCTCGCCGTGCACCACCCGGAGCGGCTCACCCGTCTCGCCGTCCTGTGCTCCTCCGCCCATTTCGGTGGCGCCGCGCCCTGGCGGGAGCGGGCCGCGCTGGTGCGCGAGGAGGGGACCGGCGGCGTCGCCGAGACGGCACCCACCCGGTGGTTCACGCCCGGCTTCACGATCCCGCGCCTTGTGCGGGACAACCGGGACGCCGACCCGGGGGCGTACGCCGCGTGCTGCGACGCGCTCGCCGCCTTCGACCTGCGCGACCGGCTCGGCGAGATCACCGTTGCGACGCTGCTGGTCGCCGGGCGCGAGGACCCCGCCACACCGCCCGCGCACCTGCGGGAGATCGCCGACGCGGTGCCGGACGCCGAACTCGCCGAGCTGGCCGGGGCCTCCCATCTGGCCGTCGCCGAACGGCCGGAGGCGGTGCTCGGGCTGCTGCGCACGCACTTCGGGCAGGGCGCCCCGCGCGGCATGGAGGTGCGCCGTGAGGTGCTCGGCGACGCGCACGTGGACCGGGCGCAGGGGCAGCAGACGCCGTTCACGGCCCGGTTCCAGGACTTCATCTCCCGCTACGCGTGGGGCGAGATCTGGACCGACCCGACCTTGTCGCGGCGCGAGCGCAGCATGGTGACCCTTACCGCGCTCGTCGCCCACGGGCACCTCGACGAACTGGCCATGCACGTACGGGCGGCCCGCCGCAACGGCCTGACCCCCGACGAGATCGGCGCGGTACTGCAGCAGTGCGCCGTGTACGTGGGCGTACCCGCCGCCAACTCCGCGTTCGCCGTGGCCCGGCGCGTACTCGCCGAGGAGGAGAGCTAACGCAGGCCGCGCCCCGTCTCCAGAACCTCACGGGCGCGCGCCGCGAGACCGTCCGCGCCACAGGAACGGGCCAGGGTGAGACCGCGGTTGAGTTCGGACAGGGAGCGGGCCGCCGTACCGTACTCGACGCGGGCGAGGGCGTGCTCGTAGGCGCAGGGCGAGGCTTCGAGGTAGGTGACCGCCTTGGCGTACAGGGTGAGTTGCTTCTGCCCCGTCTCCAACGCCGCCGCGCAGCGCAGCGCTTCGCCGATCGCCGTGTCCGTGCCGAAGCGCTCGGCCTGGACGCGGGCCTCCGCGACCAGTTCGGCGGCGCGGTGCGGGTCGCTGGGGGCGAGGGCGCGGGCCAGGTCGCAGGCCCACGGCGCCATGATCGTGTTGTGTCCGCCGCGGGCGATGGCGGACTTGGCGGCGGTCTCCAGCTCGTTGACCCCCTCCTCCACCCGGCCGGTCGCGAGGAGCAGGCGGCCGCGGACCGAATGGGCGTCGGGGAGCACGATCGTGGAGGGGTAGGGCGGGCCGAACGAGTAGCGGTCGGCGATCGCCTGCGCCTCGTCCGCCTTGCCGCGGGCGAGCAGCGTGTCGATGAGCATGCACGCCGCGTCCCAGTGCATCGGCAGCCCGCGTCCGACGCGGTCGGCGAGGCGCAGCGACTCGCGCAGGAACGCCTCGGCGTCGGTGAGCCGGCCGCGCCTGCGGTGCACGTAGCCGACGAAGGCGTGCGCGATGGCGAGGTGACCGCCGCTCCAGCCGGCCGACTCGTACTCGCGGACGGCCCCGGTGAACAGGCTCTCGGCGCGGTCGAGCCGGTCGGCGAAGAGATACGCGGCGCCGAGCATGGCGAGGACCTCGAAGCCCCACTCGGGGTCGAGCCAGCCGAGCCCGGGCGCGAGCCGGCCGTTGACCAGGGCGCGGTCGCAGCGCTCGACGACCTCCTCCGCGTTCTCCCCGCGGGTCATGGCGTCGAACGCGCGCAGGATCAGCAGAACGCGCTCGGAGTTGTCCCGGCCCGCGAGCTGGTCGGCGATCCTGGCCAGCCGCCGCGAGCGGCCCGGGGAGTCCTCCTCGCCCGCGTGGATGCCCTCCCACATGAAGTGGACGGCTTGCAGGCGCATGCGGGCGGGGCCGGGATCGAGGCGGTCGCTCTCGCCGTCGATGAGCCGCAGCGCCTCCTCCAGCTGGTCGTTGTGGACCAGCGCCTGGGACAGCCGGCACACCGCGTCGACGCGCAGGTGGCCGACGAGTCCTGATGCCGTGTCGAGCGCGGCGTCCAGGTGCTTGATGGTGGTGACGGGCGAGGTGAGCAGCGTGGCGCAGCCCAACTCGTAGAGCAGATGGGACCGGACGTCCGGCAGCGGCGGTTCTTGCAGGGCGCGCTCCAGACAGCGCCTGGCGGCGTCGGGCGCGCCGACGGCCAGGTGCTCGCGGGCGGCGGCGCGCATCTGCTCGACGAGCTCCGGGTCGTCGTCCGGGTGCACTTCGAGCAGGTGGCGGGAGGCCGCGGCGGGCCCGCGGCCGGACGCGGTGACGGCCCAGGCGGCCTGGCCGTGCATGGCGGTGCGGGTGGCCGCCGGGATGGCGTCGTAGACGGCGGACGCGATCAGCGGGTGCACGAACTCCAGGGCGGCCTCGCCGCCGTACAGGCTCTCGGTCAGGATGCGGGCGGCGCTCAGCCGCTCGGCGCAGCGGCCGGCCTGCTCCGGGTTGAGACCGGCGAGCAGCGCGGCGAGTCCGGGGTTGATCCGGGTGCCGAGGATGGCGGCGGCCCAGGCGAACTTGGTCGCCTCGATGCCGAGGCCTTCGAGGCGGGCGACGAGTCCGCGGCCGCGCGCCGACTTGTTCAGCGCACGCAGTTCGGCGGCCGAGTCCTCCTCGGGGTGCAGATCGCTGTCCTGCACCTTGGCGAGCAACTCGACGGTGTCGTACGGGTTTCCGCCGGTGACGGCCCAGACCTCGCGGCAGAACGGGTCGTCGGCGTGGTCGCCGAGCGTGGCACGGGTGAGGCCCGCGGTGGCGTCGGGGGTCAGGGCACGCAGTCTGTGGGTGCCGGGTCTGGCGGCGGCGGCCACCGCGTCCAGACAGACGGCTGCGGCCTCCTCCTCGGGGTCGCGCTGGGCGACGACGACGAGCACCGGCAGGTCGTCGAGGCGCTCGGCGAAGGCGGCCAGCCACTCCAGGGTCTCCAGGTCGGCCCATTGCGCGTCGTCTATGAGGATCACCAACGGCCAGTACAGGCGGGCCAGTCGGGAGACTGCGGCAACGAGACCGTCGCGCACACCCTGCGGGTCGGCCTGCCGTCCGGTGGGCTCGGCTATGCCGAGGGCGGGGCCCGCGATGTCGTACCAGTCACCGAAGTACTCGCGGGTCTCCTCGTCGGAGAGCGCGAGCAGGGTGGGCTGCAGGAGTTGGCGTACGACGTTGAAGGGGACGGAGGTGACCGTCTCGCCGCCCCGGGCGGACCATACGGTGGCCCGGCCCGCCGCTATCTCGCGAAGACAGCCGAGCAGGGCGGTCTTGCCGATGCCCGCCTCGCCCTTGTACACGACGAGGCTGCCCGACGACGCGGCGTCACCGCACAGGTCGTCCAACGCCCGCACCGCCACGTCCAGTTCGGACTCCCGCTCCCACAGCGGCGGGCCAAAGGAGGCGGCGTCGGTGTGCCGTCCCTGAGTCATCCCGCACCCTCCCGGTGTCATGCACGTCGACCGATCGATCGATGTCCTGGTCACGAGAGTAGTGGGCCGCGCGGTGCCATGGTCGGGGGTCGGGCGGAGCCGATGACATTTGGCCGGACCTGGGCGCCCGGCGGGTCCGTGCGGCTCGATCCATAACGATCGCGGCAGCGATCCCGACCGCAACACGGACCCTCTCATCCCCTTTTCAGGCGCGCCTCATACTGTTCCGTCCATGACGTCGCAGACTCCCGCAGCCTGGTACCCCGATCCTGGCCAGGTCCCCGACGGCCCGCGCACCGAACGCTGGTGGGACGGCAGCCGCTGGACGGATCAGACCCGGCCCGCCACCACCCCGCCGCCGTTCCCGCCGGGGGCGGCCGCGCCGGGTCCCGCGCCGCTGGCGCAGCAGCCGACCGCGCCCGGGACCATTCCGGCATACAGCAACTATCCGGCATATCCCGGCCAGTTGCCGCCGAAGCCGCGCAATCGGACGCGGATCGCGATCGCGGCCGGGGTCGCGGTGGTCGTGCTCGCCGGCATCGTCGGAGGGGTCTTCGCGCTGACGTCCGACGACGGCGGCAAGAGCGGCAGGGTCGGCGCCGAGTCGCGGCAGCCCAAGGAGCCCCAGGGCCCCGGCGGTCCGGGCGGCGAAAGCGGCGGGGGCGGCGGCAGCCGCTCACCCGAGGCCCCCGGTTCACCGCGGGCCCCGCTCGACGAGGGTTTCGCCACCGACATAGTGAACGGGGTCGCGCTGCCGGTCCTCGACAAGTGGACGGGCTCCGACGGCGCGGGCGGCGCCGGCGTGCAGACGGGCACGTACAAATGCCCCGACGACGTGGAGCAGAGCTGCGTGAAGGGCGGCGCCTCCGTCTCGTCCGCGAAGAGCCTCAAGCTCGACGGGACGACGGCGGAGACGGCGGCGAAGGAGGACATCCTCAAGAACGCGAAGGCGTCCTACGGCGGCAAGGTCTACGGCGGCATCGTCCAGCACGACGAGCTGCTGTCCGAGAAGGTCACGGTCGCCGGGGAGCAGGGCTACCGGGTCCGCTGGAACGTGGACACCAAGTCGAAGATCGACGCCTGGGTGGAGTCGGTCGCGTTCCCCTCGCCGACCGACCCCAAGACGCTCGTCGTGGTCCGCATCGGCGTCGACATACCGCGCAGCAGCAAGGAGAAGGCCGCGGGACCGGACAACACGGCGATCGACAAGATCGTCAAGGGCATCAAGAAGGCCTCGGTCACCGGTGGCACGGGCGGCAGCGGCCAGGACGTCTGAGTCACGGCCCGAGAGCCGGTCTTTGACGACCGGCCCGGCGTGACCGCCCGGGCCCTGCAGACCTGGGGCCGGGCGGGTGCCCCTCCGCTCAAGGAGGAACCCGCCCGGCCCGGGGGTGCGCGCCGCCCCCGTCCCCACGGTGCGGCGCGGGCAGACCACCGGTCGGTCATCTCTGCGACCGGCGGCCTCCCGTTCAGGTGGCCCGATCCGAAACGGTCAGGCCGAGTCCTGGGATCAGGACACACTCGACGAAGCCGACCAGATAGTCGGCGTCGGCGTCGCGCCCTTCCAGGAAGGGACGGCTGCGCATGACTCCGAAGAGCTGCGCGGCCAGGTAGGGCAGTGCGGGGTGGTCGGCGGCGATCTCGCCACGCGCCACGGCCCGCTCGATCATCACGTCGATCGACATGAGCTCCGGCTCGACCAGCGCTTCGCGCAGCGCACCCCGCAGCTCGCCGTCCTGGCGCACCGCGTGCCCGAGAGCCTGCAGCAGAGCCGTGTCCGGCAGCGCCTGCCCCGCCGCGTTGCGTGCGGCGGCGACGAGGTCGCCCGCGAGGCTGCCCGTGTCGGACGCGGAGAATTTCGTACAGCGTCCGGCCCGCAGCGCGGCGGCGACGAGCTGCGGCTTCGTCTTCCACTGGCGGTACAGCGTGGACTTGCTGCAGCAGGCCTGGGCCGCCACACCCTCCATGGTCAGGGCGTCGTACCCGTTCCTGCGGAGCTGGTCGAGGACCGCGTCGTAGAACTCCTGGGCGCGCTCGGGGGTGATCTTGGAGCGGCGCGAGGCGGGCGGCACGGTCGCTGTCGCGGTGGCCTGTTCTCGCGTCTCCATGGCTCCACTCCTCGCTCTGCGGTTCGTGTCGATGAGATCACACTCTCTATCGATACGCCAGTGTACCGGTACGGCCGCGTTTCGGTACACTGGCGTATCGGTACACTGTCGTATCGATGAGTGCGGTTCGGGGCCGCATTCACCACACGCGCCACAAGCGCACCTGAACCACCACGTACCACCCAGTCGTCACGAAAAGGGGCCGGGGGATGGATTCCCTTACCGAGCCTGCCGAACCGGAGCCGGACAGCCGATCTGCCCGACCGCCCCTGGTCCGCGAGCTCCTGCTGGTCGTAGGACTCTTCCTCATCTACAAGTTCGGCCGACAGCTGGCCAACGGCCACACCGCCGAGGCGTTCCGCAACGCGGGCGACGTGTGGCGCTTCGAGCGCGTCGCGCACCTGCCGGGCGAGGGCGCGATCCAGAGCGCCCTGCTGCACGGCGACGCGCTGGTGCACATCGCGAACACCTATTACGCGACCGTGCACTTCCCCGCCACGCTCGCCACGCTGGCCTTCCTGTACCTGCGCCGCCCGCGCCACTACGTGTGGACGCGGCGCGTGCTCGCCGCGCTGACGGCCGCGGCGCTCGCACTGCACCTCGGCTTCCCGCTGGCGCCGCCGCGGATGCTGGCGGCGGCCCACCTCGTCGACACCGCCCAGGTCTACGGGCCCTCGGTGTACGCCGCGAAGCCGGCCACCGACACCATGGCCAACCAGTTCGCGGCCATGCCGTCGCTGCACTTCGGCTGGGCCCTGATGGTCGCGATCGGCCTGATCGTCGCCACGAAGTCGCGCTGGCGCTGGCTGTGGCTGCTGCACCCGCTGCTCACGCTGCTCGTGGTCGTCGGCACCGCCAACCACTACTGGCTCGACGCGATCGTGGCGACGGCGCTGCTCGGCATCGCCCTCGCGCTGGTCCGGATGCCGCACACCGTCGGCGGTCCTGCCGCGATCCGCCGCCATCTGCTGCCCGCCCCTGCGACCACGGCCACCCCGGCCGCCGGCCGGGCGCGCGCCGCACTGGAGCCCGCGCCCTGGCGGCCCGCCACCGCGTTCCGCACGCCCCCGGACTCGCTGTCCGCCGCGGACGTACTGAAGCAGCCGCCGCCGCTGCGTATACCGCTGCGGGTCTCCCCGACACCCGGGTCCACCTCGGCGGCGACCGCCCCGCAGCTCGTCACGACCGGGGCCGGCCGATGAGCGCCACCCTGCTCGCCGTCGCGCTCTCCCTCGTCTCCGCGGTGGCCTACGCCGCCGCGGCGGTGGCCCAGGAACGGCTCGCCGCCCGCACCGCCGGCGCCGGAGCGGGCCTGTTGCGGCTGCTCGGCACGGGCTCCTGGTGGTGGTCGGTCGTCCTCAACGCCGGGGCCGCGCTGCTGCACGTCGCCGCCCTCAAGTACGGGCCGCTCACCCTGGTCCAGCCGCTCGGCGCGCTCACGCTCGTCGCGGCCGTGCCGCTGGGCGCCCGGATCGCCGGACGGCACGTCACGGCGGGCGAGTGGCGGGGCACGGCCCTGACCCTGGCCGGCCTGGGCGCGCTGCTCGTCACGGCGTCGGGTCCCGCACCCGACGACACGCTCTCGCTGCCCGAGGCGCTCGCGGTGGCGGCGGCCACGGCGGCGTTCATCGGCGTCCTCTCGCGGCGCGGCGCGAAGCCGGGCCTGCGGCACGCGACCGCGTCCGGACTCGCGTCGGGCGTCGCCTCCGCACTCACCCAGACCGTGACCGTCGCGGCGACGGACCGCTCGGGCCCGCTGCTCGCCCCGCAGGTGATCGTGGTGGCGCTGCTCGTCGCGGCGTTCGCCGCGGGCGGTCTGCTGCTCTCCCAGACCGCGTACCGCGGCGGGCTCGGCGCGCCGCTCGCGATGGTGACCCTGGCGAACCCGGTGGCCGCCGCGGTCATCGGCCTGTCACTGCTGGGCGAGCGGCTGCAGGGCGGGGTCGCGGGGATCGTTCTCGCCGGCGCCGGCGCGGTACTGGCGGCGCGCGGGGTGCTCCTGCTGACCCGTAGTGCGCGTCCCGCGCCGCCCGCAGGGACGCAGGCCACCGTGGTGACGCTGCCGTCCCTGGCGCCTCTCTCATCCCTGCCGACCCTGCCGGCTCAGCCCGACTCCGAACCGCTCACCCTGCGCGCTTCCTGAGGCCCGGCGGGCGTTCGCTCACCCGAAGCCGCGCGAGTCCTGCTTCAGCGCGGTGTCCACCGTCAGGGCCGTCGCCACGACGAGGCTGAGCAGCGGCTCGGGCAGCTGGAAGTGGATCTGCAGCACGTAGTTGTCCGCGGTCGTGAACATCGTCTTGGCGAGTCCCTCCCACGTCTTCGTGATGCGGGCGACCTCCTGGTCCGCGTGGTCGACGATCGCGAAGTTCCAGGCCCGCCAGTTCTCCGCCTTGATCGCTCCGACCTGCTGGCCGTTCACGTTCATCGCGAAGTTGATCTTGCCGATCATGTTCTGCTGGACGATCTCACCGACCGGCGAACCGTCCGGGCGCTCCACGACGACCCGCGACTTCATGATCTTCGCGGGGCGGGTGAGCACCAGCTGCGGCTGCCCGTACGCGTCCCGGATCTCCAGCTTGTGGGTCATGAACTGGTCGACGCTTGAGACGAAGCGCAGCGCCTTCTTCAGGCTGCTCTGGCCGATCTCGGTGACCGAGCCGAGCTGGTTGCCGTGCTGGTCCATGACCGTGTACTCGTTGGTCATCTCGATCAGCTTGGCCTTCTGGTTCACCACCAGGACCGGCTCGGTGAACAGCGAGCCGCCACCCTGCCCGGCCGGCGCGACCCCGGCCTGCTGCTGCACCTGACGCTGCACGCGGCCCACGTCCGCGTTCTGCTGCACCTGGGAACCGTAGGGCTGCTGCTGCTGTTGCTGCTGCTGTCCGTATCCGGCGAACTGCCCCTGGGCGGGCTGCTGTTGCTGCACCGGCTGAGCGGCCTGCGGCTGCTGCTGCGGCACCTGCCCCGCGGCGGGCGCCTGGGCCTGCCCCTGCGCGTGCGTGTGCTCGGTCCACTGGGAACCGTCCCACCACCGCAGCGCCTGGGGAGCCCCCTGGGGGTCCGGGTACCAACCTGCAGGGGTGTTCGATTGCGTCGTCACCGGGGCACACTATCGCGCCACCCCATGAACACATCCAGACCCAACAAATGTGATGTGTGCCCCTCCGCCTCTGCCGTGACAGGGGCGCAGGGGCACACGGTTCAGGCGGTTGTCAGGCGGTCGCGATGAGCGGGTCGCTCACGCCGGCCTGCCCGTTCTCGACGTGCCCGGCAAGGCGCCGCAGATAGCCGGCGTTCCCCTCGACGACGATCTTCAGGTCGTACCAGCGCTTGGTGGCACGCAGGTCGACGGTCTGTGCCACGGTGGCACCGGCGCGCACCGTGTACGTCTGCGGTTGTCCGCCGTAGGCGTTGGTGACCGTGAGGTGGACGTCGGCGGTGGTCGGGTTCTTCAGGGTCAGCTTGAGATTGCCCGTGCCGCCGTCGTGCCGCGCGGTCACCTCCGGCTCGGCGACCTTGTTGTTGCCCTTGAAGGCGCGCAGGAAGCCGTTCGGGCCGTGCGCCGTGAGGTCGTAACTGCCGCTGGAGTAGGCCGAGTTCCAGCTGTCGGAGAGCGACTTGGCGGCTTCGGCCGTGTAGGTCCAGGGGCCGTCGCCGCGGTTCTGGGAGCGCACCTGGAAGGCCGCGCCCTTTTTGTCGCCGCCGCTGAACGTCAGCTTGTACTTGCCGGTCGCGACATCCTGCGCGCCGTCGACGTAGGGCGCGTACCCGAGCGGACGGCTGGGCCGCGAGCCCTTCTCCTGCTTGGGCAGGGCGCCCTGCGCGGGCGGCTTCGGCACGTAGCTGCTGTGCCGTTCGCGGTCCGGGGGCTCGAAGCCCGCGGTGTCGGGCAGGTCGGCCGGGTCGGTCACCTTGAGGGAGAAGTCGAACGCCGACGTGAGGTCACCGCAGATGGCACGGCGCCACGGCGAGATGTTGGTCTCCTTGACCCCGAACCGGTTCTCCATGAAGCGGATGATCGAGGTGTGGTCGAAGGTCTCCGAGCACACATAGCCGCCCGTCGACCACGGCGAGACCACGATCATCGGCACGCGCTGGCCGAGCCCGTAGGGGCCCGCGGCCCGGCTGCCGCCCGGGTAGTAGTCGAGCTTCGTGTCGACCGTGGAGAGGCCCTGGTTCGCCGAGGCGGGCGCGTAGGGCGGCACGACGTGGTCGAAGTAGCCGTCGTTCTCGTCGTACGTGATGAACAGGGCCGTCTTGCTCCACACCTCGGGGTTGGAGGTGAGGGCGTCGAGGACCTGGGAGACGTACCAGGCACCGTAGTTCGAGGGCCAGTTGGGGTGCTCGGAGAACGCCTCGGGGGCCGCGATCCAGGAGATCTTCGGCAGCTTCCCGGCCTTCACGTCGGACTTGAGCAGGTCGAAGTACCCGTCGCCCGCCTTGGCGTTCGTGCCGGTGCGGGCCTTCTCGAAGAGCGGGTCGCCGGGCTTGGCGTTGCGATAACTGTTGAAGTACAGCAGGGAGTTGTCGCCGTAGTTGCCGCGGTACGCGTCGTCGATCCAGCCCCAGCCGCCCGCGGCGTCCAGGCCGTCGCCGATGTCCTGGTACACCTTCCAGGAGACGCCCGCCTTCTCCAGGCGCTCGGCGTACGTCGTCCAGCCGTACCCCGCTTCCTCGTTGCCCAGGACCGGACCGCCGCCGGTGCCGTCGTTGCCGACGTGGCCGGTGAGCATGTAGTAGCGGTTCGGGTCGGTCGCGCCGATGAACGAACAGTGGTAGTCGTCGCAGACGGTGAACTTGTCGGCGAGGGCGTAGTGGAACGGGATGTCGCCCCGCGTGAGGTGCGCCATCGTGCCGGTGCCCTTGGCGGCGATCCAGTTGTCGTACTTGCCGTTGTTGAAGGCGCTGTGCCCGCCGGCCCAGTCGTGGTCGAGACCGGCGATGAACTGCATGCCCAGGTCGTCGGCGTCCGGGTGGTAGGGCAGGGTCTCCTTGCCCGCGCTCGACTGGTTCCACACCGGCTTGCCGCTGGGCAGCGTCACCGGACGCGGGTCACCGAAGCCGCGGACGCCCTTCATCGACCCGAAGTAGTGGTCGAAGGAACGGTTCTCCTGCATGAGGACGACGATGTGCTCGATGTCCTGCACGGTGCCGCTGCGGCGCGCCGCGGGGATGGCGGCGGCCCGGTCGATGGAGCCGGACAGCGCCGTGAAGGCGGCGGTCCCGCCGGCGATCTGGAGGAAGCGACGCCGATTGAGTTCGGTCATGAGTGTGGGGGTCTCCTGTTGCTTCGGTGGTGGTCCGTCCGCGATGAGGGGCAACGGGGAGTGTTCAAGACGACCGGGGTGGAAGGAAAGGGAACTGAAGTGACAGTCGCGCAAAATGTGCGCGGCCGATGCGTGAAGTCACCAAAGCGTCACCGCGCGTCGTGCCAGAATTCCCGCTCCGCCGCCCGCGGATCCGCCTCGGCGCGGCAGGCTCCGTCGTCGAACACCATGGTCGTCCGCTCCCCCGCCGGGTCGTAGGCCGGCCAGCCCGGATCTCCGGTCGACGCGAACGCCACCCACGCCGCGTGGACCGTACGGGCCAGCTCGCGCGGCCCCTTCTCGCCGACCAGGGGGAGGTAGTCGGGGTCGTCGAGGAGGTCGAAGACGAAGCCGATCTCGATCGCGTGGCAGGCGCCGAGCTCGCCGTCGAACTGCGGCGAGCGCCAGGCGAATTCGTAGACGTGCGAGCCGGGGACGGACTCGGCCAGGCGCACGGCGGGGATCCGGTAGAACCAGTCGGTGCCGATCGCTTCCAAAAGCTCCCCCGGACTCGCGCCGGGCCGGGCGGCCGCGTACCGGTCGAGGTCCATGCCGTAGGCCGCCGCGCCCCGGCGGGCGCGCTCCTCGGTGATCGTGGCGAAGCGGCCGGTCGGGACCATGAACAGCCGGTTCTCCTCGCGGTTGCTGCCGACGAGGAGGTCGACGCCGAGGTCGGGTCCGGGCAGGGCGAGCCGCTCGGCGACCGGCTCGAAGACCATGCCGTTGCGGGCCGCGTCGCCCCAGACGGCCGGGTCCGGCCTGGACGCGTAGTCGGCGCGCAGAGCGTCCTGGGCCGCGATCAGTTCGGGCAGCGGCACGTCCGCGAAGGCCTGCGCCGAGTGCGCGACGCCGAGGCTGCGGGCCATCCGCTCGCCGATCCGGAGCGCCGTGTCGGGGCGGACGAAGTGGTGGCACGCCCCGCTCTGCAGCGCGGCCCGCCGGAACAGACCGCGGGCGCGCGGCTCGGTGAGCAGCAGCCCGATCGCCATGGCGCCGGCCGACTCGCCGAAGACGGTGACGCGGTCCGGGTCGCCGCCGAACGCCCCGATGTTGTCGCGCACCCACTCGAGGGCGGCGATCTGGTCGAGCAGGCCGCGGTTGTCGGGGGCGCCCGGCAGGTGCAGGAAGCCGTCGGTGCCCAGGCGGTAGTTGACGCCGACGAAGACGACGCCGTCGCGGGCGAAGGTGTCGCCGCGGTACCCGGAGGCGTTCGCGGAGCCGTTGGAGAAGGAGCCGCCGTGCAGCCACACCATGACGGGCAGGCGCGCGCCGGGGCCCGGCTCCGGGGTCCAGATGTTGAGGTTGAGGCACTCCTCGCCCGGCACGGACGTCTCGGGGATGAGCACGTCGAAGGGTGGCGCGTACGGGGCCTTGGGCGCGGTCGGCCCGTACGTGGTGGCGTCGCGCACCCCGGTCCACGGTTCGGCGGGCGCGGGCGCGGCGAACCTGCGCGGCCCGAACGGCGCGGCCGCGTACGGCACTCCGAGGAACGCGGTGACCCCTCGCTCGGTGCGGCCGCGCACGGCGCCCTGCCGGGTGGTGCACTCAGGCGATGCGTCGGTCATGCGGAGGCTCCCTCGGCCAGGGTGCCCGGGATCGGGCACCACCCCTCTCGTACCCTGCCGACCCCCGCCACGTAAAGATCAAGGGCATGTCGGGTCCCCGTCCGGCAGCGGACCGGGCCCGGGCGGTGCTCCGGCCGGCCCCAGCGGCTCTCCCGCGAGCCACTCCGCCACGGCCCGGCCGATGGGCTGCCCGGTCTCGATCTCCACGAAACCGAACTGGCCGGACTGGTTGCACTCCAGGAACCACCAGATGCCGTCGGCGTCCTCGGCGAAATCGAAGGCGCCGTACGCCAACTGCGCCCTGTCGAGATACGCGTGGACGCCGTCGGCGACGCGCCGCGGCACGCTCACCGGCCGCCAGGGACCGGCGCCGGGGTCGAAGCGGACGTCCACGATGTCGCCGGTGGCATCGATGTCATCGACGCCATCGGCACCGTCGGTGGCGCTCCGCGAACGCGCGGCGAACAGCCGGTCGCCGACGCAGGTGAGGCGGATGTCGGCGGTCCTGCGCACCCTGCGCTGCAGCAGCGTCGGCCCGTGCGCCACGTCCTGGTAGTCCTCGCCGGGCCGCACCCGGGTCGTCGGCACGGCGAGCGCTCCGTCGCCGGGGTGCGCCCCGGACACCGGCTTGACGACCAGGTCGGGGTAGCGCTCGGCGAAGGCCCGCGCCACCCGCGGGAACGTCGTGATCAGTGTGGCCGGCACGGGCAGCCCGCACTCCCGCGCAAGCCATAACTGCCAGGGTTTGTGCCGTGCCCGGCGGGCGGCGTCGGGATGGTTCATCCACCGCGCGTCCGTGCAGCGCAGCATCCCGTACAGGGCCTGCGAGGCCTCCTCCGTGAGCCAGGACGACGCTGCCGGGGACCGTGCGCCCGGCGTGCCGGGTCTGCGCACCCAGATGGAGCGCAGCCCGCCCATGCTGACCACGCGACCGCCGACGGAGAGGTGACCGTGGAACACGCCGTGCGCGTACTCCCCCGACAGGTCGACGCCGCCGGGCAGTTCGGCCGGGTCGAGCCGGAGGACCGGGATTCCCTTGGCGTTCAATTCGACGACGGCCATGTCGGCCGTCACATCCTGTTCGCTCGTCAGGATCAGCACCGTCATTTCCGATCGGCCGTTCAGTCGTCGAAATGGGTTTTGGATCCTGCGGTGGACGTGGTGGCCGCACATTCTCGCAACACTGCGTAGTCGCGCGCGGCCACTCCGCCGTCGGGCAGCAGATTCAACTGCAGTGCGGAGTCATATGTGTACACCGCGCTGACCTCAGCGTCTCGCGCGGCACGAGCGTACTTCAGGGCGAACGGTCGCATGAGTACTCCTAGTTGAGGGGCCCACCAAGTCAAGCCCATGGTGACTCTCCGGCGTCACTCTCCTGAGGAAATTCTCAGATTCTCTCTGTAGAACGCATCACACCTGCGGAGGAGTTGCTTCCGCCGCGGCGTGCGATGGCACGACGTCAGAACGCAAAAGGGGCGGCCCGAAAGGCCGCCCCTTAGCACTACCGCCTTTACAAGCCTTTACACGTCCTTACGGCGTCCTCCATGGGAGAGGTAGGCGAGTCCCGAGTGCACGCCGATGTAGCCGTCGACCAGGCGGTCGGCCACTGTCACGGAGTCCACGAGAGGATGCAGCGCGAACGCCTTCACGGCGGTGGCGCGCGACCCCGAATCGGCCGCCGCGAGCACCTCGCGTTCCACGGCTTTCACGGCGGTGACCAGGCCGGTGGCGTGCAGCGGCAACGGGTCCACGGCAACCGGGTGGGCGCCGTTGGCATCGACGAGACAGGGCACCTCGATGACGGCGTCCGCGTCCAGTGCCGCGAGGGTGCGCCGGTTGCGGACGTTGAGGATGAGGGTGGCGCGTTCGTCGCGCGCGATGGCCCGCATCAGGGCGAGGGCCACCTTCTCGTAGCCGCCGGAGTCCTCCAGGTCGGCGGCGTCACGCTCGCCCGCGCCGGAGGCCTCCCGGTTGTGCGCCATGTACGTGGCCTCGCGCTCGGCGCGGGTGCGCTCCCAGCTCGGGTACGAGGGGTCGGCGTAGAACGCGGACTGCTGGTCGGCGAGGAAGGCGCCGCGCGTGCGCTCGGCCTCCCGGTAGGCGCGCACCGTCTCGCGGTTGAAGTAGTAGTAGTGCAGGTACTCGTTGGGGATCGCGCCGATCGAGCGCAGCCAGTCCGTGCCGAAGAGGCGGCCCTCCTCGAAGGAGCCGAGCAGTTTCTCGTCGGCGAGCAGGCGCGGCAGTTCATCGCGGCCGCGCACCCGCAGACCGCGCAGCCAGCCGAGGTGGTTGAGTCCGACGTAGTCGACCCACGCGTCGGCCGGGTCCGCGCCGAGCACCCGGGCGACGCGGCGCCCGAGGCCCACGGGCGAGTCGCAGATGCCGATGACGCGGTCGCCCAGGTGCCGGGACATGGCCTCGGTGACCAGGCCCGCCGGGTTGGTGAAGTTGATCACCCAGGCGTCGGGGGCCACTTCCTTGACCCGGCGCGCGATGTGTACGGCCACGGGCACGGTGCGCAGCCCGTACGCGATGCCGCCCGCGCCGACCGTCTCCTGCCCCAACACACCCTCGGCCAGGGCGACTTGTTCGTCCGCGGCGCGGCCCGCGAGGCCACCGACCCGGATCGCCGAGAAGACGAAGTCGGCGCCGCGCAGCGCCTCGTCGAGATCGGTCGTGGCCCGCACGGCGGGCGCGTCCGGCACGCCGGTGGCTTGTTCTCTCAGTACGCCGGTGATGGCCCGCAGCCGGTTTGCGTCGACATCGTGCAGCGTGACCTCGGTAACCCTGCCCTGCGCGTGGTCGGCGAGCAGCGCTCCGTACACGAGGGGCACCCGGAATCCGCCACCGCCGAGAATCGTCAGCCTCATGGCGTGATCGTAGGGCAGCCTGGTCCCCGACCTGATCTTCGACCGGCGGAGGCCCCCCATGAACCGGCACACCAGACGTCAACTCCTGACCCTGACCGCGCTGACGGGTGCGCTCGCCCTCGGCGCGGGCACCGCGTCGGCCACGGCGGCGCCCGCCTGGACCGAGACCGGCACGAGCCACGTGAACTCGCTCACCGGCAGTCAGGGCCTGGCGAGCCGCGCCGACGGCTCGCTCGTGCAGCGGGGGCTCGCCTCGGTCCCGCTCGATCTGCGCATAGCGGGCTGGACGCACGTCGGGGACCCGGACGTGGCGGGCGGCTACACCTTCGACGCGTACCAGGGCGGCGACGACGCGACGGAGAAGATGTTCGCGGCGACGGCCCCGGACGGCACCCGCACGACGTACGAACACGCGCTGGACCAGGGCGAGTTGCTCAACAACTCGTTCGCCTCCGTGTCGCCCGACGGACAGTGGCTGGTGTCCGGCGAGTGGGGCGCCATGAAGCGGCTCCAGGTCTTCCCCACGCCGGCGCTGAACGCGTCCGCGCCCGCCCCCGGCGCGAACCTGCCGCAGGCCGGGCAGATCACCCTCGACACGTCCGTCGAGAACATCCAGGGCTGCGACTTCACCGACGCCACGCACCTGCTGTGCTCGTCCGACGACGCGGCGAAGGAGGTACTGGGCGTCGCCCTCGACCGGCCGCTCGACGGCAAGCCGGTCACGGGCCACGTCACGACCGCCTTCGCCATCCCGCAGCGCAGCGTCTGCTCCGGCACGTTCGAGGCGGAGGGCATCGACTACGACGCCGCGCGCGGCACCCTGCGCGTCGCGGTCGTGCCGCCCTCACCGTGCCTGGTGACGACGGCCGTGATCGCGTACAAGCGCTCCTGAGGTGTCCTGAGGTGTGCGGCGGCGGGGCGCGGGGGTCGGATATTCGGTGTTCCGCCCGCCCCATGAGGACGCAAGATGGCGCGCATGACTCTGGCCACGCCCGTTCTGCACACCGCTCGCCTGCGCCTGCGGCCCTTCGCCCACGCCGACGCGGCCTCCCTCTTCGCCCTGCACAGCAGCGCCTACGTGATGCGCTACTGGGATTCAGCACCATGGACCGAACCGGCTCGCGCCGAGCGGTTCATCACGATCTGCCGGAAGCTGGCGGACGAGGGCACCGGGGCGCGGGTGGCCGTCGACCGCGCTTCCGACGGGGCCTTCGTCGGCTGGTGCGGTCTGACGGGATGGAACCCGGAGTACCGCAGCGCGTCGTTGGGCTACGTCCTCGACGAAGCGATGTGGGGCCAGGGCTACGCGACGGAAGCCGCGCACGCCGTGCTCCAGTGGGCATTCGACACACTGGACCTGAATCGGGTGCAGGCCGAGACCGATACGCGCAATGTGGCGTCCGCCCGGGTCCTGGAGAAGATCGGGTTCGTGCGGGAAGGGACGTTGCGGGAGGACTGCGTCGTGAACGGCGAGGTCTCCGACACGTGGGTGTTCGGGTTGCTCAGGCGGGAGTGGCAGCCGACGACCGAGGCGATCCCCGGCAGCGGTTGATGTCACGCGTGAGCAGGGACCTTCTTGGGAACGGGTCAGGATCATGACACCCGGCGCGCCAACTCCTCGCCGCCTCCGTCGGCAACGCCGTCGAGTGGTACGACTGGTTCGTTTGCACGGGCACGCGATCGGTCTAGGAGACTGGTTTTGACCTGCAAAGACCCAGGCGAGGACGACTACTGGAGCAAAGCCTCATGTGCAGGTGTCTCAGGCTTTCGCCCTCCCTGGCCGCATCGGTGCTGACCCGTTGCTGACTTTAGTGACGACTCGTCAGTTCTGTGTGCGAGCGCCCAGAGATCGGAACACACCCGCGGACCCGTGTGTTCCGTAGGCGGACCTGTTCTGGTCGGCGATGGCCTGGCCCTCCCCACCAACTCGGGGATGCCCCGATGGCCCTGGACCCACTTGTTCGTGAAGTACAAGGAGACCGCGCGCGGCGGTCTCGCGGTGAACATCATCGAGTGCTGAGGAAATGGGCCCTGAACAGCGAGTTCAGCTCTTTCAGCGCTGTCAGGGCCTTCCCTGCTTACCTGGCGGAAAATCCCTGGCCCCTCCCTGGGGCAGACCTGAAAGTCCTTGAGAAGTCCCTGGGGCGGGGGTAGCGGGCCAGGTGCGGATGAAGCGTGCCCGTGATCACCCGGGCAAGTCGTCGGAGACCATGAACCGGTCCCAGCGGGTCCACATGATCGGGGTCACTCCGCGGCGACGACGTCACGGACATGCTGGGTGGCAGCCACCAATGCCCCGCTCAACCCCCGACCGCCTGCGGGCTGCGCTCCTGATCCGATCCGGGCACCGGTTCCGCCGGGTCCGCGCCCATGGCCACGATCCGATTGTCGCCGTCCACGTGGACGACCTTCGGCTTCAGGCTCCGCGCCTCGGCGTCGGTTACCTGAGCGTAGCTGATGATGATCACCAGCTCCCCGGGGTTGACCAGATGGGCAGCGGCCCCGTTGATACCGATCACACCGGATCCGCGCTCACCTTCAATGACGTATGTCTCCAGGCGAGCACCGTTGGTGATGTCCACGATGTGAACCAGCTCGCCCGGAAGCAGGTCGGCTTCTTCAAGCAAGCCCGCGTCAATAGTCACCGATCCCACGTAGTGCAGTTCGGCTTGAGTCACGGTAGCGCGGTGGATCTTGGACTTGAACATGGTGCGTAGCATCGAGACACTCCTGGCCTTCTAAGCTCGCTGCCTGATTTCGGGACAGGTCGAGTGCGGTTTTTTACAATGAGTCACGTTTTCGGGCATTCACTACCGTTGTTGCCCGGCCGTTCACCGGACAACAAGACCGGGGCCGCAGCTGGTGGCCGACGAGCCCCATAGCGCTATGCAGTGGGCTGGGGCCAGGGCACGGCGGTCTGGCTCGGGAGGTCGTAGTCGATGCCAGGGACGTTCCAGCCATAGAGCTGCCCGACCTGCCGGCGGAACCACCCGGTGTCGGCATGGTCGGTGACGTTCTCGGTGGTGATCTGGTCCCATTGGGTCCGGACCTGGCTCTGGACGGTGGCGTCGAGCTCCCAGCCGTCGAGGCGGATGCGGCCTGCGTCATCGAGGAGGAATGGCTGTTCGCCCTCGAGTTGGGACCACAGAACGTCCATCTGCTGTGCGGTGGTGAGAAAGCCGTCCTCCCCGAGGACGTGGTGCAGCAGGCTGGTGTAAAGGGCGATGCTGGGGATCGCGGTCGAGGCCTGGGTGACGGCGGCTCCGGCGACGGCGGTGAAGGCGCGCCCGCCGTGGTCGGCGAGTCGGGTGCCGAGGTGGTGTGCGGATGCTTCGAGATGCTCCTTGGCTGCACCGATGGTGCCGTTGCGATAGATGTCGGCAGTCAGGTCGGAGCCCACATAGGTGAGCGCGGTCGTGGTGAAGCCGTCGGCGAGGAGATCGGCCTCTGCGAGGGCGCCAATCCAGTGCTGCCAGTCCTCGCCGCCCATGACCTTGACGGTGGCGTCGCGTTCGGCGTCGGTGGCGGGTTGCAGCGTGGAGCTGCCGATGACGGGTCGATCGTCTGTGAACTCCAAAGTCTTGGCGGTGGAGGCTTGCCCCAGCGGCAGGACGACGGAGTGGTGGACCTGGCCGGTGACGGGGTCGGTGCGGCGCGGGGCAGCGATGCTGTAAATCAGGTGGTCGACCCTGCCGTAGCGCTGTGCCAGTTCCTTGATGACCTCGGTCTTGGCGGTGTCGGCGAACGCGTCGGTATTGAGGAAGGTCCACCCGTCGGCGAGTTCAGCGGTGCGGGCAGCACGGTACCAACCGGCGGAGGCGGTGCGGCGGTGCGTTTCGGCAGCCTCGTAAGCAACGCCGACGCCGACCGCTCCGCGGCGGGCCGCAGCAAGTGTCGCGGCCAGGCCGTAGCCGGCGCTGAAGCCGACAACCACCACGACCGGAGGCTTCTCCGCGGCGGCTTCTTGCTGCGGGAGTTGCTGCCAGAGCCTGTCAACTGTGTCCACTGCGCCTTGAGGGTGGGCGTTGACCATAAGGAAGCCGCGGCCTCCGGGGGCGAGGTGTCGTTCACTCATGGGAGAGTGCCCTTCTTGATCGAGATTGGGGATGCGCCGGGCCACGGCGAGCAGTGCACGGGTGCCCAGGCAGGCGAGGCGATGTTGGAGCGAACCGCCCTCTTACCATCGCGGAGCTGCTCAAAAGGGGCAGTGGCTCACGGCGCCAATTCGCCACACGGAGATCTGTCGTTGTGCGTGAGAGACGCCGGGGCTGTCTGCTGGATCAAACTTCGATTGTATCCGACAGGCAATTCGCCCCGTGATGTGGCTGACACCATCCTCGGCGAGTGTCTCAGCCCTTCAGGCTCCGAGAGAGCTCCTCAGCGACTTCAGGCGCAACCAGCAGTTCCACCACCCCGGTTGTCTTCCCCGGATCGTGGTCTATGAAGACGTCTTCGACGTTCACCCCTGCCGCCCCGATGTCCGTGAAGAGACGAGCCAGCTCGCCTGGCTGGTCGCCCACCGGCACCGTGATCGTTACATAACGAGCCTTCGGAGCACGGTGTTTGTTCGGCAGCCTCTCGTGGCCGGCAACGCCTCGGTTCAGCACGTCGAGGAGAGCCTCGGCACCGTCGTCGCTCGTCCTCTCTGCGCCAAGCTCCAGACGTCTCAGCGCCGCTGTCACTCTTTCCAGGTCACGGGCCAGTTCGGTGAGGGTGTCGGCCACGGAGCCGGCGTTGGCGGACAGAACATCGAGCCACAGCTCGGGATCACCCGCCGCGATCCGTGTGACATCACGCACGCCCTGACCTGCCAGGCTGATCTGTGACTCTGCGGCATTCTCCAGGCGCGCGGCCATGAGGCTGGCAACAATGTGCGGAGCATGGGAGACCAAGGCGACTGCCGCATCGTGCTCGTCCGGCCTCATGACGAGCAGATGGGCGCCACATATATCGATCATGCTCTCGACGGCATGTTGAGCCTGCTCCGAAGTTGCGGCGTGGGGGGAGAGGATCCAGACCCGTCCTTCGAACAGGTTGGCTCGTGAGGCGAGCGGGCCGGAACGTTCTCCGCCGGCCATGGGATGGCCTCCCACGAAGGATGTGAGATCACATCCCAGCTCGACGACGTCCGCCATGGGCCGCGCCTTGACGCTGGCGACGTCTGTATAGGCTCGGGCGAGCCCGCGCTTTTGTACCCGTGCGAGGGTGGTGGCGAGTTCCGCCGGCGGTACCGCAAGAATGGCCAGGTCGACCGCTTCCGCGGGTTCCTCGGCACGCCCGGCTCCCATTGCTGCAGCGGTCATGGCGGCCATGGGTTCTTGGTCGATCAGGTAGACGACGACTCCTCTGGCGGAAAGCGCCAGAGCGATCGAAGTACCGATCAGCCCCGTCCCGACGACAGCGGCACTACGCAACATGGATTCCCTCAAGCTTGATCGAATCGACAACACCCAGGCCGAAGTTGCGCTTGATTCCGCGGCCGTTGGAAGGCAGACCGTCCCAGGGGTCAGCCCTGCCGCTGCACGGAGAGCACAGCGGCGAGGCGTTCAAGCCCTTCATCGATCTCCGCCCCGTCGACTTGGCTGTAGGACAGGCGGAGTTGGTGAGCGGCCTCCGGTTCTGAGCCGAAGTAGCTCATCGGGGTCCACAGCACCCCGTAGTCGCGTGCGGAGATCTCCAGCAGCGCGTCATCCGCCGGGAAAGGCACCGTCAACACGATGAAGAACCCGCCGCCCGGTACGTTCCAGGTCACTCCCGATGCGCCGGCGGACGGGAAGAGTCGGTCCAAGCCCGCCAGCACGCGATGCAGATTGTTGCGGTACAAGGCGATCTCGCGCTCATTGGCTCTGTACAGACTCAGGTCGTGAGTCAGGAGCTTGCCCGCGATGACAGCCTGGGCAACGGGCGAGGTATTCACCGTGAGCATGCTCTTGATCTTCGACAGTTCATCGGCCAATAGCCCCTCCCGGCCATCGGCGCCCAAGACTCGCTGGTCGGCCACTGCGTATCCGATCCGAGCACCGGGCAGACCGGTTTTCGCGAACGACCCCAGATAGATAACCCTGCCCCGGGTGTCGAGCGACTTCATCGTGGGCAACCGCACGCCGTCCGCAGCGAAATAGCCGTACGGGTTGTCCTCCAGCAACAGAAGGTCGAGCCGCTCCGCGAGATCGAGCAGTGCGTGACGGGTCGCCAAATCCAGGCTGATGCCCGAGGGATTGGCGAAGTCTGCAACCAGGTAGCAGGCTCGGGGACGCAGACCGCGCGCGCGTGCCTCGTACACCACCCGCTCGAGACTCTCCAGGTCTACGCCGTTCGGCCCGCCGGCCACCTCAAGGACCGGCATGTCCACGAGGCGGGCGGCCCCAGTAAGTCCCACGTAACTCGGCGACACGGCGAGGACTACGTCCCGCTCGTCCACGCGCAGCGCGCGCAGCGCCAGGAACATCGCCTCCTGGCAGCCAACGGTGACCACGACCGATTCAGGGTCCACGGTCATTCCCTCGTCCACTTCCAGGTGGCGGGCGATCAGCTCGTGGATGATGCCGTTGGTCCGCCCGTACTGGAAGAGGGTCCGGCGCACCTGCGCCTCGTCGTACCCCTTCTCCTCTCTCAGATACTGCTCGAAGCGCCGAAGGTAGTCGTAGACGAGATCGGTGTCGAAGAAGCCTTCGTAGGGCCGCCCCGGCGCGAAGGAAATTGCCTCGGGAAAACGCTGGGCGATCTCGTTCAGAAAATTCATCGATCCCAGCGACTTGTCCTCGAGGGATGCATGCAACTCCGCTGTGCGCAACAGAGTTGCCGGATACCGCTGTGTCACCGTAGGGCCATCCCTTCATGGCTGGTCGTGCACGTGGTGTGGTCGTGGGCCGTACCAGTACGACCCGCGCCCATCGCGTCCCGCACGACGCGCAGGGTGCTCGCGGACTCCGGACCGGAACACCCTGCGAGCCCGAGCGCGTCGCGCAGCTCGTCCGCGAGTAGGTCAAGGACCGCGCGCGCTCCTTCGGCCCCGCCTGTCGCGAGCCCCCATAGCAGCGGACGTCCAAGTAGAACGCCGCTCGCCCCGAGTGCTAGAGCCTTGAGCACATCGAGCCCGCTGCGGACGCCGCTGTCGAGTAGCACCTCGCAACGCCCGTCCACCGCCGCGCACACCTCCGCCAGCGCGTCGATGCTTGCTACGGCCCCGTCCATCTGTCGTCCGCCGTGATTGGAGACGACGATGCCGTCCACCCCCGACTCGGCCGCCTGGGCCGCGTCCGCCGGATCGAGCACGCCCTTGACCAGCAGTGGCAGCCGGGTGCGGCGCCGAAGCTCCTCCAGGTCGGCCCAGCTCAGGGACGGCGCGAAGGCTGCGGCGGTGTGGCGGGCAACCGCAGATTCGCCCGAAACCACCTGATGCGCTGCCGATTCCGCACCCGCCGGGAAATGCGCGGCCACAACATCGTCCGGCAGTACAAAGCCATTGCGAAGGTCACGCCTCCGACGGGCCATCCAGGGCACGTCGACGGTGAGCATCACGGCGCTGCACCCGGCGTCCTCGGCGCGGCGCACCAGGTCGAACGACCGCTCACGGTCACGCAGCCAGTAGAGCTGAAACCATGTCGTGGCCCCGACGGCCGTAATCTCCTCCACGGTGTAGCTGCTCAGCGTGCCGACGGTGAAGGGGATTCCGGCCTCAGCCGCCGCGCGCACGGCGGCGAGCTCGCCCTTGGGGTGTACCAACCTCTGGTAACCGATCGGCGCGGTGGCCACAGGCATGGCGGACCGGCTGCCCAGCAGGGTGGTCGCACCTTCGTATTCCGATACGTCGCGCAGCGTTCTCGGCACGATCCGCAGCCGGTCGAACGCGGCCCGGTTGGCGGCGAGAGTGAGTTCCGCACCGCTGCCTCCCGCCACGAAGTCACGTACGGCGGCAGGCAGCACGGCATCCGCTGCCCGTTCGAAGTCGGCCAGGGCGAAGAAGCCACCCGACGTAAACGTGTCCGTGGCCGCCGTCATCGAACGGAGGCGTTCTGCTGCAGCCGTTCCAACTCGACGGCTTCGTAGAGAGCCTTGATATTGGAGGACCCAAACGTTTCAGCGCCGAGCCGCTCGATCACCTCGAAGAAGAGGGTACGCCGGGGGTGCGTCGACCGGGTGAAGATCTGGAACAGCTGCCCGCCGTGGTCCTCATCGACGAGGAGGTTCCACTCGCGCAACGACTCCAGCCCGTGACGGAGCAACTCCACACGCTGAGACAGGAGTTGGTAGTAGGTCGCGGGAGTCTTCAAGAAGTCCACACCGGCGGCACTCAGACCACGGACCGAACCGACGGCGTCGGGGCTGGAGAACGCGATGTGCTGGACTCCCGCACCGCCATGGTTCTTCAGGAAGTCGTCGATCTGCCCGGGGTCGGCTTCCGGATCCGGCTGGATGATCGTGAACGTGATGTCACCCTCGCAACTCTGCACCACCTTCGACAGCATGGCCTGCGAGCCGACGACGATCCGCTCCTCGAATATCTCCTTGAACCCCAGCGCCTCTTGGTAACACTTGACGACCTCATCCAGCTCCCCGGCCTGCACGCACACGGCGAAGTGGTCGATCTCCTCAAGGCCGGCGTCCTCGGAGGCGGACGGGCCCATCACGGAGTCGGACGACATCGGCTCAAAGCCCGCCGGTAGACAGTCGGTGCTCTCACGCTCGATGAGGGTGTGCACAACGTCTCCGAAGCCCGAGATGGTGGCGGTGGCGACTACACCCGGCCCTGACAGCTGGACGGGCTTGGCCAGCGGCCGCGCACCTCGACCCACCGCGTACGCGAAAGCGGCCGCGACGTCGGCGGTGCGCAGAGCGATGCAGGCCACACCAGTCCCGTGCAGACTCGTGAAGAGCGAGGCCGGGTGTTCCTCCTCGATGCCTTCGGTGAGTACCAGGACGATCTTCCCCTGGCGCAGAGCGAGGCTACGGAATCCCGCCCCCGCTCCGCCGGCGGAGCCCACGACGGTGAAGCCGAGCCGCGTGGTCCAATCGGCGGCCTCGCGGTCGAGGTCCTCGACGTAGAGCTCCACGTGGTCAAGGCGGAGATCTCCGACCGGGAGCTCAGCGGCGGGCTGCGAGTGTGCGGGGCGTTCGGAGTCTGCTGCGATGGTCATGCCGCTCAAACCGCTTCTTCCTGTACTAGTGATCTATCGTTGCGATGCCGGGCGGGCCCACATCGCCGGTGTCCACGGGTTCGTTCCGGGCCTCGGCCCGTTGTCGCCCCCCTGAGACGATTCGTCCTACGCGACCGGAGGCACGGCGCCGTCCCAGACGACAGGGCAGAACTCGGGGTCGGCGTAGTCGGGAGTCCCGTGTGGTGCCCTGCGCACCAACTCGTCGTGGTTGTAGGCGGCGAGGGTGCCATCCGAGAGAGGAAAGTCCCGGTACGCGTTGGCGCCGTCCTGGAGGTGCAGCGAAATGGCGCGGCGCGGCTCGGTGGATCGATTGGCCCCGCTGCCGTGATAGGTGCGGCAGTGGTGGAAGCTCACATGCCCTTCCGGGATCACCACCGGCACCTTGACGACCTTCGCGCCATTGGCCTCGGCGGTACGCTCAAGCACCGACTCCGCGTCACGCCCGAGCTCTGCGAAGTGCCGGGCTGTGACGGCGTCACGGCTCAGCTCCTTCCAGCGGTGGCTGCCGTCGACCATAGTGATGGTGCCCATGTGCTCGTCGCAGTCGTGGAACGGGATGAAAGCGGTCAGCATCTGCTCCGAGGTCGACGTCGCCCAGTAGTCCCGGTCGAAGTGCCAGGGCACGACGTTGCTGGGCTCCTCGGGCCGCGGCGGCTTGCGGATGAGGGTCGACTGGAACACCCGGATCTGCTCAGCCTGGGCCAGCCGCGCCGCCACCGCTCCCAGCAGCGGCTTGCGCAGCACCTCGGCGATCGTGTCGCTCTCGTAGTGGACGTAGTCGTTGTGACGCTGGACGTCGCCCTTCTCGGGAGTCCAGTACGCCAGCCGCGCGGGATGCTTCGGAAGCACCCGGTCGCGCCGTCCCGCGTAGAACTCCTCGCTGGCCGACCGCAGCAGAGCGGTCTCCCGGTCAGTGAACAGCTTCTTCGACAGGTACCAGCCATGCTCGGCGTAGAACGCGACATCGCTGTCCGACGGCAGGAGTTCGCGCTCCTCATCGGTCAGGGCAAAGGTCTCGGTGGGTGCGGACACGTCATTCTCCTTAACGCTGTTGCGGGGGTGCGACGGTTGCCTACCGAGGCGGGGCTTCCTTCTCGTAGGCGATCCCGCGGCAGCCGCGCCGCGCCCGGATACTCGCTGTCTTGCGGTAAAGGGGATCGGCGAGGCGGCGGCCGAGGACTTCGTCGTTGTTCAGCAGGCCTGGCCTCGTGCGTCCAGGGGCGCTCCCGGCTGAAGCCGGGATCCAGCCCACAGGCACGACGTGACGGATCACCGGCACATCTTCGCCGTGCGGTTCAGCACGCTCCACAGACGCTCGATGTCCTGCCCCGTGGTGTGGATGTTGGCGAGGGAGACCCTGACGACGTAGCCGTCGCGGATCACCGAGTGAGATACGAAGGCTTCGCCGGAGTTGTTGAGCTCCGTGACGATGCGGGCGTTCAGGTCGTCCACCGCCTTTGCGTCCGAAGCCGTCCCGTCCTGCGGCAGGTACCGCAGGCATACAAGCGGGTAACGCGACGGAGCGGGGCACTGCCAATTCGGGTCGTCGGCAGCCAACTGCCGCAACTTGTCCGCCAGTTGCATCGCGTAATCCAACCGGGACTGCAGCCCCGAGCGGCCGAACGAACGCATCACCCACCAGAGTTTCAGGGCCCGGAAGCCCCTTCCGAGCTGTGGTGACAGGTCCATGAAGTCGAACGTGCCGCCCGTATGAACCGAAGTCAGGTACTCCGGCACGAGACGGTATGTGTTGGCAAGCACGCCACGCCGCTTGCAGTACAGCGCGGTTGAGTCCAGTGGCACGAACAGCGTCTTCTGGGGGTTGACTACCAGCGAGTCACCGACCGACACATCCTCCGCTGCACCGCTCATGCGAGATGAGAAGGCGAACAGGCCGCCGTAGGCGGCGTCGACATGCAGCCACACCCCGAACCGCCGGCAGATGTCACTGATCGGCTCAAGCGGATCCGCCGCCGCCACCGAGGTGGTACCGACCGTTGCGACGACTGCGACCGGCACACAACCGGCCGCGAGGTCACGAGCGATGGCCTCCTCCAGCAGGTCCGGTCGCATCCGGTACTGGTCGTCGGACGGGATCTTCACCACGTTCCGCAGACCGATGCCGAGCGTGATGGCGGCCTTGTCCACGGAGCTGTGGGCCTGGTCGGAGGTGTAGATCCGAGCCACCCGGGCATGCGGCCCGCTCATACCCTCCTCGCGCACGTCGTAACTGAGCGCCGCGTCCCGGGCCGCGCCGAGGGCGTAGAGCGTGGCCAGCGAGGCACCCCCGACCAGCAGACCGTCCGCCTCGCTCGGGTAGCCCGCCAGTTCGGCGAGCCACCGCAAGACCACCTGCTCGAGAGCCGAGGCCGACGGACTGGTCTTCCACAGCATCGAGTTGACGTTGAGTGCAGCCGTCATCGTCTCGGCGAGCATGCCGGGAAAGCTCGCGCAGGTGGAAAAGTAGCCGTGGAAGCCGGGGTGGTTCCAGTGGACAAGGTCAGGAACGACCTTCTCCCACGTATCCGTGAGGATGCGCGGGAACTCCTCGCCTTGCTCAGGCAGGTCTACGTCCAGACGGCCCATAAGCTCCGCTGCGTCGTACGGACGCGCCACCGGCACGTCCCTGACCTGTTCGAAGTGCTGACGGATTGTCGCGAGCAGCTCACGGCCATGGTGTTCGAAGTCTGCCGGCGCCCAGTCGCCCGTGTGTTCAGACATGCGTGCTTGCCGCATGGGCGTGCGGGTCGGTTGCCTCGACGTCGACCGGAAGTTCCGTGAAGTAGAGGATGCCGCGCGGGCCATCGCAGTACTGTTCGTAGAATTCGCCGAGCAGCTTCTCCTCCTCCTTGATGAACACCTCGTGCTCGGCACGGCTGCGCCAGGTGTACATCATCCAGATCTCCCGCTCACGCTCCTGAAGCTGATAAAAGCGGCCGTGCTCGCACCAGCCCGGGTCGCCGTGCGCGCCCGGGCCGACGATGTCGTCCATCACCTGCATCAATTCCAGCGCGCGCCCGGTGAACTCCTCCTTCAGCTTCCAGGTCTCGATCACCGTGATCTTCTCTGCACTCATGCTTTCTCTCCTCTTCTGATCAAGCCGGCTGACCGAAGGCCGGGCAGTCGGGTCCCTACGGGTTCTGTCGGCGGGGTCTCTCGTACGTCGCTGCGCCGGGACGCCCTACGGCCAGGTCGAGTCTCTCGTCATGGCTGGATGTGGTGCATCCAGCCATGACGGTCCTCAGCACGCCCAAACTGGATGTCGAGAAGCCGTTCACGCAGCGCGCAGGTCAGCTTGCCTGGCGTGCCCTCGCCCACCGTGAACGCATAGTCATCGCCCTTGAATCCAACAACGGGCGTAATCACAGCTGCGGTTCCAGCGGCAAACGTTTCCGTGATGAGGCCCTCGGCCACGTTGGTACGCAACTCCCCCAAAGAGATCGTCCGTTCCACCGGGGTAAGTCCGAACTCGGGCGCTAGGGCGAGGATGGCATCGCGGGTGACGCCCTCCAGAATCGTGCCGAGCTTGGGTGTGACGAGGTGACCGTCCGAAGTGATCAGGCACAGATTCATCGCGCCCGACTCCTCCAGGTTGCCGTCCCCACCCGTCCTGTCGAGGTACATGACTTGGTCGCAGCCGTGCTCCTTGGCCTCGATCTCGGCTGCGAGACCGGCGGCGTAGTTGCCGCCGAACTTGGCTGTGCCAGTGCCGCCCAGGGCGGATCGGGTGTAGCGGCTGCTCACCCAAAGCGTGACTCCGTTGTGCCCGGAGGCGACGTTGGAGGAATGCTTCGAAGCTTCGTGTGCCGAGTCGGTGCCGTGGGGGCCTAGCGTCGAAATGACACCATCGACCTCGATCAAGTTACCGGATATTGCCGACGACACCTTTTCTCCTGTGCGTTGCGTACCAGTGATTAGGGCAGCCGGTTTCTAAGCACACGTGCGGGGACCGCGTGTGCGCAGCCCTGAAACGGCTCCACCCTTTACGTACGTATCGGTGGGCTGTCCGGTGGTCAAAAAGCTTCCTGCGCCAAGTCGGACAGAGTTCTGCATAGTGACCCGCGAGCCGACAGGCGTCGCAGGTGTCGAGTTCGGGTGATTCGCCTACTCGTGTAAGCGAGGGCCCGGCCGCTCCGTCTCGGTTGAGCCGTGGGCCACCATGGGGGTCTGCGGTCCGATACCGCCATCCCATGCAAACTGCCCGGTCGCGTCCATAGTCTGCACCAGGCAACGATGATCGACAAGAGGGTTCTTCCGCTGATCCGAGAACGGGCAACCCAATGACTGGAGTTACCGCTGGGTTATGAGGCCACGGTCCAGTTCGCGGAAGGCTCCGTTGTCGGGTCGGCTTTCCCGGTGGATGCGGAGTCATCAGAATCCTTGCGGCTCGGCAGAGGTCTGCTCGACTACTCACCGGTAGATACCAAGTAACGGCGTAGAGGCGGGCATTTCGGCGGGCGACGGGCGACACGACCGATGGCTTCAGGCAGGCCCTTGGCCCGTCGAAGTCACGCAGTCAATGCCGCTGCTGGGCGGCATCTCCCATCCAGGGCTCAGGGCCCTGACGTGGCAGAAGTCGCCCACGTGGCGATACCGGACCGTCGCGCGGCCGCGTTCAGCTCAGCCGGCAGGACCTCGCCAAGGCATTGCCACACGTCGACCTCGCGCAGCCCCCGGACCTCACAGCGGAGCCCAAGTTCCCACTGGGCATCGGTGTGCACCAGCCCGTCCGGCACGCCCTACGGCAAAGCCGCCCGCACCCCGGACAAAGCCCAATCTCCAACGGGACACGGCCCCTAGGGGGCGCATCACATTGCATTAGCCATTGTAATAGACACCAACTCTCCCATGTCGGATTTGTAGCGACCTCCAAGAAACCTCAAGGGAACCTCAAATAACCTCAAGATCCTTGACGTCGAAGTGTCTATATGGTGATGATCTTGCGGAATCAGTTCCGGTCGCAGTTGTTTGGAATTGAGTCGAGATTGCAGTACTACTGACCTTCAAAGCGTGGTGTCGGTAGGACTGACGGTTCATGATCCCTGCGGTATGCCGAGTGCATGAGGTACGCGCAAGGCGGTGGGCTGAC
>NZ_JBIWKA010000018.1:0-214045 GCF_044765445.1 Streptomyces sp. NPDC102467 | reverse complement strand
CAATCCACACCGAACCGGAAGGCCCTCACCTGTTCAAGATCCCTCAGCCGAGATCTGCCTCACCCGTCCACAACCTCCCCGGACAGAACACCTAGCCGAGCCGAGCGCGTCGGCAGGTTCCGCCGAACACCCGGCCGAGCTGTTCGTCCATCGCGGCGAGGATCGCCGATTTCGACGCGGCGCCGGGATCGATGTGCGCGTGCAGGGCGAGCCCTTCGGCGAACGCGACGATCCGCAAGGCCTGGTCGTCCGCCTCGACATCCTGGGCAACCTCGCCGCACACCTTGCCATTACGGATGGCCCGGGCGACGCGTGAACGGATACCCGCGAGGGTCTCCCGCTGCACGGCGGCAAGTCGAACGTCGTGCGCGGCGTGGTCCGCGAAGGCGAGGCGGACCAGGAACTCGGCGCGGCGGGCGTCGTCGAGCGGTACGAGCTCGGCCAGCGCCTGCCGCAGCATCTCGGCGATGGTGCGGTTCTCGGCCTCGCCTCGGGTGACCAACTCGTCCACCCGCGCCAGGAAGCCCTCGTTGACGCGGGTGAACGTGGCCTGCAGCATCTCGCCCTTCGCCGTGAAGTAATGCTGGACAAGGCCTACGGACATGCCCGCCTCCGCGGCGGTTCGCGCAACGGTCACGGCGGTGAGGCCGTGCCGCACGATCAGACGCTGAACAGCGTCGGTGATCTGCCCGTGGCGGGCTTCATGGTCAGCGAATCTCGGCACGAGCAGACGGTATCGCGTGCTATAACCATACGCCTATATTGCTACCGGAGAGAGGCTGGCGATGAACCGCCGACGCTCAACCCGCTTAATAGGCATGGGACTTGTTCTTGCTCTCTGCTCGCCACCGGGCCTGGCCACCGCGGACCCGACCCGTGCCGACCGGGCGGCCGACAGCCGCCACGATCAAGCCCTGCAGTCTCTGGCCGAGCAGGTGGTGGCCGAACCGAACCCCAATCCGGGCGCGTTTCTGCTCGCTCGCCACGGCTCGCGGGACCGCGTCGGCGCGGCCGGTGTCGCCGACCGGTCCACCGGCACGCCGATGACACCAGATCTGAGACTCCGCGCCGGAAGCCTCACCAAGACCTTCACCGCAACGGTCGTCCTGCAACTCGTCGCCGAGCACCGGCTGCGGCTCGACGACACCGTCCAGAACCTGTTGCCCGACCAGGTCCGCACCGACAACGCACTGTCCGGTGCACCCATCACCGTCCGCCAGCTGCTCCACCACACGAGCGGGCTGTACGACTACATCGACGGACTGCTCCCCCACTTCCACAAGCTCGACCAGTACTGGCCACGCGACCAGCTGATCGGCATCGGTCTCGCCCGACCCCGCTACTTCCCTGCCCCCGGCACCCGGTTCCGGTACTCCAACACCAACTACCTGCTGCTCGACCTGATCGTCGAACGGGCCACCGACCGCGACCTGCGCACCAACCTCGAACGCCGCATCTTCTCCCCCCTCGGGCTGCGGAACACCTCGTACCCGCTCGCGCGGACGACCATCGGCGGAGCTCACGTACACGGCTACGCAGACGTCTCCCTCCTGTTGCCGAACGCGCCGGATCCGACCCGATTCGACGTCAGTACGTTCAGCCCCTCCGAGGCCGGCGCATCAGGCGCCCTCGTCACGACCGCCGCCGACACCGCACGCTTCTACCGTGCCCTGCTGCAAGGGCAGCTGCTGCCCCCGGACCTCCTCCGCCGGATGCTCACCGACACGGTCCCCACCACCGGCAGCGCCCCGCCCGCTGTCGCCTACGGCCTGGGAATCTACGTCTACGCCACCGAGTGCGGCCGCGCCTACGGCCACGGCGGCAGCGCACTCGGGTACCTGACCTATGCCCTCAACGATCGCAGCGGGCGCACCCAACTCGTCGCCCACACCAACTGGAACCCGTTCACCGATGCTGTCGACAAAGACTTCTGGAATGCCTTCCAGCAGGGTTACTGCACCGCTCGGTCCGAGTAGGGCCACCCGCAGGCACATACGCTGCGGTCATGGACGACCCCGTGCTCACCGCCCGCGCATTGCTGCGGGACCGGTTTCCCACCGCTCTGGCGGCATTCCTCGCAGGCAGCGTGCTGACCGACCGCCGGACGCCGACCTCCGATCTGGACATCGTGGTCCTGCTGGACGGGCCGCCCGCCCCCAGCCGGGAGAACCTGCTGTACCGCGGCTGGCCGGTGGAGCTGTTCGTGCAGACCGAGGCCGTCTGGCACAGCTTCGCCGACCAGGAGACCGCGAAGCGGAGTTCACCGCTGCTCGCCATGTGCTCCGACGGCATGCTGCTCGTGGACGCGAACGGGTTGGGCGCCTCGCTCCAGAGCGAGGCGCGAAAGCGGTGGGCAGCCGGCCCTCCGCAGCTCTCGGAACGTGAGCGTGACTACCAGCGGTACATCCTGACCGACCTGCTCGACGACCTGCGCGGCTGCACGGACCCCGCGGAGCGGGTGTACTTGGTCTCGCACATGCTGCAGCGCGCCGCGGAACTGGCCCTCCTGGCCGGCGGCCACTGGCTCGGCGGAGGCAAGTGGTTGTCGCGCCGACTGGCAGCGGCCGACCCCGGGCTGCACCGCTCCCTGACCGACGCCGCCGCGCAAGCGATCGCCGGGCACACGAGCGCCTTCGCCGCGGTGCTGACGCAGGTGCTGGACCAGGTCGGCGGCCCACTGTGGGACGGGTATGCCATCCGTTGAGCCGCCGCGCCGGGGGAAATGACCGTCGGGCCGGGATCAGCGCAAGCTCGCCAGGAAGTCGACGATCGCCTCGTTGGTGGCGGCAGGTGCGGACAGGTGCGGGCAGTGCCCGGTCGCGTCGAGAGTGACCAACTTCGAGCCGGGGATCGCCTGATGAACGAAGGCACCCACTTCTCGTGGCGCGATCACGTCCTGGGTGCACTCCAGCACCAGCGTCGGTATCCGCACGCCCTTGAGATCATCGCGTGAGTCCGACAGGAAGGTGGTCCGGGCGAAGACCCGCGCCATGTCCGGGTCGGTGGCGCAGAAACTGTTCGTCAGCTCCTCACCGAGTTCAGGCCTGTCCCCGTTGCCCATGATCACCGGCGCCATCGCCGACGACCAGCCCAGATAGTTCGACTCCAGCGACTCCAGTAGTTCGTCGATGTCGGGTGCGCTGAACCCGCCCCGGTATCCCTCGTCGTCGATGTACCGCGGAGACGGAGCCACCATCACCAACGCACCGATGCGCTCCGGGGCCAGCCCGGCCGCCAGAACCCCGATCATGGCGCTGACCGAATGCCCCACGAAGACCGCGTCGTGCACATCGAGCGCTGCGCACACCTCCACCACGTCCCGGGCATAGCCGTTGAGGGAGGCGTAGCGCTCTTCCGAGAACGCGGCCGGGTCCGAACGGCCCGAACCCACGTAGTCGAACAACACGACCCGGTACTCCTCGGCCAACGCGGGCACAGTATGACGCCACATGTTCTGATCGCAGCCGAATCCGTGCGCCAGCACTACCGTCGGCCCCTGCGGGTTGCCGGTGAGGGTGACGTTGTTGCGCCGCTTGATGTCCGCAGCGGCCAGAGCCCGCTCACCATGTGAATCAGCCCGCACCATGTTCCATTCCATCCCACTACATGACTGTCTTCGGTAACACCTGAGGCCGAGGGCTGAGGCCAGGGCCGAGCCGCACCGGCTCACGGTGCCCGTGTGGCTTTCAGGCTGCTTGAACGACGTGGTCGGCCGACAGGCGGCGGGAGGCCGCGGTGAGGTCGGCCTGCCCGAACAACAGGGCGTACCCGCTGGGCAGTTGGGCCAGGACACGGTGGAGCAGTTCCTTGTCCAGGGTGCGAGCCAGGGGGCCCAGGACGGATCCCACGTCCCACCGTGTGGTGGCGTAGGGCGCGTTGGTGGCTTCGGCGAGGTCCTTGACGAAAGCGTGAGCCGTCAGCCGGCACTGCCGGGGCAGAGCCTGAGTGAAGTATCGGGCGGCCCGCGGCGGCAGCCGGCGTGCAAGGTCGACACGTTCGTCGCCGACAATCTGCTGTCCCAGAGCGTCCAGCACGGTGGCGGTGACACGCTCCGCCTGTTCCAGGGTGGCGTAGGCGCCCTGGTAGCGGATCTTCTCCAGCAGCGCGGTGTCGGCGTGGGAGGAATTCGGGGTCGAGGTCGGGCTGTACATGGAAGCGGTGGCCTTTCACACATCGCACGGGGCCGCTGCAGGTGCCGGGGCGCCGGTCGGCGCGCGTCGACCCCTACAGCCACCGGGGTGGGTGGGGATCAGAAAGAGGGCTGCTCGGTTCGCGGGCGACGGACTGCTGCACTGCCGAACCTCCCGGCGCGCGCGCCCGCAGCCGACGCCTTCACCGAGGTCCTGCTCACTGCTACTTCCGTGGTGCCGTCCGGCAATTCGGCTCCGCCAACTGTGCGGTCTCTCCGGGCAGCGAGAAAAAGAGTAGCTCCACAGTGGGCCAATGTCTACTTCGGCCAGCATAGATTTGTGTGGGTGCAGCGGACAGGTAACAGCCCCGCACAGCGGCGAACCTTCTGGATCACGCGTGCGGCGCACGCGTGGCCAACTCGTCAGACGTGGACGCAGGCGGCGCCGGCGACGATGGCGCTGGTGGCGACGGCGAGCATCGCGTACCGCAGCATGGTCAAGAGCCGGTCGCGCGCCGCGTGGTCCAGCGGACACTGGCACGCACCTCGCGGACAGACCTCGCCGCCCCCGTACTCGTAGGCGAATTCGGCAAATCGGCTCGAACCAGGTTCATTGATGTCCACGCCTGCGGCAACGATCTGCACCGCGCGGGAGCGACGGGTCGTCAATTCGGCGTCGCGGAATTCGTGCATCCGGTGGACGCGATTCCGGATAGGTGTGCCAACAACGCAATCGCACGGAGTCGAGACCACCGCCCATATCCGGTACGGGACCGGTGACCGCGAATCGGGCGGTGACGGTCAGCCGACGCGCGTCAGCTCTTCAGGTCTTCCACCGGGGAGGCGGGTGGCGGAGCGGGCACGCCGAGGGCGAGCAGCGCGGTGTCGTCGTCGAGTCCATCGCCGAATCCGGCGAGCAGGCCGCTCAGGGCGGTGATCAAGGACCGGGGGCCGGTGGCGGGCTGCTCGGCGGCGAAGGCGCGCAGGGCGTCCTCGCCGTAGAGCTCACGCTCGGAGCCGGTGCGGGCTTCGGTCAGTCCGTCGGTGTAGAGCAGCAGGGTGTCGCCGGGAAACAGTCGGGTACGGGCGGAGGTGAACCGTGCCTGGGGCAGGACGCCGATGAGCATGCCGCCGGGGGTGGGCAGGTAGTGCGCGGTGTTGTCGGCACGTTGGATCAGCGCGGAGGGGTGGCCACCGGCGGCCAGGTGCACGCTGACATGGTCATTGCCGGGGTGCAGGACACCGAAGACGGCCGTGCAGTAGCGGGGGGCGACGCTGTGGTACCGCTCGTGCAGCACGGTGTTCAGGGTGGTCAGAACGGCGACGGGGTCCGGGTCGTGCAGCGCGGCCGCCCGCAGCGTGTAGCGGGTCAGCGAGGTGACCGCGGCCGCCCGGGGGCCTTTGCCGCATACGTCGCCGAGGAAGAAGGCCCACCGGTCCCCGCCGAGGGGGAACAGGTCGTAGAAGTCTCCGCCGAGCAGATCCGGGGAGGCGGTGTGGTAGTAGGAGCTCGCCTCCAGTCCGGGGACTGTGGGCAACTCGGCGGGCAGCAGGCTGCGTTGGAGGACGGCGAGAGCTTCCTGGAGCCGTTCGCGGTCGGCCTCGGCCTGTCGGCGCGCTTCTTCTGCCGCCTGGCGTGCGCGCAGCAGTTCGGTTTCGTAGGCGCGGCGGTCACGGGCGTCGAAGACGGTGGTGCGCACGAGCATCGGTTGGCCGTCGTGGCTGGTCTTCACCTTCGACGTGACGAGCACGGGTATGCGCTGTCCGTCGGCGGTCTTGATGTCCAGGGCGATACCGCCGACCTCACCGTTCATCTGCAACAGCGGCGCGAAGTGCGTCTCGTGGTACAGCTTGCCGCCCACGGTGAGCAGGTCGGTGAACCGCATCCGGCCTGCCACGTCCTCCCGCGCCAGGCCGAGCCACTCCAGCAAGGTCGTGTTGATCTTCGCGATGGTGCCGTCCATCAGAGTCGACAGGTAGCCGCACGGAGCCTCTTCATACAGGTCTTCCGCGCTGTCCTCCAGCAGAGCGGTGAAAGCCACATTCGGGGCCGCCGCGCCCTGGTCCTGCGCGCCTTCTGGAGCCTGGTCGGTGCGGCCCGTCATCGGACTGCTTCTATGCAGCCGGTGATCGCATCAGCGGTGGCCTGCGGTTCGCTCGCCCCGATATCGTCCGCGGTGAACTTGCCCATGCCAGTGTTTCGGCCCGAACCGGCGCCGAATCGGAATGCGGAGCCGCCACCAGGGCTGCGGAAGGAGTGGTCATCGGCAGGCGTCAAGTTCACTCAGAATCTCCTCGATATGACACGTTCAAGGAATTCCCGCCGCACAAGATCCACGCAGGGACCACAAGGATGCGCCGACCGGAATACGAGTGCCCGCGGTGAATTTCGTATCGATAACACCCCTGATCGGGTGCCGGCGTCATGCAAGGACGATATTCTCGGCCGTCAGGCCCTTCTGACTCGGCGCGATGTCGAACGTGACCTTCTGACCTTCGAGCAGCTCACGGAAGCCCTGGGCGGCGATGTTCGAGAAGTGGGCGAAGACATCGACACCTCCATCATCCTGCTCGATGAAGCCGAAACCTTTTGCCGCGTTGAACCATTTCACAGTGCCGGATGCCATGTTGTGTCTCCTTATGGGCCGTCGCGGGGACCCGCAGTGCACGGATCCCGAGCCACCCTGCCGGCGCCCTCCCCGGAATTACCGGAAATACAAAAGCGTTTCCAACGGCTAAACCACCGTAGGAAACGCTTGTCGCCTGGGCACCTGCAATACAACTCGGATCGAGAGTAGCACGCCTGGTGACCTGCGTAAGTTATACAATTCTTTATCTGCCCGTTGTGGCGTAAACATTCACAGCCCGACGAGTAAAACCCTCATGTCGCGGCCACAGCTATGAATCCACCCGGAGCGCTGTTGTGAAAAAGGAGCGCCCCCGTTCCGAACCACGGTCGGGCTCCCCGAACGAGGGCGTCCCTCATGACTAGGCGGCGCGGTGGGTGCGTCGGCCCCCGCGGCTACGGAGCGGAGTCGAGGGTGCCTGCTCCTCGGCCCCATCCTGCTCGTCCGCTGCGGAGCCCTCGGGGTGGGCGGGCGCGACGAACAGGTTCTGCCATTGCGGCTGCGGCGGGGCCGCCTGCCCGGCAACGGTGTCGTCACGGCGACTGGGCTCAGACGTGGTCATGCATCCTTCAATCACTCGAAAAATCCGCCGCCATCGAATGCACGCGCGGGACGCGCTCAGAATGCCCGTCGGGCACAGCTTTAATCAAATGACTTCGGCGAGGGCAACGTGTCATGGGCCGTCACCTTGCGACCCTCCCGCACGACGACGGAGCCGCGTCGTCGTTGAGCGTGGACTCTGTGACGGCCGCCAGATCGCCGGTCGTCACAGTGCCTTGTGTCTCCGCGCCGGTTACGGATAGTTGGTGAGGTAGGCGACGTTCGAGCTGGAGTTGGACGGCCCTCCGGTGTTGTTGATGACGTGGCTGATGGTGCCGGTACCGCCCAGCGAGACGGTCACCATGTCGTGGAACCTGACCCCCGACGCGTTCGGAACCTCGAAGGCGCGATCGGCGACCACGCTCGAGTTGGCGCTGAAGTAGCAGTAGCTGCCCAGGCCCCACGCCTCATGGCTGGTGACGGAGGAGGCCACCTTGTAGGCGGGATGGCCCTTTCCGGTGCCGTTCATCCAGGAGGCCTGGTTCGGTGGGTCGTAGGGCATCTCGTTCTGGAAGAAGTACGTTCTGCCGCCATTGCCGTTCCAGATGACCTGAGTCTTCTGGAAGTGCTCGACGAACAGGCCGTACGCGGTCACGTCGGCGCCGTTGACCACGAGCCCGGTGTCCGCCGTGTTGCTGGTCCAGCCGACCGTGCCGCCGTTGCCGTGGTCGGCCCGCCAGATCCAGGTGTGATCGATGACCGTATGGGCGCTGTTGATCACCAGCGAGTTGGTCGCCTTGCCGACCGTGGCGCCGCCGATCCGGATGAAGACGTCCGACAGCTGCGTCGGGTCGGCCGCATGGCCGGCCGACGAGCCGGCCGGGCCGATCTGCACCAGCGTCGGGGAGTTGGCGGTGCCCGCGTCGATCAGCAGGCCCGCCAACTGGATGCCGTCCACGTCTGCCGTGCTGATCGCAGTGATCCCGCCGTCCGGTACGAAGGTGGCGAGACCCATGCCCAGCACCACCGTGTCGGGGCGCGTGATGTTGATCGTCTGGTCGAGGTGGTAGACGCCGGGCGTGACCAGCAGGTTCTTACCCGCCGCGAGGGCCGAGTTCATGTCGGCCGCGGTGGCACCGGGCTTGACGATGTAGAACTGGTCGATCGGCAGTGACCGGCCCGCCGGAGTCTTCCCGCTCCACGTGGTGCCGACGGCGTTGGACCGCAGTCCGGGCACGAACACCTGGTAGGCGCCCGCGCCGTCGACGTACAGGAACGGCTTCTCGCGGATCGTCGGCGAACTGGCCACGTTGGTGTACGTCGGGAAGGACTGGGCGGGCGCGCCCTGGTCGCCGACGAAGACCATGTTCCAGTTGGAGCCGGACCAGCTGCCCATCTGCGAGTTGCGGGTGAGGAACTGCTGCTGGGTGCCGGACCGGATCTGCCCGTCGACCTTGCTGTCGGAGACGAAGCCGCCGCTGGACCAGCCGCCGTCGTCGAGCGCGAGGTTGCCGCGCACGTGCATACGCCGGTACGGGGCCGCCTGCGAGACGGCCCAACGGTCGGTGCCGCCCGTGGGGTTGACCGACAGGTTCTCGGCGTCGCGCCAGAAGTTCTGGGTGGCGTTGCCCTGGAACCAGTCGGCCTCCGCGTGCACGGAACCGTTGATCGTCACGTCGTCGGGTGAGAGGCCCAGGCCGGCGACCTGGGTGTAGAAGCCGACGTTGGCGTCGGCGCTGTAGGTACCGGGTTTGAACAGCAGGGCCTGGCGGGCCGAGCCGAACTGGTTGGTCTCCTGCTGGGCGAAGACCGAGTTCAGCTTGGACTGGATGCTGGAGGCCGGCATCGACGGGTCGAACACCGTGACGTTGGGGCCGAAATCCGGAGTGCCCGGCGGGATCGTCGTGCCGCCGCCCAGGATGAAGGACTGCGCCGCGGTGCCGTTGCAGGTGTACTGCGCCAGCTGCACGCTGTCCGCGGTGGAGGCGCTGGGGACGTCCAGGCATTTCCCGCTGTTGCGGTTGACGAAGTGGTAGGCGCCGTCGGCCTCGGCGACGGGCAGCCACTGCTGGTTGTTGCCGCTGGAGTACGACCACAGCTGGACAGTCGCGGAGTCGGCGGTGGACACGTCGGTGACGTCCCACGCCTTTGTGGCGTCCAGGCTGCTGTTCACGCGGTGGTAGCCGCCGCTGGTGGCCGCGAGTTGCCAGTTCTGGGCGATGCTCCCGTTGCACGCGTACTGCTGGACAGCGGTGCCGTCGGCACTCGCGGCCGAGCGGGCGTCGACGCACTTGCCGCTGCCCTTGTTGACCACGGTGGTGTATCCGGTCGGTAGCGCGGCGGCCGCCGTGGTCTGCGCGCTCGCCGAGCCCTGCGCGGCGAACTCGATGCCGGTCACGGTGGTCGCCACGAGCGCGACCACGGTCAGGGCCCTCGATATCCGGTGATGGCCGGACGACCTGTTCTGTCTGAGCGCGGATCTGAGCACGGGTCTAAGCGGTCTGAGCACGGGTTTGGGCACAAGCCTTGGCACAGGTCTGGGCACGGATTTCTCCTGTGATGGGGGGTGGAGGGGGCGTACAGGTGGGGCGGGTCCGTCAGCCGCGGTACTGGGCGAAGATGCCGGTGAACTGCCAGTTGCTCTGGGCCACGCCCGAGCAGCTGTCGGCGACGCCGCCGGTGCAGGGGCGGTCCCGGTTGACGGACCAGAACGTCAGCCGCGCGAGGTGGTGCGTCTGCGCGTAGCCGAGGATGGTCTGGAAGTCCGCGGGGGTGACGGTTTCGTTGTTGTCGGTGATCCCGTTCATGGAGGAGATGCCCATGTCCCGGTACGCCTGGTCGTCGGTGTAGCCGTAGGCGTTCCTGAGAGCCGTCTTCAGACCCTCGGCGGCCCGCAGGGTGAGCGTGCCCATGTTCTGCCCCGCGCCGCCGAAGTCGAACGGCATGATCGTCCAACTGTCCACGCTCAGGCCGGAGTTCGCGGCCCGGTTGATGAGGCTCGTGTCGGGTCCCGACTGCCCGGTGCCGATGGTGACGTACACCTTGATGCCCGGGTTGTTGGCCTTGACGGTCCTGAGCGCGTCCACCGTGCGCCGCTGGACCGTCGGATTGCTGTACGCGTCGGCCTCGATGTCGATGTCGATCGCCTTCAGCCCGTACGCGTTGATGACCTTCTGGTACGCGCCCGCCAACTCCCCTGCGCTGGAGCAGGAGCTCTCCAGCTTGTTGCCGCTGTAGCCGCCGAAGGAGGGGATGACGTCGCCGCCGTTCGCCCGCACCGTGGTGACGGTCTGCTGGTCGACGCCACCGGTCAGCGGACGGCTGCCGTCCCACTGCGGGTTGCAGTAGCCGTTGCTGAGCACGAAGGCGAGGGTGAACCACTTGACGCCGGTCGCGTTCATGACCGTGGTCGGGCTCGGCGGATTGCCCCAGCCGTTGTAGAGGTACGGGGCAACAGCCATCGGCGCGGTCGGGGTCGTGCCGCCGCCGGTGGGCGCGGTCCACTTCTGGTTGGCGCTTCCGGTGCAGGTCCAGATCTGGATCGGGGTGGCGTTGGCCGAGGTGTTGCCGGTGACGTCGGCGCACTTGTCGGCCTGGGTGTTGACGATGTCGCGGGCGGCGGAGACCGACCACTTCTGGTTCGCGCCGCCTGTGCAGTCCCACAGCTGGAGCTTGGCCCCGTTCGCCGTGGAATTGCCGGTGATGTCAAGGCACTTGCCGAGGGCCCTGATCGTCCCGTCGGAGCCGACCGTCCACTGCTGGGCGGCGGTGCCGTTGCAGTCGTAGAGCTGTACGGCCGCGCCGTTCGCGGAGCTCGCCGCGGCCACGTCGAGGCATTTGCCCGCGAGGCCCGTGATCGTGCCGGTGGCGGCGGAGGCGGGAGCGGCGCCGAAGACACCGGCGGAGAACGCGAGCAGTGCGGTGGTGAGTGCGCCGCGTATCACGGTCGAGCGCGTGAGGGACGGTCTGAGTCCGGTCATCGCAGGATCACAGCCCTTCATGGGTGCGTACGGGCACGCCCGGCGTTCATGATGATGAACGGCAAGTGCACTCGTGAAACTGTGGCGCCCCGGAACCTAAAGGTCTGCACCAAAGCCGTCAAGAGATGAAACCAAGAAGGGTGCGAACAGAGCTGCGCTCGCGAGGAGTTGAACGCGCGAAGGCCCTCACAAACATCGCGGGGGCCTCAACTTCTGCTGCCTGAGCGCGCGTTACGCCCGGGGCAGCCCGACCTTCACACCGCGACCGGGGCTTTGATGGCCGGGTGATGCCGGTAGCCGAGCACTTCCACATCGGCGAAGGCGTAGTCGAAGAGCGAGTCGGCCCGGCGCAGACGCAGCGTGGGGAACTCGAACGGGGAGCGCGAGAGCTGCTCGGTCACCTGCTCGACGTGGTTGTCGTAGATGTGACAGTCGCCGCCGGTCCAGATGAAGTCACCCGGTTCCAGGCCTGTCTGCTGCGCCACCATGCGCGTGAGCAGGGCGTAGCCGGCGATGTTGAACGGGACACCGAGGAACAGGTCCGCGCTGCGCTGGTAGAGCTGACAGGAGAGCTTGCCGTCGGCGACGTAGAACTGGAAGAAGGCGTGACACGGCGCGAGTGCCATCTTGGTCAGCTCGGCCACGTTCCAGGCGGAGACGATCATCCGGCGGGAGTCCGGGTCGCTGCGCAGCGTGCTGAGCACTTCGCTGATCTGATCGATGTGGCTGCCGTCCGGGGTGGGCCAGGAGCGCCACTGCGCGCCGTAGACCGGGCCGAGTTCACCGTTCCCGTCGGCCCATTCGTCCCAGATGGTGACGCCGTGCTCCTGCAGCCAGCCGACGTTCGAATCACCGCGCAGGAACCACAGCAGCTCGTACACGATGGACCTGAGGTGCACTTTCTTGGTGGTGACGAGCGGGAACCCCTGCGAGAGGTCGTAGCGCAGTTGGTGCCCGAAGATGCTCCGGGTGCCGGTCCCCGTCCGGTCGGCCTTGGCCGTCCCGGAGGTGAGTGCCAACCGCAACAGGTCTTCGTACTGGGTGTCCGCCACAACCGTCGAGTCTACTGTCCACGCCTGAGGGATGGTCGCCGAGGCAGGTCAGGACCTCGGAGTGCTGGGCTGTTCCCCACCCGGTTGCCACTCACGGGCGGGGATCAGTTCGGGCCTGCGCGGGCGGAGCCGAGCCCGGTGGCCCCCTCCTCGCCCGGCGATACACCACCCCAGTGCTGCTCCCACGACGTACCAGAACAGATCCGGCGCGTTGAAGGTAGCCCCGAGGAGCGGCTGCAGCGCGGCCGGGATCCCCGCGATCTGCCACAGCTCCACGGCCCAGCTGAACGCCAGCGCGACGCCGGCCGCGACGGCGGGCCGCAGCCGGGGCGCCAGCATGACCACGGCAGCACACACCAGCACCGTATAGAGGGCGTCCCCCGCGTACTTCGCGAAAACCCCGCCGGTCCACGACCGTACGCCGAGGCCTGCCGCGACGGTCACCACCGCTCCGCCGAAAGCCCACCACCGTCTGCTCATCACCGGCACCTTACGTGCGGCGCGCAGAACAGCGCTGCCCACCCCGTGGCCGGGATCACAGGCCGGTTCACCCGTAGCGATGGAATGCACGGGTGAGCGGGGCGGTTGCCGCAGGGGATTACATGCCTGTGCACATACCGACTGGTACTTATAAGGAGCACTCTGTGACTGACGCTGTGTCGCCCGTCTCCCGCGCGGCCGAGATCCTGTCCCGGCCCGTCGCCCTGAACGGTCTGACCGTGCCGAACCGCATCGCGATGGCGCCCATGACGCGCATGTTCTCGCCGGACGGCATCCCCGGCGACGACGTCCGCTCCTATTACTCCCGGCGTGCCGCGGCGGGCGTGGGTCTGATCGTCACCGAGGGGACGTACGTCGGCCACGCATCGGCGGGCGAGAGCGACCGGGTGCCGCGCTTCCACGGCGAGGAGCAGCTGGCCGGATGGACGAAGGTCGCCGAGGACGTGCACGCGGCGGGCGGCACGATCGTGCCGCAGCTGTGGCACATCGGCATGGTGCGCAAGCCGGGCCAGCCGCCCTTCGCCGACGCCCCGCCCGTCGGCCCCTCCGGACTCCGTATCGACGGGACCGAGGGCATGGGCAAGGCGATGACCCGGGCCGACCTGGACGATGTCATCGGTGCCTTCGCGCAGGCCGCCAAGGACGCCGAGCGCATCGGCTTCGACGGCGTCGAGGTGCACGGCGCCCACGGTTATCTGCTCGACCAGTTCTTCTGGGCCGGAACGAACCGCCGCAGCGACGCCTATGGTGGCGACCCGGTGGCCCGCGCGCAGTTCGCCGCCGAGATCGTCGCGGCGATCCGCGCGAACGTCTCCCCCGAGTTCCCGGTGATCTTCCGCTATTCGCAGTGGAAGCAGGAGGCCTACGAGGCGCGGCTCGCCGAGACCCCGGAGGAGCTGGAGGCGATCCTGAACCCGCTCGCCGCGGCCGGTGTCGACGCCTTCCACGCCTCCACCCGCCGTTACTGGAACCCCGAGTTCGACGACTCGGACCTCAACCTCGCCGGCTGGACCAAGAAGCTCACCGGCAAGCCGACCATCACGGTGGGCTCCGTCGGTCTGGACGGCGACTTCATCGGCGCCTTCGCGGGCAAGGGCTCCGAGGTCAAGGGCATCGATGACCTCCTGGACCGCCTGGAGCGCGACGAGTTCGACATGGTCGCCATCGGACGCGCCCTGCTCCAGGACCCGCAGTGGGCGGCAAAGGTCCTGGCGGGCCGCTTCGACGAACTGAAGCCGTACGACGCCGCGGCGGCGCTCAAGACCCTGAGCTAGCCGGTGTCGACGGGCCGGGGGGGGGGGGGGGGGGGCCCCCCCCCCCCGGCCCCCCCGGGGGGGGGGGGGGGGGGGGGGCGCGGCCCGCCCCCCCCCGGCCCGGTCCGCCGACGTCGGCGTGCTGGTCGTGCCGTATACAGCCGGCCGGCGCCGAAGTGGCACGTTCGCGCCGGCCCGCGGGTCTGCTTCCCATCTGTCGGGTGACGTGCGCCTGCGCCCGATTACGCGGCCGCACGGTGTCCGCGCCCGCTCGCGGAGCCGGCTGACGGCGCCCCGGAACTCCCTTCCGTGCCCCGATCGGGGGACGTATTGCCACCGGCCGAACCAGGAGCGGACGACAGGCGTCGCCACTGACATGACCGCAGACCACACCCACCTCGAACGGCCCGACCTCGTACGTCTCACCCTGGAAGGCGCCGATCCCCAAGCGGTACTCGCCCTGGCCTACGAACTGACCACCTGTCACAACCTCACCGGGCCGAGCACACCGGACCCCATCCCAGGCGAACAGGGGGTACGGACCTGGCAGTACGGATATCCCGCGGTCATGCCCTACGAGTAGGAATACACGGCCGAGCGGGGCCACTCCTGGTGTGGCCCCGCGGCCGAGTGAGACCACTGGCGACCGACCGGGCGCTCGCACTCTCCCGGGCCTACCGCGGTCCAGCGGTGAGCCGCTTCTCGAACCAGTGGTGGGCGTACGGCTCGTCGTTGAAGGCGGCCACTTCGTCGTACCCGCTGGTGCGGTAGAGACGCGTGGCGGCTTCCAGAACTTTGTTGGTGTCGAGCCGCACCCGGTCGCTGCCGTGCCGGGCGGCGCGTTCTTCGAGCTCCGACAGCAGGCGCCGGGCCAGGCCGAGCCGCCGGGCACGAGGGCTGACCCACAACCGCTTGATCTCGGCGGGCGCGCCGGACGGCAGCTTGAGTCCGGCGCAGCCGACCGGCTCGCCGTGCAGCCGCGCGACGAGGAACAGGCCGCGGGGCAGGCGCAGTTCGCCCGGATCGGGCAGCAGGCTGTGCGCGGGGTCGAAGCCACCTTCGAACAGCTCCGTGAGTTCGGCAGCGTAGGACCGCAGACAGCGCACGGCGTCCGCATGGTCGGGATCGAGTACTTCCAGGGAGACCACCGAGGCGGTCAGCAGTCGTTCCACCTCCGCCATGGCCGAGGTCAACCGGTCCCGCTGTGCGGCGTCGAGGGGTTCGAGGAGCGAAAGGGCGAGGGCGTCACTTCTGTCGTCGAGATGCGCGCGCTCTCTCTGCCCGGTTCCGGTCAGCCGCACCGTGCGGACCCGGCGGTCACGGGGGTGGGGTTCGACGGCGACCAGGCCGTCGCGCTCGAGGGCCCTCAAGAGCCGGCTCACATAACCGGAGTCGAGGCCCAGCCGGTCCCGCACGCTGCGCACGTCGTGCACGCCATCGCCGCCGAGTTCCCAGAGCAGCCTCGCCTGCCCATAGGGGCGCGCGCCGCCCAGGTACTGGTCATGCAGCACCCCCACGCGCTCCGCGACCGCGCGGTTGAAGCGTCGTACCTGCTCGACCTGCTCGACCTGCTCCACCAGCTCGTTCTCCATTCTCTGACTCTAGTCAGAGAATGGAGAACGGCCAACGAGTCAGGTAGCGACTCAGCCGACCGACCGCCCGGCCGTCAGAGAACCGCAGTGGCCGGTCCCCTTCGTGGAGTACGTGGTGATGCCGCCCTCCCAGGTGACGCACTCGCCGCGGGCCTCGAGGTAGACGGGCCCGGCGTACGTGGTGAACTGGCCGCGGTCGGTGGTCGTACCCCCGGTCCGGGAGCTGAGCCTCGCGAACATGTTCACTGCGGCCCCGGGCTTGGTGCGCACGGTGACCACGCAGTTCTCGCCGGTCGTCTTGTTGTAGGTGAGGAAGGTGGTGCCGAGGTTCTCCATGTTGGCGGAGTCGATCACCGTGTGCCCGGCGCCGCAGGCGCCGTTGTACTTCGCGACCGGGGCCTCCGACGCTGCCTCGGCCGGGGCCACCTTGGCGGACGCGGGCGCGGCGACGGGCGCCGATGCGGATGCGGGCGCCGCGAGGGCGAGAGCGCCACCGGTGACAACGACGGCGACGGCGGCTGCGTGACGAACGAGCTTCATTACTGTTCCCCCTGCGATGTGGTCGTGCATGCATGTCGGGCGGTGCGTCCGGCCGGTCAACTGCCGTCCGCCCCACACCCGATCAGACCAGGGGCCCCGGGGGTTGGTTGTGGCCTCTTTTGTCACTGTTCTGTCACTGCACCGCTCCCCGAAACGCCTTCAGTTCCGCGCTGCGTCCGACACGTTCTTGAAGGCATGCAGCCCGCCCGCCGGGCCGTACAGGAAGTCTCCCTCGCGGCCGGTCACCCATTTCTCACCGTTGTAGAGCTCCAGTTCTCCCGACAGGACGTAGAAGGACTCCGACATGGCCCGCACGACGACGTGATGCGCCTGTCGCGAGAAGCCCGCGGCATCCGTACGGAGCGAGGGAAGAACCGCGGCGGCAGGCACATGGTGATCATTCCGGCGAGGATCAGTGCGCCCCCGGCCCATGCCACCGGCGAGAGGTGCTCGTGGAGCAGGAGCACGCCGATCAGCGCAGCGGCCAGGGGCTCGGCAAGGCTGAGGGTTCCTGCCGTGGTCGCGCGCACCTGGGTGAGTCCCGTGGTGAACAACCAATAGGCAAGGGCGGTGGTCGCCACGCCCAGCCAGACGATCAGCGCGAAGGTGGCGCCCTGCTGCTCGGAAATTGCGCTGTTGATCATCCAGGGGGCCAGGGGGAGGGCTCCTGCGATCAGGGAAAGCGCGGCGAGCCCCGGCAGTTGGGCAGGGGGAACGACAGCAGCCAGCTTCTTGGCATAGACGGTGTACAGGCCGTAACAAACACCGGCCGCCACGGCCAGGAGCAGGCCCAGCGCATCCACCCCCGCGCTCCCCGGCGCCAGCAGCAGGACGCAGCCGCCGACGGCCGCGATGGTGCCGGCCATCCAAACGGCCGTCATCCGCTCCCCGGTGACCCACCGGGCACACAGGCCGATCGCCGCGGGGGCGATGCCCAGGGCGACCACCGTGGCCAGGGCCGCCCCCGTCCGCGCCACCGAGGACAGGAGGGCCGCCTGGAAGACGCCCGTAGACACGGCGCAGATCAGCAGGGGGCGCACCACTGTGCCCGAGGCGAGGGCCCGCACGGTGGTCCGGCGGACGGTGAAGATCCCCAGGATCAGCCCGCCCAGAAGCAGCCGCCAGCCTCCCAGGGCCGCCGGTGCCATGGGGCTGGACGCCAGCACCTGAGCGGGGCCGACCGTGCCCCACAGCACAGCCGCGCCAAGTACAAGGCCCGCACCGAGCAGCGGACCGTTCGTTCGTGTCTCCATAGCAGGCGACACTAGGCAATATTCCAAGCAACACGGCCGAGAGCCGCATTTCGTACGCCGTAGGGTCGGTTATATGGAACTTGATGCGTTGGACCTGGCTCTTCTGCGGGAGCTGCAGAACGATGCACGGCAGACCAACCGCGACCTCGCAGCCAAGACCGGGGTCTCCCCCTCCACCTCGCTCGAGCGGGTACGGCTGTTGCGCGAGCGCGGCGTGATCACCGGCTACCACGCCGTCCTGGACCTCGACGCGGCCGGCCGGCCCGTGCAGGCGCTCATCTCGGTGCGCATCCGGCCCCCGGCCCGTCCGGTCATCGAGGGGTTCCGGGAATGGGCCGCACGCCTGCCGGAGGTCATCGGTCTGTTCGTCACCTCAGGCACGCACGACTTTCTTCTGCACATCGCCGTCGCCGATGTCGACGGCGTGTACGCCTTCGTCATCGACCGGCTCACCGAACGCAGAGAAGTCGCCGACGTGCAGACCACCATGGCCTACGAGCACGTCCAGTCCCGCTGCATCGAGCCGGCCGGGCCCGATCGCCCCCGCTTCGCCCGCAGAGCCCGCTGACCGGCCGGCTCCGCTTCGGGGCCCCGTTTTACGATTCACGCGCCTGCGACACAAAGACCCCCGCTCGCCCGCGATCGGGGCAGGCGGGGGTACGCCGTGCGGCACGGACAACCGGGGGCTGTCTCGTCAGTGTCAGTGGGCGAAGCCCCAGTCGAGCATCTTGGTGGCGTCGTCGAAGACCTCTTGGTCGGCCCCGACGATCGCGCCGACCAGGGTGCGGTTGTCCCGCTTGGCGGCGAAGACGAGGGAGTAGCCGGCCTCCGCGCCACTGCCGGTCTTGATGCCCAGGGCACCGTCGTAGGTGCTCAGCAGGTCGTTGGTGTTGTTCCAGGTGTAGTACCGGGTGTGACCGTTGGCCGCCGGAGCCTCGGTCTTGAACTGCTTGTCCTTCACGACGTCGGCGAAGACGGGCTGCAGCATCGCGCGCTGGCCGAGCTTGGCCAGATCGCGGGCGGTGCTGCGGTTGTCTCCGTGCGAGATACCGTCGAAGGAGTCGAAGTGCGTGCCGGTCATGCCCAGTTGCTGCGCTTCGGCGTTCATCTGGTTCTCGAAGTCGGCGATCCGCGCGTCCTCGGTGTCCCCGGCGCCGAAGCTGTCGGCCAGAGCCATCGCGGCGTCCGCCCCGGACGGGAGCAGCATGGCGTGCAGCAACTGCCGGACCGTCAGCGTGTCGCCGACCTGGAGGTCGGCCGTACTGGCACCGTTCGCCGAAACGTAGTCCCGGTAGGACTGCTTCACCGTGATCTGCCGGTCGAGCCACTCCGGGTGCTTGAGCACCACCAAGGCGGTCATGATCTTGGTTGTGCTGGCCATCGACACGCTCTCGTCGGCCTTGGGCCCGGCCCACATCTCCCGCTCCTGGCTGCCGTCGCGGGCGTCCAGCAGGAAGGCGTGGTCGGCCTTGATGGTAGGGGCGGCCTGGTCTCTCGTGTCCAGGGCGCCCTGGTTCTGACTCGCGGGAGTGGTGGCCTCGCCGCTCGCCTCGGTCTCCTCGGCGGAGTGCGTGGTGGTTGCGGTGGCCGCCTCGGCGAGGCCCGCAGCGGTGATCGGCAGGACGGCCCCGAACAGAGCGACCGTCGCGATCCGGGCCCCCGTCCGGTGGATCCGGTTGGGACGGGCGTGGGAACCCATAAGGCATCCCTTCTCCCGGCGTACGGACGCCGGCTTGTAACGGAAAGTCATTGCATATCGAACCTACTTGCGCGTTGACAGCCATTTCAAGATCGCAATGTCATAGCCGGGTAACAGGGCTCACGGGCATGGAGATGTCGTGCAGACGACTGGCAGATCCCATGGCGTGACGTGCACACCGCACCCATCCGAGACCGCCGCGCCACCACACCCGCCTCTGGCGGGCTACGTGTCCCGGCCGACCCGCGTGGCCGTCACCGTCGCGATGTGCGCGGGCGGGCCCCGCCGTCGGCATCCCGCCAAGCTCTGCGCCGACCAGGCCTACGACAACTGCCGTCTTCTGCAACGACTCCCCCTGCGGCACCTCACATCACGCCGGCTCTCCAGCAGGTGAGTTGAGACTTCACAGAAGTAACCAGGCCGTCACCGCCGGGCCATCGAGCGCAGCAGGACCTGCCTCACCGGCTGCCGCCGCCTTCACCGCAGCTACGAGCGGCAAAGCATCCGCTTCCCGGTCTTCCCCACCATCGGCTGCACCCTCACCCGCCACCGCGACTCCCCCGTGGGCGATCACTCGCTCCACCCCTACCGAAATAGCCGGAATTTTCATTGTTCCGGTACGTCGAGCGGGAGATCCTGCCGATCGTGTTTATGTCCTCGATCGTCCGACGTCCCGACGACGACGCCGCTGAGACGCGGGCGGTGCAGGCCCGGACGGTGTCCGGGCCTGCGGGCCTGTGGTTCACGAAGCCGCCGGGCGTGCTGCGCGCCATCGCCGTGTTCGCCGCCGTCCGCCTCGCGGGTCTCGCCGTCGTGGCCGCGTTCGACCACGCGGTGGGGCGCTCCCTCTCCAAGTCGCTGTCCCACTCCTGGGATTCCAAGTGGTACCTGAGCATCGCGCAGCACGGGTACGGGCACCACTCGCGGGAGACGGCCGCCGGACTGCTGCAGACCGACTGGGCGTTCTTCCCCCTCTACCCGGCGTTGATCAGAGCCGTCGCCACCGTGTTGCGACTCTCCGTCGACCAGGCCGCGTTGGTGGTGGCGTGGACTGCGGCGCTGGCGGCGGCGTACGGCGTGTACGCGGTCGCGCATCATGTCCATGGCGTCGCCGTCGCCACCGTGACCGTCGCCTTATGGGCGATGCTTCCGCACTCGGTCGTCCTCACCCTCGCCTACACCGAACCGCTGTTCTGCGCGCTCGCCGCCTGGTGCCTGTACGCCCTGCTCACGTCCCACTGGCCGGCGGCCGGTGCGCTGGCGGCGCTCGCGGGCCTGACCCGGCCCAGCGGGTACGCCCTCGCGGCGACGGTCCTGGTGGTGGCTCTCCACCAGGTGGTCCGCCGCCGCGGCCGGGTGCCCGCCGGGCTGTGGGCAGGTGCGCTCCTGGCGCCCGTGGGCTGGGTGGGATACGTGCTCTGGGTGGGATCGCGCACCGGCGACGTACCGCACGGATACCTCAAGGTGCAGAGTGCCTGGAACTCCCGGTTCGACTTCGGTGTGCAGGAACTGGACTTCCTGCGCGGGCTGTTCCTGAACGGAGGCAAGGTCGGGTATCCCCTGGCGCTGGTGATCGTCGTGGTGAGTGTGCTGCTGTTCGTACTGCTGTGCCTGGACCGGGCGCCGCTGGCGCTCGTGGTGTACGCGGGTGCGCTGGTGACATTGGTGGTGCTGGCCTCGGGCCCGTTCGCCTCCAAGCCCCGCTTCCTGCTGCCCGCATTCCCGCTGCTGATCCCGGTGGCGCGGGCCATGGTGCGGGGCTGGTGGGCGCGGCGGGGACAAGTGCTGGCCGTGGCAGGGATGCTGACCGCGGTGTCCCTGACGTACGGCGCGTATCTGGTGGTGTTGGGTAAGCAGCCACTGTGACGGAGGCGTCTCCCGCCAGTCAGGGGCACGGCGCGTGCCGCGCGGACGTTGTCGCCGGCTTGGGGCCCTTATCTCATAAGGGCGCTGTATCCCCAATGTGAAGACGGGCGTGCTCTCCGGTGGGACGATTGGCGTGTTTCTCCCGTTGGGGGTTGGGATGCACAGATCGGCGGTGGAGGTCGAGCCGGACGCGGTGAGGTGCGATGCCGTAGTGCCGGGGTGGGCGGGAAAGCGCCTGTACCGTGCACGTCGGCTTGACGTACCCGGTGCCGCCGCCCGGCGCCTCTACGACCGCAATCGCAGCGCGGTCGGCACCGAGCCCCGCTGCCCCGCCCGGACCACGGATCCGGCCGAACGCACCGTCCCGCAGGCGTGAGCGGGGTGGCCGGCGGAACGGACCGGCAGCGGAGCCAGGGCCTGCGGATGGCGCTCAAGCGCACCCCCATCACAGCCGACTACTTCATGACCCTGGACCTGGACGGCGAACTCGACACCGGCAGCATTCCCGCGCTGTGCGAGCTCACCTCGCAGGTGCTGGCCGAGGGCAGCCGTCACCTCATCATGGATCTGTCCGCGGTGACCCGCTGCGACGAGGCCAGCTTCTACACGCTCCTGGGCATCCGCCAGGCCATCCACCACGCCGGCGGCAGCCTCACCCTGGCCAACCCCAGCCGCTGCGTGCACGATGCGCTGTCCCGCAGCGTCCTGCAGGGCCAACTGCCCCTGCACGACCTGCATCTGCCCGCCCACGAGCCGCCCCAGGACGCAGCTCGGGACGACGGCTCCGCGCCTGCGGAGAGCCCCGGGTAACCGCGGCCGCAGGCCCGTCGACAGCGAGCGCGTCGATCTGGAGACTGGCCGCAACCCGGCGGCGACAGGGACGCCGCCGGGTTGCGGGCCAACGGTCAGCAGGCGCCCTCGTCCTGCCACGGGCCCCACTCGGCGGCGCCGGGCTTCTCGTTCTGCGTCCACCACTTGGCTTTGAAGTTGTGGCCGTTGTAGCTGACTTCGTTGCCCGCGGTGTACACCGCCGTCGCGCTCCACTGGACCGTGCAGCCCGTGGCCGGCGGGGTCGGGGTGCCGGTCGGGGGCGGCGTCGTGGCGGGCGGGGTGGCACCGGCGAACTGCACCGAGTACGTGGCGAAGTCCCAGGCGTTCTGCGCGACGCTCGAGCAAGTGCCGGAAGTGCGGCTGCCGTTGTCGGGCGGGGAGCACTGGCGGTCACGGTTGAGGGACCAGAAGGTGAACCGGTCCATGTGGTGATTCGTCGCGTAGTCGAGGACCGTCCGGAAGTCATCCTGCGTGAACATTTCGCCCGTGTCACTACGGCCGTTCATACCGGAGAAGCCTTCGTGGGCGTAGGCGGTGGCCTGGTCCCAGCCGAAGGTGGACTGCAGGATCTGGTTGAAGTTCGTCAGGGCGCCGGTCTGCGAGGCCGCGCCGTTGAAGCCGCCGTCGAAGGGCATGATGGAGAAGTTGTTCGGTGTGAAGCCCTGGGACTTGGCCTCCAGCAGCATCTGCTTGCCGAACCAGCCGGTGCCGTCCGCCGTGCCCGCCGTGGTGACGGAGACGTAGAGGCCCGGGTTGTTCTGCTGGAGGATCTTGGCGGCGCCGATCTCGTTCTTGATGGCCGCCGTGTTCTCGTACTCGGGCTCCTCCAGGTCGAAGTCGATCGCGCGCAGGCCGTACTTGGTGATGACCTGCTGATACGCCGCCGCGGTGGACGCGGCGTCCGAGCAGGCCTGGCCGAGCTTGGTTCCGCCGTAGCCGCCGATGGACACGGAGACGTCGCCGCCCTTGGCGCGGATCGCGTCGATCACCGACTTGACCGCGGTGTCGGAGGACACCGCGGCCGTACCGTCCCATGTCGGCGAACAGCCACCGCCGTTGGGCGCCAGGACGAAGGCGAGCTGGAAGGCCTTGAGCCCGGTGGCGTCCATGATGGCGCCCGCGTCCGGCGGGTCGTTGTCGAGCGGCATGAGATAGGGGGCCGCGGCGTACCAGCGGCTGCTCAAGTCGGTTGACGCGCCTGATGCGTTGGCCGCCACGAACGCGGTCGTGGCAAGCGCGACGGTGGTGACGGCGGTGGCCGCGCCCAGGCATGCGCGAAGTCGTCTCACTCTGTGCCTCCTGCTCGGGGGGAAGTCGAGTCGAGACAGCTTCGTGAGCAGGGACGAACACGTCAACGGATTGGACTGGACCAAAGAATGCCTTGGGCTGGTCCATGCACTCTCTTTGCCTCGGGGGGCTCACCGGGGCGGGGCCGTTGTCGTTGTCGTTGCCGCGGTTGGTGGCGTGGCGGGTGCATGGCGTGATGGCCTTCGGGCACTCGAGGGTTCCCCGCAGCCTCGTGAGAGGGGTCGTCGTGTCGGACGAATGGGAGCAGGAACCGGCTTCGGAGTCGCGTGTGGCCATGTTGCCGGATGGCCTCGTGGTGTCACTCAAGGTCGAGCCAGGGACGTCGCAGGACGAGGTGGCTCTCATGGCAGTTCAGGCGTGGCAAGGGTTGCCAGAGCCTGACGTGCCGAACGACTAGGGCCCTTCTGACGGATCTCCGTGGGAGAAGGAGCGGCGTAGTGGGGTCTCCCCTGCTCGAACGGAGTTGAGAGCTTGGGGAAGCGTGCCTCGGCGTGCGGTGTGAAGGGTCATGTGGCGGAGCCACCTGTCCCTTTGCGCCGTGCGGTGAGGGGGCGTGCCGGGCGTCGTGACGCCGCGGAGATCCGTCAGAAGGGCCCTGGCGCCGCAGACGCGGGGAGGACGTCCATACAGCCGTCGAGCTCCTCCGCGATCCGCGCGGTGGCCGCGTCGGGCGCCGGGTGTGGGCGTCGCGTCTGAAATCAGTCCGGCCCGGCGCGGCCCTTCATCCCGCATCCGCCTTCTCGACGGCGTCGCGCAGAGCGTTCTCGACCACTTCGGTCAGGGCGGGGTGGATCCACATCGGCCCGTCGGCGACGTCACGGGCGCGGATGCCGTGGGCCATGGCGAGAACCAGGGGATGAATGAGTGTGGCCGCCTGTGGGCCGAGCACATGCGCTCCCAGGACGACGCCTGTGCCGCGCTCGACGAGGACCTTGCAGAACCCCTGCGTGTCCTCCAGCGCCCATCCGTAGGCGACATCCGAATAATCGCGGCGGCCGACGACGAAATCGAGGCCGCGCGCTCTGGCTTCTTGCTCGGTGACGCCGACCTGCCCGATCTGGGGGTGCGCGAAGACTGCCGAGGGGACCGGATCGTAGGACATCTGACGCGGACGGTCGGGGTACAGAAGGTTGTGGGCGACCACCTGCGCCTGCCGGTTGGCGACGTGCTTGAGCGGGGGCCCGCCGTCGGTGATGTCGCCCAGCGCCCAGACACCGGCGGCACTGGTGCGCAGCTGCTCATCCACAGTGATCAGCCCCTGGTCGTCGCAGGCGATCGTGGCCTCCTCGACGTGCAGTGAGTCCGCGTTGGAGCGGCGTCCCACCGCGACGAGAAGCATGTCCCCCCGCAGGCGGGTCCCGTCGTCGAGGGTCACGGTGAGGTCGCCCGGGGCGCCGTGCACGCCGGTCGCCTCCCGGCCCAGCCGCAGATCCCAGCGAGAGCGCACACTGTCCGTGAAGGCCCGGGAGATCGCTTCGTCCTGCGGGGCCAGCAACCGTTCCTCGTGCTCGATGACCGTGATCTCGGCTCCGGCCGTGCAGAAGACGTGCGCGAGCTCTGCGGCAATGTAGCCACCTCCCACCACGATCAACCGAGAGGGCACCGCCGGCACGCGCATGACGGTGTCGGAGGTCTCGTAGGGCAGGCCCGATCGGGCGATCGCCGGAGGAACGACGGGACGACTCCCGGCCGCCACGACGATCCGGTCCGCGGAAACACGCTCACTGCCGGATGCGGTGTCGACGAGGAGCTCTCTGGCGCCGGTGAAGCGTGCATGCCCCCGGTAGACGGTCACCCACGGCGTTTCGCGTCTGCCCTGCTCGCCCTCGCGGGCCTGCGCGTCGAGCCGGCCGAACACCCGCTCCTGCATCTGGGACCAGGAGATCCCACCGAGCTCGGCGTGCACGTTGTGCCGCTCGCTGTCCCGGACCGTGTCCGCGACGTCTGCCGTGACCGACAGCATCTTGCTGGGGATGCACCCCGCGTTGAGGCAGGTCCCCCCGAACGGTGCCTCGGCGACGATCCCTACGTCCAGATGCGAGAAACGGTCGTCGATCACGGCATTCCCGGAGCCCGCACCGACCACAACAACATCGTGATGTGTCATAGAGGATCAGTAGCCCTCGCCCCGCTTTTCACACCCTGCCGCCTCATCCGGAGCCGGTGCGCCGCATGCGCAGCTGGCGGTCGAGTTCGGTGCGGACCTCGGCCGGCAGGTTGCCGGTGAGGCTCCACTCCGTGAGCAGTGAGGCGACGTGCCGCAGTTTCATGTTGGTGCGCTGGGAGACTTCCCGGACGGCGTCCCAGGCATCGGCAGCGGATACGTGGGCGACGGCCATGACGATGCCGATCGCCTGGCCGATCTCCTGGTGCGAGGTGACCGCCTGCTTCAGCTGGACGATTTCTTCTTCCAGCTCCGCGACCTTCGCTTGGGCCTGCTCCAGTTGCGGAGCAGCGTTGTGCCACAGGGCGTCGGACGTCAACTCTTGCCTCCGGGGTCTCGGGGGGGCAGCGGCCTGACCGTGCCACCACCGTCCCCCCTACCTCGGGCGGCGTGCAACCCTTCCACTCGGCGTGGGTGAACCTCGTGAGTCAGCTGTCGTGGGCGACGGGGTGCGCGGCGAACGCCTCGGCCCGACTGCCGTACACGTCGAAGACGCCGTCGGAGGCGGTCAGGGCGAGCAGCCGGCTCACGGTGGGATGCGGGGACACGAGGATGAACCGGCTGCCTGCTTCGTGCGCACGGCGGTGCAGACGGAGCAGGGCGTTGTAGCCGGAGGAATCGCAGAACGCGACGCGGGACAGGTCCATGAACACGAAGGTGTGCCGGGTCAGGAGCTCGCCGACCTTGGTGTAGAGGCCGGTCGCGGTGTGCAGGTCGAGATCGCCCCGGGCGCTCACCATGACCCGGTCGTCCGGCGATTCCTCGTCGATGGTCAGTGTCAGTTCGGTCATGGGCGGTACTCCGGTGACGCGGTCGGATGAGGTGTCGGATGATGAGGTGTCGGATGAGGTCATTGCGTTCTTCGGCGCGCCTCAGGGGAACAGCGCGCTCCCCTCGCGTTCACTCCCCGTCGGGCAGGTGTGCGCCATGATCGACGGGTTCCCCGTACCCATCGAACGAACCGGGGCTTTTCGTCACCTTTCGTAAGCCTTCTCCGGTGGGAGCCATCAGGATTGCTCCTCGTCGAGGCGCTTCAGCCCTTCCTCCCAGCGCTCTTTACGCTTCCCTTCCGACTGCTCCCACCAGGCGGCACCTCGTTCGCCGAGAGCGGTCTTCGCCATCTGGACCCGGGCGCGTGCCCGGCCTTCGGCCTCGGCATCCGCCTGCCGCAAGGCATCACGCACGGCACGGCGGGCCGCCATGAGGTGCCGTCGGAGCTCCGCGGCAACCTCCTCCGGCACCAACGGATCCGTAGCCCTCCATTTACGACCGTCGATGACGATGTGATGGCCGTCGTCGCTCAGCTCACTGCCGCTCTTCCTCTGCACAGGACGAGTCTGCGCCGAACACGCCACGCCTCGCCCGTCGGGGACCGAGTGCCGGGTGTGACGCCGACTGTCCGTGTCAGTAGCGCAGGTTCTGGCGTGTGCGCAGCGTCCAGCGCCGTTCCGCGTAGGCGAGGTCGTCGCGCCACAGTCGTCCTGCCACCGCACGCATCAGGGGCCGCAGCGCGAAGGACGCGTGTCGCGCGAGGGCGAAGCCGGGGCGTTCGGAGGTGGCGATCACCGCCTCGACGACCGCTGTCCGTGGCGCGTGGTGCCCCTCGGGGGTGAGGGGTGTGGCGTGCGTTTCCACCACCGAGTCCCGTCCCTCGCCATCGGTGATGAGCATGACGACGGTGCGGGGTTCCGGCGCCGTGAAGACGGCACGGACCGGGACGACCAGCCGCGAGGTGAGCCGGAACGAGACTTCTACGACGAACGCGTCAGTGTCCGTGTCTGTGTCGGTGTCCGTGGCATCGCCCGGGGGGCTGCCGGTGACCTGGAGGTCTACGAATGAGTACGGGTGGAACCAGGCACCGTGCCAGGGGTCCAGCCTGTTGGCGACGACATCTTCGGGTTCGCAGCGCCCCACGCCGGTATAGACAGCGTGGACGGACCGCGCCGGGTCGGGGCGCGGGGGGATGACCGGCCGGTCGAGGGGCTGTTCTTCGCCGACGCCGTCCAGGCGCACCCACATGAGGACGCCGTCGTCGTGGACGGGCAGGGTCCGCCAGCCGGGCTGTCCCTGCGCGCCCAGAGCGAGGCCGTGCCAGTGGCAGACGAGGGTTCCGCATCGTACGGGGCTGTCCTTGAGCGGGGCGCCCAGGTGGGGGCAGGCACCCGGGCCGGCGGCGAGGTCGCCGCGCGCGTCACGCCAGATGACGAGCTCACGGCCGGCCACCGTGCGCCCGAGCGGCTCCTGGCGGGGTACCTCGGCGACGGCTCCGACGACGTACCAGTTGCCCGAGGGGCGGGCCTGCGCTCGTTTCAGAGCCGCGTCGATCACCGCGGGCCGCGCTCCGCGCCAGGTGGGTTCCTGGCGCTCCCATGATGTGGGGTTCTTGCGCAGAGCCAGCGGAAACCTCGGTGACCCGGGCTGCTTGCTCATGCCGTCCCCCGGCGCACGAGAGCGGCCGGCCTCGACCGGACAGGCGCGGGGGCGGAGTTACTGGGTTGAGGGGAGTCCCCCGTGGGCGCTGAGCGGTGGCGGATCCGGGCGTGCATGATCCGGGCGAGGCCGTCCAGGGCGACGACCGCGCGGCGGCGCCGCGGAACCACGGCACGCCGGTGCAGCACGTTGTACCCGTCGTCGGCGACGGCATCGAGGATGCCGGAGTAGAGCACGAAGGCGCTGCGGATACAGGGGCGGGACACCGGAGACAGCAAGGCGATTCCCGGTACCGCCTGCCGGTAGATGCCACGCGTCAGTGCTTCGAACGCCCGGAGCGCGCGCGTGATGCGGGTGTCGCGGCGGCAGGTGTCCCTGCTCCACTGCAAATGGTCCCGGTCGACGCCGTATGCGTTCAGCAGGTCCGCGGGGACGTAGACCCTCCCGCGGTCGAGGTCTTCTCCTACGTCGCGCAGGAAATTGGTGAGCTGGAAGGCTACGCCGAGGGCCGCCGCGTAGGGTTCGGCTTCGGTACGCGGCACCGTGGCACCCAGTACGGGAAGCATCTGCAGTCCGATCACGCCTGCCGAACCATGCATGTAGCGGCACAGGTCGGCATAGGTGGGGTAGTCCGTGACGGTGAGATCATCGCGCATCGCTGTCATGAAGTCGTGGAAGTGGCGCGGGTCGATCTCGTAGCGGTGGGCGGTGTCGGCGAGGGCATGCACGACGGGTTCGGTGCTGCTGCGTGTGCTCAAACCGTGCCGCAGGCTGGTCGACAGTTCCTCCAGCGCGGCGGCGCGCTCCGGGCTGTTGCGGTGGCTGCCCTGGGAATCGACGATGTCGTCGGCCCAGCGGGCAAAGCCGTACAGCGCGTGCACCGCGGGGCGCCGATGGGCCGGGAGCAGCCGGGTGGCGAGGAAGTATGTCTTGCCGTGGCGGGCGTTGAGCTCGCGGCAGCGGGTGTAGGCGTGGCGCAGGGACGGGTCGGTGATGCCTGCGGCGTCGAGTTCTCGGGCGGTCACGAGGGTGCTCCTCTTCGGGTCCTACGGGCCCTGCGGGTCCAGTACGTCGCATCGGTCTTGGGGTTGCCACGGGCGCGGGACGGCGGGGTGGTGTGGGATCCGGTGATCCTGGCGGCGGCGAGCTTTCCGGAGATCAGGACCGTGGGCACGCCGACGCCGGGCGTGGTCCCGCAGCCGGCGAGTACGGCATTGGCGGTACCGCGGACGAGGTTGCGGGGGCGGAAGGGGCCGGTCTGTCCGAAGGTGTGCGCGGCGGAGAACGGGGTGCCGGCCGCATGGTCCTGGGCGTGCCAGTCGGCGGGGGTGACGAGGCACTGTTCGTCGATGGCGGTGCTGATGCCGTCCAGGCCGCGCCGTTCCAGTTCGGTGAGGAGTTGGGCGCGGTAGCGGGGTGCCAGCTCGCCCCAGTGGGCGGGGCCGGGGCCGATGTCGGTGTTGGGGCAGGGCGCCAGGATGTAGTGCAGATGCCTACCGGGGGGAGCCAGGGTGGGGTCGGTCGCCGTGGGCCGGGTGATGAGGAGGGAGGGGTCGCTCATCAGGCGGCCGTGGCGGGTGAGTTCGTCGAACGTGCCGTGCCAGGCGGCTCCGAACGAGAGGGTGTGGTGCGCCAGTTGGGGCCAGGTGCGGTCGGTCCCGGCGTGCAGGATCACGGCCGAGGGGGCGTGGCGCAGCGGCAGGGAGCGGCGCGGGGTGCGGCCGAGGAGTCGGTAGGTGACGGGGAGGTCGGGGGTGAGGACGACGGCGTCGCACGGGATCCGCTCGGCGTCGGTCACCACGGCGGTGATCCGGTCGCCCGTGCGCTCCAGGCGCTCCACGCTGCGGCCGTAGCGCAGTTCGGCACCGGCCGCCTCGGCGGCGTCGGCCATGGCCTGCGGCAGGGCGTGCATGCCCCCGCGGGGGAAGTACACGCCGGCGACGGTGTCCATGTAGGCGATGACCGCGTACGCCGCGAGGGCGCGGGCCGGGGGAACTCCGGCGTACAGGGCCTGAAAGGAGAAGACGCGGCGCAGGCGCTCGTCCTTGATGAACCGGCTGATCTGGGCGTCCATCCGGCCGAAGCCGCCGAGCGCGGCGAGCCGGGCCAGGTCGGGGGTGAGCAGTTGCAGCGGGGAGTCGAAGTTGGTGTCGATGAAGTGCTTCATCTGGGCCTGGTAGAGGCGGTGCAGCCAGTGGCGCAGGCGCGCGTAGCCGGCCGCTTCCCGGGGCCCGGCGAAGTCCTCGACGGCCTGTTGCATGGCCGCCGCCTCGGTGTGGACGTCGAGGGTGCTGCCGTCCGCGAACGAGGCCCGATAGGCGGGGTGGAGCGCGATGAGCTCCACGCGGTCACGCAGCCGCTCCCCCACCGCGGCGAAGGCCTCGTCGGCAAGGTGCGGCATCGTCAGAACGGTCGGCCCGGTGTCGATCCGATACCCCCCGCGCACCAGCCGTCCCGCGCGGCCCCCGGGCAGGTCGTCGCGTTCCACCAAGGTGACGCGGCGGCCCGCGCCGAGCAGATGGAGCGTGGCCGCCAGGCCGGACAGGCCTGCGCCCACGACGACCACGTGATCCGTCTTTCCACCTACGGTTCTCATGTGGCCGCTCCTTCAACTGGGCCGCATACGGTTCTCATGTGACCGCTCCTTCGACCGCGACGGTCGACCGGCCGCGCTCCGGTTCGGTCGGCGGCGCGGGGGCCCCGGCTGACTGGTGCATCAGGGTCCGCAGGTGGACGCGGGCCGCAGGATCGAGAGGCACCGTGTCCAACTCGCGCATGCTCTGCGCGATCAGGCGGTGGACTTTCTCCTCGACGCTGCGCCGGGCACCGGTGCGCTCGAGCACGTGTCTGACGTCGTCCAGATCGGTCTCGTCGAAGCCCGGCCGGCCCAGGCAGCGGTTCAGGACGTGCAGAGCATGCCGGTCGCCGTCCGCTTCGGCGCGCGAGTGGGCCAGGGCGAGCAGGTAGGTGGGTTTGCCGGCGCGCAGGTCGCCGCCGACGGGCTTGTCGCGGTGGGAGGGGCCGGTGAAGACGTCGTCGAGGTCGTCGCGCAGTTGGAAGGCGAGACCGGCGCCGCCGCCGGCCGAGCACAGGGCACGCAGGGTCGTCTCGTCCGCGCCGCCCAGGATCGCGCCGAGCTGGAGTGGGCGTTCCACGGTGTAGCGGGCGGTCTTGAGGCACGCGGCGCTGATCGCCTGGCTGCGGGACCTGGTCTGCGTGATCTCTCCTTGGATGTCCAGGTACTGCCCGGCGACCATTTCCATGCGCATACGCGACCAGGTCTCACGGATCCGGCCGGCGCGTCGGCCGGGCAGGAGGAGGGCCCCGGCCTCGTCGTCGGCCCAGGCCAGCGCGAGGTCACCGATGAGAATCGCGGCTGCTTCACCGAACCGGTGAGGGTCCGGTCGCGCGGGTGCCGCGTACTGCGCGGCGCAGTCGATGTGCAGGGAGGGCCGGCTACGCCGCGTGGGCGCCCGGTCCATGACGTCGTCGTGGACCAGGGCGCAGGTTTGCAGGAGTTCCAGGGCCACGCACAGGTGGAGGGCGGCGTCGATCTGCTCGTCGTCGGGCAGGCCGCAAGCGCGCATGCCCCACCACAGGAACTGCGGGCGGATGCGCCGCCCGCCGCCGAGCGTGAAGCGCGCCAGGCGTTCGGCTACATCGGTGCCGAAGATCGCGTGGGTCGCGGTGGCCTGTGCGACGCGGCGTGCCAACAACTCGGTGAGGTGGCGTTCCACCGTCGGCGCCACCTCGGCGTCGATCTGCCGCACACGCGGCGGGCCCGGCGCGTGGTCGTTGCGCGCCGGGAAACCGTGACTCGCTCGGTCCGCCCCGTCGTCTGGCGCAACAGCCGTGGTGACTCCTCGTGCCGCATCGGCGGGCATGTCGGCTCCTTCCGGGGTGACAAGGGCTGGCAAAGTGCTGTCCTGGGGCTTTCCTTGTCTCCCACGTGATCGGATGCACTGCGCCGCGGCAACCGGAACAATCGCCATTCTTTGCCCGGTTTCCGGCGCCGTCCGGATCAACGGACCGGTGCATCCGTGATCGATCGCGGACCGGAAGAGTTCCTTGGAGCAGGCGGAAGATCTTCTCGAACCAGGCGGTCCATACGCCGGAGGTGAGTGTGCGGTCGGACGTGGTGATCATCGGCGCGGGAGCCGCGGGGCTGTCGCTGGCGGAGCGGTTGTGCACCGCGGCAGGGCAGTCCGCGAAGTCCGCTCTTTCCGTGCGGCTGATCCAGGCGCCCGCCGGCCCCCTGCGGCCGGCTCCTCGGACCTGGTGCTTCTGGGAGAACGGGGCGGGCCGCTACGACGAGGCGGTCACGGCGGCCTGGAACCACCTGCGGGTGCGCAGCCCCGACGGGCATCTGGTGGATGCGAGCACGGGCTCTCTGCAGTACAAGATGATCCGCTCCACCGACTTCGAAGCGGTGATCGCGCGACGGCTGGCGGGCGGGCACGGACTTGCCCGTACGGAGGCCACGGTGGAGGCCGTCGAAGGGAGCACGGACGGTGCTCGCGTGCTGGTGCGCACTCCTGAGGGCCGGCCCGAAAGCCTGTCGGCGCGCTGGGTCTTCGACTCACGGCCGCTGGGCAGCCTCCCACGGGCCCGCACGACGCTGCTGCAGCATTTCCGCGGCTGGTTCGTGCGCACGCCGCGTCCGGCCTTCGACCCGGGCTCCGTCGAGTTGATGGATTTCCGCACGCCGCAGCCGGAGCGCGGCCTGGCCTTCAGCTACGTACTGCCCACCGGCCCCCGGACCGCACTGGTGGAGTACACGCAGTTCTCGGCTTCGCTCCTGCCTGCCGACTGCTACGACCGCGCCCTGCGCACGTATCTGCACGAGGTGCTCGGTATCCGCGACTTCGACGTCGAGGCGCGCGAGGAAGGCGTCATCCCCATGACCGATGCCCGGTTCGCGCGCCAGGTCGGTGGGTCGGTGTTCAGGATCGGCGCGGCCGGCGGCGCCACCCGTCCGTCGACGGGCTACACCTTCACCGCCATCCAGCGCCAGACGGCATCGATCGCCACCGCCCTCCTCGCGGGGCGCCGTCCGCTGCCGCCGGCCCCGCACTCCAAGCGGTCGCACACGATGGACGCGATCCTGCTGCACGCCCTGGCCAGCGGCCGGCTCGACGGGGCGGCCTTCTTCACACGGCTGTTCTCGCGTGTCCCCACCGAGCGGCTGCTGCGCTTCCTCGACGGCGCCACCACCCTGTACGAGGATCTGTCCATCGGTCTGAACAGCCCGGTCCTGCCCCTCCTGCGCAGCGCGGTGACGCTCCCGTCCCGCCCTCTGCGCCCCTCCCCCACGCCCTGACCTGCCGGGTTTTGCCAAGGAGAACCATGCCCACTCTGCGCGACGCTCCCCTCGCCCGGGCCTTCGACCACGCCGCGCGCAGCTACGACGCCCTCGTGCGGGCCAACCCCGGCTACCACGCGCAGCTGCGGCGCTCGGTGCGCCGTCTGGGCTACCCGGACCGCGGACGAGGTCTGCGCGTGCTGGATCTGGGATGCGGCACGGGGGCGTCGACCGCCGCCCTTCTGTCCGTACTGCCTGAAGCGGAGATCACCGCCGTGGACGCCTCCGCAGGAATGCTGGAACGGGCCGAAGCCAAACACTGGCCCCGCAGCGTCACCTTCGTCCATACACCGGCGGAGCGCCTGGCCGAAGCAGATGTGAGAGGCCCTTTCGACGCGGTCTTCGCCGCCTACCTGTTCCGCAACACAGCCGACCCGGCCGAGGTCCTGTCCGCGGTGCGAGGCGTGCTCGCTCCGGGCGGCAGACTGGCCGTTCACGACTACACGCTCAGCGGCAAGCGCCGCCATCGCGCCCTGTGGTCGACAGTCTGCGCCGGGCTGATGCCGGTCACCACCGTTCTGGGCGACGGTGCTTTGTACCGGCATCTGTGGCGCAGCGTCATCGAGTTCGACACCGCCGACCTCTTCGCCGAGCGGCTGGCGACCGCGGGATTCACCCAGGTACGCATCGTGCCGCTGCCCGGCTGGCAGACCGGTATCACACACACCATCGTCGGCCGGGCAGCGGACGAAGGGACCCGCGCATGAGGCACCAGCACCATCTGCCGCCGGGCGCACTGGACCGCCGGGCAGTCCGTGTGCCGCCCGCACCCGGATCGTCCGGGGCCACCGGCACGCCGCCGTCGACGGCCGTCATCGGCGGGGGAATCGCCGGCCTCGCGGCCGCCGTCGCGCTGGCCGAACGCGGAGTGCGGGTCACCCTCTTCGAACGCGAGGCCACGCTCGGCGGGCGCCTGGCCGGCTGGAGCACACAGCTCGCCGACGGCTCGTCAGCCACCATGAGCCGCGGCTTCCACGCCTTCTTCCGTCAGTACTACAACCTGCGCGCTCTGCTGCGCCGGACCGATCCGCATCTGGAGAGGCTGACGCGGCTGCCCGACTACCCGCTGTGGCACGCGAGCGGGATGCGGGACAGCTTCCGGCGAGTCCCGCGGACCCCGCCGTGGAGCGCCATGGGATTTGCCTTCTCCAGCCCCACGTTCACCCTCGGCGACCTGCCCCGTATGAACGCGCGGGCGGCGCTTCCGCTCATGGATGTACGCGTCCCGGAGGTCTACGACCAGTTGGACGCGGTCAGCGCGCACAGTTTGCTGGCCTCGATCCGCTTTCCCCAGGCCGCTCACCACCTGGCCTTCGAAGTGTTCTCGCGCAGCTTCTTCGCTGATCCGCGCCTGCTGTCGGCGGCCGAGATGGCGCTGATGTTCCACATCTACTTCCTGGGATCCGCCGAAGGGCTTCTGTTCGACGTGCCCAACGACCCCTTTCCGACGGCGCTGTGGGACCCCCTGGCCCACTACCTGGAGAAGCTCGGCGTCGATCTGCGCGTATCCGAACCGGTCGACCGCGTCACCTCGTCCCCCGGCGGCGGTTTCCGCCTGGACGCGGGGACACACACTCACCAGTACGACGCCTGCGTACTCGCCCTCGACACCCACGGTCTGCAACAGCTGATCCGGCGCAGTCCTGGCCTGGCCGACGAAGGCTGGTACGCCCGCATCGCACGGCTGCGCACCGCGCCTGCCTTTCTCGTCTCCCGGCTGTGGCTCGACCGTCCGGTCGCCGCTGACCGGGCGGGCTTTCTCGGGACCAGCGGCTACGCCGGCCTCGACAACGTCAGTGTGCTGGAGCGGTGGGAGCACGAGGCACAGAACTGGTCGCGTCGCACGGGGGGATCAGTCGTCGAACTGCACGCCTACGCCCTCGCGGACAACGCCGATCGGCCTGCCGAGCAACAGCGCCTCGTCGACCAGTTGCATCTGCTCTATCCAGAGACGCGCGCGGCGCGCGTCATCGATTCCCGGCACGAATGGCGCCAGGACTGCCCCATGTTCGCCGTGGCCGGATATGACGCCCGTCCCACCGTTCGCACCTCCAACCCCTCCCTCATGATCGCCGGTGACCTGGTGCGCACCGAACTGCCGGTGGCATTGATGGAACGGGCCGCGACCAGCGGCATGCTCGCGGCCAATGCGCTGCTCGGGCAATGGCAGCTCCAGGGCCATGAGTTGTGGACCGTGCCCCGTCGCGGACGGAACGCTCTGTTGCGGCGGCTCGCACGCTGGGGAGCAGCATCCGAACCAGGGTCCGGCGCCGGACACGGTAAAAATCAGCAGCGGAAGTAGACGTGCGTGGTCGTCCCCTGGTCCGAGGCGCTGTGGACACGTACCAGGTCGGCCACCACGTTCACCAGCAGGAGTCCGCGCCCGCCGCGCTGGTCCCCGGCCGGCAGGCGGCGGCCGGCGAGCGGGTCGTCGAGGAGGCCGGCGTCATGGACCTCGCAGATGACGTGCTGGTTCTGGGCCCAGATCCGCAGTGCGCCCTGCCCCCCTGCATGCACCACGCTGTTCGTCGTCAGTTCGGCGACGGCCAGCTCGAAGTCGTCCAGGCGGGACCCGGGCAGGCCGAGGTCGGCCGCCCAGCGGGTCGCGTGCTGCCGGACGGCGGCCAGCGTTGCCCCCGTGTAAGCCGTCGCCATCACGCCGGCCGGTGCCTTCAGGGGCTGGTTGTAGCGGGCGACCAGGGCTTCCGGAGCGTAGGCCGTGCTGTCGGCCTGGGCGCCCGACCGGATGATCGTGGGGTGCGTGACGTGAGCGTCGGCGAGGACCGACTCGGCCAGCCGCGTCGCGTCGTAGGGGCAGAGAATCGTTGCCTCTCTCCCCTGGAACGCCAGGTTGATCAGTGCCTCGTGCTGGGCGCAGGCCGGGTACTCGGCCTCGGTGCGACCGGCCCAGATCGGCTCGCCGATGATGCGCGGCCGCCGCCGGGGATGGCTGTCGGCGAAGGCGCGCAGCACTCGGGGGATGATCCGCCCGGGGTTGCGACCGGCACGCGTCATGTCGAGGAGGCGCACCTCCCGGGCCTGCTCGCCCAGTTCGGCACGGATGAGGGCGAGATTGGCTCCGGGCACCGCCACCGCCACGGGGTCACCGGCGGCCAGCCCGTCCCGGACGAACGGCACGGTGCCCGCCAGGTACTCCTGCTCGTCCCGGTAGAAGAGCGCAGGGTGGTCGAAGGGGCGGGGTGCGGACACGGTGCTCATGCGGCGGCCACCTCAATGGCGGGCAGGTCGGGCCAGAACAGTTCCAGCAGGCGGCTCAGACTGGCCGGCGGGCGGACGAGAACGAGGCGTCGGCCGCGGTCCAGGCGTTGGGCGGCGAAGGCCAGAGCCTCGGTCCCGGCCATGTCGACGAAGGTCACGGCCGAGAGCTCCAGGAGGTACGCGTCCCCGTCCTGTCGCTGGACCACGCGTTCCAGGGCCCGCTCCCACGCAGGGTGCGTGGGCAGACAGATCTCCCCGGCCACGTGCAGTCCGGTGCGGCTCGTCAGGGGACGGAACCGTAATTCGGCCGCACGGGTGCCGCCTTCGCCTGCCGACGGATACCTTGCGTGCGGCTCGGTCACCTCGCCCCCCCATTCCCCTTGCGATGCCCTGGACTGTACCCCGGAGCCCGGACACCGCACCCGCCGGCTGAGCCGGCCCCCTACCGGCCCCCTACCGGCGCCTTCCCAGCGTCTTCGCGAGCGCCTGCGCCATGGCCTCCTGGCCCTTGGCGTTGGGGTGTGCCGGAGCGGCCGGCGAGGTCGGGCGCAGCGGCTCGATCCAGCGGTCGGCGGGCGCCTTGCACATGTCGTGTCCCACCGTCGGACCATACGTGTCGACGTAGTCGGCCCGGTTCAGGAGTGCCACCGCGCGCAACATGACGTTGAGGCGCTTCTCCGTGTTCCGCAAGTACGGGAAGTCCTTCGCGGCGAACGGGACGGACGGATAGCAGCCGGTGCCGTCGTCGGGAAGGAGGTCGGGGTAGCCGACGACGACCACGCGGGCATGGGGTGCCTTGGTGTGCACCGCCTTCAGTACCCGGGCGACCTTGGGTGCCGTCCGGAGGATCTCCAGTGTCAACTGGTCATAGCCCGCCGACCCGTAGTGCTGCTGGCAGGGGTTGCCCGACGGGTCCTGCGAACTGAGTCCGGCACACGTGCTGATGATCGAGCCGAAGCCGACGTCGTTGCCGCCGATCTGCACGGTCACCAGGTCGGTGTCGCGCTTCACCGCATCCAGTTGGGGTCCGTTGGTCCCCTGCGCCTGCCACATCTCGGCGGTCGTCGCGCCGCCGCAGCTGACGTCCGTGAACGAGGTGACCTCGCGCTCTCTCGCGGTGAGCGAGGGGTAGTTGTGGTCGGACCGGGCGCAGTTCGCGTCGACCTGAAGGGGGATCAGGGGCCCGGAGGTGTAGGAGTCGCCCAGCGCGACATAGTTCGTGCGGGGTGTTCCGTGCTGCTTCCCCGCCGTGGCGGAGGTCGTCGTGGCGGAGGCCGTCCCGGTGATGCCGACGGTGAGCGCGCAACTGCTCAGCACAGCGAGCACCATGGCTCTACGTCTCTTCGATACGGCCTTGTCCGCATGCGTCCGATGCATGATCATGCCCCTCCCCTGAAACCCTGACAGTCCACGGAACGGGCAGCGGCGACCACGGGCATGAGACCTTCGCAGGCACCACCCGGTCGCTCGGCGGCTCGTGCCCGGCGGACCCCAACCTCGTCTGTATACCGGCCAGTAGACCGTTAGACCAGCGCTCGGGCGAACTCAGTCGAAGGCTCTTCCGGCGGCTCTTTCGGCTGCTCTTTCAGCTGCCCCGAGGTGGTGTGCGATGGGGCCGAAGGAGATGATGCCACTGCCACCGCCTGCCAACTCATCGGCTGCTACGGCGAGTTCGTCGCGGGCGCGGCGCAGGACCGGCTCGTGTCCCACCGCCGCCGCGGCTCGGGCGAGTACACACCAGAGTGCCTCCTGGAGGAGGTCGTGCGGAGGGCGGGGGACGACGGCGAGCGCTCGGCGGGCCTGCTCCGTGGCGCCGGAGGCGGCCAGCAGCAGGGGGTCGAGCCACGGCTGGTAGGGGCCGGCGTCGAGGTGGGCGAAGTCGTCGGGGTCGGGCAGGGCGTCGCCCCGCATGACCGGGACCAGCGCGACGAGGGCGGCCGCTCCCCCGATGAGGCCGGGCATACCGCAGTTCGCCGTCGTCTCGAGCAGCTTCGCGTACCGGGAGCGGGCCGCCGCCCAACCGTCTGTCTCACAGCTGCGCAGAGCCTGGTACCAGGACGTGAACACCCCCGCGAGCGGCCGTTCGTTGCGGTGCGCTAGCCGGTCGATCTCCTCGGCCTCGGCGTCGGCCGCCGCGAAGTCGCCGCGTCCGGCGCATGCCTGGAGGCGGATCAGGCGCCCCAGTACCTCGTGGCCGGGTAGGTGGTGGTCCCCGGCCAGCCGGGCCAGTTCACCGCCGAGCGCAGCACGGCGTGCGGCCGATCCGCACGTGGCGAACGACTGCATGAAGGCGCCGTTGAGGGCGAAGGTGAGCAGCGCGGGATCCGCGAGACGCCGGGCGATGCGGACGGCCTCGTCGGCGGCGCGTTCGGCGCGCAGCCGCCATGGTTCGGCGGCGGGCGCGTCCGCCGCTCGGGGCAGCGGCGCGTCGGCGGCGGCGTCGCCACGTGACTCGACCGCGACGACCGACAGCAGCCGGGCGCGCAGGGCGGGCGGTCCGTCGGGGCCGAGCCGCGCGGCGGCACGAGCGGCGGCCCGGGACAGCGCACCGGCTTCCGCCGGATCATCGGCGCGGGTCCACAGCGCCGGCACGTCGTAGGAGCCGATGATCCTGGCCACCAGTTCGTCGTCGCCGGTCGTCTCGGCGGCCGCGACCAGGTCCCGCCGGTGCTCGCGCGCCGCCTCCAGTCCGTCGGCGCCGGTCACCGCGAGGTCGCGCAGCAGTCCCGCGGTGGCGTGCAGCCGGGACCGGGACCGGGCGGGCACCGAGCGCTCCCACGCGGCCGACGCCCGGTGCCAGACACCGTCCGCCACTCCGGTGGGCTCGGTCGCGGAGCCGGCCGCGCCGCTGAGAACGCGCGCTTCGATACGGGCCAGCGCGGGCCCGGGGCCGTGCCCGCCGCCCCCATCGGCGAGGGCGCCGCGGGCCTGACGCAGACTCTCCAGGGCTTCACCACGCCGCCCGGACCGGTCGAGCGCGGTCGCCAACAGGACCCAGCCGTCCTCCCGGCCCGGGTGCGCGGCGACGTGGGCCCGCAGGTCGGCGACGGCGTCGCGGGCGGCGCCGGTCGCCAGCAAGGCGTCGGCGCGCCGCTCGACCGCGTCGAGACGCAGCGCCTCCAGCCGGGCCTGTTCGGCGGCGGCCCACGCGGCACCGGGAAAGTCCGCCAGAACCGGTCCCCGCCATCGGGCGAGCGCCTCGTCCCACAGACCGACCGCCGCGTGCGGTGGCGCTTCGGCGGCCCGCGAGGCGGTGTCCTCGAACAGCCAGGCATCCACCGCCGCGCGTTCGGCGCGCAGGACGTAGCCGGGGCCGTCGGTGACGAGCAGACGGGACGGTTGCCGAGGAGGACGCCCGGGTTCCACGGCACGGCGCAGCGCCGCCACGAAGGTGCGGACCGCGCCGACCGCGCCCGACGGGGCTTCTTCCCCCCACAGATCCGCGACGAGCCGGCCGACGGGCACCACCCGGTTGCGGGCGATCAGCAACCGTCCGAGCACCTCCCGGTGGCGGGGCGCGCCGAGCGGGAGCGGCGTGCCGTCGACGTCCCAGACGGCCACCGGTCCCAGTAGTCCGAACTCCACGCCCACCGCACGGTCCCTTCGCGGGCGGCCCGTTCCCGGAGGTGCCGCGTACGCACTCATCGATCGCTGATCCGGGGCCCGGAAGCTGGCTGACGTCCCCGGTCGACCGGTCCGCCGGACCGGAGCGTCCACTCTGCCACGAGCTGTAGGAGTCCCCGTGACACACCCGAGCATTCCCGGTTTCACCGAGCGTCGCGTGCGGGTCGACGACGGCGTGACGCTGAACGCCGCCGTCGGGGGCACCGGCAGCCCCGTCGTGCTGCTGCACGGTTTTCCCCAGACCCACCTGATGTGGCGGCACGTCGCCGCCGACCTCGCCGTCGACCACACCGTCATCTGCCCCGACCTGCGGGGCTACGGAGCCAGCGACAAGCCCGCCGAAACCGGCCCCGAGACCTACTCCAAGCGGACCATGGCCCAGGACATCGTCCGCCTCGCCGCCGAGTTGGGGCACGACCGCTTCACCCTGGCCGGTCACGACCGCGGCGCCCTGGTCGCCTTCCGCGCCGCCATGGACCATCCCGACACGGTCTCCCGGGCGCTCTTCCTGGACATCCTGCCGACCCTCGACATGTGGAACGCCCTCAGCGGGGTCTCCGGCGCGGTCGGCTTCCACCTGTACCTGATGGCCCAGCCCCCCGGCCTGCCGGAAGCGATGATCCAGGCGTCCGCCGACACCTTCTTCGCCCACTTCCTCGACGCGTGGACAAACTCCCCGGACGCGATACCCGCCGACGTCCGCCACCGCTACCTCGATGCCTCGGCGGCGGCCGTGCCCTCCATCGTCGCCGACTACCGCGCCTCCGCCGGTGCGGACGTGGACCACGACACCGCCGACCGGGCGGCCGGCAACAGGTTGGCCATGCCGGTCACCGTCCTCCAGCAGGACTGGGGCGCCGCGCTCGGCTACCACCCCCAGAGCCTGTGGCACGCCTGGGCCGGGGACCTGCGGCATCGGACGGTCTCCTGCGGCCACTTCATGGCTGAGGAGGACCCGAAGATGATCGCGGGCGAGATCCGGTCCCTCGCCGAGCGCTGACGGACCCCACCGCGGACCGCGGGCCGCTCACCTGTCCGGGTGGGGGCCCGACGGCGGCGCGGTCCTGTCGTCGGCGTGGGTGTCGGCCGCATGACTGGCAGCTGATCCGGGCGGGGTCTCTCCGGCGGCGAGGTGTTCCAGAACTTCCCCGAGCTCGTTGCAGGCGTTCTGCACCGAGCGTCGCGTCGCCCGCTGTTCTGCGACCATCGCGGACAACAGCAGAGCGGTCAGCGCCGTGGCGCCGTTGAAGGCCTGGAGCTTGACCATGACTTCGACGGCGGACAGGTTCTGGAAGGCGCCTCGCTGTGCGTTCGCCTCGAACGTGGTCAGCACGGACGCGAACAACGCGCACGCCATGCTTCCGGCCAACTGGAAACGCAGGGCCGCCCAGATCAGCAGGGGAAACACGAGAAAGAGCAGACTCATCCGGCTGAGCGCGGCCACCGGCAGCAAAATCACGGCGGTGAGGCCCAGACACGCCATCTCCGTCCAACCGGCCCGTCGGAGTCGTCCCGCGGCTCCCACCACCACGAGCAGAAGCGGAGTGACCAGCAGGACGCCCATCGCGTCACCCACCCACCAGGCCAGCCACACGGACCAGAACTCGCCCGATTCCAGCCCCCCGCCCAGCACCTGCAGGCCCACTCCTGCCGTGGAGCTGACCAGCATGGCGCCGAGTCCTCCGAGGACGAGGGCAAGCCCGTCCCGCAGCCGCGAGATGTCGAGCCGGAAACCGACCCGGCGCAGAAACCACATCGCGCACAGCGGTCCGGCGGTATTGCCCGCCACGGTGACCAGGGTGCCGACCTGAGGAGTGGTGAGGGAGGCGATGACGAGGAAGGAACCCAGGGCGATCCCGGGCCACACCCGCACGCCGTAGACCAGCAGGGCGGCGACGGCGACGCCGGTGGGCGGCCAGATGGGGGTGACCACCACTCCCTCGACGACGACCCGGCCCAGCAGGCCGAGGCGCCCGGCCACGTAGTAGCAGGCGGCCACGGCCAATGCCTTGAGGACCGGCTCCAGGGGCAGCCGGACCGGCCGAGTCACCAACACAGCAGCCATCACACACCGGCCGCGGCCACTCGGCCATGCGAGCGCCCCTGTCCGTGTCCGACGCGGCTGCCCCGGGCCGCACGCCTCGGCGTTCTCTCGGCCCTGCGATGGGCGCCCTATGGGGTGCGGCCGTCATGGCCGACGACCAGGACCGCGGCGTCGTCCTCATGCCCCACCGTGTCCGCCAGCTTCATCACGCCATTGGCGAGAGCGTCGATGCCGAGCCCCGCGGCCGCGGTGACTTCGGCGAGCCGCCTCACCTGTCCCAGGCCGTCGTCGAGGCTCAGCGACGGCCCCTCCACCACCCCGTCCGTCAGCAGCACGAACACGCCGCCGGCGGTGAGCCGATGGCACGTGACGGGGTACTCGGCGCCCGGGAGCACACCGAGTGGCGGGCCGCCGTCCCCGTTGTCGATGCCGGACCGCCCGTGGGCGGTCGCCCAGATATGGGGAATGTGGCCGGCCCGCGCGCACTCCAGGATTCCGCTGGCCGGATCGAGCCGGAGGAAGGTGCAGGTCGCGAAGAGGTCCGCGCCGAGGGAGATCAGGAGATCGTTGGTCCGGCTGAGGAGTTCTCCTGGGTCCCCCGTGACGGAGGCCAGCGCGCGCAGCCCCACACGCACCTGCCCCATGAACGCGGCAGCCTGGATGTTGTGCCCCTGTACGTCTCCGATGGACAGGCCGATACGACCGTCGGGCATGTCGAAGGCGTCGTACCAGTCTCCCCCGACATTGAGCCCGTGATTGGCCGGCGAATAGCGCACGGCCAGCCGGACGCCCGGCGCGCCGGGAAGGTCCTGGGGCAGCATCCCGCGCTGCAGGGCCACTGCCAGCTCGACCTGGGAGCGCTGTGTCTCCGCCAGTTCCCGGGCCCGTGCGGTCAGCGCGCCGAGCCGGGAGAGCAGTTCCTCGCCTTCGTCGGTCGCCCCGATGCGGAACATCGATCACTCCGGGTTCCGCGAGGGCCCCTCGCATCAGTTCGCCTGGTCGACCACGCACGCCACTGGCACAAGACGCCCTCCACTTTGCCTGGTGAGGGCCGGGACCGCACCCTCAAGGCGGAGCACGCCGCAGCCCGAGGGGGCCGCCCGCCACGGGCCCGCCAAGTACGCCGGCCCTGACCGTCCTGCTGAACCGGATCAGGCATCGACCTTCACGGGAGTGCGGGCGCGGGTGTCGACGGCGGGGGCCAGGAGAATGGCGGAGGCGACGAAGACCAGCACCACGACCATCGCGGAGCGCAGCCCGTAGTGCTCGCCGAGGAAACCGAGGACAGGCGGCCCGACCAGGAAAGCGACGTAGCCGATGATGGCGACCAGGGAGACGCGCGCGGTCTGCTCGGGGCCCGAGTCGCCCGCCGCCGACAAGGCGACAGGGAAGCCGAGAGAGGCCCCGAGTCCCCAGAACAGGACGGCGGTTGCCGCCAGAACCGCGTTGTCGGAGAAGATCACCAACAGGAGTCCGACGGCACCGGATATGGCGCTCGCGCGCACGACGACGGTCCGCCCGAAACGGTCGAGGAAGAACGTGCCGCTGAAGCGCCCCAGCGTCATCGCGGCGGCGAACCCGACATAGACGAGCGAGCCCACCGTCGCGTCAAGGCCGTGACCGTCGACCATGAGCAGCGGCAGCCAGTCGTTGGCAGCGCCCTCGGCCAGCGCCATCGCCAGCACGATGGCTCCGATCAGCAGCAACTTCCGGTCCTTCCAGACCTGTGGCCGTGAGCCCGGCGTCGAACCCGGCGTCGAACCCGGCGCCCGACGTGCGGCGCTGATGCCGACGCCGCCCGGCACGGCACGCATGGCATAGATCAGGATCCCCGTAGCGATCAGCGCGGCAACGGCCAGATGCCAGTGGGCGGGAAACGCGACGGCCGTGGCCGCCATCCCGGCCAGGCCGCCCACCACGGTGCCCAGGCTGAAGCAGCCGTGCAGCGTGGGCAGCACCGCGGTGCCGGCGAGCCGCTCCACGTCGGCGCCGTCCACGTTGACCGCCACCTCGCCCGCGCCCATGCCCGCGCCGAACAGGCACAGTCCGGCCGTGACCACGGGCGCCGACGGAACGGCGCTGCCCAGGCCGACGACCGTCGTGCCCGCGATGATCAAAAGAGTGCCGAGTGCGATCACCGGCCGGGTACCGAAGCGCGACACACAGCGGCCGGAACACAGGATGCCGGTCATGGATCCGACGGAGAGGCCGAACAGAATCAGCCCCATCTGCCCGGTGGACACGCCCAGTTGATCGCGCACGTCCGGGGTGCGGGTGACCCAGGAGGACATGGTGATGCCGTTGAGGAAGAAAAGGAGATACAAGGACTGGCGACGTCGGCGCACGGCACGGTCTGTCAAGAGGAGGCTCCGCTGGACTTCGTAAGAATGGGCAGGCTGACGACGGTCTCGCAGACGTCGAGTATGTACAAATGTACATACTCAGTGTTGCGGGGAGAAGAGAAGGCGGACCACATAGATGACCGGCAACACCCGCGGCCCCAACGACCCCCGGCGGCGCGAGCGCATCCTCGATGCGGCGCTCGACGTCATCGCCGAGCACGGCGCGATGAAGGTGACCTTCCGCAAGATCGCCGCGGCGGCGGGGGTGCCGCTCGGTTCGCTCACCTACTACTTCGACGACATGCAGCACCTGCTCACCGAGGCGTTCAGCCGCCTCGCCGAGTCCGTCTCCACGCCCTACGGAGCTCTGCTGGCCGCGGCGCACACTCCTGAGGAAGCGCAGGACGCCGTCGTCGAGATCATCTGCGGCAAGGTCTGGGGCACCGACCGCAACCTGCTCCTCAGCTACGAGCTCTACGCCTTCGCCGCCCGCCATCCCGAACTCCGTACGGTCATGCGCTCCTGGATGCAGGCGAGTCGGCAGTCGCTCGCCGCCCACTTCGACCCGCTGACCGCCCGCGCCCTCGACGCGCTGGTCGAGGGCTTCTCCATCCACAACTCCGTCGACCCGCAGCCGACGGATCGCGCGGACGTCGCGGCCATCGTCAGCGCCGTCATCGATCGCCGCGTCACACGCTGAAGAGACGCAGGACTTACGCGCCGGGCGCCGTATGCATCCGGCCTTTCCTTCTCCCACGCGCCCGAACGGGCCCTCCGCCGTGAAAGGTTGCCGCGTCGGGGGAACAGGTGTCTGTTACGGCCGGTTCGGGCGCAGCTACGGGAAGGACGGGCGATGGCCACCAGCACGGACGAGGTACGTACGAGCACTGTGCCCAGGAGTCTTCAGCTACCGGGGCTCGTGCTGGGGGTGGGGATGGGCGGCTTCGTCGACGGCATCCTGCTGCACCAGCTCCTCCAGTGGCACCACATGTTGACCAGCACGAACAGTGACCGCATCGGGGTGAAGTACTACGCGCCGAACACGGTCTCCGGACTGGAGATGAACACCGTGTGGGACGGCATCTTCCACACCGTCTGCTGGGTCGCCGTGCTGCTGGGCCTGGGCATCCTCTACTCGCGGGTGACGCACCATCGGCGGCGGGTGTGGACCTCGCGCGTGCTGTGGGGCTGGATGCTGGCGGGCTGGGGCCTGTTCAACCTTGTCGAAGGACTTCTGGACCATCAGATCCTCGGAATCCATCACGTGCGCGCAGGCTCCCACCAGCTCTGGTGGGACATGGGCTTTCTTCTCCTGGGTCTCATCCTGCTGACCGGCGGTCACCTCCTGCAGCGCGGCGGCCGGCCCTTCGACCCCGACGCGCCTGAGCAGAACGGGCGGGCGCTCTGATGAACGGCGACATGCACCACGTACACAGCGGAGGGGCGGGGGCCGGTGGGCTGGATGTAGTGCTTCCCGCCGTGGCCGTTGTCGTGCTCGCGGGCAGCTACCTCGTGCTCGCCCACCGGGCACGGACGAGCAACCCGTCGGCGGGGTGGGGGGCCTGGCGAACGGTCAGTTTCCTGAGCGGGTGCACCGTGCTGGGTATCGCGCTGCTGCCGCCCGTCGCACCCTTCGCCCACGGCGACTTTCGCGGGCACATGGTCCAGCACATGCTCATCGGGATGTACGCGCCGCTCGCTCTTGTACTGGGTGCTCCGGTCACGCTGCTGCTGCGGACGCTGCCCGCCGCGCGGGCCCGGCGTCTGAGCGCTCTGCTGCACGGTCGGCCGTCGCGCGCGCTCGCCCATCCGGTCACCGCCTTGGTGCTGAGTACCGCGACGCTCGCGCTGCTGTACTGCACACCCCTGTTCAACGCGACGATGGGCCGGCCGGTCCTGCACTGGTTCCTGCACGCGCATTTCCTGCTGTCCGGGTGCCTGTTCGCCTGGGTGATCGCCGGCCCCGACCCCGCACCGGCCCGCCCGGCGGTGCCGGTGCGGCTGGTGGTCCTGGGCGTCGCTGTCGCGGCGCACGCCACGCTCTCCCAGCTGATGTACGGGGGATTCCTCATCGACGTGCACGCGCCGGTCTCCCAGGTCCAAGGAGCCGCGCAGATCATGTACTACGGCGGCGACATCGCCGAGCTGCTGCTGGCCGCGGCGCTGGTGGCCACGTGGCGCCCGACAAGGAACCGGCGGCGCGCCGCTCCCCGGGCTGCCGCGACCTCTGCGCGGGGGCCGGCCGCCGCTTGACCCCTTGCACGGAAAGCCTTGAGCCAGCCTCGAAGACCGGGCCGTGCGGCCCTGGGCACATCCCCGGGTTCGCCCTACGCTCATACGTGTCCGGCTCTTCTGTGTGAGGAAGGTGGACCCGTGCCCCATGGCCTCAACGCCGACACCGTCGGCCCGGTGGACGTCGCCGTAGTCGCCTTCCAAGGCAGCCGCTTCGACGGCAACATCGTGCCGGCCCTGCAGGAACTCCAGCAGAACGGGACCGTGCACGTCCTCGACCTGACCTTCGTCAGAAAGGACGCCGACGGCTCGGTCGTCATCGTCGAACTGTCGGACACATCGGACACAGAGGTGGCCGATGCGTTTCAGCACGTCACCGACGTCCAGTTCGACCTGCTCAGCGACGCGGACCTGCGGGCCGTCACCGATGACCTGACCCCTGGGTCCTCGGCCATGATCGTGGTCTGGGAGAACACGTGGGCGGCCCAACTCAGCGCCGCGCTGCGCCGCTCCAAAGGCGAGATCATGATGCTGGAACGCATCCCCAGGAAAGCCGTGCTCGCGGCGATCGCGGCGCTCGACACCACCTGACTTCTGACGCATCGACACGACGAAGGGCGGCGCCCCATGCCGCGACGATCAGGACGACCCGGCTTGCTCGGCACGGTGGCACGCACCGCGGCGATCGCGGGAACCGCTTCCGCGGTCTCCAACCGTGTGAACCGCCGCGCGGCCGAGCGGGACACACACCGCCAGATGGACGCGCAGGCCCAGCAGCAGGCGCTGGTCGACCAGGCGGCCGCGCAGGCAGCGGCTCAGGCACCGGCGGCCGCTCCCCCGCCGGCCGCCACGGACCGCGTCGCCCAGCTCTCCGCGCTCGCGAACCTCAAGTCCCAAGGGGTCCTCACGGACGCGGAGTTCGCTGCGGAGAAGGCGCGGATCCTCAGCTCCTGATGGCCCTGGCACCGCGCAGGGCGACGAGTACGAGCAGCGCCGCGAACAAAGCGGCGCCGCCGCACACCGCGAAGCCGATCGAGTAGCCGTGCCCGAGCGCGTCGAGAGCGAATGAACGGGCCGCCCCCGGTGGGGAGTTCGGGGGTACGGAGTTCAGCGCGAGCGGGCCGCCCTCCGCCAGCACCTCGTGCGCCGCGGTCTTCGCGTCGGCGGGCAGGGCCGAGCCGGGGAGCGCGCCCGTGACGCGGGATGCGGCCTGGCTGAGGGCGACGGCGCCGATGACGGCGGGGCCCAGCGTGAAGCCGAAGTCCCGCAGCAGGTTCGTGGAGGCGCTGGCCATGCCCGCGAGGTGCACCGGGACCGTGTTCACGGCCGTCGCCGTGATGGAGGAGACGGTGAACGCGAAGCCGATGCCGACCAAACCGAGCGGCAGGATCAGCGAGGTCAGGGCGCGGTCGTCGACGTCGAGCGTGGCCGCGACGAAGTCACCCGCGGCGATCAGCGCGAGCCCCGCGCTGAGCAGCGTGCGCGCGGGGACTCGGGCGAGCAGCCGGGAGGTGAGTGGCGTCAGGAAGGGGGTGATGCCATTCAGGAGCAGGAACGCGAAGGCCGTGCGCATCGGGCTCTGGTGCTGGATCGGGCCGAGCCTGATGCTCGCCCCGTACGCGGTGCCCAGGAAGCTGAACATGCCGACGACGGCGACGACGGACGCGACCGCGAACGAGCGGTTGCGGAACAGGTCGAGCCGCAGCAGCGGCGACCGCGCCCGGTGCTCGGCCACCACGAACAGGCAGACGAAGACGGCCGCGACGACGAACGCGACCACCACCGGTGCCGAGCCCCACCCGTCGGTCGGCCCCTGGATGACGGCGTAGAGCAGCGCGAAGAGGCCGACGCCGATGGTGACCTGACCGCCGATGTCGAGCGAACGCCCCTCGGGGGACGAGGAGTTGGTGGCGAACAACAGGCTGATCAGTGCGCTCAGCCCCGCGACGATCGCCACGACCACGAACGACCAGCGCCATGAGCCGTAGGTCCCCGTGATGCCGCCGAGCAGCGGCGCGAGGAAACCGCCCGCGGAGAGACTGGAGGCCCACAGGGCGATGGCCCTCGCGCGCTGGGCATGGCCCGTGGTGCCCGCGGCGATCATCGCGAGCGAGGTCGGGAAGAGCGCGGCGGCGCCCAGCCCGGCGAGCGCCTGCCCGGCCCACAGTTGGTGGATGCCGCTGCTCGCCGCGGCGACCACCTCGCCCGCGCCGAGCAGCACCGCGCCGCCGACGAGCAGCCGCTTGCGCCCGAAGAGGTCGCCGAGCACGCCGAACGACAGCTCCAGAACGGTGACCGGGAGCAGGAACGCGTCGGATATCCAAGTGAGTTGAGAGCCGACCGGGTGCAGATGTTCCTGGAACAGGCCGTTGAGCGTGGCCGGGATGGCGATGCCGATCTGGGCGAGGCAGACGGCGAGACAGCCCGCGATGAGCGTGCCGATCGCGAGCCGCGGCGGCACCTTCGACGGGTCAGGTGTACCCGGCGTGTCTGACGTCTCTGGTGTACTCGATGTGTTCATGAAGGAGCTTCCCTACGTCGTCGTCAGTGCCGGGAGGGCGGGGCGGTGCGGGCGGACTCGCGGCCCACCGTCAACTCGTCGGCGCGGTAGGGGACGTACGCCGCTCCGTCCAGGCCGAGAGCGAGGGCCGCCCGCTGCAACGCGGCGGGTTCGGCGACGGCGCCCCAGTGGCCGGTGGCCACGCGGCGCTCCACGGCATGCACGGCGGCGACCGTCTCGGCGGTGGTGAACGCGCAGTGCCCCTGTCGCTCGACGTAGGCCTGGCGCAGCAGCGCGCCGTCACCGGACGCGCGGACGCGGTCGGCGAAGCGGTTCTCCTGCTCGACGGGGACGAGGTTGTCGGCCGTGGTGTGTACGTCGAGCAGGGGTACGGCGAGGCCCTGTCCCGCCGACGAGGTGCGCGCGGCGGCGCGGACGGCGGCCGGGTCCGCCGTGACGGCGGCGCCGGCGGTGAGCTCGTCGAGATCGGCGCGCAGGTCGAGTCCGGCCGCCCGGTACAGGGCGCGGACGCGAGGTGCGTGCGGGGATGTGGAGAGCAGGGCGGCGTAATCGACGCCGCGATTCCAGGAGTTGTTGCCGCCGACCGACCGTTCCATGGCGTACCGACCGCCCTCGACGAAGGAGAGCAGGCCCTGGGCGAGCCAGGCGTACTGCTGTTCCTCCTGCCCCTGCCAGTCGTCGGCGGCCGGTCGGTCCTTGCCGGGGGCCCAGTCGGGGACGTTGAGGTAGGCGGCGGCGAGGGCGATGCGGGCGCGTCCGCCGGGCGTGGTCTGGGCGGTGGTGACGGCGGCGGTGAGACGGTCGGCGGTGGCGGCAGCCCGGCTCTGCGAGTCGAAGCCGACGAGCCGCAACTCCTCGCCGGGGAGCAGGAGTCGGGCGATCGTGTACTCGGCGTCGAGCTGGTAGTTGTCGAGGTCGGTGCCGCCCGCCACGAGTCCGCACAGGCCGAGGGCGCCGTCGACGCGGCCGGCTCCGTCGCGGGCGATCTGCGCGTTGACGAGGCCGCCCATGGACTGGCCCACCGACAAGGTGCGGCGCGGTTCGCCGATCTTCGCGGTGACGGCGTCGAGGGTGGCGAACTGATCGCGTTCGGCACTGGCGAGGGCCCACTGGGATCCGTTCGGGTCGTACGAGGATCCGGTCAGGGCGTATCCCTCGGCGAGCAGGGCGGCGCGGGCCGCGTCGGACGGGGCGTCCTGGGCGACGGTGGGCCCGAAACCGTGGCTGAACAGGAGCAGGGTGCCGTTCCATTGGCCGGGCGCCGGGGCGTCCGCGATCCAGGTGGCGCCGTCGGCGAGGGTGCCGGTGAGGTGCTGCGCGGCGGCGGTGTCGGCGCGGGCAGTGCCCGGCGCGGCGAGGCAGAGGGCGGCGGCCGCTGCCAGGGCGGCTGTCACACGTATGCGGGCGGGCATGACGGGGCTCCGATCTGCGGGCGGAAGCGCTGGGGGGGCGGGCGATGCTCAGTGCACTGAGCGGACTGGGGATCGGCACGGAATGTAAGGCAGTTCCCAAACGGCAGTCAATGAAATGCACAACATCGGAACAGACGCGCGGACACATGGACAGACGCAGAACTGACGGATGCCAGACGGATGCCAGACGGGCGCCGGACGCACGGCAGGCGCGCGGCAGGCGGGCAGCGGACGCAGCGGGCGCGGTTCCGTGGCGACGGAAGGGTTATGCCTCCGCGCGCACCGGCACCGTTTCGATCACGCGCCGCGCCGCGTCCCTCGCGGACCCGTCGAGCCGCTCGTGCACCGTGCGGAACAGGTCCTGCGCCGGCCCCGCCGGCCACTCCGCCGGCAGGTGCTCCACCGGCAGTCGGGGGTCGCCGCGGATGACGCCGAGCCAATCGGTCGCGAGCCGCAGCCGCAGCGCGAGCGCGTCCTGCGCACACACCGCGTCCCGACCCGCGTAACGCCGCCACTGGTCGCCGAACTCCCGGTAGGCGCGGGCGAGTCCGGCCAGGTCCCAGGTGTCGTCGATCATCTCGGCGACATCCATCCCGATGTCCGCCGTGGCCCGGAACACCTTGACGTGCGCGGCGAGACCGAGCTCGGCGACGATGCCCGCGACGTCCACGGCGCCGGGCGCGATCCACAGGCCGCTGAACAGCGGCCCGAACCCGGCCCAGGTGAGCTGCGCGCGCAGATCGTGCCGCTGCCGCTGCCAGGAGTCGGGCAGCGAGAACCCGAGCAACGACCAGGTGCCGTCCCAGTCGTCGTTGACGGCGCCGGTCTGCCAGATGCGGCGTTCGCCGTCGCGCAGGATCTCCTCGGAGCGGTCGGTGAGCCCGAAGTACGTGCGCCTGCCCTCGCGTTGACGGCGCAGCAGGCCGCGGCCCGCCATCCGGGTCAGGGTCGAACGGGTCGCGTGCTCGCCGACCCCGGCCCGCGCGAACACTTCGATGACACTGCCGGAGTACACGCACACCCCGCGCCCGAGTACTTGATCACCGAGGAAGCTCAGCATCAGGGACTGCGGGCGAGGGGTGGTGTCGATACTCACCCGGGTACGGTAACCGGCGCTCGGCGGGACACGGGTCAGGCGAGTCCTGCCTCCGCGATGCGCAGCAGCAACGCGTGCAGCGTTTCGCGCTCGTCGGCCGCGAGGGGGTCGAGCAGCTCGGCCGTGACACGCTGTCCCGCCTCGTCCGTGTCGCGGAGAAAGCCGCGCCCGTCCCCGGTGAGCACGACGATACGGCTGCGCCGGTCGTCCGGCGCGGGGCGGCGCTCGACGAAGCCGGCCTTCTCCAGGTCGTCGACGAGGCCGACGATCGCGCTCGGGTCGTAGCCGAGCCGGGCGCTCAACTCCCTTTGCAGGGCGCCCTCCGAGGTGGCCAGGAAGCGCAGTACCGCGTAGTGGCGCAGGCGCAATCCGGATTCCTGGAGCGAGGCGTTGAACAGCTGCCCCGACCGCAGTCCCAGCCGGTACAGCAGATAGCCCGTGTCGGCGTGCAGTCTGCGCATCCACGGCTCGTGCGCGTCGATGGGGGCGGGGTTCATGCGGTCTCCCTGGTTCCGTGCGTGCGTATCGGTGCCCAGTCTGACGCACGAACCAGCCGCCAACAACTATTGACGCCACCAATTATTGCTCTTAACTTCCATTCAGGCACCGCGCCCCCGATCCGTCCGCCACCCGGACCCGGGCGCAGCGCCCCCCAAGTCACGTCCCCGTGAAAGGACTTGCACGTGTCCATAGACCTCACCGGCAAGGCAGCCGTCGTCACCGGCAGCGGCCGGGGCCTCGGCCTCGCCTACGCGCACGCCCTGGCCGCCCATGGCGCCTCCGTCGTCGTCAACGACATCGACGAAGCCGTTGCCGAGGCGGCCGTCAAGTCCATCACCGACGCGGGCGGCACGGCCGTCGCCGAGGTCGTCCCGGTCGGCACCGCCGAGGCCGCCGACCGCCTAGTCGCCCGCGCCGTGGCCGAGTTCGGGCGCCTCGACGTACTGGTCACCAACGCGGGCATCCTGCGCGACAAGGTGCTGTGGAAGATGACCGACGACGACTTCGACGCGGTGGTCACCACCCATCTCAAGGGCACGTTCACCTGCGCCCGCGCCGCCGCCGTCCGGATGCGCGAGCAAGGCAGGGGCGGCACTCTCATCCTGGTCGGCTCCCCGGCGGGCCAGCGCGGCAACTTCGGGCAGACCAACTACGCGGCCGCCAAGGCGGGCATCGCCGCCATGGCCCGTACGTGGTCGATGGAGCTCGCCCGCGCGCAGATCACGGTGAACGCGATCGTGCCCGTCGCCGCGACCGCCATGACCGAGACGATCCCCGCCTTCGCCCCGTACGTCGAGGCCATGCGCGGCGGCGCACCGCTCCCCGACTTCCTCCGCAAGGGCGAGGGCTTCGGCACCCCCGAGGACTGCGCGGCCCTGGTCCCCTTCCTCGCATCCGACGCCGCCCGCGACATCACCGGGCAGGCCATCGGCATCGGCGGCGACCGGGTCACCCTCTGGTCCCACCCGCAGGAGATCAAGTCGGCCTACGCGGACGGGGGCTGGACCCCTGAAGCGCTCGCCGACGCCTGGCCCACGTCGGTCGGCGCCGAGCCCCAGACGGTCGGCATCCCCGCACCTCGTGTCCCGGAGGCCTCATGAGCACCGCGGGCGGCAACCCCGGCATCAACCCTGACGATCTGGTCGCGATCGACGTCCACACGCACGCGGAGGTCTCCTCCAAGGGCCATGCCTCCCTCGACGACGACCTGCACGACGCCTCCTCCGCGTACTTCAAGATCGAGGGGAAGCGGAAGCCGACCCTGGAGGAGATGGCGGCGTACTACCGCGAGCGGCGGATGGCGGCAGTCGTCTTCACCGTCGACGCCGAATCCGCGACGGGAACCGCGCCCGTCCCCAACGAGGAGGTCGCCGAGGCGGCCGCCGCCAACCCGGACGTGCTGATCCCCTTCGCCTCCATCGACCCGTTCCGCGGCAAGGCGGGCGTCCGGCAGGCCCGCCGCCTGGTCGAGGAGTACGGGGTCAGAGGATTCAAGTTCCACCCCTCCATCCAGGGGTTCTTCCCCAACGACCGTTCCGTGGCCTACGCGTTGTACGAGGTCATCGAAGAGGCCGGCGCCATCGCCCTCTTCCACACCGGGCAGACCGGCATCGGCGCGGGCGTCCCCGGGGGCGGCGGCATCCGCCTGAAGTACAGCAACCCGCTGCACGTGGACGACGTGGCGGCCGACTTCCCGCACCTGAAGATCATCCTGGCGCATCCGTCCTTCCCCTGGCAGGACGAGGCCCTCGCGGTCGCCACCCACAAGCCCGGCGTGCACATCGACCTCTCCGGTTGGTCACCGAAGTACTTCCCGCCTCAACTGGTCCAGTACGCCAACACGTTGCTCAAGGACAAGGTCCTCTTCGGCTCCGACTACCCGGTTCTCACCCCCGACCGCTGGCTCGCCGACTTCGCGAAGCTTCCCATCAAGGATGAGGTGCGGCCGAAGATCCTCAAGGAGAACGCGGCTCGCCTGCTGGGGCTGACGAAACCGTAGGAGACAGAAACCGTAGGAGACAGGATGCGCAACGAGGGACTGGGGTCGTGGCCCGCTCGCCGGGCCCGCAAGACCCCGCACCGCACGGCCCTGGTCCACGACGGCACGGGCACGCGGCACACGTACGCCAAACTCCACACGCGCACCACCCGCCTCGCCCATGCCCTGCGCGCCCGCGGGATCCGCCGGGGCGACCGCGTGGCACACCTCGGCCCCAACCACCCCGCCTACCTGGAGACGTTCTTCGCGGCCGGCGTCCTCGGCGCGGTTTTCGTCCCGCTCAACACCCGCCTCGCAGGGCCCGAGATCGCCTACCAACTGGCCGACTCGGGCGCCAAGGTCCTCATCCACTCCCCCGCACACCGGCCCCTGGTGGGCGGCCTCCCGGGCAGCACGGACGTCCGTACGTACGTCGAAGTCGGCCCGGAGTACGAGCAGTTGATCGCGTCGGCGGCCACGGACGAGGCCATCGACGAGACGGTCACCGGCGACGACACCTGCATCATCATGTACACCTCGGGCACCACGGGCCGTCCCAAGGGCGCCATGCTCACCCACGCCAACCTCACCTGGAACGCCGTCAACGTCCTCGTCGACACCGACCTCGCCGCCGACGAACGCGCCCTGGTCAGCGCCCCGCTCTTCCACACGGCGGGCCTGAACATGCTCGCCCTGCCGGTCCTCCTCAAGGGCGGCACCTGTGTCCTCGTCGATTCCTTCGACCCGGAGCACACACTGCGGCTGATCGAGGAACACCGGATCACGACCATGTTCGGGGTGCCCACCATGTACGACCTGGTGGCGCGGCAGCCCGCCTGGCCCACAGCCGAGCTCACCTCGTTGCGCACCCTTCTGTGCGGCGGTGCCCCCGTGCCGACCGCACTCATCGCCACGTATCAAGAGCGCGGCCTCACCTTCCTGCAGGGCTACGGCATGACCGAGGCCTCGCCGGGCGCCCTCTTCCTGGACGCCGAACACGCGGTGGAGAAGGCCGGTTCGGCGGGCGTGCCGCACTTTTTCACGGACGTACGCGTCGTACGCCCGGACCTCACCTCCACCGAAGCCGGCGAGACCGGCGAGATCCTGGTGCGCGGCCCGCATGTCATGCCCGGCTACTGGGGCCTGCCCGACGCGACGGCCGCGGCCTTCTCCGACGGCTGGTTCCGCAGCGGCGACGCGGCCAGGACCGACGAGGACGGCTACGTCCATATCGTCGACCGCATCAAGGACATGATCATCTCCGGCGGGGAGAACGTGTACCCCGCCGAGATCGAAGACCTCCTCCTCCTGCACCCGGACGTCGCCGAGTGCGCGGTCATCGGCGTACCCGACGACAAGTGGGGCGAAGTGCCGCGCGCGGTCGTGGTCCCGCGCGAGGGCACCCGCCCGGACCCGGACGAGGTGCTGGCGTCCCTGGCCGACCGCCTCGCCAAGTACAAGATCCCCAAGTCCGTGGTGATCACGGACGAACTCCCGCGCACCGCCTCCGGAAAGCTCCTCAAAGCGCGCGTGCGCGACCGGTACGGAAACCGTCAACTCCCGTAAGGACTACGAAGAGCATGAGCCTCACCGTCAACGGCCTGGACGACCTCGAGAAGCTCGCGGGCAGCGACCTCGGCACCAGCCGATGGATCGAGATCACCCAGGACCAGATCAACACGTTCGCGGACGCCACCGGCGATCACCAGTGGATCCACGTCGACCCCGAGAAGGCCGCCGCCGGCCCCTTCGGCGCCCCCATCGCCCACGGCTACCTGACCCTCTCCCTGTTCATCCCCCTGTTCACCGAGCTCCTCGATGTCCAAGGCGTCACGACGAAGGTCAACTACGGCCTGAACAAGGTGCGTTTCCCCGCGCCCGTGAAGGTGGGCGCGCGCATCCGCCTCGTCGGGAAACTCTCGGCCGTCGAGCGGGTGGCCGGCGGCGGAGTACAGATCACCGTCGACGGAACGATCGAGATCGAGGGCGGGGCGAAGCCGGCAGCGGTGCTGCAGAGCCTTTCCCGGTTCTACGCCTGAGGGACGGCGTCAGGGAGCCGTGGCGGTCCGCGGGAGCTTCGGCCTCACACCTGTCCCTGCGTCGGCAGGGTGAGGATCTCGGCTCCGTCCTCGGTGATGGCGATCGTGTGCTCGCTGTGCGCCGTCCGGCAGCCTGTCGCACTGCGGAGCGTCCACCCGTCGTCATCGGTGACGAGTTCAGCGGTGTCCGCCATGACCCAGGGCTCCAGCGCCAGCAGCAGCCCTGGGCGGAGCTTGTACCCACGGCCGGGCCGTCCGGAGTTCGAGATGTGCGGGTCCTGGTGCATCGTCGATCCGATGCCATGACCTCCGAACTCGGTGTTGATGGGGTACCCCGCCTCGCTGAGGACCGTGCCGATGGCATGGGAGATGTCGCCGATACGAGCCCCCGGCCCGGCAACGGCGATACCGGCGGCCAGCGCGCGCTCGGTCGTGCTGATCATCGCGATGCTCTCCGAGGGCTTGGCGTCGCCCACGATGAAGCTGATGGCAGCGTCTGCGGCGACTCCGCCCTTGGAGACCGCGAGGTCGAGTGTCAGCAGATCGCCGTCGGCAAGTGTGTACTCGTGCGGCCTGCCGTGGAGCACGGCGTCGTTGACGCCCGTGCAGATGTAATGGTTGAACGGGCCACGTCCAAAGGATGGGGCGTAGTCGACGTAGCAGGACTCCGCTCCCGCCTCGACGATCATGGCCTTGGCCCACCGGTCGATGTCCAGCAGGTTCGTGCCGACCGTGCTGCGACTCTTCAGCGTCTGCAGAATGTCGGCGACCAGGGCGCCGGTGACTTTCGCTCGGTCCAGCAGGGCGGGGTTGAGGATCTCGATCATGTGGCACTCTTCTCACGCAGCCAATAACTATACCGTCCATACTATACCGGTATTGGAATCGGACGCAGCTCCGCCACGGGGGCGAGCCTCAACAGGGCAAGCGCGGCCGTACGCTGCCACGATCACTTCACACGGAAGCGGTGACCTCGCATGGCACGCATCTTCATCACCGGATCCACCGAAGGACTTGGCAGAGCGGCCGCCTTGGATCTGCTCGACGAAGGGCACCAAGTCGTCCTGCACGCACGCAACCCGTCGCGGGCGGCGGACCTGGGCACCCTCGCGGACCGGGCCTACGGAGTGGTCGTCGGTGATCTCTCCGACGCCAAGGAGACGCACGCGCTCGCCGAGCAGCTCAACGCGCTCGGCAGGATGGACACGGTCATCCACAACGCGGGCATCTACATCGACTCCGAGCGCGTGGCGACCTCCGGGGGCCACCCGCGCACGCTGGCCGTGAACGTGCTCGCGCCCTACGTGCTGACCGCCGAGATCACGCGTCCGGACCGGCTCGTCCACATCAGCAGCGGCATGCTCAGCGACGGCAGCACGTCCCTGGACGACCTCGACTGGACGGCGCGGCGATGGAGTGGCGTCCAGGCGTACTGCGACAGCAAACTTCTCGTCGCCACGCTCGCCTTCGCGGTGGCCAGGCGGTGGCCGGACGTGCTCAGCAACGTCGTCGATCCGGGCTGGGTCCCCACCCGCATGGGTGGGCCGAGCGCGTCGGACGACCTCACGCTGGGCCGCACGACACAGGTCTGGCTCGCCGGGAGCGACGAACCGGAGGCAGCCGTCAGTGGCGGCTACTGGTTCCACCGGCGCCGCCGGGAGCCGCTCCCGGCGGTTTCCGACGCCGCGTTCCAGGACGCCCTCCTCGACGAGTTGCACCGCCTCACCGGAGTTCGGCTGCCCTGAGCGCGCGGAGCGGCGACGAAGAGCCGAGGTCACCGGGTTGCCGCGACGTTCCGCCGAGCACGTGCGCCGGGCCTGAGCCACCACCCCGCCGCAGCCCAGAAGACCAGCACCACGAGGCCGGCGACGATCAGGAACGAAGCGTCCTCGCCCCGCGGAGCCGCGTCCCCCCGCACGACGATCCCCGTCGCCAGCATGACGAGCGCCCCGACCACGGAGAGCGGAAGCGCGATCATTCTGGTTCGCGCGCTGGGGCCCTTCTTCTCCGGCTCGTCGGGGCGCGGCCGACGATCGCGCCAGGCGCCCGCGATCCAGGCGAAGAGACCCCAGAGGGCGGCGATGACGGCAATGTTGAGGAGTACGTCCAACCAGCCGACATGCGTGTAGTCGATGAATTTTCCACGGGCGAGTACGACCGCGTGTGCAGTGTCCATGTCCAGCGAGTTGCCGCACTCTCGCAGCGGAACACACCCTTCAGCGAAAAGGTCCCGTGCCGCCAACAGGCCTTCCATACCCCGGAGAACGGGTGCCCGTCCAGTTCGATATCGGCATCGCCGGCAGCCGTGACCTCGCGCGCATTGACGCGTTTCCCAAGGTGACCATCGTGAGCAAGGAGCGATAAGGAGCGGTACCGAAGTGGAAGCCACTGAGCGTGTCACGGTTCTCTTGAACAAGAACTTCGGGGTCCGCCTCGACAACGTCTCCCCCGACGCTCCCCTGTACAAGCTGGCCATCGACTCCCTCGCGCTGGAGGAGTTGCTCCTGCTGATCGAGGACGAGTGCGCCATCGACCTGGCCGACACGACCCTGACGTCGCGTGACACGGTCGAGACACTGATGAGCATCGTTCGTCAGAGGACAGCGACAGCATGAGCACTGCGAGGCACGACCCCATCGCCGTCGCTGTGACGGGACTTGGCCTGGTGACCGCCGCGGGTATCGGCGTGAAAGAGACGTGGAGCCAGGTCACCGGTGCGACCGCTCCCCGCGGCGTGCGGCGGCCACCCTCGCTGCAGGATCTGCCCTGCGACTTCATGTACACCGTCGGCGGCCTCGACATCGACGCCGTGCTCGGTGTGGCCAGTTCCCGGCTCATGGACCGCTTCGCCCAACTGGCGGTGGTCGCGGCGCGGGAGGCCGTGGCGGACGCCGGGCTCGGCCCTGACATCTGGGACAGCACACGCGTCGCGGTGGTCATCGGCTCGGCCCACGGCGGTCTCGACTTCTACGACGAGCAGCAGAGCGCGCTCACCGCGCGTGGCGCACGCCGCGTGTCGCCGCGGCTGGCACCGCTGAGCGTCGTCAACGGGGCAGCCGGAAGTGTCGCCCGGGATCTCGGCACGCGGGGGCCCAGCCTGGCGGTGGCCACCGCATGTTCCTCCGGCACCGACGCCATCGGCACCGCTCTTCAGCTGTTGCGCGCCGGGGCCTGCGACATCGCCATCACCGGCGGTGCCGAGTCCATGAGCAGCCGTGCGGTCTTCGCCGGAACATGCAACGCGAAGGCCTTGTCCACCCGCACCGAGGACCCCGCCGCCGCGTGCCGCCCGTTCGATGTGGACAGGGACGGCTTCGTCGTGGGGGAAGGGGCCGGAATCCTGGTGCTGGAGCGTGCGGATCATGCCCGGGCCCGAGGCGCAGGGTCCAGGGCCGCCGTCCTCGGGTACGGGGCGGCCACCTCCAGTGAGGCTTCCTCACCGGTCGCCCCGAGCGAGGCCGGCATCGAGCTGGCGCTGCGCGCCGCGCTGACCGACGCCGATGTGGGCCCCGGCGACATCCAGCACGTCAACGCCCATGGCACATCCACCGTCATGAACGACCTGGTGGAAGCCGCCGTGCTGCACCGCGTCCTGGGTGACGGCCCACTGGTGACCTCCACGAAGGCGATGACCGGGCACACGCTGGGCGCCGCCGGCGGCATCGAGGCGGCCTTCACCGTCCTCGCCCTGGAGAACCAGCTGGTGCCGGCCACGGTGAACCTGCAGACGCAGGACCCGGGCGTCCCCGTCGACGTAGTGGCCCAGTCGGCGAGAACGGCTCGCCTGAACTGTGCGATGAGCACCTCGCTCGGCTTCGGCGGGCACAACTCCGTCCTTGTCCTCGCTCGTGACTGAACCGGGAAGAAGCATGATCAAGGAGCACATCCGCACCGTGACCGTGCAAGGGGTGGCGTACACCTACCGGGTGCTCCAGCCGTCGACCCCCACCGTCGAGCCGGTCATCCTGCTGGGCGGGGTGCTCGAGGGCATGCACGACTGGGCGTACCTGGAGGGGACCGTACTGCCCAGGGCGAGCCTGGTCACCGTGGACCTGCCCGGTCTGCGGTCCACGGCCTTCCAAGGCGCGGACCGGGACGACGTGGACACGCTCTGCGTAGGACTCGAGGGCATCATCGAGGACCTCGGCGCCCCGCGCGTCAACCTCTACGGGTACTCCCTGGGCGCGGCCGTCTCGTTCCAGTACGCACAGCGCCGCCCCGAGCGCGTCGCGCGTCTGCTCATCGGAGGCGTCCCCGACCAGGTCACCGAAGAGCTCGTGGCCCACTTGCGGCGTGCCACCGACCGGGCGCGGGCCGGTGACGCGGACGGCTTCGCCGCGCTGATGGCCGAGCGCCTGCTCTGCCTCGACGAGAGCCATTCCGTGCACCGCCGCGAGCTGACCCTCGGCTACCTGCAGCGCTTCATGCGCAACGCGGCCCGCACGCCCCACAAGGTCGACCTGCTGGCGACCGCCCTGACCAGCCGTCACCATCCCCTGACGGGCGGCCTGACGGGGGTACCCACCATGGTCTTCACCGGTGAACACGACCACCTCCACCCTCTCGAACGGCAGCACGCCTTTAACGCGACGATCGACGACAGCCGCTTCGTGACCTTTCCCGACTGCGATCACATGCTGCCGCTGCAGCGTCCCGAAGCAGTCACGTCCTTGGTGGCGTCCTTCCTCATGCAAGAGCCGACGGCAGGCAGTTCCGACATCGCCGATCCGCTTCCGGTGAACGGGCGAAGAGCGGGTACACGGCCCGCATGACAGCAACCACCGAACTCCCTGAGCGTTCCTCGGCGGTGCGCGGGCTGCGCCGTATTCGCGTCTTCTACACGGGAGGAACCGTCCTATGGGCAGCGGCCGCCGCGTGGACAGGATGGTTGCACCCGGGCAGCAGGCAGATGTGGGTGTCGCTCCTTCTTCTCGCCGTATTCAGCGGTCTCCTGGCCACGACCTCCCTGTGGCTGGGCAGGCCCGCGCCCTCCCGCCGCACCCCACGGCAGGGCAGTCCGGTGAACCCCGGGCCCGCCGCGACCGCCCGCCACGTCAGGGCCTGATCACCCGAGCCGGGGCGCGGAGCGCCTCCGCGGCAGCCCATCGTGAGCGGCCGCGGGGCGCTCTTCGTCACGCGTCCTCTGTCACGCGTCCTCCATCACTCGTCCGAGACGCGGATGAGGATCTTTCCGTGCACATGCCCCGTCTGGCTGAGCTCGAAGGCATCCGCGAGACGCTCCAGCGGGAACGTCTCGGCGATCGGCACCCGCAGCTGTCCCTTGTCCGCGAGGTCGGACAGCGCCCGCAGTCCCGCCGCGTCCGGGCGTGCCCACATCCACTGACCACCGGCGCCGGTGACGTCCGGATCGGCGATCGACGCATGCCTGCCGCCTTCGCGCAGCACCGCCCGCGTGGTGTCCAGCACCCCGCCGACGTAGTCGACGACCACGTCCACTCCCTCGGGTGCCAGCGCCTTGATCCGGTCGATCACACCGTCCCCGTAGCTGACCGGCTCCGCCCCGAGCTCCCTCAGCCGGTCGTGATTGCTCTCGGACGCCGTGGCGATGACGCGGGCTCCGAGGGCCCGGGCGATCTGTACGCCGAACGTACCGACGCCGCCGGCTGCCCCGTGGATCAGCACCGTGTCACCGCTGCCCGTGTCCAGACGGGTCAGGGTCTGGTACGCGGTAAGCCCCGCCAGGGGCAGACCGGCCGCCTCACCCCAGCTCAGGGAGCGCGGCTTGGCGACCAGGGCGCGTACGGGGACCGCCACGAACTCCGCGAACGTTCCCCCGTGCACGTAATCCTTACGGGCGTAGGAGAAGACCTCGTCCCCCACCGTGAACTCCGGGGCGTCTACACCCACCTGCTCCACGACCCCGGAGACGTCCCAGCCCGGGATCACCGGAAAGACGGCGTCCAGCATCGCGTCCAGGCCGCCGGCCATCACCTTCCAGTCGACCGGGTTCACCGCGGCGTAGCGCACCCGTACAAGAACCTCACCGGGGCCCACCTTCGGCACCGGCTGCTCGGTCGACGACAGGACGCCGCTGTCCCCGTACTGGTCATACGTCATGGCCTTCATCGTGGCCTGTTCACTCTTGTCGTTGCCCATGCTTCACTCCGGCCGGACTCGTGGTGTGGGTCAGCAGTGCTCCCGGTACCCATGTTTGCCGCAGGCAGTCGACGCGGCCACCCGTGCCCGCCATCAGGCTCAGCGCGGGCAGCACGGTGAGCCGCACACCCCGGGACGGATGCGGGGAACCCCCGCCGGCGGTGTTGAACCTTCGTAAGTTCAACACCGCGCGCCTCAAGGGTGGGTAGCATCCACCAGCACTACCCCTGAGGCACAAGGAGCGTGGCGCCATGGCCGGCGAGTCGGAGAACCTCATCCAGAACAAGTACGCGGAGAGCATCGCCGCGGACATCGAGAAGAACCGTGCCGAGCGGGCGCAACTCAGTGAGCAGCTTGCGCAGTTGGAGCAGGACCACGCCTATCTCGTCACGCTGCGGGGCGCCATCGGGCCCGACGCCGCGGCCGCTGGTGCGCAGGAGACGACTGCTCCGGCAGGTGCGGCCGTGCCCGCTCCTCGTCAGGACTCCCCCGCCGCGGCGGTCTCCGCGAAGAAGGCCCCGGCCAAGGCGGTCAAGGCGGCCAAGAAGCCGGCTGCGAAGACGGCGAAGCCGAACGGCAAGAAGGCTCCGAGCGGACAGAATTCGAAGCCCGCAGCACGCAAGGCCGCAGCGGGCACGGTGAAGACGACCGCCGCGGTACCGACGCTTGGTGACCTCGTGGTGTCCCTGCTCGCCCAGCAGCCCGGCGATCCGCTCACCGCCGCCGACATCCAGAAGAAGCTCACCGAGGCACACCCCGACCGGTCCGCCCTCAAGCCGCAGGTCCTGCGCAACACCCTCGACCGGCTCGTGGGCAAGGCCAAGATCGACAAGAGCAAGCAGCGCAACTCGGTGCTGTACAGCGGCCGTCCGGCCTCGGCCACCGCTGCCGTCACGCCCGCCCCGGTCAAGGCGGATGCCGGAGCCTGACACCGGGTCCGGGCGAAGGCTCCGGCAGGCGTGACGGTGCAGCCGTCGACAGGTGCGCCGTGGCCGGTACGTACGCGTCATGCACCGGGCGGTTCAGCAGTGAAGGGGGCCCGGCCGCATGGTGTGCGTGCCGGGCCCCGCCGTGTGGACCTTTGCCCCTGGCCCGTCGCGCCGGGGCGAGCCGGCGGCAAGGCGCACGCCCCGCCAACCGGGCCACGCGCGCGCGGCGCTCCGGTATGGCTTCGGGCCGGAGGTGCGACGCGGCCGGATGCTGGGGGCCGCACCAGGTCAGGAGAACCATGGACGGTCACACGCGCGGCACCCGGAACACGACATCCGCCCGGGCGGGCGTCGCCGCTCCCGACCAGCCCGGGGTCATCGGCATCGCGCTCGCCGCCGTTCTGACGGCCATGCTCGCGCAAGGTTCCTGGCAGTGGTTCGCCACCTACATCGGGGTGACGCTTCTTGCCGTGATCCTCTCCTACTACCGGCTCCCGACCTGCGCTCCCGGCCTCCGGCCCGCGTACGTGCGGAATCTGACGGCGTTTTCGCTGGTCGTCGGTCTGTGTCTGTCGATCTCCCTCGCTCCCATGCTGCAGCGTTGGGCCTGGCTGTTCCCGATGCCCGGAACGCGTGACAGGTGTGTCGCGCTGGGCGCCTACGAAAGCCTCAGGACCGAGGCGGCGCTCGCGACTCTGGCCGGGCGTGACGGGGCCGCTTTGGCCCAGGCGCAGCACGTCCAGAGTCACGATGCCGTTGCCGACTGCCTGTCCGCCACGACAACACTGTGGCTGCCCGTCTACGCAGTCGGAGCAGCTGTACTCGTCGGCCTGGTCGCGTGGCTCGTCGATCGCGCCCGCGCGAGGAACGAGGCAGTCGTGGCCGACCGGGAGCCTCCGCGTCAGGTGTGAACAGCTCTACGTCAGACGGTGGTTGGCGCTTTTGAGCGTCCGCGTCGGATCCGGCTCAGGGCATCCCTGGTTCAGCCCTGACTCATCCCGGAACGACCCCTGACATCCGCACCAGGCAGCCCACGCCACGCCTAGCGTGGCTGCGACGCCCCGGCCGGGTCCGCACGTTCTCGAGCACGTCTCGCACGCCCAGTCTCGTCAGGAGGACGATTGATGCTGTTCAGAGGCAGAGGCAGGTCCCCGGTTCGCAGTACCGCCGTGTGGAGCACGACCATGGCCGCGGTGACGGGCATCGCCACCGTCGCCGGTCTCGCCATCGCGCCGCAAGCGGGGGCGGCGACGGTGGCCGCCGGTGCGGTGCGGTGGGCTCCGTGCGTCTCGGCGGACACCCCGGGGGCCGAGTGCGCCACCCTCGAGGTGCCGGTCGACTGGGCGCACCCGGACGGGGCGACGTTCGGCCTGGCCATAGCCCGCCGCAAGGCCACCGACCCCGACGCACGTGTCGGATCGATGGTGTTCGGTCCCGGGGGCCCGGGCGACTCCGGCGTGGAGCGGGTGGTGGGCGGCATCAGCCGGTTCAGTCCCGAGGTCCGCCGCAGATTCGACATCGTCAGCTTCGACCCGCGTGGTGTGGGCGACAGCAATCCGGTGACGTGCTCCGGCGACCTGCTCGCCGGGCGGCCGTCGGCGGAGCTGTCGAACCAGGCGGATTTCGACGCGACCCTGGCCTACAACAGCCGGCTTCGCGCGGACTGCCGGGCACGCACCGGCCCCGTGTTCGACCACCTTGACAGCGCCCAGACGGTCCAGGACCTGGAGGCTCTGCGGGCCGCCCTCGGCGAGGGCCGGCTGACCTTCCACGGCAGCTCGTACGGCACACTGCTCGGCGCGCAGTACGCCGAGACCTATCCGCGCCGGGTGCGCTCGATGGTGCTGGAGAGCGTGATAGACCACAGCGTCACCAGCACACGTGACTTCCTTCGGTCCGAGGCGGCCTCGGCACAGGACTCGTTCGACGAATTCGTCAAGTGGTGTGCCGCACAGTCGAGTTGCGCCCTGCACGGTCACGACATCCGCGCGGTCTGGCAGGGGCTGCTGGACCGGGCTCGCCGCGGCGAGCTCGAAGATCCCGCCAAACCGGGGACCGCGCTTTCGCTGGCCGATCTGGTCAACAAGTCTGCTCTCAAGCGTTTCTACGGTGCTGACTACGCCGAGCTGGCGACGAGCATCGCCGGGATGGCGGCGAGCAGCCCGCTGCCCGCCTCTCCCACCTCGGTGGCACCGCTTCCGCCGGCGACCCCCGTCTTCTGCGCGGACTGGCACCTGCCGGTGCGCGACTATCAGGAGTACACCTCACTCGTCGGCGTGATGAACAGGACCGCACCCGACCTGCCCCAGCTCCTGCCGATCCAGATGGCAGCGGCCTGCCTGGGCGCCCCGACCACCAACCCACAACACCGTCTGACGGCCCACGGCGCCCCGCCGATACTGGTGTCCAACGCACTCCACGACCCTGCGACCGGCTACCCGTGGGCGGTCTCGGTGGCCCGGCAACTGGGCCGCAGCGGTGCGCTCCTCACCTACGAGGGCCGGGGACACGGCAGCGTCACCAGCGGCCCCTGCATGGAGAATGCCGTCGACGACTACCTCATCGACCTGACCGTGCCACCGCGCGGCGCCCGATGCCCGGCCACCTCGTCCTGAGCATGCCACCCGCCTGAACGGCGCGCGGATCGACCGGCGTCAGACGTTATGCGCCGGTCGATCCGCGGCCGAACACCGTGGCCGAACACCGTCGCTCACACCTCCGAGCAGGCCACCGGGTCCTCGAATGCGGCCCGCACCGCCTCAGGAAGCTCGTACATCGAGCGGTGTCCCGCCTCCACCGTGTGCACGACCGCGTGCGGGAACCGCGCGGCCATGAGCGCGGCATCGGCGGCACTGCGCACCGGGCCCCCAGTGGAACGGCGCCCCCGTCTCGTCCCTGGCGCCCGCACGTCCGTGCCCACGTCCGTGCGCGCCATCCGGTGCCGCCGGAACACATGGCTGACCGCTGCGGACACGCGTCACGACTCATCTCCCCTGTCCGCTGAGACCTGGCCGTTCGGACCGACATGATCGTCGACGAGCCGCGGCATGCCCGCCGGTCCCGCTGTTACGAAACAGTCCTCCTGTGGTCCCACCGCGCGCTCAATGACCAAGCACCGTGCGGCACATGCGAAATCGTTCTCTGCTGCTCGGCGCCATGCTCGTGGTGACCGCGCCGCTCACCGGTGCCTCTCCGGCGCAGGCCATCGTGGGCGGCACCGAGTCGGCCCGGGCCTACTCGTTCATGGGCTCGTTCCAGCTCTCCTATCCCGCGCCCCCACGTCCGGACAAGCACGGCTGCGGGGTGGAGGTCCTCGCGCCGCAGTGGGTACTCACCGCCGGCCACTGCGCCGGCCGGAACCCGACCGGCGCGAAAGCGGGTGTCCCGCGTGGCTGGAAGGTCCGGGTCGGGTCGCTGGACACCACCTCCGGGGGCGAGGTCGCCGAGGTCGACCACTACTACCGGCTGGCGACCAACGACGACGAGGGAGGTTTCTGGGGCAAGGACCTCGCGTTGCTGCACCTGCGGACCCCGGTCCGGGGCGAGCCCGTGCGGATCGCCTCGACCACGCCTGCGGACAACACGCCCGTCCACATCACGGGCTGGGGCATGACCTGCGACGACAGCGCCGATCCTGCCTGCTACCCCACGCGGCTGCGGGAGGCCGACACGGTGGTGCAGCCGACCTCGGTATGCAAGAACGCCGCCCCGGGTGAGCTGTGCGTCGGCAGCCGCGACGGCAGCGTCGCCGCGGCCAACATGGACTCCGGCGGCCCCGCGCTGGTCCGCGAGGACGGCCGGTGGGCGCTGGTCGGCACGGTCAGCGGGCCCGACGGCGACAAGGCACCGACGCTCTACACCGATGTCACCCGGCACGCCGACTGGATCAACGGCATCATCACCGGCACCGACGTGCCCCCGGACGACAAGATCCCGAACGTGGAAGGCGCCGTGGACCTGACCGGCTGCGCGGGGTCGGTGGTCCGCACCGCCGCCTCCCGCCCGAAGGACCCGGCAGTGCTGCTGACCAACGGCCACTGCGTGCGGGACCAGCGCCCCGCGCCCGGAGCCGCACTGGTGGACCGGCCCGCCGACCTGGAGGTGCCCATCGCCGACCGCCAGGGCTACCCGAAGGCCACCGCGCGGGCGAACCGGCTGATGTACGCGACGATGACCGGGGCCGACGTCGCGCTCTACCGCCTGGACAAGACCTACGCGCAGTTGCGGGCCGCGGGCGCGAAGGTCTTCCGCCTCACCTCCACCCCCATACGCGCAGGCGACCCGCTGACCATGGCCTATCCCAGCGTCCGCCTGAACTGCACCGCCGAGACCGTGGTCACGCATCTGCGCGAAGGCGGCTACCAGCAGGACGACTCGATCCGGTACGCCACGGGTGCGGACTGCGCCCCCTGGCCCGGCACATCCGGTTCGGCGCTGCTGGCCCCCGACGGAAACACGGTCATGGGAATTCACAACACCCACAACCGCGACGGCGAGCAGTGCACCGAGAACAATCCCTGCGAGGTCGACCGGGACGGCGCCGTGAGCTCCGCGCAGGGCCGCGCCTACGGCCAGCAGGTAGACATGATCGCGGCCTGTCTGACCACGGGATCGAAGCTGGACCTGTCCCGCCGGGACTGCACCCTCACCGGCGCCACGGCCCGGCCCTGAACAAGCGCTGACCCAGTGCATGGCCCCCGCGTCGAACGCGGGGGCCATGCACGCTCATCCGTTCGGTGTCTGCCTGCTCGCACATCTGGCGGAGCCCGCATGAGATGAGAGTGATGCGTTCCGGTTTCGGGTGAAAAGCCGTGGACAACCGGAACAGGACACCATCGGCAGCGGCTGATCTTGCCGCACCCGTCGGGAAGGACACTCCATGCCGCAGGGTTCGAACGCGAAGCGTGAGCGCCAGTACGAGCACATCAAGGACAGCGCCGAGAAGCGCGGCACGTCCAAGGGGCGGGCCAAGGAGATCGCGGCGCGCACTGTGAACAAGGAACGCGCCCGTTCCGGCGAGTCGGAAACGGCGAGCAAGACCTCCACCCGTGACAAGAAGTCCGCGTCGGAGCGCGGCGGCGAACGCTCCCACAGCGGCGCGCAGGGACCGACGAAGGACCAGCTCTACGCGGAGGCCAAGAAGCGGGGCGTCGCGGGCCGTTCGTCGATGAACAAGCGGGATCTGGCCAAGGCCCTCGGACGCTGACACCCGAGACCGCCGACGGCACCCCCCGACCGGCCGGAATACCCGACGAACAACCTGAGGAACGAGGAACACGTGCAGGTAGGTTACAAGCTGGCCGCCGAGGCCTTCGGCCCGGTGGAGCTGGTACGACAGGCCGTTCTGGCAGAGCAGGCGGGCTTCGACTTCGTCGAGATCAGCGACCACTATCACCCGTGGCTCGACAATCAAGGCCACTCCCCCTTCGCCTGGACGGTGCTCGGCGGCATCGCTGCCAAGACCTCACGGATCGGGCTTGCGACCGGTGTGACCTGTCCGACCGTCCGGTACCACCCGGCGATCATCGCTCAAGCGGCCGCCACTCTTGCCCTGATGTCCGACGGACGGTTCGTCCTCGGTGTCGGATCCGGAGAGCGCCTCAACGAACACGTCGTCGGCCCCGGCTTCCCCAACACGGTCCGTCCCCGGCACGAGATGCTCAAAGAGGCCCTGGAGATCATCCGGCTGCTGTGGGGCGGGGGGTACCAGTCCTACGAGGGCAAGCATCTGCAGCTGCAGGACGCCCGCGTATTCGACCTCCCCGGCGAACTGCCGCTGATCGCGGTCGCCGCCAGCGGCTCACTGTCCGCACGCGTCGCCGCGGAACTCGGCGACGGTCTGTTCGCCACCGAAGCGAAACCGGAAATCGTCCAGCATTACGAGAAGGCCGGGGGCGCCGGCCCCCGCTACGCCGAGGTCCCGATGGCCTGGGCGCCCGACGAACACACCGCGGCGCAGGCGGCGCTGGAGACCTCGCGCTGGGCCCTGACCGGGTGGAAGGTCATGAGCGAGCTGCCCAACCCGGTCAACTTCGATGCCGCGACCTCGACCGTGCGCGAGGAGGACATTCTGGAGAAGTTCGCCTGCGGCACCGATCCGGACCGGTTCCTCAAGGCGGCCCAGCCTTTCGTCGACGCCGGTTTCGACAGGCTGGTCATGCAGAACGCCGGTCCCGACCCCGACGGCTTCATCGACTTCTATCAGCGCGAACTCGACACACGCATCCGCCAACTGAAGCCGACCGGCACACCATCCTGATCACCTCGGCACCCTGGGCATGCGGTGGTGACCCCGATGCGGGGTTTCGCGTAACCGCGGCTGCTTGGGCGCGTTGTCGCGGTATGTCCCTACCTTCCAGGCCTCAGGATCCCGAGACGCGTACCAGCGCTCTGCCGTGCTTGTTGACCAGTTCGCAGGGCCGGGCGGCCCGCGAGCTCCTTCGCTACGTCGTGGGTCTTCGGCTTCCCGAGGACGGGAGCCGCCTGTTGGCGACGATCGTGGCCATTCGGGCGGCACAGGGCGGTTCGGGGAACGTCACCGGTCTCGATCTGCGCGGCCTGCGACTGTCCGATCCGCGCGGCACCTTGGACGCACTGCGGGGCTTGGGCTGGGACGTGGCGGATGAGCTGCTGGATCCCGACTTCGAGGCGCCGGTGGCTGTGGCCGTGCCCGACCTCGTGGCGCGTGAGGGCAAGCCGTTGCCTTTCGGCAAGCTCACGCGTTCGCGGGTGTCCGGGTGGGTGACGAAAACGCTTGCGGCGAAGCCGCTCAAGAAGGCGTCGGTCGAGGCCCGTTGGGCTGCCCTGTTCATGGCGGCACACAGTTCGCCCCGGACCGGTGGAGAGCTGCCCGGCGAGATGCCCGCGGCGTGCCGGGACGCGGTGCCGGAGCTGGTTGCCAGGGGCTTTCTCACACAAGTCACGAAGGTCAGACAGACAACGCAAGCCATGCAGGCCACGCAGGCCACATCGATCGACGGCGAACACTTCATGCTGGCTCCCGCCGTCGCGCATCTGTCCGGCATGGTCCCCGAGACTCCGGACGGCGTGGCCGCTGAGGAGGACGCGGCAGCGCGGAGCCTCGACTTCGATCCCGCAGCGTGGGAAGCATGGAAGCTGAAGGCAAGCCCCGCGTTGTTGCGCCACGTGCAATCCGTGGAGACCTGTACGCGCTGCGCCCGTACCGTCGAGGACGTGGCCGCCGCATTCACCGTTCCCGCTCAATGGCGTCCCGTGCCGCGTCGGCAGCGCACGGCCTACGGGGAGTGGAAGGACGCCCATCCTGACCGCGGCCCCGAGGCAGCCCGGTTCACCCTGTCCTTCCGCGCGCAGCACGGTCACGGCCCTTCGTACACGCAGCTCAGCGAGGGGCTCGGCTGGGATCTCGCCCGTCCGCTCAAAGGATTCGTGGTGCAACGTCTGATCGCGAACGAATGGTTGACCACCACGGGCACGGTCCCCTGGACCCTGCGTCCGGGCGCCGCGGCCCAGGAAGCGGGCATCGTGTTGCCCCGCAGCGCGCCGTCCCCCGCCTCACCTGTCTCCCCGGCTCTCCCTGCCTCGTAGGATCTGCGCGATCATCGCGTGACGGCCCGTGCCCGGCACATCCGAACCGTAGGAGAGCACCCGTGAAGATCCACCTGACCAGTGTCTTCGTCGACGACCAGGCCAAAGCGCTGCATTTCTACACCGAGATCCTCGGGTTCGTGAAGAAGCACGACGTGCCGGTGGGCGAGACGGACCGGTGGCTGACCGTCGTCTCGCCCGACGAGCCCGGCGGTCCCGAACTTCTCCTGGAGCCTGCCGCTCACCCGGCCGCCAGGACCTACCGCGACACGCTCGTCGCGGACGGCATTCCGCTGGCCCAGTTCGCCGTCGACGACGTGCAGGTGGAGTACGAGCGGCTGCGGGGCCTCGGCGTCCGCTTCACCCAGGAGCCCACGGCGATGGGCCCCGTCACCACAGCCGTCCTCGACGACACCTGCGGCAACCTGATCCAGATCGCGACCCCACCGCAGTAGGCGCTCGGCCTCGTGCGCGGCTCGGCCCGCGCCGGCCCGGCGACCCCGCCGCGGACAAAGGGAGCCCAGGCCAAGCCGCAGGCGTAAAGGGGTCTTCGCTGATGCGGTTGGCCTGGTACACGCCGGTTCGCGTAAGGCAGGACGGAGCCGGGACTCAGTTGCCGAGTGTCACGTCCCCCTTGTACACCGCGTGGAAGTACGGGAGGGGCAGGCCGTGTTGCGGACGAAGTTCCATCACGGTGGCCTCCACGTGCACGACACCGGGCTTGAGCACGTCGCCGCCGGCCTTGCCGGAGTTCTTCCAATGGTGCTCGAGCCCGTCGCACAGGGCAGTGGAACCGCCGATGCCATGCTGAACGCGGGTGGGGCCCTGCTTGACGGAGGAGGAGAGGAAGGCGATGCCGGTGGCGTGATGGCAGCGGTAGGTACCGGACAGCGTCACCGTGCCGTCCGTGGCGACGCGGCCGAGCGAATCAACAGTGACGAACTCGTTCGGTTCGGCAGCGGTGGATGTCTGAGCGCCGAGCAGAAGTGAGACGCCGACCGTCGTGCCCAAGACGATGCGAGACCGAGATGACATGGAAAATCTCCTAATTTCGGGACTCCATTCATAACCGGCACACCGCGTCGGGTCGCCGACCGTCATCCCTTCGGCGGCGAGTCCTCGCCGTTGATGGACATGCTCCCCGTACGACCCCGCCCGTGAACTCAGACGCCGAGAGCCAGCAGGGTGTCGTAGGCCCGCTGGATGAGGTCGTTGCCCCCGCCGGGGGCACAGTTGGCGAGGGCGACGACCGCGATGCGCTGTTGTGGGCTGAAGCCGGCGAAGACGGTGCAGCCGCGGGTGCCGCCCGAGTGGTGATAGATGCTCGAACCGTCGCGTTGCGGGCGGATGTTCCAGATCAGTGAGATCTGCTGGGCGCCTTTTCGGGTGGCGAGCCGCGGACGGGTCGTGTCGTGGAGGGCAGCACGCAGTGGGTCCGGCCGCGCCGACTCCTGTACGGCATCGTCCGGGGCGAGCAGCGCTTCGGTGAAGGTCAGGAGATCACGCACGCCGGCGCGGACGGCTCCGGCCGCCGGCATCCCGGGGATGCGGAACGGCGGCCGGGCACGGCCGCGCCAGTAACCGGTGACGTAGGACGCGCCGTCACGCGCGGTGCTGCCGCAGTCCGTGTCGTGCAGCCCGAGGGGGCGGAGAATCCGGTCGTTCAGCAGGGATTCATAGTCCTGTACGCCGGCCGCGCCGCTCAGGGCGTGTCCGAGAATGCCGACGCCGAAGTTCGAGTAGCGCATGCGGGTGCCCGGCCGGAACCGTAGCCGGGCGCGGGAGAGAGCGCGCAGGGTGTCGGCGGGGGTGAAGGCGGCATAGGGGTTGGTGAACAGGTGCGGGATCGCCGTGCGCACCAGGCCGGGCGGCAGTCGGGGCAGGCCGGAGGTGTGGGTGGCCAGGTGGGTCAGGCTGATGGCCGTTCCGCCGGGCGGCGGGCGGGTGCCGGGCGGTAGATGGCGGAGGACGGGGTCGTGGTGGCGCAGTTCGCCGCGGGCTGCCTGCTCGGCCAGCAGCAGGGCGGTGAAGGTCTTGGTGACCGAGCCGAGTTCGAAGCGGGTCGCCGCGTCCACCGGTACATCCCCGTGGTGTTCCGTGGTGCCGTCGACGATGAGAGCGCGCCGCCCGTCGCGGTGCAGGCCGATCGCGACAGCGCTGGCTGTCGGCGCCGAGGACAGCAGCGCGGAAAGAGGGAGCGTCGGCCAGAGCGTGCGGTCCAGGAGCGAGGCGGCCAGGTCGGGAGAGGTCGGCTCGGGCGCCATCAGTTCGGCTGCGGGGCTTCCAGCGCGCGGGTGAGCGCCAGGTTGCCGGCGATGACGGCGACGATGGTCGGGTGCTGGTGATCGTCGAAGCGCTGGGCGGGATCGTCGTCCACGGGCTGGTCGTCGCGGGGCACCATGCCGTCCTCGTGCTGGACGTCGGCAAGACGCTGCCAGTCCTCGGCGTCCACGTGAGAGTCGGTCAGGCACATCTCGGCGATCATCAGTTCGGCCATCAGGTCCCAGTGACCGGCCTCCGCCCAGATGTCGGTCCACACCGGAAGCCAGCGGTGCAGATAGTCGACGAGGTCCGCCGGAAGCCCGGCGGGGAGCCGTCCCCAGTCCGTGAGGTGGTAGACGGTGTGGGTGACGGCGTAGGCGGTCAGCCAGTCGATGTGCCAGGGGTCGGGTGTGTTGCCCAGCCAGGTGGCGCGGGTGAGCGCGGCCCACCGGGGGGTGCCGGGCCCCTCGTCCAGTCCGCTCACGCGGATGGCGTTGGCTACGCCGAGACGACGGTTGGGCACGTGTTCCGCCGCGTGTGTGGAGGTCAGAGGCACCGTATGGGCGAGAAGTGCGTCCAGTTCCCGGTTGCGGAAGCCACCGCGGACGAAGTGTGCGTACGTCTCCAGCGGGTCTGTCTTCAGGGGGTTGCGCAGCAGTCGCTCGTAGAGCAGCGTGCCCTCACCCGTCTGCTGCCAGCAGAAGGTGAGCAGGTCGCCGGCGAGGGTGAGTTCGGTCGTTCCGGCGGCGCCACTGCGCAGGACCAGTGAGGTCGCCAAGGCTGTTTCGCCCAGGGCCTTGTACGCACCCCTGTCGGCACTGAGGTCGGCGTCGGGCAGGTCGGACAACGCGCCGTACCGGCGGTTGTCGTGCAGCCAGCGCAGTGCCCGGGAACTCACGGCGTGTGCGATATCGGCGGGAGGGTGACTCATACGGGTTCCAAGCCGAGCATCCGACGGGAGATGGCCGTGTCCAGGGCGACGCGTCCGCCCGCGCCGAGCAGGGCGATGTGCTCCGTCAACGGCGCCGGGTCCAGCGGCAGTTCCACGCGCTCGGAGTGCAGCCAGGCCAGCCAGCGGGTGATGCGTGCGGCGGTGGGGAAATCACGCCGCAACACAGCGCGGGTGGCACCGCGCGCCAGCCCCAGCACACCGGAACGTGCGGCTTGGTGCACCGGCCCGTCCTGACCGGGCAGGGCGAGCGAGGACAGCTGTCCCATCCGCACCGACCAGGGCACCCAGCCCTCTCGTGCCGCGTCGCCGGGCACGGTGGTGGGTGGCTGCCTGCGCGCCGCTCCGGCGTCGCACCGCGGTGGCGGTGGAGGTTCGGGCGTCGCCGGCGCCATGTACGAGGGGTCGATACGTGCGAGAACGGTGACGAGGGACCAGTCGATCCACGCCCTCACCCACGCCTGTTCCGCGCCCTCGGGCGGCGCGGCGGGGGGAGGCTGGGCCGGCGGGAGTGCGGCAAGCGCCACTTCGATGGCGGCCCTCTCCTCGGCGGGCGGGGTACGGCCGGTCAGCACGTAGGGCGCCAGCACGTCCGCGCCCAGGAGACGCACCGCGGCCACGGCCACCATCTGCTCGTCCACGGACAGGCCCGCGGCGAGCTCCATGTGGGCGGCGGCGAGCGTCGTGTGCTCGGCGCCCTGCAGGGCGCCGAGCACACGACAAGCCAAACGCTCAGCCGACCCGTTGTGGGCGGTGCGTGAGCATTCGCTGATCACCGGCCCTTCGGCTCCTTCGGCTCCTTCGGCGAGAGGAGAAGGCCCAGCCCGAGCAGGAGAGCTCCGGTACCGCTGCCGGCGTCTTCCACCGACGGGATCGGAGCGTCACTCACGGGCGCTTCTGATGGGGCCATCAACCCTTCGATGACTTCCTTGTCGAGTACGAGGCTCGTGGTCTGGAGAGTGAGCATCATTGCTCCTCCGTATCGACGTCGGCACTTTCGTCATGCCCGAACACCTCACGGAAACACCACATAAGGGCACATAGCAACCGATACAGCCGCGTCGAGGAGGAGCTCGCCGATACCGCCGACCAACTGGGCCCGCCATACCTGTCCATGCGACACGCCCGGGCGACATGAAATCGAGCACCACCGTTAGGCCAAACGGGTGACGCTCCACGGAGTAGCGGCTCAACGCCACACACGGGGGGATGTGGCGTTGAGCCGGGCCCCACAGTAGTCGTATATGACCGCTCCCCTGCCCCAACTCCTGCACAGGTGGCGAGAAATGGCCGAAGGGAGAAGTGACGCCCCGCGTGTTTGGCGAGCCTGCGGGCCTCTGTCGCGTGAGTCGCCGCCAAGGCTTGGCTCAAGAGTGCGCTCATCCGCAGTACGTCGCGGCATATGCCAGGCGGCAGGCATATGCCTGCCGCCTGTGGGGCATGGCGAAGGCAGCCCGCTGCGCAGCGTGGTCAGCAGGCGCGGTCAGGAAGCTTTCGCCTGCCGGTCGCCCGGGGCGTGATCCGCCTCGGCCGCCGCCAGCAGCCGGTGCCAGGAAGCAACCGTCGGGCGGCGACGCAGCAGGGAGCGGCGCTCACGCTCGGTCATACCTCCCCATACGCCGTGCTCGATGCGCTCGTCCAACGCATGGGCCAGGCATTCGGTCTTGACCACGCAGGCGGCGCAGATGCGCTTGGCGCCCGTCTGCGCGGCACCTTCCACGAACAGGTCGTCCGGGTCGGCCGTGCGGCACATCGCACGCTCCCACCACGTGTCGCGCATGCCGGACACGCTCCCGCCCCCTTTGCATCTCGCTCGCGCGGCCTGAGCCGCAGATGGCGCGTGACTGTACGGCACGCATCTGGCCTGTGCAGCCCATCACCATTGCTTGAACGGGGAGTTACGCCCGGGGAACGACAGTGGGCGTGCTCGCTTCAGGCTCTTTCGGTCGGCCATGTCCGGCGGCGTGTCCGAAGGCGTGCTCGCCGCGGTCGCCCGGGCCCTGCGGCTGGACGAGGACGACCGCACCTACCTGTTCGGCCTGGCCCGCACCGCCCTGCCCGCCGCCACTCCTCGCCCCGCCGCTCGGCCCCGGGAACCGGCGCTGCCGGGATGGCGTCCCCCTCGGCATGCAAGATCGATACCTGTACCTCGCCCGTCATGGTGAAGCCACATCCGAAGAGGGCGGACTCTCACGTGCTGGGCGACGGCAGGCCGAGCTGCTGGGTCGGCGTCTTCGTGGCGTCCCGCTGACAGCCGTCCACCACGGTCCGCTGCCTCGTGCGGCGCAGACCGCCCGACTGGTCGCGGAGCAGCTGAACGGAGTGCCGCTGCGCGAGTGCGAGGCGGCCGGGGACTACGTCCCGTACGTACCGGAGCGGGGCGAGCTCCCGCCGGAGTCGGCCGACGCCATGCTGTCGCGCCTGGCTTCGGTCTCGGCCGAAGAGCGCGCGCAGGGCGCGGAGTTGGCATGCCGGGCGCTCGCGGATTTCACCGGGCCGACGGCCCACGGGGACGCGCCCCGGCACGACCTCGTCGTCACCCACGCGTTCCTCGTCGCCTGGCTGGTCCGTGCCGCGCTGGACGCACCGGCCTGGCGCTGGATGAGTCTCACCCACGGCAACGCGGCACTGACCGTGATCCGCTACGCCGAGGCCCGGCCCGCCGGCGTCCTTGTCCACAACGACGTGAGCCACCTCCCGCACGAATTGCGCTGGACCGGGTTCCCCTCCGAACTCCGCACGCCCTGAGAACCACGCCCCGGCCGTCACATCGTGTGCGGCACACCGGACTTCACGGCGCGGCGCACGAGAGGCGACCCGGTGCCCGGCGCGAGAATCTCCGCCACCGCCGAGGTCGCCGTGCGATGCCATACCCGGCTGCGGCGCAGCATCGCATGGTCGCCGCCCGCCACGACGAGTGTCGCCGTGCGGGCGCCCTGGGCACGGGCGCGCACCATCATCGCCGTAGAAGCGCGAGGGTCGGTGATCCGGTCGAGGTCTCCGTGTACGACGATCGCGGTCCGGTCGTGCAGGTGGCTCGTCGGTTCGCCGTCGGGACACCAGGGGGCGAGGGCCACGACACCGCGTACGGGGGAGGCACCGGCTGCTCGCAGCGCGGCGCGGCCGCCCATGGAGTGGCCAAGGAGCACCACGGGGATGTCGCCCACGCGGCGGGCCAGTTCGGCGAGGGCGTCTTCGGTGTCGCGCAGAGGGTCGGCGGCGGCACCGTTCCAGCCCCTGTAGCGGTAGCGGACCGACCCGACCAGGAGCCGGTGGTGCGGTGCCGCCCGGCGGACGGCTGCGATGAACGGGCGCATCCGCAGGGCGGGCGGCTGCCAGGGCCTGGCCGGTTCACGCCCCGCCTCCCGGCCACCGTGCAGCACCAGCACCGCGCTCTGCGGATCGACGCCACCGGATATGACCCGCAATGCCGATCGCCCCGCGGCGCGCGTACTGCTCCCACCCATCGAACGCTCTCTCCCTTGTGCCGTCCGGGCGTGCACGCCCACGCCCGTGCACGCCCACCACCCCGAGGCCGGCAGCCCGGACGACGAGACGCTACGCGGATTCCTCTGAGCGGTGCGCCGCGATCAGCCGTCGGTACCAGTGGTAGCTGTCCTTGGGGGTGCGCTGCTGGGTGGCGTAGTCGACGCGGACGATGCCGAACCGTTTGGCATAGCCCAGCGCCCACTCGAAGTTGTCCAGGAGCGACCACACGTAGTAGCCGCGCACGTCGACGCCCTTGTCGATGGCCGCGCGCAGCGCCGTGAGGTGGTCGTGCAGGTAGGTGACGCGGTCGGCGTCGTGCACGGCGCCGTCGTCAGCGACGGCGTCGTGTTCGGCGGAGCCGTTCTCGGTGATGTGGACGGGCGGCAGGGCGTCGCCGTACCTGGCCTTCAGGTCGGTCAGCAGGTCCGTGAAGGACTCGGGGACGACCGGCCACCCCATGGCCGTCTTCCGTACGTCCGGGTAGGACGTCTCCGCGTACCGGTTGTCGGTGGCGACGCGCGCCGCCGGGTCGGGCTCGCGGTGGGGGGCGTCGGCGACCACGATGGGCCGGTAGTAGTTGATGCCGAGGAAGTCCATTGGCTGGGCGATCAGTTCGAGGTCGCCGTCGCGCCGGAACTCCTGACGGGTGATCAGTTCGCCCCAGGTGTCCTCGTCCGAGGCCGGGTAGCGGCCCGCGAGAATCGGTTCGGTCCATACGAGGTTGTGCTGGGTGTCGGCGCGCAGCACGGCGGCACGGTCGGCGGCCGAGTCGGTCGCGGGGACGTTGCGGTCGAGGTTGAGGGTGATGCCCGCATCGCGCACTCCGGCCGCCCGCAGCGCCTTCATCGCCAGGCCGTGCCCGACGAGCAGGTGGTGCGCGGCGGCAAGGGCGCCGGTGCCCTCCTTCGCGCCGGGCGCGTGGCGGCCCACGGAGTAGCCGAGGAAGGCGCTGCACCACGGCTCGTTGAGGGTGATCCAGCGCGGCACACGGTCGGCGAGGTGTTCGGCGACGATCCCCGCGTACTCGCCGAACCGCTCGGCGGTCTCGCGCACACGCCAGCCGCCGCGGTCTTCCAGGGCCTGCGGCAGGTCCCAGTGGTAGAGGGTGGCGGCCGGTTCGATGCCCGCCTCCAGCAGCTCGTCGACCAGGCGGGAGTAGAAGTCGAGGCCCTTCTGGTTCGTGGGTCCCTCGCCCGTCGGCTGGATCCGCGGCCAGGCGATGGAGAAGCGGTACGAGTCCACGCCGAGGTCGCGCAGCAGCGCCACGTCCTCGGGGTAGCGGTGGTAGTGGTCGCAGGCCACATCACCGGTGTCGCCGCCGTCCGTGCGGCCCGGCGTATGGCTGTAGGTGTCCCAGATGGAGGGGCCGCGGCCGTCCTCGGTGGCGGCGCCCTCGATCTGGTACGAGGCGGTGGCCGCTCCGAACACGAAGCCTTCGGGGAACGCGGGCAAGGGGGTCAGGTCGCTCATGATCAGCCTTACTTGACGGATCCGCCGGTGATGCCGGCGGCGATGTACTTCTGGGCGAGGACGAGCAGCACGGCCGCCGGGATCGCCGACAGGACGGACGCGGCCATGACGGAGCCCCAGTCGCCGACGTGGGCGCCGATGTACTGGTAGATGCCGAGGGTGACCGGTTTGACGTCGTCGGTGGTGTTGAGCGTGAGCGCGAACATGAAGTCGCTCCACGCGTAGAGGAAGGAGAACAGGCCCGCTGTGATCAGGGAGTTGCGGCTCATCGGCAGCACGACCCGGACGAAGGTGCGCAGCTTGCCGGCGCCGTCGACCTCGGCGGCCTCGATGACCTCCTTGGGGATGGCCACCATGAACGAGCGCATCAGGACGATGGCGAAGGGGATGCCGAGCGAGGCGTCGGCGAGCATCAGGCCGAAGTAGGAGTTGACCAGGCCGAGATCGACGTACGCGCTGTAGAGGGCGTTGGCGATGACGATGCCCGGGACCATCTGCGTGATGAGTGTGCCGAAGACGATGGTGCGGGTGGCGCGCAGCCGGAACTGGGCGAGTCCGTACGCGGCGGGCGCGGCGATCGCGAGGCAGATGGCGACCGCGCCGAGCGCGACGGCGAACGAGGTGAGCAGATGACCGCCCTGCTCGCTGACGGCGGAGGTGAAGCCGGACAGGTCCAACGAGTGCGGTACGGGCGAGACTTCGAGCAGTCCGGACTCGGGCTGCAGCGCCGTGTTGATCATCCAGTACAGCGGGAACAGCATCACGCACAGGATGACCACGCCGGCGACGGTGGTGCCCCAGCGGCGCTTCGGCTTCTGTACGACGGACGGGTGAGTGGTCGCCATGCCGGTCACTTCCCCTCGGAGCGGTTGGCCCGCAGGTAGAACACCGCGAAGACGGCGGAGATCAGGATCAGGACGTTGCCGACGACAGCACCTGCGCCGAAGTCGAGCTGGACGAAGGAGTTCTGGTAGGTGAGGGTGCCGAGCGTCTGGGTGGAGTCGGCGGGGCCGCCGTCGGTCAGGGCCAGGATCAGGTCGAGGATCTTCACCGTCGACATGAAGCCCAGCACGAGGACGACCGTGATCACCGGCTTCAGCAAGGGCAGCGTGATGGAGCGGAACGTGCGCCAGGCCGAGGCGCCGTCCAGGGAACCGGCCTCGTACAACTCCTTCGGGATCTCCTGCAGCCCCCCGTAGAGGATCACCATGTTGAACGGGATGCCGATCCAGATGTTCACCATGATCACGGAGAACAGGGCCATGCCGGGGCTGGTCAGCCACGGGGTGTGGCCGCCGCCGAGGCCGAGGGTGTCGAAGAAGGAGTTGAGGACACCGGTGTCCTGGTCGAGGATGCGCCGCCACACGATGCCGGAGACGACCATCGGTACGAGCCAGGGCAGCAGAATCAGCGAGCGCAGCACCCCGTTGAGGGGGAACCTCTTCGTGAAGAAGACGGCGAGCGCGAGGCCGATGCCGAACTGACCGAGCAGGGAACCGATGGTGAAGACGATGGTGTGCCACAGCGCCTTGCCGAAGAGGTCGTCGTGGAAGACCTTGCTCCAGTTGTCGGTGCCGTTGAAGGGGGACTTGCCGTCGAAGAACGTGGACGGGGAGAAGTCCTGGAAGCTCATCACGACGTTGCGCACGAGCGGGTAGCCGAAGAACAGCAGCATGAAGACGACGGCGGGGGCGATGAAGCCCCACTGGGACAGCTTGCGGCGGCGTCGCGTGTCGCGCTGTTTCACAGTGGCGGCGGGCGCCGGGCGGGTGGCGGCGGAGGCCGTGGTGGTCGACATGTTCGTGAGTCTCCTCAGTTCCCGCTCATGGCGCGGGTCTGCGCCTTCTTCAGCGCGGCCTCGCTCGACTGGCCGGTCAGCGCCGACTGGAAGGCGCTCTGCAGGGCCAGCGACACGGACGCCCAGCGCGCCCCGACCTTCGTAGTGCGGGAACGGGCGGTGGCCACCTGGTCGGCGAGCGCGTCGAGTTCGGGCACGTCCTTGCGCCAGATCGCCGCGGCCTTCTCATTCGCCGGAACCATCCAGCTGTTGCGCGCGTAGGAGATCTGCTCCTTCTCGCTCGACATGCAGCCGATGATCTTCGCGGCAGTCTTTTCGCGCGCGCTGTCACCGGTCTTGGGCACGGTCAGCACGGCGCCGCCGAGCGGGCCGACGGACTTGTCACCCGCCTTCGGGACCGGGATCTGGGCGATGCCCCAGTGCAGGTCCTTCTTGGTGTTGAGGGTCTCGACCTGCCACGGACCATTGATCATCATCGCCGCGTTGCCCGCCATGAACTGGTCGTTGACGTCGGCCTGCGTCCAGTTGACCGTCGACTTGGACAGCGAGCCGTCCTTGAGGAGGCCCTTCCAGTAGTCGAGCGCCCCGGCGACCTTCGGCGTGGCGAGGTCCGTCTCGTCGCCGCCGTTGGACCACATGAACGGGGTGAACTGGAAGACGCCGTCCTCGGCGCCGCCCGCACTCAGGGCGATGCCGTACTGCTTGCCCTGGGTGAGCTTCTTCGCCGTCTCCCGCATCTCGGCCCAGGTCGTGGGGACTTCGAGACCGGCCTTGTCGAGGATGTCCTTGTTGTAGAAGAGGGCGAGGGTGTTCACCGTGCGCGCCGCCCCGTAGTACGTCCCCTTGTACGAGCCGAAGTCGACGATGCCCTCGGGTATGCCCTTGCTGGACAGGCCCAGGGTGCGCAGGTCGATCAGGCCGCCCGCCTCGGCGAAGGTCGGTACCTCGGAGGCGTCGAACTGGATGACGTCCGGGAGCGACTTCGACGAGGCCATGCGCAGCGACTTCGTCATGACCTGCGCGGCGGGCACGCTCTGCTGCTCGATGTCGATGCCCAGCTGCTTGCTGCAGCGGGTCAGCGTGGCGGCGTCCCAGCCGTGGTACGAGTCGTCCGTCGAGGAGTTGAGGACGGTGTAGACGTCGTCGTCACGCTGCGCGCCGCAGCCGGCGAGCGCCGCGGTCGCGACGAGCGCGGAGACAACTGTGAGCGGGGCTGTGGCTCGTCGGGCTCGTCGGGCCCGTCGCCCGGGGATACGGCGCCCGGTGCGCGTCGCGTCCGGTGGAGGTACTGCTGTCACGGTGGTTGCCCTTGCCTGAGAGGGGTGGCCGGCCCGGCGGAACTCCGGTGTCCCGCCGGGGTGTTCGCGTGTCCCGGTACGGCTCCGACCCGCGCCGCGTGGACTGCTGCGCGGAAGGGGGGCCGGGCGTCAGCGGACGCCGAGTGGCCGGAGGTGCGGGAGGCGTTGTACGTGTCGCGCCTCGACCGAGGCGGGACCGCGAGGGGAGCCGGCCCGGCGAGGGGTGCGAGTGACGGGATCGGACATGGTGCGGCCCTTTGCTGCTGCGCGGTGCCCCGGCGTCCACCGGGTGTTTGTTTTCCTGGTTGACTAATACGCCATGGAGCGTCGAAGCGCTAGACCCAAGGGTGCATTCTCTACGTCGCAGCCCCACTTTCACCAGTGTTTATGGGTGTCGAAGCGCTTCGATGAATCTTCACCTTGCGCCCTTGCTCTTTTGTTTTCCGTGCGGTCAAATGGCGTCGGCAGAGCCACGAAGGGGCGACCGGACGACGCCCGCCCACTGACCCGAACCACCTCTGCTCCCAGGGAAGATCATGAAGTTCACCGACGGCTTTTGGCTGATGCGCGACGGGGTTCAGGCCTCGTACGCCACCGAGGTCCGCGACGTCCGTACGGGCGACGGCCGCTTCACCGCGTACGCCGCCGTCAAGCGCGTCGAGCGGCGCGGCGACACCCTCAACTCCCCCTTGCTGACCACTGATTGCTTCTCTCCCGCCGAGGGAGTGATCGGCGTCCGTACGACCCACCTGGCGGGCACGCGGCGGACCGGCCCCCACTTCGCGCTCACCGGCACGGACACCACCGCCGGGCACGTACACCGGGACGGCGACGTCGTCGAGCTGACGAGCGGCTCCCTGGCAGTACGCCTCAACACGGCCGAGCCCTGGACGCTGTCCTTCCGCGACGCTGACAGGCGCGAGGTGACCTCGGTGGGCCGCAAGGGCACTGCCTTCTTCACCACCGGCGACGGCGCCCACCACATGGCCGGTCAGCTGACGCTCGGCGTCGGCGAACAGGTCTACGGCCTCGGCGAGCGCTTCACTCCGTTCGTCAAGAACGGCCAGGTCGTCGACATGTGGCAGGCCGACGGCGGCACCAGCAGCGATCAGGCGTACAAGAACGTCCCGTTCAGCCTGCACCTCTCCCCCACCGGGGCCTACGGCGTGTTCGTCAACCACCCCGGCCGGGTCGGCTACGAGATCGGCTCCGAAGCGGTCGGCCAGATGCAGTTCAGCGTCGAGGACCAGGCGTTGGAGTACTACGTCATTGCGGGCCCGACCCCGAAGGACGTGCTACGCCGCTACACCGCGCTGACCGGCCGCCCGGCACTGCCGCCGGCCTGGTCGTTCGGCCTGTGGCTGACGACGTCGTTCACCACGCAGTACGACGAGGAAACGGTGACGTCCTTCGTCGACGGCATGGCCGAGCGCGACATCCCGCTCAGTGTCTTCCACTTCGACTGTTTCTGGATGCGCGAGTACCAGTGGTCGGACTTCACCTGGGACCCGGACGTCTTCCCCGACCCGGTGGGCATGCTGGCCCGGCTCAAGGAGCGCGGCCTGCGGATCTCCCTCTGGATCAACCCGTACATCGCGCAGAAGTCAGCCCTGTTCGACGAGGCCGCCGCAAACGGCTACTTGGTGAAGAAGGCCGACGGCGACATCTGGCAGTGGGACCTGTGGCAGGCCGGCATGGGGCTCGTCGACTTCACGAATCCCGACGCATCCGCCTGGTTCCAGGGCAAGTTGAAGGTCCTCCTGGACCAGGGGGTCGACTGCTTCAAGACCGACTTCGGCGAGCGCATCCCCACCGATGTGGTCTGGCACGACGGCTCCGACCCGGAGCGCATGCACAACTACTACACGCACCTCTACAACCAGGTGGTCTTCGAACTCCTGGAGAAGGAGCGCGCCATCGGCGAGGCGGTCCTGTTCGCCCGGTCGGCGACGGCGGGCGGACAGCAGTTCCCCGTGCACTGGGGCGGCGACTGCTGGTCGTCGTTCGGCGCCATGGCCGAGTCCCTGCGCGGCGGCCTCTCGCTCTCCCTGTCCGGCTTCGGCTTCTGGTCCCACGACATCGGCGGCTTCGAGGGAACACCCGACCCGGCGGTCTTCAAACGCTGGCTCGCCTTCGGCCTGCTCTCCTCCCACAGCCGCCTGCACGGCTCGAGCTCGTACCGGGTGCCGTGGGAGTTCGGTGAAGAGGCGGTCGACGTGGCCCGGAAGTTCACCAAGCTCAAGCACCGCCTCATGCCGTACCTGTACGGGGTCGCGGCCGAGGCCCACGCCGCGGGCGTGCCGCTGATGCGGCCGATGCTCCTGGAGTTCCCCGGCGATCCGACCGCCCGCACCCTGGACCGCCAGTACATGCTCGGCCCGGACCTGCTGGTCGCGCCCGTCTTCGCCGCCGACGGCGACGTCGAGTTCTACCTGCCGGAAGGCACCTGGACCCACCTGCTGACCGGCGAACGGGTCACGGGCCCGGCCTGGCGCCGCGAAACCCACGGCTACGACAGCCTGCCGCTGTATGTGCGTCCCGGCGCGGTGCTCCCGTACGGAGCGGACGAGCAACGCCCGGACGGCGACTGGATCGACGGCCTGACCCTGCTCGTGGCCCCCGACGCGCACGACGTGACCGTCACGGTCCCCGACCAGCACGGCCGTCAGGCCGCCGCGTATCGGGTGACGCGGGACGCGGGCAGCGGCGCGGTGGCGGTGGCCACGTCCGAGGGGGTCCCAGAGCCCACGATCACGGAGCTGTGACACCACGGCTGTGTCCCGGTCTCGCGCACGGCGTGCGCGAGACCGGGACACAGCCCGTCTCTCATCCCCTACGTCAGTCGGCGACCGTCGCCCCCACCGGTTCGCGGCGCACGACATCCACCAGCGATCGGTCGGTGATCTTCAGCGCCGGCGAGACGGCCAGCGTCAGGGTCGACACGCTCATGAACGGGTTGAGGTGGTCCCAGCCCCAGGCCTCCAGTGCGGCCCGCACGGCGCCGGCCTCCTCGGCGACCTCACCGGCAGGCCGGGCGGACAGGACGCCGCCCACGGGCAGCGGCATGCGCGCCGCGACGGTCTCTCCCTCGGTGCCGCGCACCACGGCCACCCCGCCCCCGTCGGCGACCACGGTCGCCGCGGCCGCGGCCATCGCCGCCCGCGACGTACCGATCGTCAGCAGGTTGTGGCTGTCGTGGGCGTACGTCGTCGCCACCGCGCCCTCGCCCAGATCTCGGCCGAGGAGGGGGGCGCAGACGACACCGTCGCGCCCGTAACGGTTGCGGACCCGGACCAGGACGGCCCGGCCTTCCCACTGCACCTCGCCACCGGAGACGGGCAGTTCGATCTCCGCCGCCTCGGTGTAGGTGTCGCGCGGGTTCACACGCATGGCCCGGAAGCGGTGCGTTCCGTCCGGCAGGTCCACCTGCCAGCGGAACCCGTCCGCGTGCTGTGCCTCCACGTCCACCCGGCTGTCCAGACCGGGGACGGCCGTGGGCGGAGTCTCGTGGACGGGCGTTCCGTCCCGGCCCACCACCCGGCCCCCTGCCAGCACGGACGCGGGGTCGAACGCGGCCAGTTCACCGCGCAGGAGCACCAGGTCGGCTCGCTTGCCCGGAGAGACCACGCCACGGTCGTACAGCCGCATCCGCTGGGCCGGCGTCCAGGTGAGGGCCCGCAGGACGACGTGCGGCGGGAACCCCGCGGCGACCGCGACCCGGGCGATGTGGTCGAGGTGTCCCTTGGTGACGATGTGGTCGGCGGCGAGGTCGTCCGTGACCAGGCACAGCGGCGGCATCTGAGGCAACGCCAGGAGGGCCGCGGCCACATCCTCGCTGAGGCACTTCTCCTGGAGCATCATCGTCATGCCCAGGCGGGCCTTCTCCAGCAGCACCTCGGTGCGGTTCTTGGTGTGGTCGGAGTCGACACCGGTGGCGAGGTAGGCGCTCAGCTCGGCACCGGACAGGTTCGGGCAGTGGCCGTCCAGGATCGCGCCCTGCTCGCGGGCCACGCCGGTGATCTCGTGCATCCGTCGGTCACCCGCGACGACCGCCCGGTAGTCCATGACCTCGCCCAGCGCGATCACGCCCGGCCAGCGGAGCATCTCCGCGATGTCCTCGGCGGACAGGGCGGCGCCGGCGTGTTCCAGGCCCTCCAGCGCGGGCACGCACGACGGCACGCCCCACAGCTGGGTCTGTGCGGTCTCCCGTCCGGCGTCGATCATCCAGCGCATCGCGTCCCGTCCTGCGACGTTGACGATCTCGTGCGGGTCGGCGAGGACCGTCGTCGTCCCGCGGGCCAGCGTCACCGCGGCGAACTCCTGCGGCGTCAGGAACGCGCTCTCGATGTGCATGTGGGCGTCCACGAACCCCGGGACGATCAGCATGCCGGTGGCGTCGATCTCCTCCCGCGCCTGCGCGGGGGTGCCCGGCGGCAGCACCGCGCTGATCAGCTCTCCCCGGACCAGGACGTCGGCGGCGAACTCCTCACCGGTGAACGTGGACACGACGCGCCCGCCGCTGATCCGGAGGTCGTGCTGTTCACTCATGAGGTCGTACTCCTTCGAAAGGACGGAAGGGCTCGTCACAGGACGAACGGGGGTCACGGAACGAGGGTGTAGAAGTAGTAGCCCAGCGGGATCATGACGATCCACAACGGCCAGGCCACTTCGCGGATACGACCGCTGACGGTCTTGACCAGCACGTGCGCCGCGAGACCCGTCGCGATGCCGGTGCCGAAGTTGCCGAAGAACAGCGTCGTCGCGACGGTCAGGGCCGCCGGGATCGCGTTCGTCGGGTCCTTGAAGTCGACGTTCTTCAGCGCGCCCAGCATGTTCAGGCCGATGTACATCAGCACGGGCGCAGTGGCCGCCGAGGGGATCAGCGTCGCGAAGGGCGTGACGAGCAGCAGCAGCCCGAAGCCGCACGCGGCCCACACCGAGGCCAGACCGGTCTTTCCGCCGGCGTCGGCTCCGGCCGACGACTCCAGATAGGCCGTCATCGAGGGCGCGCCCACGGCCGCCCCGCCCATCACGGACACCGAGTCGACGAGGAAGGGGCGGCGGGCGCCCGGAATGTTGCCGTCCTTGTCGAGGAGTCCGGCACGCCCGGAGACGGCCAGCAGGGTGCCGGTCATGGAGAAGAACTCGGACACGAAGAACGCGAAGATGTACGGGAAGTACTCGGGCTTGAGGGCACCGAGGACGTCGATGTGGAACAGCAGCGGTCCGGGCGAGTCCGGGGCGGTGAACAGGCTGTGCGGCACCTCCGTCACACCCAGCGGTACGCCGACGATCGTCACCGCCGCGATGGTGATGAGGAACGCGCCCGGCACCTTCCGCGCGGCAAGCGCGGTGAGCAGCAGCAGACCGCCGAGCGCGAGCAGCGCGGGCGCCTTCGACAGGTCGCCGACAGCGAGGGCCGCCTTGTCCGCGTTGCCCACGACGAGGTCCGCGTCCCGGAATCCGATGAGGGCGATGTAGAGGCCCAGGCCGCCGCTGATGGCGTACTTGAGGTTCATCGGCATCAGCCGGGTGACGAGGTCGCGGATCCCGAGCAGGGTCAGGACCAGGAAGGCGACACCGGACCAGAACACCATGCCGAGCGCCGTGTCCCAGGGGACGTGGTCCTGGCCGACGATGGTGAACGCGACGAGCGCCACTCCGCCCAGGCCGGGGGCGACGACGAAGGGCAGGTTGGCCACCAGGCCCATCGCCAGGGTGGCGAGGGCGATCGCGATGATGACGGCGGTGGTGGCGGCCCCGTGCGGCACACCGGCGCCCGCCAGTTGTCCGGGCACGACGACGACCGCGTAGGCGGCGGCCATGAACATCGACGCGCCCGCCACAAGTTCGGTGCGGTGGCTGCTGCCACGGCCGCGGACCCGGAAGAGCCGCTCGACGAGCGAGGCGGGCGGTGCGGGCGGCTCGGTCGCGGCGTCGGTCTGCTCGTCGGCCGGCGGAGCGGTGGAGGACATACAAGGACCTCGGCGGGGGTGAGGGCGGGCAGGGCCGCCTGCGGCGGTATCGGCGCGGAGGCGGTGGGCGTGCGGGGCACCCGGCGTGGGTACGGTCTCTGCAACCGAGTACTGAAACCGGTTGCAGAGACCGGTTGCAGGTATCATGGCATGTCGTAAAGAGAAAGTGAACAGCGGGCCCGAGCAGCTCATGGAGCGGCACACCGATGAGGGGGAGACGATGGCGACGCTCATGGATGTGGCGCGGGCGGCGGGAGTGTCCAAGGCCACGGCCTCCCGGGCGTTGCAGCGCCCCGAACTGGTCGCCGAACCCACACGTCTGCGAGTGCGGGAGGCGGCCGAGCGGCTCGGCTTCCAGCCCAACGCGGCCGCTCGCGCGCTGACCACCGGCCGCACGGGCCTGGTCGGGCTGATCGTGCCGACTCTCTCCAACCCGTTCTTCGCCCCCCTGGTGATGGGCGCCCAGCAGGCGGCCGAGGAGACACACAGCCACCTGCTCATCGCGGTATCGGAGTACGACCCGCAGCGTGAGGCGGCGCTCGCCGACCGCCTCTCCGAGCAGGCCGACGGTCTGATCATGGTGACCCCCGTCGGCACGGACTCGGCGCTCCGGGAGCGTTTCCGCCGCTGCCCGCTCGTACTCGTCGACCGGCAGGTCGGGCGGCTGCCCGCCGTGGTGGCCGACACCGCCGCGGGACTGGCCGAACTCCTGGGCCATCTGCTGTCCCAAGGGCACCGCGACATCGCGTACGTATCGGGTCCGGCAGGCTCCTGGGCCGACGAGCAGCGGCGTACGGCCCTGACCGCACAGGCGGTCGAAACGGGCGCCCGCATCCACGTGCTCGGTCCCCTGCCGCCCACATTCGACGCCGGGATCGAGGCTTCCCGGTCGCTGCCGCGCGGCGCCACGGCCGTCCTGGCGTACAACAGCTACCTGGCACTCGGTCTGCTGCACGGGCTCACCGTGGCGGGGTGCCGGGTGCCCGAGGACGTGAGTCTGGCCGCGGCCGACGACCTCAGCACCCTCGGCGCGACGACCCCGCCGGTCACGGCGCTCGACGTCCCGCTCCAGGAGGCGGGCGCGCTTGCGGTCACCCGCCTGCACGAGCTACTCGCCGGTCAACGCCGCACCGTCACCTCGCGGCTGCCCGCCCATCCGGTTCTGCGCGCGTCTACGGCGCGCCCGGCTGCTCCCGCTTCCGGCGATCTTCTGTCACGGCCCGTCGACTCGTATGTCACAGGGACGTCTTGATCCACTTCCGGTCGCAACGACTCCCCGGATATGGGTGTCCTATGAATCAACAACGCCCGCTCAGCCCGAAAGAGCGGGAGGACAGCACTCCCCCCACTTCCCCCCAGGAGTACCGATGCGCGTCAAGAAGATCTCCGCACTCGCCCTCGTCGCCGCCGCGGCCGGCCTCTCGCTGACCGCGTGCGGCAGCAGCGACGGAACGAGCGCCGCGGCCGACACCAGCGCGTCCACCAGCTCGAACAGCTCCGCCTCCAACTCCGCCACCACCGACGGCAAGCCGTCGACCTCGGGCTCGGGCTCGGGCAGCAAGCTCAGCTCCGAGACCCAGAATCAGACGCAGTCCGACACCACCACGTCGAACTCGCTGTGCAAGACCGACAACCTCGCCTTCACCGCCGCCTCCTCGGGCATCAAGAACGAGATCGTCGTCAACATGAAGAACAACGGCGCCAACACCTGCAGCATGCACGGCTTCGCCGGCGTCCAGCTGATCGGCCCCGACGGCCTCGGCGACACCGGCCCCGACGCCGCCCGCACCGACACCAAGGGCTCCACCACCACCATCGCGTCCGGCGAAGAGACCCAGTTCCTGCTCCACTACATCCCCGACACCAGCGGCCACGGCAAGACCTACACCCGCCTCTCCGTCACCCCGCCGAACGAGACCGTCTCCGAGGTCGTGAACCTCAACGGCGTAAGCATCACCGTCTCCCCCGACAGCGGCAACTCCCCCGACGTCTTCGTCGACCCCGTCGGCTACCACACCGGCTCCGGCAAGTAGGAGCCTGTCTGCGGAGAGTTCGGCACGGCGTGTCAGCCTCTGTCCCACACCGTTGCTTCCACGTTCATTTCATACGGACCCGCCACGCTGGTCACCGTGATGGAGCCGAGACGGCCGTTCTGGGTGCGCAGACACGCCTTGGTCCCCTCCGTCACGGCCAGCGCGCGGCGCGCCAACTGCCCGCTCACGGACGAGCATTGCTGGTAGGTCGGCGCCTGCGGCCCGTCCCATTCCGCGATGGCGTTGGCGACCACCTCGCCGGCGTGGCAGTCGCATTCGAGCCCGAGATCCCCGATCACCGCCTGCGCGGGCGGCACTTGGTCGAGCCACCATCCCGTGGGCGCGCCGTTGCTGTAGATGAGCAGGGTGCCTTTCCACCGCGCTTTCACCGCGGGCCTCGCGGGCGCGGCTTTCGACGCCGACGGTGAAGGGATGACGGGCGGATCCTCTGTCCGCTCGTCCTGCGAGGCCGCAGGATCACGGGGCGGGTCGGGCGTGGGCGAGGCAGACGGGGACGTCCGTCCGGTTACGGGTGACGACGGCCGCTGCGAGCCGGTCGCGGTACTCGGGGGCGGTTCCGCAACGTGGCCGCCTCCCGCGCCCGACGTGGCCGACAGGTTCTGCGCGAACAGCAGCGATCCCAGCAGGAGGGCGAACACCCCGATCCCGGCGATGGTCCACCGCAGTCTTACCGAGGTGAGGGCGGGCAGCTCCGTGCCGCCCAGGGTGACGGCCTGTCCTATCACCGCACCGACGAGGAGCACCACGCCCACGACCCACAGCGTCCCGACGAAAGCCGGCAAGACCCCACCCCCCCCTCGCAGGCGTTCGCCCGGTCCGACCGCAGTTCGCCTCGTCGAGAGGCCGGAGGACGACGGTAGCGACCGCCCCCCGGTCCGGACCAGTAGGCGACGTCAGATAGGTGGCGTCCCATAGGCCACGTTCCACCAGCCGGGCATGCCGTCGAGCCGTATGCACAGAGTGCAGCCCCGCACCGGTGACGGGCGGGGCTGCACGGATTGCGGGGTTACGCGTTGGGGTCAGCGGTGATGACGGCCGCCCCAGGATTCGCGGTCCAGGACGCGACCACGGGCATCGCGGAGTGTGGCGGTGTCGTGGTTGTTGTCCCAGAAGTAGTCGCGGCGGTCCTGGAAGACGTCGCCGCGGGAGTCGTGTCCGCGGCCCGTGTGGACCTTGACGCTGGAGCGGCCGTCCAGGCGCAGGCGCTCGAAGCGGTAGCGGTTGCCCTCCCGGTCGGTCAGCGTGTAGCCGCGCAGGTTCACCCCGTGCCGGGACTTGTTCTTCACTTCCACCCACTCGGCGTTGAGGCTCCGGTTGGAGTGGTCGTCGTGGCCCCGCCCCTTGTACTGGACCTCGCCGATGACGACGGATGACCGGTGCGGTGCCCTGTGCCCGTCGGCGACGGCCGGCACGGCGGCCGATCCGATGATGACCCCGGATGCCAGGATCGCCGCGGCGATACGGCGCTTGCTGCGTGCAGTGGACATGAGTGCCCCCTCAAGAACATGTCCAGAACCCCGATGCACGGGACGCTGGGCGGTGCGGGTTCCCCGGCGTGCTGCCGGGAGACCCACACTCTGGACCGCCGCGGACCCGAGCGGGGGCCGATCGCGGGCTCATCGGATGGTGTTACTAGATGCGGATATTTCCGCAACCCTCACCTGTATCCGGCACCGACCGCGATAGGAGGGTTCCCACGGATTGGTGCGTACGGCAACGATCCTTTGAACACTCAACAACAAGCGGTTGCCGTGGCCCGGCCGAGGCGCAGCGCGCGCCTCTTACGCGTACCGCAAGCCCGATAACGGCCGCCCGCCCCCAAAATTCGCACACGTACCCAAAGGCTGTCCCTCCATTCGATTCGCCTCACCTCGCCTCGCCCATTTCGACCTACCGCCGTGCGGACCTGCGGGAATGTCCCGGTTCACAGAAACCCCACGCGCCCCGTACGACGTCGTCGGCACTGCCGTCATAGGCGCCGCTCCCCACGTCTCGGCAAGCCGACCGAAGCGCTCGGCGGCCTGCGTTCCTTCAGTCAAGTCCCTTACGCAGGGGCAGAGTTGTGGCCGGCTGCCGGTCCACACCACGGCGTGGCCGATGCCTGCCGCTCGCTTTGTTGCGCCGGACGCCGCTCCCGCCTCCCCACGCCCGGGCCCCCAGGCTTGCCTGCGCCGGCGGAGTCGAACGTAGTGGGGTGCAAAGGCTCGGCGCCGTCGGCAGTCTCTCGTACGGCCCAAGAGCACTCCGCGTATCGGGCGATGGCCCGCACGCAGTCGAGTGAGCTTGGCCCGGAGCCCGTGTACGGCTCGAACGGGCCGGATAGATCTTCATTCGATCTTTCCACACACGAAGCAAAGGACTGCCTCATGCGCTTGCGTACAGCTGTCACCGCCACGGTTCTGGCCGCCATCGCCGTCCTCGGCGGCTCGGGGATCGCCGCCGCCGACGGATTCGGTAACGACGGCATCGACGTCATCGACCACACCGCCACCGTGGTCAACTTCGGCGACATGGACCTGGACTGACCGGTCCGACAGGCACTGAATCCTCTGGTGCTGCGCCATCGGTAGACGGGTGGCGCAGCGCCCGAGGGCGCCGTCCGCAGGCTCGGCCGAGGAATCGTCGAGCGGCGGGCGGCTTCGGCGTTCTCGGGGGCGCGGCACCGGCCGACCGATCGCTGTCGAACAGCGCACCGGCACCACCCAGGACGGGGTGCGAGCGGGCCGCAGCATCGTGTCGCCCCACGGATGAGTACTCTGGGTCCTCCTCTGCGCAAGGCGGCCGACCGGTCACCCGGCCATGGCGCAGCGGGTGCCGCCGATGCCCGTAGGAGAGAGCGTCATGATCCTCCCGAAGGTGCGGGACCCACGCTTCGTGACGATCCGCCGCGGCGGGACTCTCACCGACACGGACCACCGTCTTCTCGCACTTTGGGCTGCCACATGTGCGGAGCACGTCCTGGACCTCTTCGAGTCGGTCCAGCCCCGGGACCCGCGACCGCGCCGGGCGATCGAGCAGGCCCGGGCCTGGGTGCGCGGCGAGGTCAAGATGATGCAGGCACGCGCGGCGGGTGGCCATGCGATGGGGGCGGCCAGGGACCTGCACGGGGCCGCACGGCATGCCGCGTACGCCGCCGGCCAGGCCGGGGCCGTCGCCCACGTCGCCGCACACGAACTCGGCGCGGCCGCGTACGCGATCAAAGCCGCACGGGCAGCGGCACCGGACGGTGAAGGCGAGACCGCGGGACGGCTCGAGTGCCGATGGCAGCGCGATCGACTCCCGGACCCGATCCGCGAGCTCGTCCTCGATGACCAGCGGCTGCGCAACGACATCTGCTGGTCGGCGTTCGACTGTTGAGGCAAGGGAGCCCACCGCCAGGGCTACGGCGACCGGGCGCAAGCCGGTCGGCCGTCGGGCCTCGACGCGTTGCCTCGGCATCGCGGGGCGAGGCCCGAGAGCGGAACCGACCGTGCGGCTGCTACTTCTTCTTGCGGCGCATCAGAGCGTAGGCGACCACCAGGGCGGCGCCCGCGGCGATCAGGACGGTGCGGTTGTCGCGCACCGACTCGGGCGCCTTCTCCTGCCACACCCGCTGTGCCTGCGATGCCTTGGCCTTCACCTGCTCTGCGGCGACGACCGCCTTGTCCTTGGCCTCGTCGGGCAAGTGATCCTGCAGCGCCTGGACCGTCTCGGAGGCTTTCACCTTGGCCTGCGCCGTCAGTTCCGATGCCTTCGCCGCCGTCTGCTCCTTGAGGTCGGCGGCCTTCTGCTGCGTCCGGGCTTTGACGTCCGTCTTGTCGGCCAGCGCCTGGACCGTGTCGCCCAGCTCGTGTCGGGTCTGCTCGACCTGCTCGCGCAGCTCCTCGGTGCTGGCGGCCGTGGGCTCGTCGTGGGGCGGCTGCGTCATCGCTTGGCACTCTCCTTGATCTCGGCCACATCGGCCTTCACGCTGTCGATGGTCTGTTCAGGGGTCGGCGGCGCGGCCTGGCTGACCTCCTTCTTCCCGGTCAGCGCCAGCACTGCGGCGACGAGGCCGAGTACGCCTGTCACGATCAGTGCCGCGGCCCATACCGGCAGCGGCACCGCCAACGCGGCGATCGCCGTGGCGACCAGCGCCTGCAGCATCAGAAAACCGACCAGGCCGGCCCCGCCGAAGAGCCCGCCACCCTTGCCGTAGCGCTTGCCCTTCTCCTTCATCTCCGCCTGGGCCAGCCGCATCTCACCGCGTACCAGCTCTGTCAGCTGCTGCGAGGCACGCTGGACCAGATCGCCGACCGGTTCCTCGGACGCGCCGGGGAGAACGGTCGTGTTGCCGCTTGTCTGCCTGGCTGTCTCATCCATCCTGGGGGCCTCCTTCCTGTGGCGACCAAGTACCCCCGAATCCGCGAAAACGACACCCACGCGGGGTCCTCGTTTTGAAGGGGTGCCGGCCGGGCTCCCGCTCGACACCGAAGCGCCTATCCAGAACGGTGACCACTGTCGAACACGGATTCCAATGCTGCGCGGGCTTGCGCGCGCAGCCAGGCGTGAGCGGGATCGTTGTCGTGACGCTGGTGCCAGACCAGGTGCAAGGGGATCGGCGGCATCGTGACGGGCAGCGGCAGTGTGCGTAGACCGAGACCGCGCCGAGCCGAGTCAGTGACGGCTTGGGGGACGGTGACGACGAGGTCGGTGTCGAGGACGAGCGGGAGGGCCGTCGCCGCGCTCGGTGCCACGGCGATGACCTGGCGTTCGAGGCCGAGGGCGGCGAGGGCGTCGTCGACGGGGTCGCGCAGACGCCCGCGCCGGGAGACGGTGATGTGTCCGGCCGCGGCGTAGCGCTCGGGTGTGAGGGGCCCTTCGGTCAGCGGGTGACCGGGGCGGACCGCCACGACGAGGCGGTCCTCGCCGATGAGTTGATGGCGGCTGTCGGGCACCGAAGGCTCGGCGGAACTCGACTCGAGGTCGACCTCGCCGCGCCGCAGTTCAGGAGTGTCGGAGTGCGATTCGGCGACCAGGCGCAGCCGGGCACCCGGGGCCTGGCGGTGGACCGCGGCGAGCAGGGCGGGCCCGCAGGCCGAGGCCAGCGCGTCGTGCCAGCGGACGGTGAAGGTCCGGTTCAGGTTGGGCAGGTCCACTTCCCGTTCTCTGGCGAGGAGTTGGTGGGCCTGATGAACGAGGTCGTGCACCTGCGCGCGGACCTCAAGGGCGTACGGGGTGGGCACCATCGTCCGGCCGGTGCGGACCAGAATCTCGTCGCCGGTCGTCTGGCGGATCCGCCCCAGGGTCCGGCTCATCGCCGGGGACGTGACGTGCAGCCGGGCGGCGGCGCCGGCCACGCTGCCTTCTTCCAAGAGCGCGTCCAGCGCGGTGAGCAGATTCAGATCCAATTGCATGAGGGTAATGCTAGAGGTAACAAACATGCACTTGCTGTTAATCCACTGGGTGCCTAGCGTCAAGGAACAGCGGCGGAGCACGCCACGCCGACCTCCATTTCGCATTTCGCTGGAACCACCGTGTCCAGCCGTATCCCCTGGGAGCAGCTCATGTCCTCTGACACCAGCCTGACCACGGACACCAGCCTGCCGACTGACACCAGCCTGCCGATCGACACCGGAAACACCTTGCTCGACCAGGTCACTGTCGCCGTCCGTGCAGCCGGTGACCTGCTGCGCGAGCGCTACACCGCACAGGCCCGCGGTACCAGCACCGAGGAGATCGTCACGGAGATCCACGCCAACGACGACGCGGTGCTCGACGTTCTGAAGGCGCCGCTGCTGTCCGCCCGGCCCGGAGCGAACTGGGCCGAGGACGAACTCGCCGGTGGCGCACTGCCGTCGGGCGAGTGGTGGATCGTCGACCCGGCCGAGGGCAACATCAACCACGTCCAGGGGATGCCGGACTGGGCCGTGACCGCCACCCTCGTACGCGACAACGAGCCGGTCCTCACAGTCGTCCACCTTCCGCTGACCGGCGACACCTACACCGCGGTGGCCGGACACGGCGCCCACGTGAACGGCGCTCCGCTGCACGTATCGGCCAAGACCGAGCTGGGCGCCGCACTGACCGGAACGGGCCAGGCCAGGCCCGGGGAGGACGAGGAGACGTTCCGCCGGATCGGCTCGTCCGTCACACAGATGCTGATCCACGGCCTCGTCGTCCGCGTCTCCGTGCCCGCCACCCTGCAGCTGATCCACGTCGCCGCCGGTCGCATGGATGCCTTCTGGCAGTTCTCCGACGTGCGCTCGGGGCTGGTGGCCGGTGCCCTGCTGGTCGCCGAGGCCGGAGGCGCCGTCACCGACCTCGACGGCAACCCCTGGAACCTGACCGGCCGCGACTTCCTGGCCGCCGCCCCGGGCATCCATGCCGCGGCCGTCGCGGTCCTCTCGCCCCTCGCCTGATCGCCCCCTCGCTCGAACGCCCCCTTGCTCGAACACCCCCTTGTTTGAACACCCCCTGCGCCACAAGGAGCACACCACCATGACCAGCACGACCACCATCGGTGTCCTCGGCTCCGGCCGCGTCGGCAGCGGCCTCGCCCGCGCACTCGCCGCCGCGGGCCACGAAGTCACCCTCGGCCACCGGCAGCCACCCGAGCGGGCATCGGCCCCCGAGTCCGGCGCGGCCCGGACCATCCGCTTCGCCGATCAACGCGCCACGGCCGCCACCACCGACATCGTGGTCAACGCCACCCCGGGCGACAGCGCCCTGACACGACTGTCCGCCCTGCGGAACGAGTTGGCCGGCAAGATCCTCGTCGACGTCTCCAACGCCACCCGCCACAGCCCCGACGGACTTCCCGCGGACCTCTGCTATCCCGGCAGCAGCCTCGCCGAGCAGCTTCAGGAGGCCCTGCCCGCCACCCGGGTCGTCAAGACGCTCAACACCATGCTCTTCCCGGTCATGACCGCCCCCTCCTCCCTGTCCACGCCGCCCACCGCCTACCTGTCCGGCAACGACGCCCCCGCCAAGGCCGTCACCGCCGGCCTTCTCGCCGACCTGGGCTGGCACCCCGAATGGATCGAGGACCTCGGCGACATCACCACCGCCCGCGCCACCGAAGCGCTCGTCCTGCTCGTCCCCCACGTGCTGCGCCGCAGTGGATTCCAGCCGTTCGCCGTCTCCCTCGCACGCTGATTCCCGCGCCGGCGAGCTTGGGACACGGCGTTCTCAGGACGCCGTGGCCACCAGGTCATCGACGTACACAACGTCTTCCGCCCGACGAACTCCGGTTGCCCGGCCGGGGCGCCGACCAAGGCCTGAGGCTGCACGGAGACTACTCGGCGAAGGTCAGGGGCACCTCCAGCCGAGCGGTGAGCTCGGCCGGTGTGATGCCGAAGGTCTGCGTGACCGTGACCCCTTGCGGTGTGATGTCGAAGACGGCGAGGTCCGTGTAGACACGGTCGACGCAGCCGAGACCGGTGAGCGGGTAGCCGCACTCGGGCACCAGCTTGGGTGTGCCGTCCTTGGTGAACAGGGTCATCATCACGAACACCTTCTTCGCGCCGATCGCCAGGTCCATGGCGCCGCCGACAGCGGGGATCGCATCGGGCGCGCCGGTGTGCCAGTTGGCGAGATCTCCGCCGGCCGAGACCTGGAACGCGCCGAGGACGCAGATGTCCAGATGCCCGCCACGCATCATGGCGAAGGAGTCTGCGTGGTGGAAGTACGAGGCTCCGGGCAGCTCCGTCACGGGCACCTTGCCCGCGTTGGTCAGATCGGGGTCGACCTCGTCGCCCTGCGCGGCAGGACCCATGTTGAGCATGCCGTTCTCCGTGTGGAGAACCACCCCGGAGTCGGCGGACAGATGGTCGGCGACGAGGGTCGGCTGGCCGATGCCCAGGTTGACGAAGGCACCCTCAGGGATGTCGCGCGCGATCAGGGCGGCGATGTCGTGCTTGCCCAACGGGCCCTGCGCGACGGTCGATTCGCTTGTCGGGTTCATGCGCGACCCACCTCCTGCACCACTCGGTCGACAAAGATGCTCGGGGTGACGACGGTTTCCGGATCGATCTCGCCGGTCTCGACGATCTCGCGGGCCTGGACGATCACGGTGGTCGCCGCGGTGGCCATGACCGGGCCGAAGTTGCGTGCGGTCCTGCGGTAGACGAGGTTGCCCATGCGGTCGGCGCGGTGGGCGCCGATCAGCGCGACGTCGCCCTTGATCGGGTACTCGAGGACGTAGGTGCGACCATCGATCTCGCGGGTCTCCTTGCCCTCGGCGAGCAGGGTGCCCACGCCGGTGGGGCAGAAGAAGGCGCCGATACCGGCCCCCGCCGCCCGCATGCGCTCCGCGAGGTTGCCCTGCGGAACGACCTCGAGTTCGATCCGGCCGGCGCGGTACAGCTCGTCGAACACCCACGAGTCGGCCTGCCGCGGGAAGGAACAGATCACCTTGCGGACCCGGCCCTTGGCCAGGAGCGCGGCAAGCCCGGTGTCGCCGTTGCCGGCGTTGTTGGAGACGACAGTGAGGTCACGGGCGCCCTGCCGGATGAGCGCGTCGATCAGGTCGACCGGCATCCCGGCCATGCCGAACCCGCCGACCAGCACCGTGGAGCCGTCCTCGATCCCGGCCACGGCCTCGTCCGCGTCGGCACACAACTGCGTACTCACCGCTTGCCTCCTGTGGCTGTGACGTTCTCCAGGACCACGGCGAGTGCCTGGCCCACTCCGATACAGATGGCCGCGACGCCCCACCTCTCGCCGGACTCGCGGAGCCGGTGGGCCAGGGTGCCGAGGAGTCGTCCTCCGGACGCGCCCAACGGGTGGCCCAGTGCGATCGCGCCGCCCTTGGCGTTGACGAGGTCCGGGTCCACGCCCCAGGCCTCGACGCAGGCGAGGGACTGCACGGCGAACGCTTCGTTCAGCTCGACGGCGGCCACATCGGACCAGGTGATGCCCGCCCTCTTCAGCGCCCTGTTCGCCGCCTCGACCGGGGCGTATCCGAACAGCTGCGGATCCAGGGCCGACACGCCGCGTCCGGCGATCCGGGCGACGGGATCGGCGCCGATCCGCGCGGCGGCGGCGCCCGAGCCCAACAGGACGGCGGAGGCGCCGTCACTCAGTGGCGAGGCGTTGCCTGCCGTGATGACGCCGTCGGAACGGAAGACGGGCTTGAGCCCGGCCAGCTTCTCGACGGTGGAACCGGGGCGGATCCCCTCGTCCCGGTCGAGTGTGGCGCCCTGGGCATCCACCGCTACGGGGACGACCAGATCGTCGTAGAACCCCGTGGTCCAGGCGTCATCGGCGAGATGGTGGGAGCGGGCGGCGAAAACGTCCTGGCGCTCGCGGGTGACGGCGAAGCGTTCGGCGAGCTGTTCGTTCGCCTCACCCAAGGAGACGGTCCACTCCTTGGGCATGCGCGCGTTGACCAGTCGCCATCCGAGGGTGGTCGACACGGCCGTCATGTCCCCGGCGGGGAACGCCTTCGCGGGTTTGGGGAGCACCCACGGCGCCCGGGTCATCGACTCGACCCCGCCGGTGAGCACGATGTCCGCGTCGCCGGTCTCGATGGCGCGGGAGCCGATGATGGCGGCGTCCAGCGAGGATCCGCAGAGCCGGTTCACGGTCGTGGCGGGCACCGACGTCGGCAGGCCCGCCAGGAGGACGGCCATCCTGCCGACGTTCCGGTTGTCCTCACCGGCCCCGTTGGCGTTCCCCCAGACGACGTCGCCGATCTCCGCCGGATCGAGGCCGGGGGTCTTGGCCAGCGTCCCGGTGACGGCCACGGCCGCGAGATCGTCGGGCCGGACGTCCGCCAGGGCGCCGGAGAACCGTCCGAAGGGCGTTCGTGCTGCTGCGTACAGGTAGCTGTCGGTCACCTGCTCACGGTAGGAGCGGGCGGTTCATCACGTCCAAGACCTAGTTGGCATCGATTGATAAGCCCGTCGCATGAAAGCCCCTACGATGGAACCATGGAACTCCGTCAGCTCCGGTACTTCCTCGCCCTCGTCGAGGAGTGCCACTTCGGCCGCGCGGCGGCCCGCCTGCATGTGGCACAGCCGGCCCTGTCCCAGCAGATCAAGGTGCTGGAGCGGGAGCTCGGCATCTCGTTGTTCCACCGGTCCACGCGGCGCGTCGAACCGACCGAGGCCGGCCATCGGCTCACCGACTACGCGCGTGTCCTGGTCGCCGAGGAGGAGCGTGCGCGGGTGCACATGCGGGAGTTGGCGACCGGTCACGCGGGGCGGGTCTGCGTGGGCTTCATCGGCACGGCCACCTACGACGTACTGCCGCGGGTCGCGCGCACCGTACGGGCGGAGCTGCCCGGGATCACCATGGACCTGCGCGGCGAGCTCCTCACCCCGGAACTCGTCGAGGGGCTGCTCTCCGGTACGTACGATCTCGCGGTCGTCCGGGGCGCGGTCGCCGACGCGGGCCTGCGTGTCACGCCGCTGCGGTCCGAGCCTCTGGTCGCCGTGCTTCCCGGGCATCACCCGCTGGCCGGCCGGTCACACATCCCGCTGAAGGCCCTGGCCGACGAAGCGTTCGTCGTCCACCCGTCCCAGTCCCGCTCCTCCATGTACGAGCGCGTGCTGTCCGCGTGCGAACGGGCCGGCTTTCGGCCCGTCTCGCTGACCGAGGTCGGGGAGACGGCCACCCTGGTCGTCTTCGTGGCGGCTGGTCACGGCGTAGCACTGGTACCGCAGTCGGTACGAAGTCTCAGCCTCGAAGGGGTGACCTACGTGCCGCTGGAGGACCCCGAGTCCGTCGATCTGCTGCTGGCCCGCCGGGCACACCGCAACTCCCCCGCCGCGGAACAGGTCGCCTCGGTGATCGAGCGGTGCGCGGGCGCGGCGTGACCCCTGTACGGCTATACGGTGCCGGGGGCGCGCAGCTGCCGGAGGCCGTCCAGCCGGGTGGCCACGAACGGCAGGACGGTGTCGGCGCCGGTGACGTGCAGAAGGCGGTACACGTCCGGCTGGAGCGGTCCGCACAGGAGGAGCGGGCGGCGCTTCAGCGCATGCCCGGAGAAGGTGACCAGGATCTGGTTGAGGAAGACGCTGTCGGCGAACGTCATCCGGGAGAGATCGATCAACGTCGCGTCCGTGGACGCGTCGGAGAGCACCTGCGCGAAAGAGTCGACGACCTCGGTGAGGTCGTTCAGGTCCACATCGCCGTGTGGGGTGATCACTGCCACCCGTTCCTGCTGGTCAACCCGTACTTTTCCGCTGCCGGACGTCATGGGCGCCACCCTGGCACAGACGGGGCCGGCCCCGCACTTTCGGCGGTGCGGAGCCGTGCATCGCCGCGCCCGACGCGCCCTGATCCGGGCCATCGCGGTCAAGCGCGGTCAAGCGTCAGGCCCCGAGGGCTGCCGGGCCAGGAACTCCTCGAACGCCGCGGCCTGTTCGGGGCTCATCCTGCTCTGCCGCGCAATCGCCGCACGCTCTTCCAGGCGCTCGACCTCAACGGTCGTGAGCAGAATCGCCACAGCCTCACCGTCCTTGGTGAAGGTCTTTCCCCCACCCCCGATGTGGGTGTGCCCGATGAAGTCACCGACTTCCACCGGTGCGGGGACGAGCGTCCCGTCGTCGTCCGCCGACGGCAACCGGCCGAGCCCTCCTGCCAGCTCGTCCAGCTCGGCGAGCTCCGCCGCCGGGAAGAGGACGGCGGCCTGCCCGCCGCCCGCATCCAGGCACACCCGCTCTCCGGTGTCCCTCACCTGCCGCACCAGAGCCTCGAAGTCCACGTCAGGCGCGGGCGGTTGCTCCGCTCCCCCGGTGAACGGCCGCCACAGTGCCGCATCTTCAGGGGCCCGTGGCCGCCCCCACACCAAGGTGCCGTTCAACAGACCCGGCTCATGTCCGACGGCCAACGCGGGCGCCTCCAGTATGTCGGCCATTTCCTCCAAGTACGTGGTCAGCGATTCGTAGGCGACGTCATGCCCGTAGTACCTGCTCCACGTCAGGAGCCTGCCGGTCTCGGCATTCAGACACAGCCCGGACATGTGGTCGACATCGAGCGAGCAGAACGGGATCCACGCGGCCCGCCAGAACAGGAACTCGTCGTCGTGGTCCCGCTCCTTCTCCTGCTCCCGCTTCTGTCGTGTCATCTTCAGCCGATACACGGTGGCCACCGCGTCGAAGGGCATCAAACCCCCTTGATCCAGCAGGAATTCGGTGCCCGGCATGCGGTACACCCCCGCGCACTGGCGCCACAACGCCTTCAGACCCGCGGGGATACGCACCCCGAGCGTCTGCTGCAGGGCCTCGATCTCTTCCTCGCCGGCTCCGGGCCGAAGGGCCTCCCGGGTCGCCGGAGCGTAGCGGCGCAGCCAGGACTCGACGCGCTGCCAGGCGTCGGTCACCTGCCGTTCCTCGATCGCCTGAACCCGCTGTATGTCGTCCTTCACGCCGGGCACCGTATCCGAGGGTGGGACGCTGTGTCGGTCTACAGCCGAAGTTCGTCGCCTGCCGGTGGGTGGGTCGTCATGCCGTCAGTGTGATCAGGCGGGGCACGTCACGCCGGCGACAATCGGACATCGACAGGCGGTGACGTGTCGGCGCAGACACCTGACGCATTCCGGTGTCCGCTCGGTAGGCTGTTTTCGCCAGGGGCGATGATGGGGGTATGTCCCGCAGTGCACGACCTCGCTCATTGCCCACGGCCGCTGTCCTCTGCGCGGCGACCTCGGCCCGCGCGGTCACACCCGTGAGGAGGTTCCGTTGAACGGTAACGGCAACGAAGAGGAAGATCTCCTCGATGGGCTGAAGGTCGACGAGAGCCGCCCCGAGCGGCCGATACTCCTCGACGAAGACGGCCGTCCGCTGCGCACGTGGCGGGAGAATTACCCGTACGCACAGAAGCTGAGGCGCAAGGAGTACGAGCGCGGCAAGCGTGTCCTGCAGATCGAGCTGCTCAAGTTGCAGAAGTCGGTCCGCGAGCAGGGGCGGCGCGTCGTGGTGGTCTGCGAAGGACGCGACGCGGCCGGCAAGGGCGGCACCATCAAACGTTTCACCGAGCGGCTCAACCCGCGTGGGGCCCGGGTCGTGGCGTTGGACAAGCCGACCGAGCGGGAGGCGGGCGAGTGGTACTTCCAGCGCTATGTCACGCATCTTCCGGCCGCCGGCGAGATCGTCTTCTTCGACCGTTCCTGGTACAACCGGGCCGGAGTCGAACCCGTCATGGGCTTCTGCACCCCCGCGCAGCACCAGCAATTCCTGCGGCAGGCCCCCCTGTTCGAGAAGATGCTCACCGATGACGGCGTCGTCCTGATCAAGTTCTGGTTCTCCGTCTCCCGCGGCGAGCAGCGCACGCGCTTCGCGATCCGCCAGGTCGACCCCGTACGCCAGTGGAAGCTCTCGGACACGGATGTCGCCTCGCTGGACCTCTGGGACGCGTACACCCACGCGAAGGTGGAGATGTTCCGGACGACGGACACCGACCACGCTCCCTGGACCGTGGTGAAGACCAACGACAAGCGTCGCGGACGCCTGGAAGCCATGCGCCACCTCTTGCTGCGGTTCGACTACGAGGCGCGCGACGAGAACGCGGTCGGGAAGGCCGATCCGCTCGTCATCGGGCCTGCCGACACCCTTCTGGAGGCGGGCGAGGACCCGACGGACCTGTCTCCCAGCAGGCTCGCGGGTTACTACGAGGGCCGAGGGCAACACCCCTGAGCCGCGCTCACCGCAGTCGCGTCCCGTCGTCCCCGTGCACAATTCCTGCGCTGCCACCATCTCGCGGTCGCGCTCAGCAGGGCCGAGTCCGCGTTCTCGGCGAACCTCTCCGGCGCGGACCTGGCAGCCGATCAGACCAGACCGCGGCAGCACACGCGATCGGCCAGGCGGGTGAACCCATCGCCGTGAACGCCCTGCCGTCCGGCGCCCCGGGCTCCGCCGGGCACGCCCTCGCCCCATGGGCGACCGGACCGCGCGGCCTTCCTACGGACACCGCGCACAGCGCAGGGCGCCGATCACGAAGACCGGCGCCCTGCTAGGACAACCGCGGCAAGCCCCGGTCAGCGCACGCAGATCACAGCCACCGTCGAGTGCCGCGCCGTTCCCGCCACGACCTCCACCATCAGACCCTGCCCCGTCGTCGTGTACGCCTCGCCGGCATCCGTCCGCGCCCGCCGCCCCGGCCCCGACTCCGTGATGTGCCGGGCCATCTCGGCGGCGACCTGCGCGATCACCGCCTGCGACAGCACGCTTCGCCCGTCCGGCAGCCGCACCGCGACCCGCTGCGGCTGGACCGCGGGCCCGACATAGCCGACGACTTCCGCGTCCATGGTCACCGAGTGCCTGACCTTCTGCCAGACGCGGGCCGGCCGGTACGGCGACGTCGCACGCTTCGCGACCACCCCGCCGATCCCCTGCCTCCGCAGCTGTTCGAACCAGACGAGCGCGACATCCACGTCGTCCGTCGCCGGCACGGGCTGGATCGGCGGCGGCACGTCGGCGAGCACCTCGAGCAGGGCCGCGCGCCGTTCGACGTAGGGCCGGTCGCGCAGATCCACGCCGTCGACCGCTAGGCAGTCCCACACGGCGTAGTACGCGGGGTACTCCGCCGCGAGCGCGGATGCCCTGCGGGGCGTCGAGTTCCCGCGGACCTGCGCCGCCGAGGGGTCGAGTCTGCCGTCGGTCCAGACGACGGCCTCGCCGTCGAGGACCGTGCCGGGGCGCAGCGCGGCCTGCCCGGCGACAGCGAGGTCCACCCACGCCCCGGTGATGGTGCGCCCCGATGGGGCCTGACACTTCACGGTCTCCTGCGTACGGTGCATGACGAGCCGGAGCCCGTCGAACTTGGGCTCGTACCACCAGCCCGGACCGGCGGGAAGGTTGGCCACGGACTCGGCGAGCGCGACAGCGACGGGGATCTCCACCCCTTCAGGCTTGCCGAGGACTGCCGAGACCGCAGGCCCGACTAGCCCAATCGTCATGATCACGTCCCCGGACTCGGGCCGGGCCGGCCGCACCCCAATGCGGCCGGCCCCGACCACTGCGCCCTGCACCGCCGTGCAACGCGCCGGGGCACCCCTGGTGCTCCGACCGATTGCCCTGCCCGGCTCCGGCTACACACGCCGTCACCTGGACGGGTGATCCACCGGATGGTGAGCCCGCGCTCAAGCCGCCTCGTAGTGGTGGGCCCGTCCGCCGCGCCAGGTGACCCGTGCCGGGTCGGCGAGCACCACCTCGGCGTCGGCCAGCCCGGCGCCGCGCAGAAGTTCGACGACTTCGGCATCCGAGTGCGCGAGGCCGAGGATCTGTCCACGCGCCGTCACCCGCCTGCCGCCCGTCCCGAGCGGAGCGTGCACGCCTATCGCGCCGTTCGCCGCACCTCCGCGACGGGTGCTCATCGCCCCTTGCCCGACTTCACGAACCACACGGCGGCAACGGCGATGACGACCAGGACGATCAGAATCTTCATGAGAACCGTGTGCCCCGTGTGGCGCAAGTCAGTCCCGTACACCTGTTGCCCGCGTTGTGGAACGCCTACCGGCCGGAGAAGGTACGCCGCCTGCTGTTGTCGCACGGCGGCGACGGTCCGGGGAAGCTGAACTCCAGCCCCGGCGACATCCGCACCGCCGTCGAGGGATCGCTCCCACGACTCGGCACGGATCACATCGACCTCTACTGCCAGCACCGCGTCGAACCGACCGTCCCCATCGAGGAAACGGCGGGCGCTGTGGGCGAGTTGATCGCCGCGGGCAAGGTCCGCGCGTTCGGCCCTTCCGAAGCCGGACCCGATACGATCCGCCGCGCGAACGCCGTCACACCGGTCAGCGGTCCGGTCCGAGTACTCCCTGGGCGCGGGCGTGGTGCGGCGGGAGAGCAGCCGCGAGCGCACCCATGCGCAGAGCGTGGACGCCGGTGCCTGTCCGGACGGCTCCGTCACACACTGGCCCGGTAGACGCGAGCGGAGTCGACACCGCACGATGACCCTTGTGTCACTTCCCCACCAGACTCAACACCCGCCTCTTCCACGCCATATGATCGTCTGCGGTGACGACGCGCTCGCCGAGCGGCTGGGCGCGGAGTTGCGTGATCTCTACCGTGCCCAGGTCACCATCGTCGTTCCCCCGATGCGCGTCGCCGCCGAACCACAGGTCGGCAACGGCGGCCGGGTCCGCGCCGCGGCCCTGTTGAGCCGCGTACAGGCCGCGATGAACCGGGCGGCCCCGTCCCCCACCGCTTCGCTCGCCGGGCAGGCACCCCGTGTCATGGAGGCGGCGCTGCTCGACGAGGAGGTCCTCACGGAGGCGGGCGTCGCGGAAGCCGACGCGCTGGCTCTCGTACATGACGACGACGAGACCAACATCCGTGCCGCGCTCGCCGCCCGACGGCTCAACCCGCGCCTGCGCCTGGTGATCCGGCTCTACGATCGCAGGCTCGGCCAGCACCTCGCCCAACTCCTCGATCAGGCAGCCGCGTTGGCGTCGCCCGGCCTCGATCCGGAGACACTGGACACGTCCACGACGGTGTTGTCGGATGCGGACACCGCCGCCCCGGCGCTCGCCGGGACCGCGGTCGCGGGCACCAGCAAGGTCATTCAGGCGGACGGCCTGCTGCTGCGCGCGGTGGAACGCAACCCGCCGGGGCCCGGCGCAGTAGCCCGCACCGGACTGTGCACCCTCGCCCTTCTGTCGGCGACGACGAACGACCCGGCGGGCGCGGAGGGGTCGGACGCGTCGGGCCAGGACGGCCCCCTGCTCCTCCCCGACGACCGAACGGTCGCCGCGGCCACCGGCCGGGGTACCGTCGTCCTGGACACCGTCGCCCCGGCGGGCCCCGCCGTGGCACCACGGCGGCTGACCGCGCGCGGGCTGCCGCTCGGCTCGCTGTTCTCCCGCCGGCTGCGCTGGTCGCTGGCCGGGCTCGCGGTCTGTGTCCTCGGCCTGGCCCTCGCCACCTGGGCGACCACGGAGCGCCATCCGCTGGGCGCGGCGTACCTCACTCTGCTCGACCTGTTCGCCATCGACGATCCCGCGATCGGTGAGCCGGCCGCGCGTCAGATCCTCCAACTCCTCACCGGTCTGGCCGGGTTGCTGCTGCTGCCCGTGCTCCTCGCCGCCGTGCTCGAAGCCTTGGGCACCTTCCGCACCGCAACCACCCTGCGCCGCCCGCCGCGCGGCCTGTCGGGGCACGTCGTCCTGCTCGGCCTCGGCAAGGTGGGCACCCGTGTCCTGGCCCGGCTGCACGAACTCGGCATCCCCGTGGTGTGCGTGGAGGAGAACCCCGATGCCCGGGGCATCCCGCTCGCCCGCCGCCTGCATGTGCCGACGATCCTCGGCGACGTACGCGACGAAGGCGTCCTGGAGGCCGCCAAGGTCCAGCGCGCACACGCCCTGCTCGCCCTCACCAGCCATGACACGACCAACCTCGAAGCCGCCCTGTACGCCCGGTCCGTCAAGCCGAATCTGCGGGTCTCGCTGCGCCTGTACGACGACGCGTTCGCCACGGCCGTCTACCGCACCCTGCGCGCCGCTCATCCCCGCGCTCTGACCCGCAGCCGCAGTGTCACCACGCTCGCCGCGCCGGCCTTCGCCGGAGCGATGATGGGCCGCCAGATCCTCGGCGCGATACCGGTCGAACGCAGGGTGCTGCTCTTCGCCGTACTCGATGTCACCGGTCATTCGCCGCTGGAGGGGCGCACCGTCGCGGAATCGTTTCGGGCGGGGTCCTGGCGGGTGATCGCCGTCGACTCCACGGCCCCGGGCGAGCGGCGCCCCGACCTGGCCGCGTCGCCGCAGGAGGACAGCCCCGCCGCACCACCCGGCCTCATCTGGAATCTGCACCCCGGCTACGTGCTGCGCCCCACCGACCGGGTCGTCCTGGCCGCCACCCGGCAGGGCCTGGCCGAGCTCCTGGCTTCGCAGTCGGACACGGGCGCGGGGCGGGGCGTCCAGCCGGGCGCACCGCCCTCCGCCTGAGCGGACAGCGCGGTTGCGTCAGGGCGCCGGAGTGGGTTCTCCGGCCGGGCCGCCGTCCTCCGGGGAGCGTCCCTCCGGCCCCAGCGGGCGGCCCTCCCACACGAGTGCCTGCCAGCCCTCGTCGGGCGAACCGGACAGCACGACGACGCCTGTGTTGCCCAGCGCGTGCGCGGACGCGTAGGCCACATCGACATTGGTGGCCCGGGCGGCCACCCACATGCGGATCGCCGCGCCATGGCTGACCATGGCCACGGTCCCCGCCCCCGTTCCGGCCGCTTCGGCGACCACGGCGTCGAAGCGGCCGAGAGCCTCCGCCCCGTCCTCGCCCCCGGGCATCCGCCGCCCGAGGTCGCCCGCGGACCAGGCGAACGCCGTGGCGAGATAGGTCGCGGCCGCCTCCTCATCACCTCGCATCTCCAGGTCCCCCGCCATCAGCTCCCGAATGCCGTCCCGCACCTGGACCTCCAACCCCGTGGCGGCGGCCAGCGGCGCGGCGGTCAGCTGGGTACGCACGAGCGTGGAGACGTAGAGGGCCTCGATCTTCTCCTCCGCCAGCGCCTGCGGCAGCGCGGCCGCCTGGTCCTGCCCCAGCGGTGTGAGCTCCGGGCCCGGCCTGCCGGTGTCCAGGAGGTGCTTGAGGTTGGACGGGGTCTGGCCGTGACGGATGAGCAGCAAGCGCATGCGGGACTACCTCCACGAAGCGGAACACGTTCTTACACATTGTGCGCGCCTCGCCGGGCTGCCCTGTGTTCGCCTTCCCATCGCCGCGCATGGTGTTCCTGTTGAAAGCAGCCGCGCCGCGTGAGGACCTCGGGCAGCGGACGGCTACGGCGTGTGGAGCCTGCGCTACGACACCTGAAGTTCCACCGCAAGCTGCGCATCCGCCGCTACGGCAACCTCGACGGGGCCACCGACGAAACACCGGTCTGCGTAGACATCATGCAGCGCGGTGCCCTGGTGGGCGGGCGGCGGACGCCGGCCTGCGGGTCAGGATGTGGGCGGCAGCGCCAGCCAGTCCTGCCAGGTGATGTCGCGGCCCAGGTAACGGGGCTGCCGGAAGGGCCAGTTGTCGGCGATCCACCGGGGCACCAGCATGTCGAGCGCGCGCTCCGCCGCACCGCCGGCCAGGTCGTCCACGACCCACCAGGAGATGTCGCCGTCGGAGCCGGTGCGCTCGGGCGGGTCGATGTAGACGCAGCCGAGAAGCACCGTCTCGTCCTCGTCCAACAAGGCGTAGTTGAACGACTGGTGTGCGGCTATCTCCTGCTCGTGGCGGCGCAGGTCGACGCGGTCCTCTTCGTAGGTCATCGTCGCTGTGGGCCACCCCCAGGCGGGGCCGAAGATCTCCCACAAGCGCTCACGTGAACCCATCACGGCCGGGTAGTCGATCGCGGTGTCCGCCTCCCGGATCGGCCGCAGATGCAGCGCGGTGGTGGGCACGGGCACATGGACGGGGTGGACGAAGTCGTCCGGCAGCCAGCTCATGTGGGCTGAGGGTACAGCCGGTAGCCCCGTGCCGGGGGCATCGGAGATCATCAGGCATGCGCCCGAACGACTGGCACCTCAGCGAAGACACCGAAGACGTGGACGACTTTCTCGCCCGAGCCGGAGGCTTCCTGCGCTCACGGCCGGCGCTGCACAACACACCGCTGACGACGATCGAGAAACTGCGCACGCGCGGGGCGGACGCGTTCGGCGCCGGAGCGACCTCGTTCGGCCGACTGGAGCTGAACGGCGAGGTCTGCGCCGTCTTCTACCGCCTCCCGTCCCGAGGCCTGAGTCTCACCCCCGTCGCCCCCGAGCATGCCGACGCGCTCGCCGCCCAGTTGGCCGGGCTCGGGCACTCCCTTCCCTACGTCAGCGCGGCCCACGACACCGCCACCGCTTTCGCCGAGGCATGGCAGCGGCACACAGGCGCACTGCCGACGCTCGGCAAGCGGATCCGTCTGTACCGTCTCGGCACGCTCACCCCTGCGGAACCCGTCCCGGCGGGCCGCGGGCGGCGCGTGGGCGTGCGGGATCATGAGCAAGTGGTGCGCTGGTGCAGGGAGTTCTGCGACACCGTAGGTGAAGTCCCCACCGTGGACGCCGAATCCTGGGCCGCCTCGCGCTTCGCCGACCGGCGCTTCACGTTCTGGCAGACCCCGGACGGCACTCCCGTCTCCATGGCCGCCGCGACGTCGATGGTCGCCGGCATGGTCCGGGTGGACCCCGTCTACACTCCGGCCCACCTGCGGGGCCGCGGCTACGCGGGCGCTGTGACGGTCGCGGCGAGCCGGGCCGCACTGGCCGCGGGCGCCACGGACGTCGTGCTGTACGCGGACCCGGCCAACCCCACCAGCAACGCCCTCTACCGACGCATCGGATACGTCCCTCTCACCGACTGGGCCGTGTACGACTTCTCGTGTGCGTCACCGTAGACGTGTGCACAGCCGCGCACGGGGCATTCGGACAGCACGCGGACCCGTGCAACGCCCCCCGTCCATGGGTCCGCCAGTGGCTCGGGCGGGTGGCGCCTGTCGGTGGGGTCCAGGGTCGCCCGCCCCGCCACACTCAGCGCCGCGCGGGCGGGTGGCGTCACAGTGCGCGGACGAACGTCCCTGGGGTGATGCCGTACGTGCGCTGGAACCAGCGGGCCAGGTGCGGCTGGTCGGCGAAGCCGGAGTCGGCGGCCGCGGTGGCGGGGGCCGTGCCGGCGGCCAGGAGCCCGCGGGCATGCCGTAGCCGCAGTTGCCGCTGATAGTCGCTGGGCGACATGTGGTACTCGGCCCGGAAGGCGCGGTACAGGGCGAAGCGACTGCAGCCCGCGGCGGCCGCCAGCTCCTCGGCCGAGACCTTTCCCACGTACGCGTCGTGCAGCAACTCCCTTACGCGCTGGGCCACTTGGCGCTGTCCGGGGGTGGTCTGCGGGTGGCGCCCGATGGTCCGGGTGGCGCCCCTGCGGGTCATCGCGAGGACGGTCGCGGTGAGCCGTTCGTCGCGCACGAGCGGGTCCGCGCGGCGGGCCACCGCCGTGTACAGGCGGGTGAGGGTCGCGGCGAGCACGGGGTCGTCGAGGACCGGCCGGGCGAACAGCGGCAGCGCCCCGGGCCGGCCGTCGGCGGCGTCGGTGAGCACCTCGCGCACCAGTTCCGGGCCCAGGTGCACGATGCGGTACTGGTAGCCGGCCTCGGCGGCCTTCTGCCCGTCGTGCGCCTCGTCCGGGTTGAAGGCCATGACCATCCCGGCGCCGCTGGTGTGGGCGGCGCCCCGGCAACGGAAGCGCTGGGCGCCGGCCTCGGTGATGCCGAAGGAGTACGAGTCGTGACTGTGCACCGGGTACACGTGCTCCCGAAAACGCGCGTGCATGGCCTCAAGCGGGAGGGCAGCGTCCCTCCAGTACCGCGTCCGCCCGTCTCCTCCGCCCCGGCCGTCCGGATCTGGTGTGCGCTCTGCCGTCCCCATGACTCCGATTGTGCCGCGCGCACCAGCGTTCAAGACCTGCCGGGGGGCCGACGGGCATCGTCGGACCATGGACCCGAACAACGGTGCGGCCGCAAGGCGGTCCGCCCACCCGTATCTCCTGCTCACGCTCACGATGGTGCTGTGGGGCTGCGCCTTCTCCAGCTCCAAGTCGATGGTGGGGCAGGTGCCCCACACGGTGGCGGCCGCGCTCCGCTTCGGCGGCGCCGCCCTCGCCCTGCTCGTTGCCCTCGCCGTCCTCGGCAAACGCGCGGCGCCGGTGCCCGCGGGGGCCGGGCGGCGCGCGGCGGCCGCGGGTGTCCTGGGTGTGTTCGCGTACAACGGCTTCTTCTTCTGGGGCCTCTCGCTCGCGCCCTCGCTCGACGCGGGCATCCTCATCCCCGTCATGAGCCCGGTGCTGACCAGCACATATCTGCTCGTACGAGGACGTGAGCGGGCCTCGCGGCAGCGGCTGGCCGGGCTCGGGCTCGGCGTGTGCGGCGCCGCGGTCTTCTTCGTCGGCGCGGGTGGCGGTGCGGGCGGGGGCGGCACCCGGCTCGCCGGGGACGCGCTGTTCCTGCTCAGCGCCGTGTGCTGGGCCGCGTTCACGCTGGCAGGGCCGAGGGTGATGTCCGGTGTCGAGCCGCTGCGGGCCACGACGTACGCGACCTGCGCGGGCGCGGTGCTGCTCGGCGCGCTCGCCGTGCCCGACCTGCCGGATGTGCGGTGGTCGGCGCTGCCCGGCAGCGTCTGGCTGAACGCGGTCTATCTGGCGGTGGGCGCCGCCGCCGTGGCCAACCTCTTCTACTACCGCGCGGTGGCTGCCGTCGGGCCGGCGTCGGCCTCGCTGATGATGTTCACGGTGCCGGTCGTGAACACCGCGTGCGGGACCTTGCTGCTCGGCGAGACCTTCGGCGTGCTCCAGGGCGCGGGCGCGCTCGTCCTCCTGGCGGGAGCCGTCCTTGCCGTCACGTCCGCCGCGCGGCGGCCCGCCCGGACGCGGCGGCCTGCGAGCGCGGGGGCGGCCAAGGTCACAGAGCCGCCGTGCTGATGGCGCTGCGGGTGGCCGGACCGTAGACGCCGAGCGGTTCGTCGATGGCGCGTGCCTGTTGCATGCGGGCGACCGCGGCGGCGACGTCGTGGCTGTAGTAGCCGTCCAAGGGGCCCGTGTAGAGCCGCAGTTGTCCTAGCTGCTCCTGCAATCGCAGGACCGGACTCCCCGTGCTGCCGAAGCGCAGGACGCTCGATGCGCCTGCCGCCGACGGCGTCGAACGGGGAGCTGGGGCCTCGGCACTCTCCGGGGTGGGCCTGTCGGTCGGGGCCGGCACGGTGGGCGCCTCGTCGGGTGCGGGCGGAGACAGCCGGCCGGGTGTGTCCGGTTGCTGCGGGGGCGCGGCGTGCGGCCTGCCGGGGTCAGGGCTGTGGGACGGGGCGAGGAGCGCGGCGGTGGCGAGGGCGAGCAGGGCCGCGGACGCGTAGGCGAACGGGGCCGGCGGGTTGCGCCGGGACAGGACGTGCCGACGGGACCGGCGACGCGGGGAGGCGGCGGCGCGGTGGCGCCCCCGCCCCTCCCCGTGGCGGGTCGACGCGCTGCTCGACGGCGCCGTGTACGTCGGCCCCGCCACGGGGTAAGGCATCCCGAACGCCGACTGCCGTACTCGACCCGCTGGGCGCGTCAAGTAGGAGGAGAGCGCTGGGTACATGGACGGATCTGGGACGGCTGCTTCGGAACTCACAGGCCGAACGTAGACGTCGGCGGGGCGTGAATCGGTCGCTGCCGGGCCCGGTCCGTGATCTTTAAGGCTGCGTTGAAGGTCGGCTCAGGGCCGGATAAGCCGATGGGCCCGACCGTCCTGAACGCAGGTCGCTCATGCCAGCGGTTCGTGGTTCGCCCAGGCGACCTTGTACGGGTGCCGGGCCTGCCAGCGCTCGATGACGTCGTGCAGGCCCGGCGCGCTGAACGCCTTCGTCAGGGCGTCGATGTCGGCCACGGCGAACTGCACGATCACGGTCGCGATCAGCGCCGGAATGGCCTCCTCACCGGGGGTGGAGAGGTGCCGCCGGGCCACGAACGACTGCACGAGACCCGAGTCGAGCATGACCCGTTCGATGTCTGCGAGGTATTGATCGAGCTCGGCGGTGGGAAGGGCGTGGTCGAAGGCGACCATCATCGTGTGGTGAATCATGCGGCAATTCTCGGTGTCGTAGCTCCCCGGTGTCCAAGACCGGTTGGGCACCCAGCGATAACCTGGAGGCATGACCGATCTGGAGACCCGGGAACTCAGGTACTTCATCGCCGTCGCCGACGAGCTGCATTTCGGCCGGGCCGCCGTCCAGCTGTCGATCGCCCAGCCGGCGCTGTCGAAGGCGATCCGCCGCATGGAGACCCGGCTCGGCGTTCCGCTGTTCATCCGTTCCAGCCGGCACGTCGAGCTCACCCCGGCCGGAGAGGCGTTGCAGGAGCATGGGCGGCACGCACTGAACGCGGTCGGCGCCGCCGTCCGCAAGGCCCGGCGCGCCGGCGACAGCCAGGCCCCCTTGCGGCTCGTACTCAAGCCGGGCGGGGACGCGGGTCTGCTGTCCGGGCTCCTGGCCGAGTACGCCCGCCAACCCGATGCCCGCCGGGTGGACATCCTGTTCAGCGGCCCGGCAGACCGCGCCGACTTCCTGCACGACGGCCGAGCCGATGTCGGCCTGCTCTACACACCGTTCGACGACCTCGACGGCCTGGCCCACGAGACGCTCCACACGGAGGACCGCGTGGCCGTCGTCCCGTCCGGGCACCGGCTGGCCCGGCGCGCCGCGGTGCGGCTGTCCGACCTGGAGGGCGAGACCCTGCCTCGCTGGAGGGGGATCCCCGGGGAACATGTAACAGGTCCTGAAGTCGCCGATGTGGTCCAGCTGTTCCACATGGTGACGGCGGGCCGGATGATCGGGGTACTGCCCCGCTCGCTCGTCGAACCGGTCCCCGCCGGCCTGGTCTCCGTCCCGGTGACCGACGCGCCGCCCAGCAGCCTCGTACTCGCCTGGCCCGAACAGGACCGTCGACCGCTGGTCGCGTCGTTCGTGGCCGCAGCACTCGGGCCGCGTCGACCCGCGGCCGTACGGCCACGCGTCAGTCTTTGGCGCGATGCAGCTGAATCTGCCGGTTGACGAAGAGGTGCACGTAACCGCAACGCCAGCAGATCAGCCCTGTGGCACTCTCGTCCGCCCAGGCCAGATTGAAGAGCTCCCCGCCGGTGCTGTTGAGCTTCACGCTCCGTTCGCGGAAGAGTTCGCTCTTGCAGACCTGGCAGGTGATCCACATCTCCCCCAGCGAGGCCCGCACCGCTTTGGCCATGTCCACTCTCCCGTACGTGCTCGCCCATCAGTGAGTGGATCATCGCCGCAAACCCCACGAAGGTGAAGGGAGTTGAGCAAGACCTGAGCACAACCCCTCGGCGCCCCGGCCGGTCCCGGCCGCGATCCGCCGTCAGGACAGATCGGTCCGCCCGAGCCACGACGGTCTCACCGGCACACCGTCGTCGTAGCGCGCCACGGGATCGAGCTCCGGCTCCGTGGCCGGCTGAGGAACGGTCGCGGTCGGCACCGCGTCCGCGGGCTCCGGTGCCTGTACGGGCTCGGGGGCGGGCTCGGCGACGGGGGCGGGCGTCGGAGCCGCGGAGTCGTGCAGCAACTCCGCAAGCGTGAACCGCGTACTGAAGGACTGCCAGGCACCGTCCACGGCGAGCAGAAAGCCGTCGCCCGTCCGGAACAGCCGTCGCCGCTTCGGGCTCATGGGATGCGAGGGCTGATAGTGGCGCGCCCGCTGTTCCAGCTCCCTCAGGGCGTCGTCCCGCGTCCCGTCCAGCTGAGCCAGCACATACGCCTCGATGTGCTTGCGCTCCCCTGTTCCGGTAGTCGTCTCGACGATCAGTCCCCACGTCGACATGGGCCCCTCCTCCGCATCGGCCGGCTCAGCTTACGAGGGCGCTCCCCCCTCACGTCCCGTCGGAGGGACGCGCGGTGTGATCGGGGTGCCCTTCCGAACGGCGGGCTTCCTTCATCTCCGCCTCGTAGATGTGTTCGCGCCCCTGGGCGAGATCGTCGCGCACCTCGCGCTCCAGGTCTTTGTAGGGCTCGTAGAAGGTGGCGTTGTACTCCTCCACGAGCTGGAAGGTCCACCGTCCCTCGAGAACGTTGCGCCCCACCAGCTCACGGTCGATCCGCTCCGCCCACTCGTCATGCCCCGCGGTGCGCAACAGCTCGACAGCGCGGCCGAGTTCGAGATCGGCGGAGCCTGTCAGCTGGTGGAACGCGTAGAGGTGGCCCCGGGCCTGCTCCACCGTCTCCAGCGCTTTCGACACCGACCCCAGCGCTTCCACCGTCGCGTCGCCTACGCCCTCGGGCCGCCGGTGTGCACGGGCGGGCCCATCCTCGTTCTCGCTCATGTCCCACTGGTCCCCGCCGCCCCGCCGCGCATATCGCCGCCGCGGCCGGATCGCCCCGAGTGGCAGTACGACGAGCACGCTCACCTCGCGTGTTCGAATTCCAGTTCGATATTGTGGGGTGTGGGAGGTGCTGTGATGACCAGGACGAACGATGTGGCAGATGAGGCGTCGGTGATGCACGTACGCATGCCGGGAGGTCTCGCGGAGCCTGCCTACCGAGAGGTGCTGGAGCTGCTCGCGGAGCTCTCCCCCGTCGTGCAGGCCCTGCCACCCGGCGCCGCGGTCGTCGAACTGCGCGGCGCGCTGCGCTACCACGGGGTGCCGGCCGTCCGGCTGGCCGAGCGCGCCCGGGTGCGGTGCCTGGCCCGGCTCTCCGTCGACATGCGGATCGGTCTCGCGCCGACCTGGGCCGTGGCGGCCACCGCGTCGGCGCGGGCGCCGGAGCACGGTGGCATCGTCGCCGTCGCGCCGGGCCAGGTCGCCGACTTCCTCGCCCCGCTGCCGGTCGGGGCGGTGCACGGCATCGGCCCGGTGCACGCGGCCGCGCTGACCGATTACGGCATTCACACCGCCGGTGCCCTCGCCGCCCTGCCGCTCGCCACGATCCAGCGGGTACTCGGCGGGCGGCCAGGACGTCTGGCCTCCGACCGCGCCCGTGGCATCGATCCGCGGCCGGTCACCCCGAAGACACTGCCGCTGTCCGCGGCCGTCCGGCACCGCTTCGAACGCCAGGAAATGGACGGCGCCACCGTACGCGCCCGGCTCCTGGACCTCGTCGTCCGGCTCGCGGCCACCCTGCGCTCCCGCGACCAGGTCGCCCGCGGCCTCACCCTGCAACTCGACTTCGCCGCCGGCGCCCGCTGGACCAGAACCCTGCGCCTGCCCGAGGCGTCGGCTCACGACGAAGACCTGCGCACCGCCGCCTACCGGCTGATGGACCGCGCAGGCCTGCAGCGCGGCCGCCTCGTAGGCCTGCTGGTCCGGGCCGAGGACCTGGTGGCGGCCGGTCCTACGGCGGAACAGATCTCCCTCGACCGCGGCCGCGAGATGCGCCTGCGCGCTGAGCAGGCCGTCGACCGGGCCAACCAGCGGTTCGGTGACGGCAGCGTCGGCCCGGCCGCGCTGCTGCACAGGGCGGCCTGAGCACCGTGGACACGGAGCAGCCCGCAGCGGGCCGGCTCGCGCAGTTGGAGTTCCTCGAGCGCGTGCAACTGCAGGACCTCGCCAGGACGCGACGCTGGATCGAGGACGAGAAGCGCCGCCGCGCCGCCCGCACCGTACCGTCGGGGTGGCTGCTGGAGCTGGGGCCCACCGGCCGCGCCGCCGTGCACGTCCACACCGGCAGTTGTCGGTCGGCAGGCAGCCGCACCCGCTCCATCACGGCCGACCAGGCCCGCGACGCCCTCCGCCACGGACCGGTCCCGGCCTGCGCGCAGTGCCGCCCCGACACCGCGCTCGACTGACCGTCGGCGTACGACAGGAGGGAGGCTGTCCTCGGCCAACTGAGCAGAACCTGGCGGTCACCGTTCAGGGACGGGTTTGCGACGGCGGTGCACTGCGGCGACTGCTCCCAGGGCCACGCCGATCGCGAGGACGATCAGTCCCCGTACCCACACGTCGCCCTCGACCTGCGTGGCCAGCACCACGCACGAGACCGCGCCGAGGACAGGAAGGGCGGTGGGGGCCCGGAAGTGCGGTCGTGCGGCACGGTCGCGGCGCAGGACGAGTACAGCGGTGTTGACCAGGAAGAAGACCACGAGGAGCAGCAGCACGAGCGTGGAGGCGAGGGTCGCCACGTCGCCGGTGAGGGCCAGCAGGAAGGCCAGGAGCGTGGTGGCCGCGATCGACGCCCACGGGGTGCGGCGCCCGGGAAGCACCCGGGTCAGGAAGCTGGGCAGGAGGCCGTCCCGCGCCATGCCGTAGGCCAGCCGGGAACTCATGATGCCGGTGAGCAGCGCGCCGTTGGCGACGGCGACCAGGGCGATGGCGCTGAACAGCTTCGGCGGCACCCCGCCGGCCTCCTTGACCACTTCGAGCAACGGACCGCTGGAGCGGGCCAGCGTCGCGGTGGGGACGGCGGCGGAAGCGACGATCCCGACGAGGGCGTAGACAGCTCCCGCCGTCAGCAGGGCCCCGAAGAGGGCCCTGGGGTAGGAACGGCGTGGATCGCGGGTCTCCTCGGCGACATTGACGGAGGTCTCGAAGCCGACGAAGGAGTAATACGCCAGTACGGTGCCGGCCAGTACCCCGGCGGCGGCGCCCGAGTCGGCGGTGCCGAGGTGGACGAGTCTGCCGGGATCGCCTTCGCCGCGCAGGAACAGCACGACTCCGAGGCCGACCACGAGCAGGAGACCGCTCACCTCGATGACGGTCGCGACCACGTTGGCACGGGTGGATTCGCTGATGCCGCGCGCGTTGAGGAGGGCCAGGGCGCACAGGAAGACCGCTGCCACCACCACGACCGGCAGACTGACGAACGCCGTCAGGTAGTCGCCGGCGAACCCCCTGGCCAGCGCGGCCACGGAGACGATGCCCGCCGCCAGCATGCAGAACCCGGCGAGGAAGCCGGCGAAGGGGCCGTAGGCGAGCCTGGTGTAGTGGGAGGCGCCACCGGCACGCGGGTACTTCGTGGCGAGCTCGGCGTACGAGGCTGCCGTCAGCAGTGACAGCAGCAGGGCAAGGACCAGGGGCACCCACACCGCGCCGCCCGATTTCGCGGCGACCTGGCCCACCAGGACATAGACGCCGGCCCCCAGGACGTCGCCCAGGATGAAGAAGTAGAGCAGCGGGGTCGTCAGTGTCTTCTTGAGCCCGGTGGGCTGATCCGTCCCCGTGGACGTGGACCCACCCGGTCCGGACGTGGCACGGTCAGGGGCGTTCGGCACGGATGACCACCAGTTCTTCCGCCGTTGCGGCGCCGTCGAGGAGCCCTTGCGCGCACAGCCAGTCGCGGCGTTCGCGCAGGACCGGGCCGAACGGCACGCGGGCCCGGTCGATGACCGCCGCTTTCATGCCAAGCCCTGCGAGCCGGTCCAGGCTCTCGGCGAGTCCACAGAGCTCGGAGTGGACCATCAGCAGGCTGCCCCCGGGCCGCAGGGCCCGGTGCGCGGCAGCACAGACCCGGTCCACCACGCTGCGCCCGTCCCCGCCGCCCTCCCAGGCCCGGGCCGCTCCGCGCGAGGGCAGCAGAGCGGCGGGCGAGGGCACGTACGGCGGGTTGCTGACGACCAGATCGAAGGCGCCGGGCCCCGGCATGAGGCCCAGATCGCCGTGCCGCACGGTGACGGAAGCGCTGTTGAGACGTGCGTTCAGGCGCGCGGTCCACACGGCACGCCAGGAGATGTCGACCGCTGTGACGTGAGCGCCCAGCTGGGCGGCGGCCACCGCCAACGCTCCCGATCCGGTGCCCAGGTCCAGCACTCGGGTCCGGCCGGTGATCGACTCACGGCGCAGGGCACGCGTCAGCAGCTCCGTGTCGTGCTGCGGCGCGTACACACCGCGCGGCGCCAGCAGACGGGGGCGCTTGGCCGCGGGCGCTCGCGGGGTCCGTGGCTGCGTCGTCATGCGTGTCAGATGCTGTGCGGTGTGTGCGGGGACGTTCTCATTTCCTCACCCTCTGACAGCTCGCCTCTGTTGACCACTTGATCAACATCGGCACCTGAGTGCCCCCGTTCGCGCACATCAACCGCGTGCCGGTTCACTGTTGTGAGTTCCCTGTTGTGCGTTCACTGTTGTGCGTTCACTGTTGTGCGTTTACTACGAAGCGTGCGCCGTCGGGATCGGTCAGTACTGCTTCGGTCGAGTCGCTGACGGTTTCCAGGACCTGGCCGCCGTGGTCCCTGGTGGCCCGGACGCACGCCTCCACGTCGGCGACCATGAAGTGGATCTGCCAGTGCGGCCGGATCGCGGGATCGGGCGCGGATTCCACCGCCCCTGAATGGATACGGGCCACCACGTCGCCGCCGCTGCGCAGCACCACTTCCTCGTCCTCGTACTGGACGTCGCAGGAGCCGGGGGCGGCGGACGCCCAGCCGAGGACCTCCCCGTAGAAGATGGCCGCGTCGAAGGCGTTGCGGGTGTGCAGTTCCACGAAGGTCGGTGCGGCCTGGCGCCACTTCTCCCAGTCGGCCACCAGCTCGCCCTCCCAGATGCCGAAGACCGCGCCGTCGCGGTCGGCCAGCAGGGCGGCCCGCCCGGGCGGGAAGGAGAGCGGGCCCACGGCGGTCGTCCCGCCGCGCTCCTGGCTGCGTGCCACGGTGGCGTCCGCGCTGGACGCGGCGAAGAAGGGCGTCCAGGCGACCGTCGTCGGCAGCGTGCTCTCCACCGCCGACAGGCCCGCCACCGGCACGCCGTCCACGCTCGCGAACCGGTACTGGTCACCCAGCTTCCCGGTGCGCCACTCCCAGCCGAGCACGGCGTGGTAGAAGTTCTCCGCAGTACGCAGATCACGGGTGGACAGGCTGACCCAGCAGGGCGCGCCGAATACCGTGCTGCTGGCCGGGCCCGCGCCGGCAAGTGTGTTGTCGCTGGTCATATCCGTACCGTTTCGTACTGTTCCGAGGCCGAGGTCGAAAATCCAAGCGCCGTCTGGTGGACCTGAGCAATCAGCCCACGTCAGAAGCACGAGTAGCCAGCCACCGCCCGAGTCAAACCAGGTCGACGAGTGGTCGTTACAGGTCTTATGTCCGTAAAGTCGAAGGGCAGACGACACTCGTGTGCTTGAGACCACAGGCGCTCTCTGGAGGGATGAGGAGCGAACCATGCCCGCGCGCCACCCGCACACCGACGCCCCACGCACCGAACAGGCCTTTGTCCGCCTCGCGGCCACCCCTGCGGGACGTGAGCACGATGTACTGGTAGAAGAACTCGTGGAGGCCTGGTTGCCGATGGCGCACCGGCTGGCCACCCGGTTCCGTGGCAAGGGCGAGAACCTCGAGGACCTGAAACAGGTCGCGGCCCTGGGCCTGCTCAAGGCCATCGAACGCTATGCACCCGAGCGCGGCGCCTTCGAGGCGTACGCCGTGCCCACCATCACCGGCGAACTACGGCGTCACTTCCGTGACCACGGCTGGGACGTGCGCGTCCCCCGCCGGGTCCAGGACCTGCGCAACAAGGTGCGTGCCGCCCGCCGCGACCTCCTCGACGCACCAGGCCACTGCCAGGAACCCGACCTCGCCGACATCGCCGCGAAGGCCGGACTCACCCTGGACGAGGCACGCGACGGCATGGAAGCCCTGGAGAGCTACAACAGCCTGTCCCTGGACGCCGAGTACGGCACGCACCACCGCGGGTTCACCCTCGCCGACACGCTGGGCCGGTCCGACGGCGCGTACGAACTGATCAACGACCGGGAAGCCGCCAAACAAGGCATCAAACAGCTGGCCGAGCGCGAGCGCACCATCCTCTACCTGCGCTACTTCGAAGACCTGTCACAACTGCGCATCGCCGAGAAGGTCGGCCTCTCCCAGATGCAGGTCTCCCGCCTCATCGCCCGCAGCTGCGCCCAGGTACGCGAGCACGCCACCCGGGACAGTGTCGAGCGCCGGCTGACCGCCTGACACCGCGCGTCCCTCACGAGGTCAGGCGCAGCGTTTCGGCCTGGTCCCACGCGTGGGCGGCGAGACGCTGCCGCACCTCGAGTTCGGGGCAGGCCAGTATGTGCAGGCGTTGGGGCGGGTGCAGCGTCTGTGCCAGCGCGACGAGGGTCTCCAGGGCGCTGTTGGCGAGATAATGGACGCGGGTGAGGTCGACGGTGATCTCATCCGTTGCCCGGGTCTGTTCCGCCACCGCGCGCGACAAGGGGCCTTTGTGGGCGCCGACGACCTCGCCGAACAGGCGCACACCGACGGGATGGTGGAGGGGAGCGATGAGAAGGAGCTCATCTACGAAGTAGGCGGGCATCATGGTGTCCCGAAGGCAATGCGCCGTCGCACAGAACAGAGGGGCCAGGCTCCACGCAGGATTTGCGACAGTGCTGATGGAAGCGGGCGCAGACTCCCGCGAAAAGTAGCCGCTGGCGTGAGGACCCTGGCAGGGCCCGAGAGATCGCCGGAAGAACATCGCCGCGCTGACGGTGAGGCATATTCCACGGACTAGTGACAAAGCTACTCGCGCGCCGTCGGGGTGTCGAGGATCCGACAGTTGCCGAGCGCCCGCATCTCATGCATCCGGCCGATGCCGCGCTACCTCAACCGCCCTGATTAACAAGGGGAGTTGCGACGTCAACAGGGGGAGCTCCGGTCACGCGGGTGACACCGACGCAGCTGCGTGGACGGCAGCGGACAGCCGCCGTGCTTGGGGTGAAGCGCACCGCGAAGAGCGCGGGGCCGACTGTTCACGCCCCAATACGTGTCGCATCCCCGGGCCAGGGCAGGCACCTTCAAGACGAACCGCCGCCCGCGACCCGGAGGGACGCCATGGCCCCCGCCCCGCAGCACGACGCGGCCGCCGCCGCACAAGGTGCGGGGCACGCGGCCGAGTTGAAGGACGAGATCGCGCGGTTGAAGCAGGTGATGGGTGCCCGCAGCGACGTCGACCAGGCGGTCGGCGTCCTCGCCGCGGTGGGCCGTATCTCACCCGCCGAGGCGTGGGACGCACTGCGCGAAGTGTCCATGCATACGGACATCAGGCTGCGCTCCGTGGCCCGACAGCTCATCGCCTGGGCACGGACCGGCGACCTCATTCCGGAGATCAGCGGCGAACTGCGACGCCAGTTGCCGCTGTATCACTCCGAGCCGATGGGACGGCCGCGGCGGCACGGTGTCGCCGCTCGCTCGCGGCGGTAGAGCCCTCGGTAGAGCCCTCGGTAGAGCCCTTGCTCCCCGGCGCAGGCGCCGGGGAGCGTACGGCGGGCTCACTGCCGAACCCACGTCTTCGCATATACACCGAATGCCTGCTCCAGTACAACGCGCCGCAGGGGTTTTGTCGCACCGATCACCGGATGCCCGGAAAAGCCGGTCGGCATAGCCTGGGAGAGCTCGGGGCCGACAGGAGGTCTCGTATGCCCCGCCCCGTGTGGACCGGCGCGATCAGCTTCGGACTGGTGACCATCCCCATCAAGGTCACGTCCGCGACCGAGAACCACAGCATCCGCTTCCACCAGTACCACCTGGAGGACATGGCACGGGTGCGCACCCGCAAGGTGTGCGAGCTCGAGGACCGTGAGGTCACGCAGGACGAGATCGGCAAGGGTTATGAGGTCTCCAAGGACCAGGTCGTGGCCGTTTCCGACGAGGAGTTGCGCGAGATCCCGCTGCCGACCGCGAAGGCCATCGAGATCGTCGCCTTCGTACCGTACGAGTCGATCGACCCCATCCAGATCGGCGAGGGCTACTACCTCGAGGCCGACGGCCAGGTCGCGAACAAGCCGTACACACTGCTGCGCAAGGCCTTGGAGCGCAACGCCAAAGCCGCCGTGGCGAAGTTCGCGTGGCACGGCCGCGAGCGGCTGGGCCTGCTGCGGGTGAAGGAAGGCGTGATCGCGCTGCACGCCCTGCGGTGGCCGGACGAGGTCCGCTCCCCCGAACAGCTCGCGCCGAAGGCCGTGGACATCACCGACAAGGAAGTCGACGAGGCCCTCCTGCTCATCGACTCGATGACCCGCGAGGAACCCATCGAGGACGCCGAATGGGCCACCGACCGCTACACCGAAGCGCTGCAGGACGTCATCCACGCGAAGGCCGAGGGCAAGCAGCCGCCGGCCGTGGAACCCGAGGAGGCCCCATCCGGCCGGGTCGTCGATCTGATGGCCGCCCTGGAGCAGTCCGTGCAGCAGGCGAAGGAATCCCGCGCCGACGGCGGGCACGCCACCGTGCACGAAATGCCGAAGAAGAAGGCCGCGGCCAAGAAGAGCGCGAAGAAGACACCGGCCAAGAAGACGACGGCGAAAAAGGCGACGGCGCAGAAGACCGCCGCGAAGAAGCCGCGGCGCTCGGCCTGAGTCACGCCTCGGCCCGGGCTCACCACGCGCACGCACCGTCCTTCTGCGCGGAAACGGACGCTCAGGAGCTCAGCGCCTGATCCACACTCGGGTGGCACGCGATGACCGAGTCGACGCCGACCAGTTCGACGACCCGCAGGACCGGGCCGTCCAGGCAGGCGAGACGGATCCAGCCGCCCGCCGCGTCCGTCGCCCGGTGCGCGATGAGCAGAGCGTTGATGCCGGTGGAGTCCATGAACGTCACCGCGCCCAGATCGAGCACCGTACGCGGCGGCTCACCGGTCTCACCGACGTGGCCGGCCAGAGCTTCGGCGAGCTCAGGGGCGGAGGAGGCATCGATCTCCCCCCGCGCGGTGAGAAGGCTGACACCTGAGACAGAACTGCGAGTGATCGACAGCAGGGCAGACGGCTCTGCCGTGTCATGAATGTCCGCCACGCGCTCCTCAACCTTTCCGATGACTCTGGTCTGCGCCCCCCGTATCCCCACGCTCCTGCCCATTCGGCCGAGCGCGCAGGTAACGTACCGGGGGTATCCGGTGGCCCGTACAGGCACCGGTCGGCAAGCAACAAAAATCGGGGACCGTGAATGCCGCAAGAACCTACGTCAGGTGCGCGCGCCACCTTGCCCGGCGCGGGGCCGCTGGAGGTGGCGATCTCACTTGACGGGACCAGAGGCTGCATAGCCCAGGCCCGCCAGGCGGCCGCGCGTTTCCTGGCCCAGGCCCGGGAGCAGCACCAGGTGGAGGTGGGCGCCCGGGCGGTGGAGGACACCCAGCTGATCGTCAGCGAGCTGGTCACCAATGCCGTCAAGTACGCACCCGGGCCCGGCTTGCTGCAGCTGCGGATCAGCGACGGGACGGTGCAGGTGGAGGTGTGGGACAGCGACCCGATGCTGCCGACCGCGCGTACCGCGAATCCGGAGCGGGTCGGGCAGCACGGCCTGGAGATCGTCACGATCCTCGCCCACTCCCTCACCATGCAGCCCACCACCGTCGGCAAACGCATCACCGCCGCCCTCCACCTGAACCCCGCCGTGGGCGAGAGCGCCGCCTGACCTGCCGGCAGCGCCGGGGCTCAGGCCGCCTCGCCGACACCCGACTGCGCGGCGGGCACGGCGCACTGCTCCAGGGCGGCGTCCGCCGCGCGTACCGCCGCCGCCACGTCGGTGGTGGCGGTCATCACGCAGAGCGTGTAGGCACAGTCCTCGCGCAGGCGAGCCGTCTCGTCCGTGGGCCATCGCTCGTCCTCGACGACCGCCTCGTCATACCGAGTCAGCGCGCGACGCAGGTCGCCCACCGCGGGAAGCAGCATCGTCATCTCCTTATCTCCTTGCTCATCCGTCCAACACCCGTGGTTCAGGGCCTCTCCACTGTCCGGTTTGCCCACCTAAGTCGTGCTCATAGCAGGACTTTGGTCCTCTTCCCCGACCACAGGTGTGGCTGCCGTCCGGCGGGGGACTCAGGAGGGACGGCGCGCGCAGCAGTGAAACCCTCCGGGGGTCTGCCGCGTCGAGGCTCTCCTGGTTCAGGCTGTAGCCAGGAGAGCCGCCCCCGCTCTACAGCGTGCCGCCTTCACACAGCTGCCGCGCGACCTCGCGGACCTTGATGTTCTTGTCCTGCGAGTAACGGCGCAGCACGTCAAAGGGTGCCTCTTCGTCCAGGTTGTGGCGTGGCCATCAGCAGGCCCATGGCCTCGCCGATGACGTGCCGGCTCTCGACGGCCTGCTGCATCGAGGCGTGCTCCCGGGCACCCGAGAAGGCCACGGCCGCATGCGAGGCCAACAGCCGACCGGCTGTCTCGCTGTCCTCGGTGAACGCGCCGGGATGCCTGGAATACATGTTGAGGGCGCCCAGGTCGCTCTTGTCATCGGTGTGGAGCAGAAAAACCCATCATGCTGCCGACCCCGAGCGCGGCGGCCCGGGGAGCATAGGACCGCCAGCGCACCGTTTCGGTGCTCACATTCGCGATACGGAAGACGGGATGGCCCGTGCGGGCGGCGTCGAAACAGGGGCCCTCTTCGAGCTCTTCCTGCAGCCGGTCGCTGTCGATGACGAGTTGTTCGGTGGGGGCCAGGGTCTCCGCCTGCCCCTTCCGCAGCAGCAGGATGCCCGCCGCTTCGCATCCCTCGACCCGCCCCACCGCCGCGGAGGTGATCTTGTCCAGAGTCATGGGCACGGAGTCCTCGGCCAGGAAGCCGCGTGCCATCGACGCCATGTGCACAGCAAAATCACGCCAGTTCATCGGCCTCCTCACGTCGGATGTGCGGACGGCATGACGCCGGCGTCGCACGGACGAGCACACCACGGCGGAAGCCCGGGCCCCGATCGTGCGGGTACCGACACGGTCGGCGCCAATCAAGTGATGATCCACACCGGGCTCCACGGAACGGCCGGAATCGCGCACCGCGGACTGCCGGGACGACGGCCGCGCAGTGCCCGTACGACGGAGGGACCGAGACTCTTTTCGGCCGGGCGGACGCGTTACTCTTCGTCAGTGCAGACACACCACCGGGACGATGACCACAACCAGTGGGAGGCAGTGCTGATCGCTTCCTCTGCCGGAGGTGTCGAGGGCCTCACCGTGCTGCTGGGCGGGCTGCCCGCCACTCTGCCCGTACCGGTGCTGGTGGCTCAGCATCTGAACCGCTCCCGCGAGACGAGCATCGTCGACATCCTGTCACGTGCGACCGCGCTCACGGTCACGCTGGCCGAGGACGGGCAGGTCCCCCGGGCCGGGACCGTCTACATCGCCCCACCCGACCGCCACCTCTGCGTGCGGCAGGGCGGCGTCCTGTCGCTCACCCATGAGGGTCGGGTCAACTTCGCCCGGCCGGCGGCCGATCCGCTCTTCGAGTCGGCGGCGAAGGCGTTCGGAGCCGGGGTCATCGGCTGCGTGCTCAGCGGCTCGGACGGTGACGGCGCCCAGGGAGTGGAAGAGGTCAAGGCGCACGGTGGCACGGTCATCGTGCAGGACCCTGAGAGCGCCCCGTTCCGCGGCATGCCCAAGGCCGCGATCAGAACGAGGCGGGTGGACTTCGTGCTCCCCCTCACCGCGATCGGACCAGCCATCACCCGGATCGTCCAGGGAGACCCCCACGGAATCGCTGCCCCCGGGCCCTGCCCTTCTGCCTAGGAAGCCAGGCCCAGGGGCGGCGTCTCGACGCGGTGCGTCTCTCGTTCCGCTCGGACAGCGTTCGCTTTGGTCAAGAGCTGGGCCCGCCAGGCCGACGGCGAGTAGCCTTTTCGGACACGGAACGTGGCTGCCCTCGTGAGCCCGTATGCCCGTCGGTGGGAGGCACAGTGATGGAGCCCGGGGTCTGTATCGGCCTGAAGCGAGATGCCGGGCCGGGCACTTGGCCGCCGACTCGGCGTTCCGGCGGGCGAGGGTCCGCCCCTGCCGCGGGCCCAAGTGGCCTTCTCCAAACGGCTCCTGGCCGGGTCCGCCCGCGCGGCCCCGGCAATGCCGCCCCCATGAACGACTGTTCCGTAGGACGGGCACGCGGTCCGTATCGGCACCTCTAGGAGTAGGGATGAGCAGGGAAGAGAAGATCACCCAGACTTTCGTGGAGCTGGCCGACACTCTGGCGGACGGCTTCGACGTCATTGACTTCCTGCAGCAGCTGACCGTCCGCTGCCGCGACATCCTCGATATCTCCGACGCCGCGGTGCTGCTGGCCTACCCGGGTCCACCCCTGTACAGCCCGGTGCCCAGCGATCCCGGTCCCGCGCTGGCCTCGGTGCTGGAGGTCGCCGTGCACCAGGGCCCTGCCGCCGACGCGTACCGCAGCGGCGCCGCCGTCGCCCCCGGCGACCTCGCCGGTGCGCCCGCCGCCTGGCGCGACTTCACCACCCGGGCCCGCGCCGCCGGCTGTGCCTATGCCTGTGCCGTACCCCTGCGGGCGCGGCAGGAGATTCTCGGCAGCCTGCTGCTCCTGCGCACGGCCGACACCCCGCTGCCCGCCGCCGACCTGGCTCTGGCCCAGGCGTTCGCCGACGCGGCCGCCATCGGGCTGCTCCACGCCCGTACCCTCCAGCTGGCCGACACCGTCAACGAACAGCTCCAGACCGCCCTGCACAGCCGCGTCCTCATCGAACAGGCCAAAGGCTTTCTCGCCGCCCGGCGCGGCATCTCTCCCTCCGACGCCTTCGACGCCCTGCGCCGCCACGCGCGCCACCACCGTCTGCCGCTGAGCACCGTCGCCCAAGAGGTCATCGACCAACAGGGCCTCCCCCGGCCGACGCCTGTCGCGCGTCCGCCGGGCCGCGGCGCGTCGGCCGACTGAGGACGTACCGTGCGCGCGAGGTCCTGTCCCGCGATTCGGATCACCTTCGGCGCACGGCCGCCCCGGACGGTGACGCAGCAGGGACCCGGACCTCGCCGTCCGGTGGCAGCGGCACGGGATGCGAGTGATGTGTCAGGAGGCACGATGCCCAGCCCGACGAACCTGAGGGTTGCCGATACCTTCGAGCGTTGCGAGCAGCTGCGCCGCAAAGCGCGGGACGCGACTGCCAAGGCCCGCCAGGTGCGGTTCGAGGCGGTACAGATCCGGCTGCAGGCCGCGCAGATCCGCGCCGACCTACGGCGCCGCCATCCCCAGCGCCACGGCGAGAACGGTGTGGGCGAACCCGCCCGGCCCAGCGCGTCTCCGCTCGGCAGCACGGCCTCTGCCATGCGGCTCGCCGCCCTGGTCGCTTTCGTGCGCGCCCGCCTGGACGAGGAAGCGACCGCCGCGGACCTCTTCCACGAAGCCGGATGCACGCCGGCCGACGCGCCCGACCATCGCCGCTGCCGCTGCTCCTGCCGCGCGCCGCACCGCACGCTCCAGGACATCGCGGTCCGCAGGACCGTCGCCCGCACCAGCGAGACCACGATCCGCGAAGCCGACCACAGCGCTGCCGCCTGGCCGCACAACGAACTGGCCGCCCTGCTGAACCTGAAGGCCCTCGCCCTGCGCTACGAGCTGCACGGGCTGTGGCAGGAGGAATGGCGGCCGTAATCCTCTACGAACCGTCATCCCCTACGAACCGTCGTCCCTGACGAACCGTCGTCCCTGACGAACCGTCGTCCCTGACGAACCGCTCCGCTACGAAGGCCGCGCACCCGAAAGAGCTGCCGCTCGTCGGGCCCGTCGGCCTGTTCTCCTCTGAAGCCCGCCTGTAGCCCACCCGTAGCCCCGGGGGGGGCCGCACAGTCGCGGTGTTCGAATTACGTTCGATACATTGGTGACAGATCCAGCCATCTGGCTTGAATCGTGACTGATGTGATCGGAGGTGGCCCGGATGTCCGGATCGGTCCACCTCCACACCGCCTCGGGCTACTCCGCCCGCTACGGCGCCGCCCTCCCCCACCACCTGGTCCGACGCGCCGCCGAGCGAGGCGTCACCGCGCTCGCGCTGACCGACCGGGACACCGTGGCCGGAGCGGTCCGATTCGCCAAGGCCGCGGTCGCCGCCGATGTCCGGCCGATCTTCGGGGTGGACATCGGAGTAGCCCCTGCCGCCCCCGCACCGGGACCGGCGAGTCGTGGGCGGACACCGGTGCGCGGCGGCGCGCACGTGGTGGAGGCGCGGTTCCGGGTGACCTTGCTGGCTCAGTCGGCGGCCGGATGGGCGCATCTGTGCCGGATCGTCTCCGCCGCGCACGCCGCGCCCGAGGACGGAGTGCCCGTGGCGGCCTGGCCGGTGCTGCAGGAGCACCTCGGCGACGATCTGCTGGTGCTGCTCGGTCCCGCATCGGAGCCGGTACGGGCACTCATGGCGGGGCGTCCTGATGTGGCGGAGCAGTTGCTCGCGCCCTGGCAGGTGGTGGCCGGTGCGGGCCTGCGCCTGGAGGCCGTCCAGCTGGGGCACACCGGGACCGGTCCCGGCTCCCTGCGGCTGGCCGGGCGGACCGTGCAACTCGGCGACCGGTGCAAAGTGCCCGTCATCGTGTCCAATGCCGTCCGCTACGCCGATCCCGGCCAGCACCGGCTGGCCGACGTACTGGACGCGGCGCGACTCCTGCGCCCCATCGACCGCCGCGCCCTCGACGGCGGCGAGCGGTGGCTGAAAGGTCCGACGGAGATGACCGCGGTCGCCGCGCGCATCGCGGAGGCCGCAGGGCACGGGCCCGAGCGGGCAGCGGCGCTGCTCGCCGAGACGGAGGAGACCGCGGCTTCCTGCGCCGTGGATCCGGTGCGCGATCTCGGCCTGGGCGCGCAGCACTTCCCCGAACCGCACGTGGTCGGCGCGGACCGGGAGCGGGGCGGGGCGATGCGGCTGTTGCGCCTGCGCTGCGAGGCGGGCATGGCCGCTCGCGGCCTGGACCGTGACAGGGGCGCGGCCCAGCAGCTCGACCACGAACTCGATGTCATCGGCCGGCTCGGCTTCGAGGGCTACTTCCTCGCCGTCGCCCAAGTCGTCGCGGACGTACGGGCGATGGGCATCCGGGTCGCCGCCCGCGGGTCAGGGGCCGGGTCGATGGTCAACCACAGCCTGTTCGTAGCGACGGCGAACCCCCTCGAACACCGGCTCCTGTTCGAACGTTTTCTGTCCGAGCGCAGGACGAAACTGCCGGACATCGATGTCGATGTGGAGTCCGCGCGCCGCCTGGAGGTCTACGACCGCGTCTTCGAACGGTTCGGTTCGGAGCGGGTCGCGGTGACCGGCATGCCCGAGACCTACCGGGCCCGGCACGCACTGCGCGACACCGGTCTCGCCCTGGGGATCGCGCCACAGACCGTCGACATGATCGCCAAGAGCTTCCCGCACATCCGGGCCTGTGACATCCGATCCGCACTCGCCGAGCTGCCCGAACTACGCCAACTCGCCGCACGGCAAGCCGAGTTCGGCCCGCTTTTCGAACTCGCGGAAGGCCTGGACGCGCTCGTGCGCGGCTACGCGATGCACCCGTGCGGCGTGATCCTGTCCAACATCACGCTGCTGGACCGACTCCCGGTACAGCCCACTCCCGGTGGCGACTACCCCATGGTGCAGGCCGACAAGGAAGACGTAGAAGACCTCGGCCTGCTCAAACTCGACGTGCTCGGCGTGCGGATGCAGTCCGCGATGGCCCACGCGGTGCACGAGATCCGTCGCGTCACCGGCCGCCAGCTCGACCTCGACAACCCCGACCACGTCCCTCTTGACGACGAGCGGACGTTCGAGATGATCCGGCGTTCGGACACACTCGGCTGCTTCCAGATCGAGTCCCCCGGCCAGATGGACCTCGTGGGGCGGCTCCAGCCGCGGCACATGCAGGACGTCATCGCCGACATCAGCCTCTTCCGCCCCGGACCGGTCCGGGGCGGTATGCCCGCGCGGTTCATCGCGGCCCGGCACGGCGCACCGCCGCACTATCCGCACCCCGACCTGGTGCCGATCCTGGACGACACGAACGGGGTGGTGATCTGGCACGAGCAGATCATCGCGATCCTCGCGAGGATGACCGGCTGCGACCGGGCCGCAGGCGACGTCGCCCGCCGCGCCCTGGCCGACCGCGAACGTCTGCCCCGTGTGGAGGCCTGGTTCAAGGGCGCGGCCGTCGAGCGCGGCTACACCCCTACGGTCGTCGACGAGGTCTGGAACATCGTCAAGGAATTCGGCGCGTACGGGTTCTGCCGTGCGCACGCGGTCGCGTTCGCCGTGCCCGCCGTGCAGTCGGCGTGGCTCAAGGCCCACCATCCCGCCGCCCTGTACGCCGGGCTGCTCGAGCACGATCCGGGGATGTGGCCGATGCGGGTCATCGTCGCCGACGCCCGCCGCCACCACGTGCCCGTCCTGCCGGTCGACATCAGTCGCTCACGGCCAGGGCACCAGGTCGAAGCCACCGACCGCGGCTGGGGCGTGCGCCTCGCCCTGTCCACGGTGAAGGGCATGAGCGAGGCCGAGGCCGCACGCATCGCCTCCCACCAGCCGTACGCCGGCCTGCAGGATCTCTGGCAGCGTGCGAGACCCTCGCTGCCGATCGCCGAACGGCTCATCCGGATCGGCGCGCTGGATACCGTCAAGGGAGACCTGACGCGCCGCGACCTCCTGCTGCAGGCCCGTGAACTGCACCGGCACGCCCGCAACCGCACCACCGCCGACGGGCAACTCGCCCTCGGCGGCGAACTCGTCACCTCCGAGCCCAGCGGACTGCGGGAACTGTCCAGCCGTGAGCGGATGAGCGCCGAACTCGATGTTCTGTCCATCGACGTCTCCCGGCACCTCATGGAGCACCACCACCGGTTGCTGCGCGAACTCGGCGCCACCGACGCCACCCATCTGCGGCGTCTGCGTCCCGGCCAGAAAGTCCTGGTCGCCGGGGTGCGCGCGTCCACGCAGACGCCGCCCATCCCGTCCGGCAAGCGGGTCATCTTCGTGACGCTCGAAGACGGGGCCGGCCTCGTCGACCTCGCTTTCTTCGAGGACTCGCACGACGCCTGTGCCCACACCATCTTCCACTCCGGGCTCCTCCTGGTCCGCGGCACCGTCGAGGCCCGCGGCCCCCGCCGCACCGTCGTCGGCGAGAGGGTCTGGGACCTGGAAACCGTCGCGGCCGCCCGTCGCGACCGCGGTCCGCAAGCCGCCCTCGACCTCCTCGGACGCGACAGCACCGCGCCCACACCCGCCGACGACCGGTCGGCCACCGGCAGCCGGGCAGCGCAGGGGCGTGTCCTGCGGGACGGCACCGCCGGAGCCAAGATCGGCGCGTGGGCCGACCTGCAACCCGCCGGCGGCCGCTCCGCCGACCTGCGCCGCTTGGGCTACCGCTCCCCCGGGAGCGCCGGATGACCACGACGGCCACGACGACCATCAGGTGCGGGCCCGCTGTTCAGGAGAGACGGTCCGCCGCATCCTCCGGCCGGTCCCAGGTGACCACGGTCTTCAGCCAGGCCCGCAAGCGCCACCTCACAGGATCACGCCGCATCGTTGACGCGGTGCGCGGACGCGGGCGTCCGCGTGACCATGGGCGGCACATCCTTCGGCGTGCCGACACGGCCACCGCGCACTGTCTCCAGCGGAAGCACTGTCTCCAGCGGAGGCCCCCCGGGCAACCGCGTCGCACGCCGCACTCGCGCGCCGCGCCGTTCCAAAAGGGCATCCGCCGCGTGCAGCGCCCCGGCAACCTCGGCGGCCCCGGTCATGACGCAGAGCGTGTACGCGCGGTCCTCGCGTTCCCGCGCCGTGGCGGTCGTGGGGAAACGCTCGTCCTCGATGACCGCCTCGGCGTAACGCGTCAACGCCCTACGCAGGTCACGAGCCGTGGGAAGCAACATTTGCGATCTCCTAGCACCGTCCGGCATCCCGGACCCCGAAGCCCTTCCTGAGCTACCGTCTGCTCCGTCGGAGACCCCTCAAAAGCGGGTCTTTCGACCTTTTCTTTTCGGTCGTCTCAAGGGTTCTCTGCGGTCGTCTTACGCGTTCTCTGCGGTCATCGCACGGGTTCTCTGCGGTCATCGCACGGACCCCTCCACCTCCGCGCGCCAGCCTCCCTCGCGGGTGAGGCCGTCCATGAGCAGGTCGAGCAACCGCTCCGCCTGCTCGCGCTGCCGGCCGGTTCCGGCCGAGAGGGTGACGCCCGCCAGGGCCATGAGAAGGTCGGCGGCAGGAACGTCTTCCCGGATCACGCCCTGCGCGATCCCCGCACGGCGGAACTCCTCGAGCGCACCGGTCATGTGCTCGCGCGTCTGCGAACTCAGCCCCGCGTCTCCTTGCAGGAGGCTGTTGAGCGTGTCGGCCATGCCGTGCTTGGTGGCGATGTAGTCCAGCACCAGCGACATCCACTCCCGGAGAGCCCGGTCCGCGGGCAACTCCGCGAGGAGGTCAGGCGCGTGCGCCGCGAGCCGGGCCGTCTCGTAGCGATAGGTGGCATCGACGAGTTGCTCACGGCTCGGGAAGCGTCGGTACAGGGTGCCGATCCCCACCCCCGCGTCCTTCGCGATCTGCTTCAGGGTCGCGGCGGCGCCGTCCCGGGTGAAGGCCTGGGCGGCCGCGGCGAGCAGCTTGTCCTCGTTGGCCCGCGCGTCGGCCCGGATCCGCCGGACGTTCGGATCAGGCATGGGGGTTGCCTCCTCGGCCTTGCCAAGCGGAGCAGGCTCCGCTTACTGTCGGTCAAACGGATTCGGCTCCGCTTATCGGTGACGGTAGCAGCCGGACGCCGAGCCGCTACCTGCGGCGGCGCAACCTCAGGAAGGGCCCCGGATCATGCAATACCGCACGCTGGGCAGTACAGGAGTCCATGTCAGCACGCTCTGTCTGGGCGCGATGATGTTGGGCCCGTGGGGCAATTCCGACCTCGACGAAGGCCTCGGCATCATCCGCACGGCCCTCGACACCGGGGTCAACATCATCGACACGGCCGACGTGTATTCGGGCGGCGAGTCCGAGCGCATCGTCGGGAAGGCGATCGCCGGGCGGCGCGACGACGTCATCCTGGCCACCAAGGTGTCGAGCCCCATGGGCCCCGGCCGCAACGAGCGCGGCGCGTCGCGGCACTGGATCGTCCGGGCCTGCGAGGCGAGCCTGCGCCGTCTGGGCACCGACCACATCGATCTGTACCAGGTACACCGCCCTGATCCCGACACGGACCTCGACGAGACCCTGGGCGCGCTCTCCGACCTCGTCCGTACGGGCAAGATCCGTTACGCGGGGTCCTCGACCTTCGCCCCCTCGACGATCGTGCAGGCGCAGTGGACCGCGGACCGGCGCGGGCGCGAACGCTTCGTCTGCGAACAGCCGCCGTACTCCCTGCTCGCCCGCGGCGTCGAGGCCGACGTCCTGCCCACGTGCGAGACGTACCGCATGGGGGTGCTCGCCTGGAGCCCGCTGGCCGGGGGCTGGCTGTCGGGCCGCTGGCACCGCGACGCCGCCCGCCTGTCCAGTCACCGCACAGGGACCATGCCGTTCCGCACCACGCTCTCCCACTACGACCTGGACATCCCCGGCAACCAGGCGAAACTCGACGCCGCCACCGAGCTCGCCGCCGTCGCCGCCGAAGCGGGCCTGACACTGATCCAACTGGCGCTGGCGTTCGTCACCACACATCCGGCAGTCAGCGCCGCGATCATCGGCCCCCGCACCATGGAGCACCTCCGGAGCCAGCTGAGCGCCGCGGACATCGTCCTGGAACCCGCCGTGCTGGACCGTATCGACCGCGTCGTGGCGCCCGGTACCGACCTCAACCCTGAAGACGCCGGTTACGGCGCGGCCGTCCTCGCCGACCCGGCGCGCCGCCGCCGTCGGCACTCCGAGTCCCTGAGAGCCCTCTGAATCACCCGGCCACACCCCTGTGCGGCCGGGTCGACGACCGCCCGCCCGGTTGCCGACCGCGGAAATCCGGCTTATCCGTGAGCTATGCCGACCGATGAGCGATTGATCGCCACCCCGCAGCGCACTGTCACGGCCATCTGCACCCTGCTCGAATACGGGCTCGCCCGGAACCACGAGGACGCCCGCACCGTCCACGCCCAACTCGAGCGCCTCCGGATGGACTTTCCGCACTCCCCCGCCCTGCCGCTGTCCCTCGCCCTGCTCGGGCAACTGCGCCAGGTCCTGCTGGTGCTGTGCATCCTGGCCGGGGAGGAGAACGGCCAGGGAGAAAGCGTCACCCGCTTCAGCCGCATGGCCGACACCGTCCGCGAACTGGCCACCTGACCCGGTAGTGATCAGCGACACATCTGTACGCCCCTCATCGCAGGAGTAGCCGACACGTTCGGGGACACATAACAACAGGATGTGCTGCGGGGGCGGTCAATAGCACTGGGGAGTGTCAGACCGCCCCCGCGCCGTTCCTGTCGCGCAGGGAGCCGCCGTGGAGCCGCGCGGGGTGAGAGTGGGGGTCGGCACCGGGCGGGCCGTGACGCGCTGGCCTTTCAGGATGTCGTAGAGCGTGCGGGCCACGTCGGCTCCGAAGGCGTGAATGTCATGGCTCATCGCGGAGAGCGCCGGGTGCGTCAGCCGGCACAGCTGGGAGTCGTCCCAGGCCAGCAGGGAGAGATCGGCGGGGACACGCAGGCCCATCTCGGCGGCCACGGACAGCCCGGCGACGGCCATCAGGTCGTTGTCGTAGATGACCGCCGTGGGCCGGCGCACGGTGGTCAGCAGCGAGCGCGTGGCCCTGGCCCCCGATTCGCCGGAGAAGTCCGTGTCCCTCTGCTGCCCCGCGCCGAGCCCCAGTTCGCCCATGGCCGCGGTGAACGCGGCGCGGCGGATCGCCGTGTGCCCCAGCTCCGGGGCGCCGCCCACGCGGGCGATGGCGGTGTGCCCCAACGCCGCCAGATAGCGCACCGCTTCCCCGACGGCCGTGGCGTCGTCGGTCCACAACGAAGGGAACGGTCGTGTCAGCGAGGGGTGGCCGACCGCGACGGCGGGCAGCCCGAGCCGGGCGAGGACAGGCCCGCGCGGGTCGTGTTCGCGGAAGTCGACCAGGACCGAGCCGACGATCTGCCCGGTACGCCACCAGCGGCTCTGTAGCCCGATCTCCTCGTCCACGCTCTTCACCAGGCGCAAGAGCAGTGCGCCGGAGTGGTCCGAGACGACGCTCTCCAGGCCGGAGATGAACTCCATGTAGAAGGGTTCCAGGCCGAGTTGACGCGCGGGCCGACGGATGGCGAGCCCGATCGCGCCCACCCCTTGCCGGGCGAGGGCGCGCGCCGAACGGTTCGGCTGCCACCCCAGGGACCGGGCGGCCCGCAGGATCCGGGCGCGCGTCGCGTCGGACACGCCCGGCTTCTCGTTGAACGCCAGGGACACGGCGGCCCGCGAGACCCCGGCGCGGGCCGCGACGTCTTTGATGGTCACCCGTGGCTCGCTCATAGGGGCATCACCATAGACCGGTCGAGTTCGCTATTTCCCTGCCTCTCCAGGCCCAACTTCCTTTATTACTGGCCCTTTACTTAACTTGCTCAACGTCTAGACAACGATGTCCAGCGTGTGCAAAGTGTCCCGCCGGCACGGTCCTCGGTGCCCCACCCTTCAGGGAAAGGACTGCCCCATGCACGGAGCACCACTGCACGGAACACCACTGCACGGAACACCACTGCACGGAACACCACTGCATAGAACATCGCTGCATAGAACATCGCTGCACAGAACACCTCGGCCCAAGACACCAGCGCGTGGCACCGCGCTGCTCATCGCCCTGCTCGCCTGCGCACTCGTGGCGCTGGCTCCGGCCCCCGACGCGCAGGCGTTTCCCGCCCGTTCGAAACAGCAGGTGCTCGACTACCTGCGCTCCATCACCGGCTCGAACATCGTCTCCGGTCAGCACAACAAGGAGCCCGCGAGCAATCCGGGCCAGTACACCCAGCAGGTCAAGGACGTCACCGGGCAGTACCCGGGCCTGTGGGGCGGCGACCTGATGTTCCGCGCCGAGGACGTGGCCGATCGGCAGCGCGTCATCGACCAGGCGAAGACCGAGTGGGCCAACGGCTCGCTGGTGGCGCTGACTTGGCACGTCTGCCCGCCGACCATGGGCAGCTCGTGCGAGTTCGAAGGCGGCGTCAAGTCCGCCATCACGGACGCGCAGTTCACTCAGGTCGTCACCGATGGCACGGCGTTGAACACCGCCTGGAAGCGCCGGCTCGACGAAGTGGTCCCGTACATGCAGCAGTTGAAGGCAGCGGGCGTGCCCGTCCTGTTCCGGCCGCTGCACGAGATGAACGAGTCGTGGAACTGGTGGGGTCACCGCCCGGGGACGAACGGCAGTGCGCGGCTCTACCGGATCACCCACGACTATCTCGCCGCCAAGGGCCTGGACAACCTGATCTGGGTGTGGAACGTCCAGGACAACCCGGCGGGCGGCTGGTCCACCTACTACCCCGGCGCCGGCTACGTCGACGTCGCTTCGCTCGACGTCTGGTACAAGAACTATCCGAGCTCGTCCGACTACCAGCAGCTGCAGACCATCGCGGCCGGCAAGCCGATCGCGCTGGCCGAGATGGGCAAGATCCCCAATGCCTCCCTGCTCGACAGCCAGACCCGCTGGGCCTACTTCATGATGTGGTCGGAGCAGCTACGGGGGAACAACACCAATGCCGAGCTCCAGGCCGGCTACTTCCACCCGCGCGTCCTCAATCAGGGTGAGGTGAAGCTGACGTAGCGCCCGCCGAGCGGTGGTGGTGTGGCCCACGCCGACTGGTGTGGGCCACACCAGCACCCCGGGTCAGGGCCGGGGCAGGCGCGGGGCGGCCGTGGAGGCGCGCGGTGTCAGGGACGGCATGGGCACCGGGTGGGACGTGACCGTACGGCCCTCGATGAGGTCGAAGAGGACGCGCGTCACATCCGCGCCGAAGCCGTGCACGTCATGGCTCATCGCCGACAGCGTCGGATGCGTGAGGCGGCACAACTGGGAGTCGTCCCAGGCCAGCAGGGACAGCTCGGCCGGCACGGACACGCCCATCTCGGCGGCGACGCCGAGACCGGCCACCGCCATGATGTCGTTGTCGTAGACGATGGCGGTGGGCCGCTCGGCGCGCAGCAGTAGTGACCTGGTGGCCCGCGCCCCTTCCTCGCCGGCGAAACCGGTCGCCACCTGGAGCGTCCCGTCGAGCCCCAAGGCCTCGAGCGTCTGCCGGAACGCCTCCTCGCGGATGGCGCTGTGCCCCAGCCCCGCGGGTCCGCCGACCCGTCCGATCCGGCGGTGGCCGAGGGCGGCCAGGTACCGGACGGCCTCCCCCATGGCCGTGGCGTCGTCGGTCCACACGGACGGGATGCCGCCGGTCAGGTCGGGATGGCCGACCGCCACCGCGGGGATACCCAGTTCCTTGAGCGGTTCGATGCGCGCGTCGTCCCGGTCGAAGTCGACGAGTACGGACCCGCCGACCTGGCGCTCGCGCCACCAGGTCTGCTGCAGCTCGATCTCCTCCTCCCTGCTGCTGACCAGGCGCAGCAGCAGGGAGCAGGAGCGCTCGGCCAGCACGCTCTCGATGCCGGAGATGAACTCCATGTAGAAGGGTTCCAGGCCGAGGAGCCGCGCCGGGCGGCAGATGGCCAGGCCGACCGTGTCCGTGGTCCGCCGGGAGAGGCTGCGCGCGGAGGAGTTCGGCGCCCAGCCCATCTCCCTGGCCACCGCGAAGATCCGCTCCCGGGTCGCCGCGGACAGGCCGGGCTTGTGGTTGAACGCGATCGAGACGGCGCCCTTGGAAACTCCCGCGGCGGCGGCTACGTCCTTGATGGTGACGCGCTGCGTGGGTGTGCTCACGCGGGTTCCACACAGAAGAGGGCGGCCCTGATGGCGTTGGCTCCGGCGCCCCGGGTGCCGCGCACGCGGATGCGGGTGCTTTCGCCGGGCAGCAGAGTGGTCAGGCCGCGGTCGGCCCGGGCGTGCGGTGCGATGCGGTCGGCCTGCAGCAGCAGGTCGCGTACGAGAGTCTGGGCGGTTACCACGACGTCGACTGTATCCCGCTCCTGGCCGACGGTTTCGACAGCGATCTCGAAGCGGGGCTCCGGGTAGGCGAACTCCCGGTCCCGCGTCTCGAAGTGGAGCGCGCGCAGGCCGTCGGAGTCGGCGACCAGGTACTCCTTGTCGGACCCCGTGACCGGTGTGACCTCCGGCGGGACCGGCAGCCGTACGACCTCGCGGGCCGGTGCGGTCAGACCCAGGCAGACCCGCGTGGCGACGGTCCCGTCGGCTCGCATCAGGCGCAGCGTCACCTCACAGGTCCACGGCTGGGGGCCCTGATTGACCAGGACGAGTTCGGGCCCGTCGGCGGCCGGCTGCAGAGTGAGCAGGCGGTCGGCGTAGACGCGGCGCAGTTCGTGGTGGAGCGGCTTGAGGCGGCCGTCGCCGTCGATCGCCGCCCACGAGCTGACGGGCCAGCAGTCGTTGATCTGCCACACGATGGTACCGGCGCAGCGCGGCCAGTTCGCGCGCCAGTGCTCGATGCCGGTGGCGACGGCGCGGGCCTGGACGACCTGGGTGAGGTAGTGCCAGCGGTCGAAGTCGCCCTCGGGCAGGGCGAAGTGGCGGGCGAGTCCGCGGTTCAGCTTGCCGTTGCCGTCCTCGGCCTTCTGGTGGTGCAGCATGCCGGGCGAGTCCGGTGCGAGGTCCTCGCCGGGCAGGGCGCGGCGCAGCGTGGCCATCGCCGGGGGTGCCTGCCAGCCGAACTCGGAGACGAACCGCGGCACGTTCGCCCGGTACTCCGTGTAGTCCTGCCGGTTCCACACCTCCCACGAGTGGTACGTGCCGTGGTCGGGGTCGTTGGGGTGGTGGTCCCAGGAGCCGGACCACGGGCTGCCCGCCGTGTAGGAGCGGGTGGGGTCCAGCTCGGCGACGACGCGCGGCAGCAGCCCGAGGTAGTAGCCCTCGCCCCAGGAGTCGCCGGCGAGTTCGCCCTCCCAGTCCCAGTCGCGGAAGCCCCACAGGTTCTCGTTGTTGCCGTTCCACACCACGAGGCTGGGGTGCGGCATCAGGCGCACCACGTTGTCACGGGCCTCGGCCTCGACCTCGCCGCGCAGCGGCTGTTCCTCGGGGTAGGCGGAGCAGGCGAAGAGGAAGTCCTGCCACACCATGAGGCCGAGTTCGTCGCAGGCGGTGTAGAAAGCCTCGTCCTCGTAGATGCCGCCGCCCCAGACGCGGACGAGGTCGACGTTGGCGGCGGCTGTCTGTTCCAGTCGGGTGCGGTAGCGCTCGGGGGTGATGCGGGAGGGCAGTACGTCGTCGGGGATCCAGTTCACCCCGCGCACGAAGATCGGCACACCATTGACGACGAACGTGAATCCGGTGCCGTGCTCGTCCGTGTCGCGATCGATCTCGACCGTCCGGAAGCCCACCCGGTGCTGCCAGGCATCGAGCGGCCCGTCACCATCGGACAGCGTCAACTCGATGTCGTAGAGCGGTTGTTCACCGTAGCCGCGCGGCCACCACAGTCGGACGTCCGGGACGTCGAGCACCAGTGTGGCGGTGTCGCTGTCGACCTCGACGCGTGCCGTGACGCCGGCCACCGTCGCGTGGGCGACGAGGTTCCGGTCCGTGCCGGTGGCGGTGCGTTCGAGGTCGACGCGGAGTTCCACGCGTCCTCGCGTTCCCTCCACGGTGACCAGCGGGCGGACCTGGGCGATGCGCGCGGTGGACCAGCGTTCGAGCCGGACCGGGCGCCACATGCCCGCCGTCACCACCGTCGGGCCCCAGTCCCAGCCGAAGCTGCAGGCCATCTTGCGGAGGTACTGAAACGGCTCCGGGTAGACATTGGGCCGCTCGCCCGTCAACGCCCGTACCGTGGCCGCCTCTTCGTAGGCGGATGCGAAGCCGACGCTCAACTCCCCTGCTCGGCCGCTCACATCGAACCTGTACGAGCGATGCATGTTGCGGGTGCGACCCAACTCCGCGCCGTCGAGGGTGACATGGGCCACGGTGTCCAGGCCCTCGAAGACCAGATCCGTCCGCTCGTAGGTGTCGTCGGACGTCTGGGCCGCCGACAGGTCGCGGGTATAGGTCCACGCGCGGCGGCCCACCCAGGCGATCTCCTGCTCATTCCGCCCGATGAACGGGTCCGGGATCAGGTCGGCGGCGAGCAGGTCGGTGTGGACGCAGCCGGGGACCTGGGCGGGGATGTGCGTCCCGTCGTGCTCGAGACGCCATCCCTCGCTGAGCTGGGCGGTCTCCTTCATAGTGCGACTCCAATCGGACGGACGCGGGCCCGGTTCGTATGAGACGCCCGCCAACCTAACTCGCCTTTCATGAACCGGTCTAGTCCTCAGCAGTGGTCGACGACCTACGCAACAGGCCTGGTGGAGCGGTTACTTGCTAGGTGCACAGGCAGAGCACGGGTAACGATTGGGTATCGCGCCGGAAATCGAGGCTTTACCGGTTCACTACTGGCTGACATAGTGCCGTCAGCCCGCAGGGCCTGAGCCGTAACCCTTGAAAGGAGTTGGGCACATGAGGACGAAGCCGCTGAGCGCGGGGCTGCTTGCCGCCACACTGCTGACCGTCGCGGGGTGCGGCGGCGGAGGGAGCTCCTCGGGGGAGACGGCCGGTTCGCCCTCCGACCCCGCCAAGGTGTCGGGCACCATCACCGTGCTCACCAACCGCACCGACCTCGTGCAGGACGGCACGATGAAGAAGTACGCCGCCGAGTTCAAGAAGACGTACCCCAAGGTGAGCATCAAGTTCCAGGGGATCACCGACTACGAGGGGGAGGTCAAGATCCGGATGAACACCGAGAACTACGGCGACGTCCTGCTGATCCCCGCGGCGATCGCCAAGGGTGACTACCCGAAGTTCTTCGCCCCGCTCGGCGCCACCGAGGACATGGCGAAGACGTACCGCTTCACCGGCAAGACCGATGTCGCCGGAAAGACGTACGGCATCGCCAACTTCGGTACGGCCAACGGCTTCGTCTACAACAAGGCGGTGTGGAAGAAGGCCGGCATCAGCGACTGGCCCACCACCCCTGCGCAGTTCCTGGACGACCTCAAGCGGATCAAATCGAAGACCGACGCGACGCCCTACTACACCAATTTCAAGGACGGCTGGCCGCTGAGCGGCGCTTGGACCAACAACGTCGGCTCGGTCAGCTGCGACGGCAAGGCATGGGACGCGCTGGCCGCGACCGACAAGCCGTGGAACACCGGCAGCGAGCTCAATGTCAACGACACGCTCCTCTATGACATCGTCCACGACAAGCTGTCGGAGAAGGACCCCACGACCACCAACTGGGAAGCGTCCAAGACCCAGTTGGCCCAGGGGAAGATCAGCAGCATGATGCTCGGCTCCTGGGCCGTCAGCCAGATGCGCGCCGCCGCCTCGAAGGCGGGGAAGAGTCCGGACGACATCGGCTTCATGCCGTTCCCGGCCCAGAAGGACGGCCGGTTCTGCGCCACCCTGGTCTCCGACTACCAGTTGGCCGTCAACACGCACTCGGACCACAAGCCCGCCGCTCGTGCCTGGATCGACTGGTTCACCGAGAAGTCGGGCTTCGCCGCCAAGGAGGGCGGCGTCTCAGCTCTGACGGCCATGAGTTTCCCCGACGTCCTCAAGCCGTATCAGGACAACGATGTCAAGCTCGTCGAGCGCTCGGAAGCCAGGACAGAGCAGGTCAACGCGATCGACAACGCCTCCGAGATCGGTCTCTCCAAGCAGGACTACCGCCAAAAGCTCATCGACCTGGCCCGCGGCGCCCAGCAGGGCTCACTGCAGGACTACTTCGCCGAGCTGGACAAGCGCTGGGGCGAAGCGGCCGCGACCGCCGGCAACTGACCCGCGCAGGCGTACGGGGCCCGCGCCGCCCGCCGGGGCCGGGCCCCCGTCTGCCAGTCGTTCCCGTCGCGGACCACGAAAGGGCAGTCCCGCATGACCGACACCACACCGAAAGCACCACCAGCACCGGGTCCGCGCGCCGCTGCCGTCCGGGTGCGCCCCGGCCGCGGCGCCCCGCTCCCCCGGTCCTGGCGCGATCATCCCCTGCGCAGGATGACTCCGTGGCTCTTCCTGCTGATACCCCTCGCGCTGCTGGTCACCTTCACGTACGTGCCCGTGGCCAACATGATCTATTACAGCTTCACGGACTGGGACGGTGTCAGCCCCGACCGGAACTACACCGGTCTGGAGAACTACACCCAGCTCTTCACCCGCCCCGAGCTGTTCCGGGTGTTCTTCGTCAGCTTCTACTATCTGGCCGCGTCAGCCGCGCAGATCGTGATCGCGCTCTACTTCGCCACGATCCTCAGCTTCGACCTGCGCTTCCGCAACCTCTTCAAGGGGATCCTCTTCTTCCCCTACTTGATCAACGGCGTGGCCATCGGCTTCGTCTTCCTCTACTTCTTCCAGGACGGCGGCACCCTCGACTCGATCCTGTCCTGGTTCGGCGCCGGCGGCGACCACGCCTGGCTCGGAGATCCGGAGTCGGCCAACACCTCACTGGCCGGAGTCTCCGTGTGGCGGTACACCGGCCTGAACTTCGTGCTCTTCCTGGGGGCGATCCAGTCGATCCCCGGTGAGCTGTACGAGGCCGCGCAACTCGACGGCGCGAGCCGCTGGCAGCAGTTCCGGCACATCATCGCGCCGGGCATCCGGCCCGTCATCGGGCTCAGCGTCATCCTGGCGATCTCCGGTTCGCTGGCCGTCTTCGAGATCCCGTACATCATGACCGGCGGCGCGACCGGCACCTCGACCTTCGTCATCCAGACGGTCAAGCTCGCCTTCCAGTTCAACAAGACGGGCCTGGCCTCGGCCTGTGCCGTGGTGCTGCTCCTGATCATCCTGCTCGTCACGTGGATCCAGCGACGCCTCGTGCCCGACGACAAGGTGGACCTCGTATGACCGCGCTCACCACCGGCGACCGGCCCGCCGCACGCAGGCGCCCGCGCCTCGGCAGGACACTGACGTATCTCTCGCTCGTCGTCGGCTCGCTCGTGGTCCTCGTGCCGCTCGCCGTCGTGTTCCTCACCTCGCTCAAGTCCTCCCGCGAAGTGTCCGACGGCGGCGGCGCGTTGAGCCTCCCGGACGACTGGCTCAACTTCTCCAACTACGCGACGGCGTTCCGCGACGGGCACATGCTCACGGCCTTCGGGAACACGGCGTTCATCCTGCTGTTCTCCGTCACCGGCACCGTCCTCATCGGCTCCATGACGGCGTACGCCATCGACCGCTTCGAATTCCGGTTCAAAAAGACGGTCATGGCGCTGTTCCTGATCGCGACGCTGGTGCCCGGCGTGACGACGCAGGTGGCGACCTTCCAAGTGGTCAACAGCTTCGGCCTGGTGGACAGCCGGTGGGCGCCCATCCTGCTCTACATGGGCACGGACATCGTGTCGATCTACATCTTCCTGCAGTTCATCCGCGGAATCCCGATCTCTCTGGACGAGGCGGCCCGGCTGGACGGCGCGAACACCTTCACCATCTACCGCAAGATCATTCTGCCGCTGCTCAAGCCGGCGATCGCCACCGTCGTCATCGTCAAGGGCATCACGACGTACAACGACTTCTACATCCCGTTCCTCTACATGCCCTCCGAGGACAAGGGCACGATCTCCACCGCCCTGTTCCGCTTCAAGGGCCCGTTCGGCGCGCACTGGGAGGACATCTCCGCCGGAGCGATCCTCGTGATCCTGCCGACGCTGCTCGTCTTCCTCTTCCTCCAGCGCTACATCTACAACGGCTTCGCCCAAGGTGCCACGAAGTAGCGAGGCCGATGCGGCGCCCCTGCCCCGACCGGGCGCCGCATCACCAGGGACCGGTGCTCCAGCGGACCGTCTTCCCTTCCGGTCACTCTTGATCGCGGTCTTGTCAGGAGGCTCTGTGGTGGATAGGACTGTCGGTGCGAACAGTCATCGGAGGTCTGGCTGTCCTGCCGCGTGAACCGCAGGGTCCGTCGATGCCGGGTGAAAGGTGGAGCAACTCGTGAGTCAGGTGCGGAAGACCGGGGTGAGCCGGCGGCGTGTGCTGGGTACGGCGGCGGGGCTGGCCGCGGCCGCGGCGGGCGTACCGTCCACCACCGCGTTCGCGGCACCGGCGCGGACCGCGTCCGACGAGGCCCGCCGGCTCCGGCACGCCGCCCGCGTGACGATCACGCGGGACGACTGGGGCATCCCGCACGTCGTGGGCGAGACCGATGCCGACGCGGTGTTCGGGATGATGTACGCGCAGGCGGAGGACGACTTCAACCGGATCGAACAGAACTACCTGGTCTCCCTGGGCCGCCTCGCCGAGGCCGAGGGCGAGAGCGCGATCTGGCAGGACCTGCGGCAGCGGCTCTTCCTCGACCCGGAGACGCTGAAGAAGGAGTACGCGAAGTGCCCGGAGTGGCTGCGCACGTTGATGCGCGCCTGGGCGGACGGGCTCAACCACTATCTCGCGACACACCCCGAAGTACGTCCGCGCGTGCTCGACCGGTTCGAGCCGTGGATGCCGTTGAGCTTCTCGGAGGGCAGCATCGGCGGCGACATCGAGTCGGTGCTGCTCAGCCGGCTCGAAGCCTTCTACGCCGGCCGGGACGTGCCGATGACCGACGAGGAGCGCGGCCTGGTGCTGCGCGAACCCACGGGGTCGAACGGCTTCGCGATCGCGCCGAGTCACACCCGGGACGGCCACGCGCTGCTCCTGATCAACCCGCACACCAGCTTCTTCTTCCGCTCGGAACAACAGGTGACGAGCCGCGAAGGACTCAATGTCTACGGCGCCGCCACCTGGGGCCAGTTCTTCATCTACCAGGGCTTCAACGCGGACACCGGCTGGATGCACACGACGAGCGGCGTCGACAACATCGACGAGTTCGCCGAGACGATCGTCACGGCGGCCGACGGCACCCGCTCCTACCGTTACGGTGACGAACTGCGCCCCGTCACGACGAAGACGGTCACCCTGTCGTTCCGTACCGAGGACGGGGGGCAGGAGAAGCGCGGCTTCACGACGTTCGCCACACATCACGGGCCCGTCGTGCGCGAGGCGGACGGCAAGTGGATCACGTGCGCGCTGATGAACAAGCCCGTCGAGGCGCTGAAGCAGAGCTTCCTGCGCACCACGACGGGGAACTACGCGGAGTACCTCCGGGTAGGTGGCCTGAAGGCGAACAGCTCGAACAACACGCTGTTCGCGGACTCGAAGGGCGATATCGCCTTCCTGATGCCGCAGTTCATGCCGGAGCGAGCCGATCGCTTCGACTATCTCCAGCCCGTCGACGGCAGCGATCCGGCGACCGACTGGCACGGACTGCACAGCCTGGACAGCATGCCGCACGTCGTGAACCCGAAGACCGGCTGGGCGTTCAACTCCAACAACTGGCCGTGGACGGCGGCCGGTTCGGACAGTCCGAAGGCGGCCGACTATCCGCGCTACTTCGACAAGGTCGGGGAGAACCCGCGCGGGCCGCAGGCGGTCCGCGTCCTGTCCGCGCGCGACGACTTCACCCCGCGGACGTTGATCGACGCCGCGTTCGATCCGTACCTGACCGCCTTCGCGCGGCTGATACCCGGGCTCGTGACGGCCTGGGACCAACTGCCCACGGGCTCAGGGCAGAAGGCCACGCTGAAGGGGCCTGTCGCTCTGCTGCGCGACTGGGACAACCGCTGGGCGGCGAAGTCGACCGCGACGTCACTGGCCGTGTTCTGGGGTGAGGACTTGTGGGCACTCACGTCCGAGGCGGCGGCGAAGGCCGGACTGTCGGTATGGGACTACATGGCCGACCGCGCCACTGACGCACAGCGGCTCGGAGCACTCGGGACCGCGACGCAGCGGCTGGTGCGGGACTTCGGCAGCTGGAAGGTGCCCTGGGGCGACATCAACCGCTATCAGCGCAACGACGCGGCGATCGTCCAGCAGTTCAACGACGCCGAACCGAGCATCCCGGTGCCCTTCGCCTCGTCCCGCTGGGGCTCCCTCGCCTCGTTCGGCGCCAAGTCCTACCCGGGAACGAAGCGCTACTACGGCACCAGCGGAAACAGCTTCGTGGCGGTGGTGGAATTCGGGCCGCGGGTGCGCGCCTGGGCGGTCACGGCAGGCGGCGCGAGCGGCCACCCCGACTCCCCGCACTTCAACGACCAGGCCGAACGCTATGCGAAGGGCGACCTGCGCCCGGTCTACTTCTACCCGGACGACCTCAAGGGCCACATCGAGCGGAGGTACCGGCCGGGCAGGTGAACTGCCGGGCCACGCGCTACGCGCCGCGCGCGTTCACGTCAACGCGCGGCGCCGACCGATCGCTGCGCCGCGTCGATCCTGCGCTCCTGACGGCGCAACGACAGCGGAACCAACAGGAACAGCACGGCACCGCCCAGCATCAGCGCGGCGGGCCCGTACGATCCGCTCGCGATACTGACGGAAGCCATCACCACCCACAGAGGGATCATCACGATGCGCATCCAGCGGTACGCCCTGCTTCTCTGCTGCTCGACCGCCCTGCGCTGACGCGCCAGGACAGCGAGTACCGCGGGCCTCACCTCCGGCTCCAGGGGAGGGCTGCCCCGCCCTGTCGCCCGGCCGATCAGCATGAGTTGCCCGGCAGTGAGACCGTGGCGTCGCGCCCGTTTCCGCTCCTGCCGCCAGACCACGACGAGAGCGACCGTCGCGCAGACCAGCGCGATCGCGCCCGTGAGGCAGCCGGACGCCAGCCAGTCGTCCGTGCCGGCGAGCAGCACGCCGACCAGGAAGCCCAGGAGCGCCGATGCCATGAGGGTGACGAGCACCCACCGCGCCGCCCAGCGCCGGTGCTCGTGCCGGTCCCCGTTCCACGATGTGCTCGTCACCTGGACACCCCCGTTCGTCAGGGCCTTTCGCCTACCCTGCGAACGCGGCACCATCCAACGGGTTCGCCCCCGGGTTCAGGATCGTCCGAGCATCGCCAGGGCCGCGAGCAACCGGTCGATGTCCTCCGGGCTGCTGTAGGGGGCGAGCCCCACCCGTACGCCGCCTTCGGCGCCCAGGCCGAGGCGTTCGGCGGCCTCCACGGCGTAGAAGGAACCGGACGGCGCGTCGATGCCCTGCGCGGCCAAGTACCGTGACACCTCGGCCGGTTGATGCCCTGCGACGGTGAACAGCAGGATCGGCGCAAGCCCGGTGGAGCGTGCGTGCACGGTGATGCCGTCCAGCTCCGCGAGTCCGCGTTCCAGCCGCTTCGACAGCATGTGTTCGTGCTGCTCCAGCGCGGCGAACGAAGCGATCAACCGCTCGCGGCGGCTGCCCTGCGCCTCCGGGTCCAGGCCCGCAAGGAAGTCCACCGCGGCGTGCGCTCCGGCCAGCAACTCATAGGGCAGAGTGCCCAGTTCGAAGCGCTCGGGCACCTTGTCGCTGGACGGCAGCAGCTTGTCCGGCCGCAGGGACTCCAGCACGTCGGGCCGGCCGGTCAGCACGCCCAGGTGCGGGCCGAGGAACTTGTACGGGGAACAGACGAGGGTGTCGGCACCGGACGCGGCCAGGTCCACGACGGCGTGCGCGGCGTAGCCCACGGCGTCCACGTGGAACAGGGCGCCCGCCGCGTGGGCCAGGGCCGCGATCGATGCCAGCTCCGGGCGCGTGCCGGTGAGGTTGGAGGCGCCGGTGACGGCGACGAGCCGGGTGCGCCCGGACAGTTGCGCCTCGATGTGTTCGGGCCGCAATTCGCCGGTCGCCGGGTCGAAGTCGGCCCACCGTACGAGCGCGCCGGCCGATGCGGCGGCCTGGATCCACGGCCGGATATTGGAGTCGTGGTCGAGCCGCGTGACGACGACCTCGTCACCGGGGTTCCACGTCTTGGCCAGCATCCGGGACAGGTCGTATGCGAGTTGCGTGGCGCTGCGGCCGAACACCACCGTGTCGGGCGTGGTGCCGAGCAGGTCGGCCAGGGCCGCGCGGGCACCGGTCACGATGCGCTCCGCGTTGCGCTCGCCCTCGGTGGTGTGCCCCCGGTTCGCCAGCGGTCCGGTCAGCGCCGCGACGATGGCGTCGATGACCGGTTGCGGGGTCTGGGTGCCGCCCGGGGAGTCGAAGCGGGCGGAGCCGGCGGCAAGGGCGGGGATCTGTGCGCGGATCGCGGCGACATCGAAGGGCATGAATCGACTCCAGGGGTAGGGGAACGCGGCCGCCTGGGGCGGGGCGGCATGTACGTCGTACGGCTGAGACGTACCCCACGTCGCACCTGCGACTCCAGCCCTGTGATCAGCGTCCCGCCGGCGCTTCGCGGCGCGCCCGCAGGACGAGTCCGACGGGAGGCCGAACGATCAGCGCGTCACATCACTCCCGGCGGCTCAGGCGTCCGGGCCACCAGGACTTCGGCCCGATGTCCCGCACCAGCGCGGGAACCAGCAGCGATCGCACGACCAGTGTGTCGAGCAGCACGCCGAACGCCACGATGAACGCGATCTGCGCGAGGAACGCGAGCGGGATGACACCGAGCGCGGCGAACGTCGCGGCCAGCACGACACCGGCCGATGTGATCACCCCGCCTGTGGCGACGAGGGCCCGCAGGATTCCGTCGCGGACACCGTGTTCCAGTGATTCCTCCCGGGCCCTGGACATCAGGAAGATGTTGTAGTCGACGCCGAGTGCGACGAGGAACACGAACCCGTACAACGGAACGGAGGCGTCGGTGCCGGTGAAGCCGAGGACATGCTGGAAGACGAGCGACGAAATACCCAGCGTGGCAAGGAAGTTGAGTGCGACCGTCGCAACCAGGAGCAGCGGCATGAGGAGGGAACGGAGCAGTCCGACGAGGATGACCAGAATGATGAGCAGGACGACGGGAACGATCAGCGTGCGGTCGCGCTCGGCGGTGTGCTGGGTGTCGTACTGCTGCGCCGTGTAGCCGCCGACCAGGGCGTCGGCCCCGTCGATGCCGTGCAGTGCGGAACGGAGCCGGGAGACCGTCGCCTTGGCCGCGTCGCTGTCGGCGGGGTCCTTCAGCGTGACGTCCACGCGCACCTTGCCGTCGACGACGCGGGCCGGACCACCGCCGGGCCGTCCCTGTTCGGTCAGGGCCGCCGCGTCGGCCACGCCCTCGGTCGCCTCGGCCCGCTCGCTGACCTCCTGTTGATGGCGTGCGTCGGCGATCACCACGGCCGGGTTCCCGGAGCCGCCGGGGAAGTGCTCGGCCAAGGTCGCCTGCGCGGCGACCGACGGAGCGTCATTGACGAAGATCTCGTCGAGCGGCACGCCCTTGGAGTCCAGGGTGGGGGCGAAGGCCGCGCACACGAGCAGTCCGCCCAGCGCGACGGCCCAGATCTTGCGCGGCGCCTTCTTCACCGCGTGGGCGATACGAGGCCACACCCCCTGGCCGCCGCTCGCGGTACCGGCGGGGCGCGGGCGCGCGGGCCAGTACGCGGCGTTGCCGAGCAGCACCAGGACGGCGGGCAGGAACGTGAGGGTGCTGAGCACGGCGCAGACGATGCCGATCGCGCCGACCGGGCCGAGTGCGCGGTTGTTGGTGAGGTCGCTCAGCAACAGCGCGAGCAGGCCGAGGGCGACGGTGCCGGCACTGGCGATGATCGCCCCGGTCGACCGGCGCAGGGCGGCCCGCATCGCGGCGAACCGATCGGTGCCGGTGGCGAGTTCCTCCCGGAAGCGGGCGGTGAGCAGAAGGGCGTAGTCGGTGGCCGCGCCGATCACGAGGATCGAGAGGATCCCCTGGACCTGCCCGTCGACGCGGACGACGTCGTGATCCGCGAGGACATAGACGACGGCGCACGCGTCCCCCAGGGCGAACACCGCACCGAGGATGATCACGAAGGGAAGCAGGATGCTGCGGTAGACCAGCAGCAGAATCACCAGGACCATGACCAGCGCGACCACGAGCAGCAGTCCGTCGATACCCGCGAACGCGCCCGAGAGGTCTGCCTGGTTCGCCGCCGGTCCGGCGACGGCGACCGTGGCGCCCGGGACACCGGCCGCCGCCCGCTCGATGCGGTCGAGCGTGGGAGAGAGCTCGTCACCGAGGTCGGGGCGGAGCTGGACGATTCCCTGCAGGGCCTGCCGGTCCTTCGAGGGCACCGCGGGCGACACCTGGCCCACCACCCCGGCCGTCCCGCGCAGCCGGGCGAGCGCGCTGGTGGCCCGGCTCTGCTGGTCGGCACTCAAGGAGCCCTTGTCGTCCGCGGTCCATACGACGATCGCCGGCAGGGTCTCGTCCTTCTGAAAGGCGCGCTGGGCGTCGATCACCCGGGTCGACTCGGCATTGCGCGGCAGGAACGCCGCTTGGTCGTTGGTCGCGACCTCTCCGAGCCGCCCGGCGTAGGGCCCCAGCGTGCCACCGACGGCAAGCCAGACGATCAGCAGGACGAGGGGCACGAGCCAGCGGGCGCCTCGTGTGGTGCGGGGCATGGTTCTCCCAGGGCAGACAGCGGAAACAAACTCAACGGAAAAGTATCTTAATGATTGAGTTAAATGGGAAGCGGGGGCTTCCTCACAAGGGGGTTCCGCTCGGGCCGCCTCATCGGATGCAGGCGGCCCGCCTACACCTGCGGGCTCTTGGTCTCCGTGAGCTCCTCGTTGAGGTTGCTCAGAAACCGCAGCACAACGGCGAGTTCGGGTTCATTGAAACCGCTCCGGACCCGGTCGGCGGCCTCCGCCAAGGGGCCGAAATACCGCCTCGCCCGAGCCTGGGCACCTGGCACGTAGTGCAGATGAACGACTCTTCTGTCCGCGCTCTCGCGGACCCGGTTGATGTGTCCCGCCCGCTCCAGCCGGTCCACACACGCGCTGACCGCGCCGGAGGTGAGCCCCAGCCGATGCCGCAGCACACTCGGGGTGAGCGGGACCTCGGAATCCAGAATCGCGGCCAGCGCCTGGACGTCCGTGGGGTGCAGACCCTGCCCGGCCGCGAAGCCGTGCACCAGGCGGTTCAGCTCGCCGTTGAGCCGACGCAGCTGAACGCCGAGGGCCTGCAGATCCGGGTGAGGTTCACGACTTTCCACCTGGACACCCTATCGACGCCGACCGGGACGTCCCCGATGCCCTGCGCCGGCGAGGCCGGGCGCCCTGTCAGCCCTCGTTGGTCGCCAGCAGGCCGGCGCGGAGCTTGGCGACCACGCGGCTGATCAGCCGGGAGACGTGCATCTGCGAGCAGCCCAGCTCCTCGCCGATCTGCTGCTGCGTGCGCTCCTCGACGAAACGCAGGTGGATCAGGGTGCGGTCGCGGTCGTCCAGGTCGGCGATGAGCGGGGCCAGGGCGTGGAAGTTCTCGACGAGTTCGAACCGGTCCTCGTCGATGCCGATGAAGTCGGCCAGCATCGTGTCGGACTCGTCGTCATGTGAGCCGACGGCCGCGTCGAGGGAGACGGAGTTGTAGCCGTTCGACGCCTTCTGGACCTCGGCGACCTCGCCCGCGTCGAGCTGCATCAGCTCGGCGAGCTCGGCGGTGGACGGCATGCGGCCCAGTCGGGTGCGCAACTCCTCGGTGGCCTTGGACAGTTCGATACGGGCTTCCTGCAGCCGGCGCGGCACGTGCACGGCCCACGAGGTGTCCCGGAAGAACCGCTTGATCTCGCCAGTGATGTAGGGGACCGCGAAGGAGGTGAACTCGACTTCACGGGTCAGTTCGAACCGGTCGATCGCCTTGATCAGGCCGATCGTGCCGACCTGGACGATGTCCTCCATCTCCTGCACACCGCGGTGCTTGAAGCGGGAGGCCGCGTACTTGACGAGCGAGAGGTTCATCTCGATCAGCGCGTTGCGCACGTAGCTGTACTCGGACGTGCCTTCCTCAAGACGCGTGAGGCGGTCGAAGAAGTGGCGGCCGACCTCGCGAGCGTCCCTCGGCGCGATGGAAGCGGGGTTCTCGTAGGCACGCTCCAGCAACTGCTGAGCCTGCGTGTCCGCGTCCTGGGTCCGCTGCTGGTGCTGCGTCGCCACGGTAATCATCTGCCCCGCCCCTTCGAACTGGCTTTCTTCCCTGCCCGCCACGATTACCCCGACACTCCACCCGCATGCCTGCCAGTTTTCGGAGCGTCCGCCTGGTCGGCCTCGGCCCCGGAATCGGACTCGGCAGCAGCCGAGTCCTGCTCGGCCTCCGTCGACTCCGCCGCGCCGACGAGGTACTCGAAGGTTCCGGTGATGGTCAGCAGCCGGTCCAGGCGCGGGGAACGCTCGACGATGCGCAGCGCCGCCCCGACCTCATCGAGTTGACGGCGCAGCCCGAGGAGCGTGGACAGGCCCATGGAGTCGACGCCGCTCAGACCCGCGCAGTGCAACCGCAGGACCCGGGTGGCGGGGTGATCGGCCAGGGCCTCGGTGGCGTGCCGGGTGAAGTAGCCACTGGTGTCGTAGTCGAGAGCCCCGGTGACGCGGAGCGTGAGCACGCCGCCGCGCGATGCGGACGACTCGAGGTTCAGTGCGGCGTGGGTAGTCATGCGGCCTGCCCGGGTCCGGGAACGGTCAGCGCTCCGCGCGCTGCGGCGAGGATGCCGGTGGCGCGCGGGAAATCGTTCAGCTGGTGCAGCAGTGAGTCCAGTGCGGGCAACAGACTCCGCGGAGGGACGCCTCGCGCGTCGAGTATGCCGACGGTCCAGGCGACGAACGTGGTGAACAGCTCGGCGTCGTCGACGTAGAGGGCGGTGACCAGGTAGGTGACGATGTGGTCGATGTCCTCGGCCGTGCGCTCCCGTTGAAGCTCGCTGTAGGAGCGCATCGGTGGAAAAGCATCCTCGACGTCGGCGAGAGTCTGCTTGACCAGCTGCCGTTTCGTCTGTCTGACCAAGGTGTATTCCTGGTCGGACAGGTGCGGCAGATCCAGGTCGGGCAGGCGGGCCGCGTCGACGACGGGCCGGTCGAGCCCCTGCTCCAACAGAGTGTGCGCGCCGACGGCGTGCGGAGCCCACGCCGCCTGCATCCGGTGCGCGTAACGGCCTTGCGGGCCGAACGCGGCGCCGCCGGCCAGGATGGGCGTGCCGGTGGTCCGGCAGGCGCTGATCGCCGCGTGGGCCGTGGGCAGATGGGAGGGTATGGAGGAGGAGAGCAGCACGGCGTCGGAAGGGCGCTGGTGGAGGTGGGCGATGAGGTGCTCGGTGGGGACCTGCGCTCCCAGATAGTCGACGTTCCACCCCCGCAGGCGCAGGACTTCGGCGACCAGGCGGGCGGGCAGCGCGTGCCATTCGCCGTCCACGCACGCCACCGTCACGCGGCCCCGAACCGGGCTGCCCAGGACGGGCGCGGCCGCGTCGGCGACGGCAGAGACGCATCGCTCGTTGATCGCGGTCGCCGCGTGCTCCTGCGCGATGGTGATCCTGTTGGCCGCCCACTCGACGCCGACTCGTTCCTGCGCCGGGGCGATCAGTTCGAGGAGCACCCGCTCGGCCACCGCCGCCACCCGTGCGGGATCGCCTTCACCCACGGCGTAGCGCACCAGCGCGACAGCGTGCGTGTCGTCGCAGTCGATCAGTGCTCGCCACAGTTGCTCGCGCAGGTCGCTGTAGGTCAGCGCCGCGGGGGCGCCTGCGGTTGTCTCACCTGTTGTCATGCTGTGAACCTGCCCCGGGTGTGGCCGTCCACCGCGGTGAGGTGGTTATTGCGCGGTGCGGTGATGGCCAGCACGGCCATGTCGTCGTGCGGGCCGCCGTCGATCCACTGCGACGCGACCATCTGTACGTACTCGGTGACCGCTTCGGCCGGCAGGCCCGCGCACCGGGCCAGCGTGTTGCGAAGGCGCTGCTCACCGAACATGACGTCGCCGAGCGGGCCGCCGTGCGCCTCGGTGATGCCGTCGGAGTACAGCAGGCACGTCTCCCCCGGCTGGAGTTCCACGGTTGCCGTGGTGACCTTGACCATGTCGGTGGGCAGGGCGCCGATCAGCATGCCCTGTGTGTCGGCTTCCTCGACCTGCCCGTCGCTTCGCACGATGAGCGGAGTGGGATGACCTCCGCTCGACACGCGCAGCCGTACGCGACTTCCCTCGCGCTTCACCGAGGCGAGGGCCAGCGTCGCGAAGCGCGTGTGATGTGAGGTCAGGAGCGCGTTGTTCAGCAGGGTGAGTACCCGATGGTGGTCGGCCGCGAACGGGAGCAGCGCCTCGATCGTGTTGCGGATCTTCCCTGTGAGCACGGCTGCCTCGAGGCCCTTGCCGCACACGTCGCCCAGGACCGCGAACGTCTCCGCCTCGTCGCTGTCGGCGGGGTAGACGTCATAGAAGTCACCGCCGATCCGCTCGCTGGCGGCAGCCGCGCGGTAGCGGCCGGAGAAGTCGACGCCGCGCACGCCCTGCAGCACGGGCGGCAGCAACTCCCGCATCAGGACATCGGTGATGTGGGTCTGCTCGGCGTATATCCGGGCGGCCGACAGCGCCGCGCCGGCGCGGGCGGCGAACAGCCGGGCGAAGGCCTCCTCGGCCTCGGTGAACGCCGCCTCCTCGCTGTGGCGCATCATCACGATGGCACCGGCGGGCAGGCCGTGACCGGGCAGCGGAACCACCACGACCGAGCCGATCTGTCCGCCGTTGGCCGTGAACTGCGCCGGGACCGCCCACTCGGGGACCTGGGCCGGATCGATCCAGCGCGAGGGCACCGGCGGAAAGCCCAGCAGCGCCTCGGACAGGCCCGGCAGGTCGCCGGGGTCCAGCGTGATCTTCTCCTGCACCACCTGCCCCCCGGTGGTGCAGCGGGTGACGGGGTACGTCCGGCCTGCGCGGACACCGACGATGACCGCCGCGTCCGCGAGATGCTGCGCGGCCATCCGGGCGGTCACCTCCATACAGCGGTCCGCGTTCAGCGATGCCAGCAGCTCGCTGGAGACCTCCTGCAGAACCCGCGAGCGGGTCCGCTCGCTCTCCAACTGGTCTTTCGCGAAACGCAGATCGCCGTCGTCGACCAGCCACCAGGACACCGCTCCGTCGGGTCCGCGGCTGGGAAAGGCGTCCACCGTCCGCTCGTCGACCCGGCCCCACGCCACCGGCAGCTCGGGGTCCTCGCTCTTGAGCGCCTCGGCGTGCGCCTGGGCCAGCCAGGCGGGCGCCGTGTCCACCAACAACGCCCCGGCGCGCAGGCCTTCGAGGAGCGCGTTCGCCTGGTCGTTGCAGGACAGGACGCGGCCCGCCTCGTCCACGGTGACCGTCGGATACGGGTCACGCGGGCCGACGGCGGTGTCCGCGTCGGTACCTCGGGAGCTAGTCGGCTCCGTGGGGGAAATCATCATGTGGGACCCGCGCACTGCGGATCCCCACCACCCTTCGCTGGGGAATCTCAGGACAGCAACCGTCGCCGACGGCAGCGGACTTGCCCCGCTCCGGGTTCAGCATGCACGGTCACAGTTTCCATAGGGCAACAGTTGCATGACTGAAGGTGTCTGGCAACCACCACCCCGGACGCTCCGCCGTGGGGCCCGCGAAGGGTCGGGTTCAGGACCGGGTTTCGCGTCCGAACCAGTCCAAACACACGACGAGGGCGTCATCGTCGGCGACAGCGTTCACGTAGTCCGCCAGTTCTTGCAGGATCGCGCGGGGCACCGCCGACGCCGGCAGCAGGCTCGCGGCCTGGATCGCCCGCGCGAGCATCCGCTCGCCGTACTCCTCCCCCGTCTCGGACAGCGCGGCATAGACGCCGTCGCTCACGAACAGCAGACGGTCGCCGGGCCGCACGTGGAACTCCTGCGCCACGTAGTCGGTCTCCTCGAACATGCCCAGAGGCAGTTGAGCCTCGAAGGGAATGTGCTCCACCGTCATGCCACGCTGTCGCCACAGTTGGGGCGATCCCGCGTCCACCGCCCACACCCGGCCCGTCTCCAGCTCGAAGGAGAGCAGCAGGGTCGAGACGTACTCCTCGCCCCGGTGCTGCGCATGGAGCGCCTGGTCGGCGAGGGCCGCCTGATCGGCGATGCCGATTCCGGCCCTCCGGGCGTTCCGCAGGGCGTTGACGGCGAGGTTGGTGAGGAGCGCGGCGCCGATCCCCTCCCCCATGCCGTTCGTGATGGTGAGGGTGAGTGTCTCGCTGGTCACAGCCCAGTCGAAGTTGTCGCCGTGGATGGCGTACGCGGGCTCGAGCTGCGCGCCGATCGCGTATTCCGTACGGGTACAGGCCCGCCCCGGCAACAGTTGCCACTGCATCTCCGCCGCCAGGGTGAGTCGGCTGGCCCTGCGCGCCTGCAGATAGACGTCGGTGTCCCGGTCGGCGACAACGATCTCGCGGCCGAGGATCTCCGCGAGATCGGTGAGCTCCGCCACCTCTTGCGGCGTGCATCTCTCTTCCGGAACCCGCACGGAAAGGATGCCGAGTCTGTCGCCGCGGACGGTCACCGGCAGGAAGAGATCCACCGCTCCCCCGCCGCTCACGGCATGACTGCGCGGATCCTGGCTGGCGAAAGCCCGCCCCGCCGGGCTGCCGTGGACGGACAGCGGCTCGGAGGTGTGCGGCAACTCCGTCACCGGCTGCAGGAAGGTGAGACCGTAGTCGGCCATCAGCAGTTCGACGCTCAGGGCGCCGTAGTGCTCGCTCAACGTCTCGCGCACCGCCTCCAGCAGCCCGAAGGGCGCGGCGGTGCGGACAGCGCGTTCCGCGGCAAGAAAGTTCTTCACGACAGCCTTCTTCAATGGTCGAGCCGGCTGCCGAGCGGGAGACGAGAACGGGCGTCGGACGCCACCGAACCGCACCTACGAGCCGAACGGGAACGTCACAGCACCAAAAACATTGCCATGTGGCAACTGTCGAAGGAGTCTATCCCGCGCCGACCCCACCCGTTCAGGCGATGGCTTCCGAGGAGCCGGAGCCCCCGGCTCCGCCCTGGTCGGTGCTCGGACCGATGTGCGCCGCGGCCGCGTCCTGGAACTGCTCGAGGCCCTCGGCCAACGTCCGCAGATGGGCCGGTGACATGGTCCGCAGCACTGCCTCGATCTCCCGCGCGCGCGACGCGCGGAAGTCATCGAGGACGGCTGATCCACGTCGGCTCAGCCGCAGATCCACCTCACGGCGGCTGGTGGTGCTGGCCAGCCGCTCCACCAGGCCGGCGGCCTCCAGTCGGTCGCACAAGCGGCTCACCGAGGACGGTCGCGAGCCGAGCGCCTCGCCCAGGTCCCGCTGATTGACCCGCTGCTGATCCTCGATCACCGTCAGCGCCCGGAACTGCGAGGGCGGGAGCGGGCCGGTCGAAGCGGCCTCCTGGCCACGCCCCCACAGCACCTCGAGCAGCTCCGACACATGGCACGCGGCGCGGGCCACGTGCTCAGGGGTGCGGGAAGGCAGACTTCGGGGCATTCCAGCACGCTCCCGTCCGAAAGTGAGGTCGACGATGCACGAGCCTACCGCCGATCGCCGCCGTCATGGACGCGCCTTCACGGTCTTCACGCCGGCCTCTTCCGCCGCGCCCTGGCCGCGGTTTCGGCTTTCAGCAGCGCCTTGCACCAGCGGCACTCGCCGGATCCGTGCCCTTTGCGACCGGGGGTGTCGAGCCAGTAGCCGCCGGTCAGTTCGGCCCGTACGCCGCTGACGTACTCATCGTGTTCACGCCGATCATTCATGTGCGGCTCAACGCCACTGCTCGCGGCTCGTACCGGCCCGTACGAAACCCTCATTGACCTGCGACGCTTTCACATCATCCGCACTCCCTGGTCACGGTCCGCTACGTCATCATGTCGGAAACGGTCATCGGCTGCCCTTTCTGCTACGCAAGTGGAACCGGAAAAGACAGTCACCGACCGGCTGCGTACGTGGATGTCGAGACCGGATCAGTCGACCAGCAGCACGAGCTTCCCGCGTACGTCACCGCTCTCGCCGACGCGGTGCGCCTGCGCGACCTCGGTGAGCGGGAAGGTCCGCGCGACCGGCAGCGAGAAACGGCCGGCCTCGATCAGCTCGCCGATCCCGGCGAGCGCGTGCACCGCACGGCCGCTGTCCCCGCGGCTGAACAGCACCCCGTGCTCCCGCGCGCCCGTGAAGTCGGCGATCGTCACGACGTGCTCCGGACCGCCCGCGAGCCCGATGAGCTCGGGCAGGACACCGCTGCCCGCGACGTCGAGCGCCGTGTCGACGCCCTCGGGCGCGAGCGCGCGAACGCGCTCGACGAGACCTTCGCCGTAGGCGACGGGCTCGGTCCCGAGGGAGCGCAGATACGCGTGGTTCGCCGGGCTCGCGGTGCCGATCACGCGCGCGCCGCGCGCCACGGCGAGCTGAACGGCGGCGCTGCCGACGCTGCCGGAGGCCCCGTTGACGAGCAGCGTGCTGCCCCCTCCGACACCGAGCTGGTCGAGCGCACGGGTGGCTGTCTCGACAGCGGCCGGCAGTGCGGCGGCGCCGGGGAAGTCGAGCGACGGCGGGATCGGCGCGTAGTGGGACAGTACGGTCAGCTCGGCCTGGGCGAGGGGCTCGGCGGAGAAACCGAACACGCGGTCGCCGACGGCCACGTCCGCGACGCCCTCGCCGAGCTCGTCGACGACGCCCGCCGCCTCGTGGCCCATGGTCTGCGGGAGGTCCTCGTCCATCAGGCCCTGGCGCTTCTTCCAGTCGCTCGGATTGACGCCGGCCGCGCGCACCGCGATCCGGATCTGGCCCGGCCCCGGGTGCGGGGCGGGGAGATCCACGATCTCCAGGACCTCCGGGCCCCCGAACCGGCTGAAGCGGACCGCCTTCATCAATCACTCCGATCTCGACCCCGAGGTGGCGCGCTTGCCGCGAGCCGCGAACACCGTATGTCACGGCCGGAGGGTCACCGGCCGTGCGTCAGCCGGGGCGACAGATACCGTCCGGTGGCGCTGCGCCTGGACCGGGCGATCTTCTCGGGTGGCCCGGCGGCGATCACCCGGCCGCCCGCGTCGCCGCCGCCAGGACCGAGGTCGATGACCCAGTCGGCGGTGGCGATGGTGTCCAGGTCGTGTTCGACCAGGACGACCGTGTTGCCCGCGTCGACGAGCCGGTGCAACTGCCGCAACAGGAGCGCGATGTCCGCGGGGTGCAGCCCCGCCGTCGGCTCGTCGAGCAGATAGAGCGCATGGCCGCGCCGGGCCCGCTGCAGTTCGGTGGCGAGTTTGATGCGCTGGGCCTCGCCGCCGCTGAGCTCCGTCGCCGGCTGGCCGAGCCGCAGGTATCCCAGGCCCACCTCGCGGAGCGTCTCAAGGCTCCGGGACGCGCTCGGGACGTCGGCAAGGAACTGTGCGGCGGTGTCGACGGACATGGCCAGCACGTCGGCGATGTTCTTCTCCCGGTACGTCACCTCGAGGGTCTCGGCGTTGTACCGCGTGCCCCGACAGGTCGGGCACGGCGCGTAGGTGCCGGGCAGGAAGAGCAGTTCGACCGCGACGAACCCTTCGCCCTGGCAGGTCTCGCACCGTCCCTCGGCGACGTTGAAGGAGAACCGCCCGGCCGTGTATCCGCGAGCCGTGGCCTCGTCCGTCCCCGCGTACAGCTTGCGTACCGCGTCGAACATCCCCGTGTACGTGGCCAGGTTGGACCGGGGTGTGCGACCGATGGGCCGCTGATCGACCCGGACCAGACGGTCGAACGTCTCCAGGCCCGAGACCTCCCGCGCGTCCATCGCGGCCACCGCTTCGTCGGGCTCGTCGGGCGCCGCTCCGAGGTGGTCGCGTACGACGTCGGCCAGCACCTGGGTGACCAGCGTCGACTTTCCGGATCCCGACACCCCGGTGACCGCCGTCAGCACACACAGCGGGACGGCCACGGACACGTCGTGGAGGTTGTGCCGGGAGACGCCGCCCAGGCGCAGCCAGCCCTGCGGCTTGCGGGGACGGTTCTCGAACGGTTCCGCGCGGCCGAACAGGTACTGGCTCGTGGCCGACTCCGCCACCTGTTCCAGGCCGGGCACAGGGCCGCTGTAGAGCACGCGGCCGCCGCCCTCGCCCGCGCCGGGACCGATGTCGACGACCCAGTCCGCCCGTCGTACGACGTCCATGTCGTGCTCCACGACGAACAGCGAGTTGCCCGCCGCCTTCAGCCGGTCCAGCACGTCCAACAGGGGCTCCGCGTCCGCCGGATGCAGTCCCGCGGAAGGTTCGTCGAGCACATACACGACCCCGAAGAGACCCGAACGGAGTTGGGTGGCGATCCGCAGTCGCTGTGCCTCGCCGGGCGACAGTGTCGTGGAGCGACGGCCGAGACCGAGGTAGCCCAGGCCGAGGTCGAGCAGTACCTGTACGCGCGCGACGATGTCGGCGCAGATCCGGACCGCCACCTCCGTCCCCTCCCCCGACCGGGCGTTCGCCGTGGCCGCCGCGGCGTCGGGCAGGTCCGCGACGGGCCGCAGGAGTTTCACCACGTCGGTGAGGGGCAGCGCGTTGATGTCGGCGATGGTGTGACCGGCGAACGTCACCGCGAGCGCCTCCGGTCTCAGACCGCTCCCCTCGCACTCCGGGCAGGGCACGCTGCGCACGAACCGCAGGGCCCGTTCGCGCATCCGCTCGCTCTTGGAGTCGGCGAGGACGTGCATGACGTGCGCGCGGGCGCTCCAGAACTTGCCGTAGTAGCCGTAGTCGATGCGGTCCTCTTCCGGCTCGATGAGGACCGACGGCTGTTCGTCGGTGTAGAGCAGCCAGTCCCGGTCCTTCTTTCTCAGCCGGCGCCACGGCTTGTCGATGTCGATGCCCAGGCCGCTCACGACGCTGCGCAGGTTCGCCCCCTGCCAGGCGCCGGGCCAGGCCGCGATCGCCCCGTCCCGGATGCTCAGCGACGGATCGGGGACGAGCAGGTCCTCCGCGACGTCGTGCACGACACCGAGCCCGTGGCAGTGCGGGCAGGCACCGGCCGCGGTGTTGGGCGAGAAGGCCTCGGCCTCCAGGCGCTCGGCGTCCGGCGGGTAGTTCCCGGCCCGCGAGTAGAGCATGCGCAGGAGGTTGGAGAGCGTGGTGAGGGTGCCGACCGTGGACCGCGACGTCGGGGTTCCGCGTCGCTGTTGCAGCGCCACGGCGGGCGGCAGCCCGGTGATCTCCTGGACCTGCGGCGCGCCGACCTGCTGCAGCAGACGTCGGGCGTAGGGCGCGACGGACTCGAAGTACCGCCGCTGGGCCTCGGCGTAGAGCGTGCCGAAGGCGAGCGAGGACTTGCCCGAACCGGAGACCCCGGTGAAGGCGACCATCGCGTCGCGAGGAACGTCGACGTCCACGCTCCGCAGGTTGTGCTCGCTCGCGCCCCGCACGCGTACGAACCGGTCAGTCGTGTCGTTTTCCACCACTCCTGACTACCTGATCCGACGGGGATCCGCGCCCCGGCTCCGGTCCGGAACGGCCCCGTCGGCGCGGCCGCCCCGACCCAGGGGGCCCGACTGGTGGAGGGGCTGGCCGGCTGCCAGGCGCTGGTAGTGGGCTCGGGCGACGCGGCTGATGACGGGCGGCAGCAGTCCGCGTCCCGCCTGGGCGAGGCGCAGCCAGCCGGGTAGGTAGACGGAGGTCCGTCGGTGTTCCACGGCGTGCGCGAGCCGGGCGACGACGGGTCCGACCGGGGAGATCCGGCGGGCCGGGGGCGGCAGCATGGCGCGCACGTCCCTCAGCGCGGGGTCGGTGTCCGCGTCGTGGAGCATGTCGGTGTCGACCCAGTTGAGATAGGCGACGCCCACCGCAACGCCGAGGTGGGCCGTCTCGGTGCGCAGGGCGTGCGCGAAGGCCTCCGCTCCGGCCTTGGAGGCGCAGTACGCGCTCATCATGGGTACGGCTCCGACGGCGGCCAGCGAGGCGATCTGCAGGTAGTAGCCCCGGGTGTGGACCAGGTCCGGCAGGAAGGTCTGCCCGGTCAACGCGCTCCCGGTGAGGTTCACGTCGATGACGCGGCGCCACGTCTGCTGGTTCGCCGTGCGGAGCGAGCCGGCTTCGGCGATTCCCGCGTTGGCGACGACGGCGGACGGGCGTCCCAACCGGGTCCGCACGGTGTCCGCCGCGGCCCGCAGTGCCTCGGCGTCGGTGACGTCCGTTTCGAGCGCGAGTGCGGGTGTGGGCAGGTCGGCCGCCACTCGTTCGAGGGCGTCCTTCTCGTGGCCGAGCAAGGCGATCCGGGCACCGCGGTGGGCGAGTTCCCGGGCGAGGGCGGCGCCGAGGCCTCGCGCGGCCCCGGTCACGACGACCGTACGGCCTGCCAGCGGGCTGTCCTGCATGCGTGTTCGCCCTTTCCTGGTCACTTCTGCGGCTTGCGGCCCGTACGGTCGCGGCCTGCCAGGACGCGCTGCGCCGCGGCGAGTGGGGCCGGTGCCCGGCGGCGCAGCGCGGCGCGTGCCGCGTTGGCGCCCGGCGCGCCGTGGACCCCGCCGCCGGGGTGGGCGCCCGCGGATGCGAGATACAGGCCGGTCACCGGGGTCTCCGCGCGGCCGGTCCCCGGCGCGGGCCGGAACACCAGCTGCTGGTGCATGGCCGCGGTACCGCCGTTGATCGCGCCTCCGTGCAGATTGCGGTCGAGGGCTTCCAGGGTGGGCGGGGCCAGAATGCGGCGCGCGCGGATCGTCGAACGGAAGCCGGGGGCGAACCGTTCCACCTGTCGCTCCACCCGGTCGGCCATGACCTCCTGCTCCCGGCTGTCCCAGGTTCCGGTGATCTTCTCGTCGCCCGCGTCGCCCCGAATGTGCTGCGGGACGTGGGTGTAGGCCCAGGCGGACTCGGTCCCGCTGGGTGAGCGGGTGGCGTCCGAGGTGGTCATCTGGCCGAAGAGCGAGAAGGGCCGGTCGGGCACCTGACCCATGGCGATCTGCGCGGCGAACCGGGTGAGTTCGTCCACGCCGTCGGCCAGATGGACGGTGCCGGCCCCGGCCGCTTCCTCGGCCTGCCAGGGCACCCGCCCGTCGAGCGCCCAGTCCACCTTGAAAGTGCTGAAGTCCCACTGGAAGCGGCGCAGGTCGTCCATGAGCTGGGACGGCAGGTGCTCAGGAGCGACCAGATCGCCGTACAGCACGGGCACGGACACGTCCGCGAGCACGGCGCGCGACGCGGCCACCGTCTCAGCGTCGGCCGTGCGCACCGCGACCGCCCGGCCGCCCCGCACGACGATCTGTTCCGCCTTGCGGCCGCACTGCACCGTCGCGCCGCGCGCCTCCAGTCGTGCGACCAGGGCCCGGACGAGTTCGCCTGATCCGCCGACCGGCACGGGGAAGCCGTACGTCTGCCCCAGCATCGCCATGAGCCAGCCGAACCCGCCGCTGCCCGAGGCCTCGGGCGCGAGGTCGGCGTGGAGGGCGTTGCCCGCGAGCAGGATCCGGCCGCCCTCGCCGACGAACTCCTCCTCGCCAAGCCGCCGTGCCGGGAGCACCAGCGAGCGGGCCAGGCGCAGCCCACCGGCCGTCCGGAGCCGGTAGGCGAGGCGTGCACCCGAACGGATGGGCGGGAACGGGGTGAACAACGCTCCCAGGATGTCGGGGCGGACGTCCTCCCACACGTCGTGCAGGCGCCGCCAGGCCGCCCCGTCCCCCGCCGCGAAGCGGTCGAGCGAGGCGGCCGTGACGTCGATTCTTCTGTCGAGGACCGCGCAGCGGCCGTCGGTGAGGGGGTGCGCCAGCACGCTGGGCGCATGGCTCCACCGCAAGCCGTGCTCATGCAGCCGAAGCTGCTCGAGCACCGGGGACGCAGCGGCCAGCGGGTAGAAGGAGCTGAAGAGGTCGTTGACGAAGTCCGGGTGCACGCCGCGGTCGTGGCGGACCGCGCCGCCGGGCTCCGGCTGCTCCTCGAGCACCGTCACGCTCCAGCCTGCGTCCGCCAGCAGGTTGGCCGCCACCAGCCCGTTGGGGCCGGCGCCGATCACCACCGCGTCAGGCATGACCCTCGCCGCTCGCGTGGTGGCGCGCGCCGCTCCCGGCGGTCGCCGGGCCGTCGCCGTTCTTGGGATGTGCCTGCTCGGCTTCGCAGACCCGCGCCAGGCGGGCGAGCATCGCGCGGTGCCGCAGCTGGATCACCGCTTCCGCCCCGAAGTTGTGCAAGGTGCCGGCCGCGCCGTGCAGCGGGTGTTCGTCGACCGTCACCAGGCAGCGCTCGCCCCACGGTCGTAGCTGCAAGGAGATCCGCGCGGTGCCCAGGAATCCTGCTTTCGCCTCCAGCTCCAACAGGGTGCCGGGTTCGCAGTACCGTACGACCGTCTCGTTATGGAGCCGCACCGGGCCCAGCGGCACCTCGTACTCGATGGCCGCCCCAACAGCCGGCCACCGGCCGCTCACGGGCTGGGACGACGAGGTCCCCACCACCCAGTCCACGTACCGGCTGCCGTCCGCGAGGACGGTCCATACCGCCGCGGGGCTCGCCTTGATCATTCGATGACGCCGCGCCATTGCTGTCTCCCGCGTTCGCGTGGGGGGTCCGATCCTGTCGGTGCCCCCGCCGGGTGCCCCGATCCGCTCGTCTCAACATGAGCGCTACGAGGGGCGCTGCCCCGGCCACGTTCCAGTAAGGCACGACCTGCGCCGGGCCGCACACGCGGTGGACGTCCCGGGAGGGATCAATCCGGCCAGACGCCGGTGAGCCGTTGCGTGGTCCGCGCGCCGCCTCGCTCGACGGCCGCCCGGACCACGGCGAAGATGGCCCCCTGCAGAGCGGCGGCGATCAGGATCTCGCGCCAGTGGCGTTGTTCGTCCGTGGCGTCGGGCGCGTCCTCCTCATGCCCGACCCGCTTCCACACCTGCTGGAAGACGGCGCCCGCCACCGCGCCCGACGCCATGCCGAGCCCGATGCCGAGCGGCTTGTAGGCGATCTTCACGAAGTTCATCGGTGCCTCCTGTTGCCCTTGTTGCCCTCTCGTTCCACACCTGCGGCCGAGCGCCGAGCGGCTCGTCCGCCGTGGCGGCCGGCCGCCCCCACCGCGTGCCCAGTCCTGCGGACAGCGAACCTGCCGTGGCCTCGACACGCGCGGCGAACGGCGACCGCCGCCCCCTTGGCCCGCGCGGAGTCTGACGTACGGTTTTGCTTGGCCGAGCTTCACCGCGCTGCCCACCCCATCGATCCCCGAGAGCCCATGACTCTGTCTGAGACCTGCCCCGCCGCCCCTCTGCCCGATCTGCCCGCCCCCGCGTCCGACGCCGGCGACCTCGTCGAGGTCGACGCGGCGCTCCTGACCGCTCTCGACCGGCTCCCGCCACGGGTGCGTCCGGTCGCGGCGTATCACATGGGATTCGACCCGGACACCTGCCGCGACCTGCGCACCCGGCACCGGGGGAAGGCGCTGCGGGCCCGGCTGGCCCTGGCCGCGGCCCGCGGTGGTCCCGAGCCCCGCCGAGCGATCACGGCGGCCGTCGCCGTGGAGCTGTTGCACGGCTTCTCCCTGCTGCACGACGACATCATGGACGGCGACCGGACCCGCCGCGGCCGGCCTGCCGCCTGGGTCGCCTACGGCACACCGGCCGCGCTCCTGGCCGGCGACGCCCTGATGACGCTCGCGCTGCGGGTGCTGACCGACACCGGGGACATCGCGGCCGTCGACGCGGGCGTGCGGGTGATGGACGCCCTGGTGCGGGGCCAGAGCGACGACCTCGCTTTCGAGGACGAGCGGCACATCACCGTGGACGCCTACGTGGCCATGGCGGCGGGCAAGACGGGCGCGCTGACCGCCGCGGCCTGCGAGTTGGCCGCCCTGCTCGCGGGCGCTCCGGCGGTGGCGGTCGAGGCGTTGGAGCGCTTCGGACGGCACGCGGGCATCGCCTTCCAGATCGCCGACGACGTCCTCGGCATCTGGGGAGACCCGCGCCGCACCGGCAAGCCCGTCGGCGGTGACCTCGCCGCGCGGAAGAAGACACTGCCGGTGGTGGCCGCCCTGCACGCGGCCGGGCGGGAAGCCGGGCGGCTCCGCGACCTGCTCGACACGGACTCCACGCTCGACGCGGCGCAGACCCGCGAGGCCACCGCCCTGATCGAGGCCCTCGGGGGACACGCCGCCGCTCACACGCTCGCCCAGCATCACCTCGGCTGCGCCCTGAACGCTCTGTACGGGTGCGACCTTCCGCCCGAGGCCTCTGACGGCCTGCGCGCGCTCGCCCGCCGGATGGCGACCAGGTCCCACTGACCACGCCCGCGCCGGCGTGGGTGACCCCACTGCCTGTCGCAGGCCCGTCAGTGAGCGGGCTCCCCGCGGTAGTGGTCGTCGATCTGCGCGCGGTAGCCGGGGTCGGTGACGCGCATGTCCCTGTCGAAGCGCGGGGCCGCCTTGATCCGGTCCTGCGCGTGGGTCACGTGCACGGTCCGGTTCACTTCGTCGACGTGCGCGACGGTCCAACGCGGCAGCAGCACCTTCTTGCTGAGCAGCGGTCCGCCCGTGTCGACGACGAGATGCTCGGCGCCGACCTCCTGCGAGTAGGGGTCGACCGTGCCGATCGGGCCGTCACTCGCCTCGACCGCGTAACCGATGAGGCGGTCCGGAGCTGCGAGGTGCTCACTCGTGGTGCCGGAGACCTGGACGCTGTCGTTCATGGATCTGTCCTCTCCGCCGCGAGCGTTGTCCGCGGACTGTGTAGGAAGCTTCATGTCAATCGCTTCATGTCAATCGCTTCATGTCAATCGCTTCATGTCGGAGGCTTCTTGGGAGTCGCCTCCGCCTGTCTGCATCCCACCTGTCCGCCGCGCCTCAGCCGAAACGTCCCCGTGAGGGTGACAACGCCAAGCGTTCGCACGTGAGTTGGTGTGGAGCGCGGTCGGTGGAACGAGAACGAACGTCGCCATACACGCCCCTCCTGCCACGTGAAGGGCTGACACTGGAACGACTGGAGCCTCTTCAACCTCGCGCGCATCGCGGCCAGTTGACGCAGAGGCCGCCTCGCCCCCGTCCCGCACTCACCAAGGAGCACCCATGACCCTGCCGCTCAGCCCGCCGGTGCTCCGCACACTCGCCGCGGCAGCCGTCATCCCCGAAGACATCCAGGAGTCGGCGCCGCTGACCGGAGGCACCTACAACACCCTCGTCAGGGTCGTACTGCGCGACCGGCGGCGCTGGGTCGTGAAACTGCCGCCGCCCGCCACCGGCGGAACCACGCTGACCTACGAGCACGATCTGCTGCGCGCGGAGAGTGTGTACTACGACGCCGCGTCCCGCGTCGACGGGGTGCCGATGCCGCGCGTGGTGCACACCCAACTGGACGGCGACCCGGCGACGGTGACCGGCCTCGTCATGACCGAACGTCCCGGAGTCCCCTGGCAGCAAACCGGGCAAGATCTACAGACCCACGAACGGGGCTTGTTGCGGGCGGAGTTGGGCGGGCATGTCGCACGGCTGCACACTCTGACCGGCCCCGCCTTCGGGTACCCCGCCCGCCCGTTCGGGCCGCCTCCGGCCACGTGGCGGCAGGCATTCACCGAGATGACCGACGCCGTCCTCGACGACGCCGAGCGCTTCCACGCCCAACTGCCGCGGCCCGTGGGCACGGTGCGCACCATTCTCGCCTCAGCCGCGGACGTCCTGGACGATGTCACCCGGCCCGCCGTGGTCCACTTCGACCTGTGGGAGGGCAACCTGCTGCTCGACGGCCCGCCGGGCCACCGCTCCCTCAGCGGCATCATCGACGGTGAGCGCATGTTCTTCGGCGATCCGGTCGCCGAGTTCGTCTCCCTCGCCCTGTTCGGCGACATCGAAGAGGACGAGGCTTTCCTGACCGGCTACGCGGCAGCCGGCGGCCGAGCCCCCTTCACCGACTCCATGCGTCTGCGCTACCAGCTGTACCGCGCCTACCTCTACCTGATCATGCTGGTCGAAACAGTGCCCCGCCGGTACGGCCCCGAACGCCGGGCCTGGGCCTGGACACACGCGGGCAAGGAACTGACCGTGGCCCTGGACGCGGTCACCGCCGCCACAACGCTCTGAGTGAAGGCATGGCCAATGGCATAATCACCAGATCCTTCACGGTCTCGCCCAGGGCGCCGAACCGGGCCCGGTGAACCGGTCAGCGATCCAACGCACGCTGGAGTCAGGCATGACGGCACAGTTCTCCGGAAGCCGAATCGACACGAGCAAGCCCCACCCGGCTCGCGTCTACGACTGGCTGCTGGGCGGCAAGGACAACTATCTGGTCGACCAGGAAGTGGCGGAGAAGCTGCCGCTCGAGGCGCGGCACAACGCCATGCGCAACCGTGCGTTCATGCACCGCGCGGCGGCCTGGCTGGCAGGCAACGGCATGGACCAGTTCCTCGACATCGGCACGGGGATCCCGACCGAGCCGAACCTGCACCAGATCGTGCAGGGCATCGTGCCGTCGGCGCGGATCGCCTACGCCGACAACGACCCCATCGTGCTGCGGCACGCGGAAGCGCTCCTGGTCAGCAGCGCGGAGGGGGCCACCGACTACGAGGAGGCCGACGTCCGCCGGCCCGAGACGATCCTCGACCACGCGCGGTCGTTCCTGGACTTCACCCGCCCCATCGCGCTGTCGATGATCGCGCTGATGCACTTCGTCACCGACGAAGAGGACCCGTACGGGCTGACGCGCACGCTTCTCGACGCGCTGCCGTCGGGCAGTTACTTCATGTTCTCCCACGGCACCACCGATGAGCACCCGCACCTCGTACAGTCGGTGACCACCACCTACCGCAAGGGCGAGATCCCCTTGCGCATGCGCACGCGGGCCGAGATCGAGCCGTTCTTCGAAGGTCTGGAGCTGGTTGATCCAGGGCTGGTCACAGCGACCAAGTGGTACAAGGACTCGCCCGCTCCCCAGCAGGAGACGAGCGGCTTCTACGTCGGCGTGGCGCGCGTGCCGTAGCCCGGACGGCGGGTGCCGCCCGGGCCGCGGATTGAGCTCTGGAAGGGATTACACGGTGCCGAGGGCCGTGCGCAGGGTGGCGACGGCCTGGTTGATGGCGGCTTCGGCGGCGTGGGTCTCGCGCAGCGGGTTGAGCATCACGAAGTCGTGGATGACGGCCTGGTAGCGCACGGCCGTGACCGCGACGCCGGCCTGCCGGAGCTTGTTCGCGTAGGCCTCGCCCTCGTCGCGCAGCACATCGGCCTCGCCGGTGATGACGAGGGCCGAGGGCAGGCCCTGCAGCTGCTCGGTGGTGGCGCGCAGCGGTGAGGCGGTGATCTCGGCCCGCTGGTTCTCGTCGGTGGTGTACTGGTCCCAGAACCACTGCATGGCGTCGCGGCGAAGGAAATACCCCTCGGCGAACTGGTGGTAGGACGACGTGTCGAAGGACGCGTCGGTGACCGGGTAGAAGAGCACCTGCTGCACCAGCGGCACATCGCCGCGTTCCTTGGCCATCAGGGTCAGCGCGGCGCTCATGTTGCCGCCGACGGAGTCGCCGGCCACCGCGATCCGGGTGGCGTCAAGGTTGTTGGCAGCCCCCTCGCGGACGACCCACTGGGCGACGGCGTAGTTCTGCTCGATCGCGACCGGGTAGCGGGCCTCGGGAGACAGGTCGTACTCGGGGAAGACGACGGCCGCCCCGGCGCCGACGGCGAGTTCGCGCACGAGCCGGTCGTGCGTGTGGGCATTGCCGAAGACCCAGCCCGCGCCGTGGATGTAGACGATCACCGGCAGCGTCCCCTCCGCGTCGGCGGGCCGGACGACGCGGGCCCTGACCGAGCCGGTGGGCCCGCCCTGGACGGTGATCCACTCCTCGACGATCTCCGGCTTCGCGATCTCGCCGGACTGCACCTCGTCGACGGCCTTACGACCCTCGACCGGACCGAGATCGAAGAGGTAGGGCGGGTTCGCGGTGGCCTCGGCGAAGGCGGCGGCAGCCGGTTCAAGCACCGGGGGCGTGACGGACTCGGACATGAGGTGCTCCTCAGGGGTCGTGTCGACGGCCGCGTTGACCGTCCGACGGGGACGACATGAAAGGTACCCCTCGATTGAGTCGTGCACAACTTAATCGAGCCGTATACGATCGTGGGCATAAGGAACTGGTAAAGTGGACGGTGCCGAGATTCGACGTTAGGACCGCACTCGTGGACCACGCCGCAGAACAGGGCTCGCTCCTCCTCCGGGACCAGCTGTGCTTCGCCCTGTACGCCGCCTCACGGTCGGTGACCGCGCGCTACCGGCCCCTGCTGGAAGAGCTGGAGCTGACCTACCCGCAGTACCTGGTCATGCTGGTGCTGTGGGATCAACAGACGGCCTCCGTCCGTGAGTTGGGAGCCGCGCTCCAGCTGGAGTCCAGCACTCTCTCCCCGCTGCTGAAACGCCTGGAGGCCGGTGGCCTGATCCTCAGGCAGCGACGCGTGGACGACGAGCGCTCCGTGACCGTCAGCCTCACCGAGGCCGGTACGGACCTGCGCGAGAAGGCCCACGCCGTCCCCCTGGCCATCGGCGAGGCCATGGGCCTCACCCCCGAACAGGACGCCACGGCCAAACACCTGCTCCGCCTGCTCACCGCCAACGTCAACCGCACCTGAGCGAGCACCGGCCCGCCCGGGCCCGGCGCTTTCGAAAGCCGACTTCCCTGCATATCCCAGGTGTGCGCCGATATGATGCCCACGGTCGCACATGCCCGCCGGTGGGGCCTTTGAGCGTTCCAGCACGACGGGGGTGTGCCGTGAAGTCACCGACCGATCCGTGGCAGGCACTTACCGACACCGACGGCGACACGGTGGGCTGGCAGTTCCAGCAGCCCGGCCTGACGTCGAGAGCCCTGCCGTTCGGGCTGGTCGCGGTGGTGGCCACGCTCAGCGTCCTGGTACCGGACGTCCGCGTCAATTCGTGGCCCGAGTACGTGGCGAGCGTCGCGCTCCTGCTCGCGTGCGCCGGGGCTTTCCTGCTGCCGTGGCAGCGGATGCCGGCGTGGTCCCCGGTTCTGATGCCGCTGCTCTACACCGGTTCCGTACTGGAGTTGATCCTGGCATCGGGTGTGGCTTCCGGTGTGGGTCTGGTGCTTCTCGTGCCCCTGATCTGGTCGGTGCTGTTCCATCGCCGGTGGGAGTCGGTGTGCGTGGTGGTGGCGCTGGTGGCCGTCCAGGCCGCGTCGTCCATCGCCCAGGCGACCCCCGCCACCGTGATCGGCAGACGCGTGGTGCTCTGGAGCGCTCTCGGCATGCTGATCGCGGTGGCCGCCCATGGACTGCGGGACCGCATCAGAGCCTCGCTGGTGGCCAACGCGGCGCTGCAGGCGGAGGTGCGCGAGCTCTCCCTGGCCCGGGAGCGGGACCGGATCGCCGCCGGTCTCCGCGAGAGCGTGGTCCGCAAGATCTTCGACGCCGGGCTGAACCTGCACGGCACGGCCGCGATGATCGGCGAGGGGCCCGCGCACCGGAGGCTGATGCGGGGTGTCGCCGACCTCGACGGCGTGATCCGGGCGTTGCGGGAGAGCGTGTTCGACCTGGGCGACGACGCCGGGCCGCCGATCGGCGCCGCCGAGAAGTCCGAACCCGACGAGCTCCGATGACCGGCCTGCTCGGGCGTTCGCGACGATCCGCCGCTGCCGGTCCGGGGCCGCCGACGTTGTCGGTGGAGGTGTCGGCAGCGCTCGAGTGGAGGCGGCGCGGGCGAGCCGCTTCTGCGACAACTCCCCGCGTCAGCGCTTGAGTTGCCCGTCCAGCCACTCCAGCACCTCGGGGGTGACGGGATCGGTGATGTCGGCGTACTCCTCGTGCTTCTTCAGGAACTTCGCCACGTACGGGCAGACCGGCACGATCCGCAGGCCCGCGCGGCGTACATCGTCCAGGGCCTCCCGTACGAGGATCGAGGCCAGCCCCTGCCCGGCATGGGCGTCGTCGATCTCGGTGTGGAAGAAGACCCGGCGGTCGTCCCGGTCGCGGTACGCGGTGAATCCGGCGGTGCTGCCGTCGACCTGGATCGTGTAGCGGTGGCGGGCGTCGAGGCGTTCGACGACGGGCGGGGTCACGGGCTGAGTCATGGCGGGCCTTTCAGTGCCGGTAAGTACGGGCCGGAGTCGGTCAGTGCCGGGTCGGGTTCTTGCGCGGGGTGATCGTGGCGTGCGGGAGGGCGGGGGCGGGGAGGCGATCGCCGGGGTAGCCCTCGACCGCGCCGAAGCGGTCCGAGGCCTCCTGCCAGTCCTGGCGGGCCTCGACGATGTCCTGATGGCTGCGGCCGGTGAAGTTCCACCGCGTACCGAGCCCATGGGATGTTATCCCAGGTCAACGGCGGGCGGGGGGCCAGCCGAAAGCGGAACGGATGGCAACCTACGGCGGGTCGCGGTTTGAGGACTACGCCGCGCAGTGGACGGTCGGCCAACGGGACCTGGGGCCGGCGTCCCCGCGGCACCTCAACTCACTGCTGGAGCACCACCTCCTGCCGGCGCTGGCGAGCAGGCGCATGAACACGTTCGACCACAAAGTGGACGAAGGCTTCATTCGGACCATGGAAGCAACGGAGTTGGCCTGGCCACGCAGCCCAACGCCTTCGGAAAACGCAAGGCCATCCTGCTGAACTCGACGACGACTTCGTCTTCTACGGCGCCCCGGAGAACCCTGGCGGTACCGTCCATCACCTTGGCCTTCCTGGGCGAACTGCCGGTGCATGCCGTCCAGCGGCTTCGTTCACTCCCCCACCGAAGTGGCAGCTGCCCGCCCCTCTCTCGAACTGGCGCTGATCGGTGGCGGACACTTCGACGAGCGAGGTGCTGTGGAGCGGCATCGATGGGGATCTCGACCAACTGCACGAGTCGACCGAAGCAGTACGGGCGCGGGTGAGGGGCCGCGGCCTCGCCTTCACCGAACGTCCGCCGCGTCCGCACCTCACGCCGGCCCGCGCTCGCCGCTACGACAACGCGTCCGCAACAGCGGCCGCCGCCTGCCTCGACGGCTTCACCAGAAGCCCTTGGCGGACCGAAAGCCTCCACCTCGTCGGCAGCACGGTAAGAGGACATCCAGGTCCGCGGCGCTAAATGGATATCGACACATGGGCTGACGCGCCCCGCCCTGGCAGGCGAGGCACGTCGACCATCACGTACGCATGGACATACACATACGAGCTCGACTCAACGACGGTCAGCAGCTCAGATTGGAGCCCGTCGGGACGCCGAGGATCGCGGCGAAGTTCTGGTAGGAGTTGATCCGGCTCTGCACCTGGCCGGGGTTGCCGCCGTTGCATTCGATGCTGCCGTTGATGCTGCGGATGGTCTCCCCGAAGCCGGAGCCGTTGACCATGGCGTTGTGCGGGGTCATGGTGCCGGGGCCGGTCTGGGTGTTCCAGTACCACAGGCCGGTCTTCCAGGCTATCGCCGAGTTGGTCTGCACGAGGTTCGGGTTATTCAGAAGGTCGATGCCGAGGGCGTCGCCCGCGGCCTTGTAGTTGAAGTTCCAGCTGAGCTGGATCGGGCCACGGCCGTAGTAGGCGGCCGTGCCGGCCGGGCAGCCGTAGGACCGGCTCGTGTCGCAGTAGTGCGGGTAGTTGGCAGTGTTCTGTTCGACGATGTGGACGAGGCCGCCGGTCTCGTGGCCGACGTTCGCGAGGAAGGCCGCGGCCTCCTGCTTCTTCACCGTGTCGCTGCCGGTGTTGGCGAAGCCGGGGTACGCGCTGAGCGCCGCGGTCAGACCGCTGTAGGTGTAGAACGAGTTCCGGCTCGGGAACATCTGGTTGAACTGCGCCTCGCTCACGACGAAGGACCCGTTGTTCGGCGGTGTGGTGCCGCCGTCGCAGGTGTAGGGGTCCCAGAACCAGGTGCTGATCAGCGGGTCGTAGCCGGGGTTGTCGTGCTCGGCGACGTAGTACTTGCCGTCCGTGTACTTGACGATGTCACCGGTCACGTAGTTGTGACCCGCGGCCCACGCCGGATAGTTGCAGGTGGTGCCGGTGCCGCCGCCCGAGCCGCCGCTACAGGCACCCTGGTCGGCCCAGACGTCCACGGCGCCGGGGGTCTCCCCCTGGGTCCACCACTTGGCCTGCCAGTTATGGCTGTTGTACGAGGCGGTCATGCCGCCGGTGTAGACGGAGGACGAATTCCAGGCGGTGGCGCAGGTGGCGGCGGAGGCGGGGGACGCCAGCGGGACAAGTACGGCGAGCCCTACCGCCACCGCAAGTGCGGCGAGCAGAGCAATGAACCGTTGTCTGGACACGAGACCACTCCTTCAGGGGGTTGAGTGGGACCGAGACAGACTCAAGCGAATTGGTATGGACCTGTCAAGGTCCATACCAGGCAATCTCGTTGGGTCGGATACGTCGGCGCAAACGGGACCGGTTGCGGGCCACAGCGACGAAAGGAGGATTCCGAGCCACCCGGGACGCCGCAACCCGGCCGAGCCTCGTTCGTGTCCAGCGCTGAAGGGGTCGCGTTCGCAGGGCCGGTGGACTTCCGTCACCTCGGCGCGCCCCCGGAGTCCCGCCCGCATGATCGTCCAGCAACCGCCATTCGCGCAGCTCAGCGCCTGTTCCCTCGCGGCTTGAGGAAACATTCGGCAACTCCGGAGCGGGCAGCGGGTCCCCGTCGTACCCCTCCACGACACCGAACCGTCGCCCTTCCATCCAGTCCTGACGCGCGATGAAGTTCCACCGCGTACCGAGCCCTTGGACCGGCATCCTTGCGGCACCTCGACTCGCTGCTGGAGCACCACATTCCGCCGGCTCTGGGGAGCAGGCGCATGGACGATGGAACGCAACGGCGTCGGCCTGGCCACGCAGTACAACGCCTTCGGCAAACTCAAGGCCATCCTGCTGGACGCCCACCGACTCGGCCTGTACGACGACAACCCCGTCGCCGGCATCAAACCGCCAGCGGCACCCGGCACCACGAGACCGACGGAGAAGAAGCTTCCTTCCCGGATGACGAACGGGGCCGCGACGCGGGTGCCGGTTGAGACCGCCGACCCAGGGGCCGGGCCTCGGTGCGGCTGACGCGGACAGCCCTGACCTCGGCCTAAGCTCGGCGCTGTGACGTGGCTGAGGGCGCTGATGGAGGTCGCGCGTTCCGGGCTGACGATCGAGCGGACGCGGCTCGAACCCCTGATCGCACTGCGCGCGGCGGCCGGCCTCGCGATCGTGATCGGGCTCTCGCTGTGGCTTTCCTCCCCGGCCTCCGCGGCCTCCGCCGCGTTCGGCGCGTTCTCGGCCGGCGCCGCCACGTTCCAGCGCAGCTGGCGCCCGCGCAAGGTGCTCGCGCTGGCCGCCGGCGCCGGTCTGGCGCTCAGCACCTTCCTGGGCTATATCGCGGCGGCACACCTCGTAGCGTTCCTTCTGCTGCTCGCAGCGTGGGCATTCTTCGCCGGGGTGGCCTGGGCCGCAGGCCCGACCGCCGGAATCGTCGCGACCACCACCGTCGGCATCATGCTGGTGACTGTCACCCTGCCCTCCAGCATCGGCCAGGCATGGGAACACGCCGCGGTCATCGCCTTCGGCGGAGTGGTGCAGGCGACGCTCATCCTGCTGGTCCCGATCCGCCGGTGGGGAGCGCACCGAGACGCGCTCGCCGATGCCCTCGCCGCCGTGGCGGACTACGCCCGGCGACTGCGGCACGATTCCACGGCCCGCTTCGACCCGGAACCGATGATGACGGCTCGGGACGCTGCCGCGGTCACGCCGTTGCAGGCGCGCAGGCGGCCCGCCGCCCTGCACGGCCCCCGCGGTCTGGCCGAGCGCATCAGGCCGGTTCTGGCATCGCTCGCCGACCCCGCGGTGGGCGCTCCGGCGGAGGGCCCGGAACGCGACCGGGCGCGGGAACTGCTGGCCGCGGCCGCCGAGGTCCTGGACGCCGCTGCTCGTTCGATCCGCCGCGGTGCCCCGGCCGAGGTGCCTGCCCTGGCCATTGAGGCGCTACGGGCCGGGGCAGGGAACGAGGACGAGGTGCTGAAGGGGCCGGCGCGAGCGGCCGCGGCCCGGCTGGTCGACCTGCTCGGCGAGGTCGTGGAGACCACGGAGTGCGGTGATACCCGCGCGGCGTACGCCCCTGCCCCCGGGAAACCGGGCGCCTCGACCCTGCTGCGTCCGACCATGCTCCGGATGGTGCCGGCCGTCCTGCGCTCGATGCGCCGCGAACTGGTGCCGGACTCGCCGGTCCTCCGGCACGCCGTACGTCTGGCGGTGGTGGCCTCCCTTGGCTATCTGCTCGGTACGGTGCTCCCCCTGGGGCACGGCTACTGGGTCCCGATCACCTCCGTCATGGTGCTGCGGCCCGACTTCCATCAGACCTATGCCCGGGCTGTGGCCCGGTTCGTCGGCACTCTGATCGGTGTCGGACTGGCCACCGGGGTGGTGCAGTTGGTGGGCCCCGGCCCGTATCTGTCCGGCGGGCTCGCCGTGTGCTCGGCCGCGCTGCTGTACCTGCTGATGCACACCGGGTACGCAGTCTCACAGGCCTTTGTGGCGGCGTATGTCGTCTTCCTGCTCGACATGGGGGGCGAGGGGTGGCACCAGACCGTGCCGGACCGGGTGCTGCTCACGCTGCTCGGCGGTGCGCTCGCGATGTTGGCCTACATGATCTTCCCGGCGTGGGAGACCCCGCGGCTGCTGGACCGGATCGCGGACTGGCTGGCCGCGAGCGGGCGGTACGCGGCGGCGGTGGTCGCCGCGTACGCGGATCCGGCGGACCGGCACCGTGCGGAAGTGCGGCGTGCCCTGCTCGCCAGCCGTGCGGCGGAGGCGGCGTGGGACGAGGCCTTCGACCGGGCCAGGCGGGAGCCCGTCAAGCACCGTGGACTGAGCCGCGCTGCGGCGGAGGACGCCCGGGAAGCGCTCAAGTCGCTGGGACGGGCGGCGATGCTGCTGGAGGCCCACTTGCCGGCGCAGGGTGCGCGGCCTGTCCCCGGCGCCGAGCGGTTCGCCGAGGCCCTGAGGGCGGACATCACGCAGGCGGCACGGGAGGTACGCCGGCGGCAGACCCCGTCCTGGGACCGGATCGAGGAGGCGCTCGCCACGTGGAAGAGCGCGGGAGACAGCCCGGCACCGGTGGTGCGGCGCGGGGCGGACCTCGTGCTGCGGGCCCTCAAGGAGCTGACGACCGCCATCGATACGTCGCCGCTGGAGCGGGAGGTGGCGTCGGTCCGGCAAGATCGGCAGGTACGAGCGGACCGGGAGGAGGGAGCGCAGGGAGGGCAGGACGGCGCCTCGGCCCAACCGCCGCGGAAGGCCATCTGAGCGGGCCCGGTCCCCGTCAGCCTTCGCCGGCGGCCGTCGCGCCGGGTGCTTCCCCGGGCCCCGGGCAGTACGGATTTTCCACGATCATGCCGTTGAGCCAGGCCTGCGGGTGGGCCTTGACCAGTGGAAGGATCACATCGCTACCGAATATGTCCAGGTCGTACATGCACATGCCCACCTGCGGACGTGACCTCAGCCAGCGTGTCGCGTTCACCTCGTACCGAACGAGTTCACGGACGAAGAAGGGCTGCACGAGCGGCTGCGCCCAGCTCATATCGGCCGCCACCCGGGCGTAGGCACCATCACCACCCTGGAACGTCTCCTCGGACCAGGCGTACATCCGGGCCAGGGTGCGGTCTCCGTCGAATGCCCCGTTCTGCAGATACTCGGCCGGCCCCCTGATCCGGAGGTTCTCCGAACCTCGGCTGCCTGCGGACCCGGACGCGGTCAAGACGTCGCGGAACGTGAGGCCCTCTCCCTCCGCGCCCAGGAAGAGACAGCTGTGTCCCCTGTCCAAACCGTCCGCGAAGTACGGCGCCACGAGCCGGTCCCGCTCGGCACGGCCCCGGTAGAGGACGCAGACATGGTCACCGGCCGCCAGCGGAACCCCGCTCACTGAAGCGACGGATGCCTGGAGGGTCTCCGCTGTCCGCTGATGCATCGCTCGTCTCCTGATCGGGGTCAGCCGCCCAGAACTCTCCACACCCGGGCAGCGACATGCAGGTTCAGCCGACTGTCGACGTCCCCGAGGTCAATACCGCTGACCTCGCGGATGCGCTGGAGCCGGTAGCGCAAAGTGCTGCGGTGAATGGCCAGGGCGCTCGCCGTGGCGTCGTAGTTGCCGCCGCACTCGAAATACTCGGAGAGGGTCTGGACCAGGTCCGAGTGGTGCGCGGCGTCGTAGTCCATGAGCGGACCGAGCCACTCACGGACGAACTGCTCGACCTCGCGGTAGCTGCCACCCGGCCCCAGGATCCGATAAAAGCCCAGTTCGTCGAAGGTGGTGACGCCGTGCGGTGACTGCGAGTTCTGACGGACCTCCAGAGAGCGCAGTGCTTCCTGGTACGAGCGCGAGATCTCGCTCGGGGTGTCACAGCGCCCGCCCACACCGATGGAACCGGTGGGCGAGCCGAGTTCGCCGGCCACTGCCTCATACAGGGCCGTCGCCCGTGGACGGCCTTGCAGGACGAGGACGGCCATACCGGACCGTCTGGTCGGCATTGACCGCATCCGCAGCCCGGCAGCGGCCCGGCCGACCGCCTGCACGAAGGCGTCGTCGGCCGGCCGGCCCACCCATTGCACCGCGGCAAGATAGTGCGGGCGGTGCAGGTCATGGCCGAGCGCGGCGGCCCGGGCGTAGGCGCCTTCGTCGTCGGTGCCGGTGATCAGGTCGTCCACCAGCTCGCGCCGTAGCCGCAGTTCCACCTCGGCGAGATTGCGCAGGTGGGCCAGTTCCAGGGCCAGCACGGTGCAGGTGTGGTCGAGGGCGAACTGCTCCTGCTCGCCGGTGCTTGCCGCGGGGTCGATCAGGGCGACGGTGCCGAGGACCTCGCCACGGTGCCGGGCCAGAGCGATGAGCCGTTCCCCCACCCGCACCGGCCGCAGCCTGCGGACCACCCCGTGCAGAAGCTCTTCTTGCCGGGACGCCTCGGGTTTCGGGTAGGGGTCGGGCGGGCCCGGGCCCGCCCAGGCCAGCAGATTGCCGAAGCGGTCCTCGATGGCGACCGGGTAATCAGTGAGCCGGTGGAGGGCCTCTGCGATGCCGTGTACGCCGTCATCGTTCGCGGAGGCGTCACTGAGCATCTCGTGGACGGAACGCTGATACTCCAGTTCGGAAAGGGACGTGCTGAGCCGGGCGTTCGTGGCCGCGTGATCCTCGTTGACCTGCCGAAGCTGCTGTGCGACGACGCGTGCAGTCCGCCTCGTCTTGGCATGTGTCAGGGCCGCCGCGGTCTGCTGCGCCAAAACCTGCAGCAGGAAGTACTCGTCGTCGGTGGGCTGCGACGGAGCACTGACCACCAACTGGCCGATGCCGTCCGCCTTGCCACGCAGCGCGAAGTGCCAGCCCCATGCCCGGTCCGGCACCGTGACCGGCCCGTCCCGGCCCCGCGCCGGCCTGACCTGGGCATCGAGGTGAGGTGTGGCGTGCGGCCAGTCGACGGGGATTCGAGTCAGGCCGCTGTCGAGTTCGAGGTAGGCGGCCTCGGCCCGGAACGGGCCGAGGCCGCCTACGGCCGTGAGTGCCAGCGTCAGCACTTCACGCTCGTCCGGCCCGTCATTCATGATCATTGAGAGCACGAGAAGGCTGTGGACCCGTGCCAGATGCTCGCGGCCCCAGGCGTTCCGGGGGGATCCACCGGCCGTGCCCGAGGTCGTGATCATGTCTGCTGCCGCGGCTTCCCTAAGAAAACATTCCGAAAGCCCACGTTACTAACGTATGTACGTCTTGTCCGCATATACCCCTCGTTGTACTCGTTCTGTCAGATCGAGATCGCGGAGGAATTTCGGCCCGACAGGACCAGGCTGCGGGGCGCCCGCGGCGGTGAGACTGGTGCGGTCAGCGGTGATCCAGTGGTGCCACGCGTCCGTCTGGAGGAGGGGACATGAGCATGCAGGACCGTCGCACCATGAGTAACGAAGGAGTACCTCATGGCTAAGGCAGTCGGAATTGACCTCGGCACCACCAACTCCGTGATCGCCGCATGGGAGGGCGGTGAGGCGACGGTTCTCCCGAACTCCGAGGGCAACCGCACGACCCCGTCCGTCGTTGCGTTCACCGACACGGGTGAACGGCTCGTAGGTCAGTTGGCCCGCCGCCAGGCGATCCTCAATCCCAAGGGGACCATCTACTCGGCCAAGCGGTTCATCGGCCGCCGCTACGACGAGATATCCGACGAGGCGAAGGCCGTCGGGTTCGACGTGGTCGCCGATGAGCACGGCAATGCCCGCTTCGAAGTGCGCGACAAACTGTATGCGCCGGAGGAGGTCAGCGCACTGGTGCTGCGCAAGCTCGCCGACGACGCCGCGAAGCAGCTGGGCGAGAAGGTGACGGAGGCCGTCATCACCGTCCCCGCCTACTTCAATGACGCCCAGCGCACCGCGACAAAGGACGCGGGGCGCATCGCGGGCCTGGAGGTCCTGCGCATCATCAACGAGCCCACCGCAGCCGCCCTCGCCTACGGGCTGGACAAGAAGGGGCACGAGACCGTGCTCGTCTTCGACCTGGGCGGCGGCACCTTCGACGTCAGCCTGCTCGACGTCGGCGACGGGGTGGTCGAGGTCCGGTCGACCGCGGGCGACAGCCACCTGGGCGGTGACGACTTCGACCGGCGGCTGGTGGATCACCTGGCGGACAACTTCCAACGGGACAACGGCATCGATCTGCGAAGCGACCCGCAGGCCCTGCAACGGCTCTTCGAGGCCGCCGAGAAGGCCAAGACCGAACTCAGTACGGTCACTCAGACTCAGGTCAGCCTGCCGTTCATCACTGCGGACGCCGCCGGACCGAAGCATCTGACCGAGACGGTCATGCGGTCCACGTTCGAGCAGATCACCGAGGATCTGGTCGAGCGGACCATGGAACCGGTCAAGCAGGCGATGGCCGACGCCAAGATCAGCGAGAGCGATATCGACGAGGTCATCCTCGTGGGCGGCTCCACACGCATCCCGGCCGTCCAGAATCTCGTCCGCCGGCTGACCGGTGGCAAGGACCCGAACATGAGCGTCAACCCCGACGAGGTCGTGGCCATGGGCGCCGCGATCCAGGCCGGAGTGCTCAAGGGCGACGTCAAGGACGTCCTGCTGCTCGACGTCATCCCTCTGTCGCTCGGTGTGGAGACCCGCGGCGGTGTCATGACCAAGCTCATCGAGCGGAACACCACCATCCCGGTCCGCCGCACGGAGACCTTCTCCACCGCCGAGGACAACCAGGGAGCCGTCGACATCGTCGTCCTGCAGGGCGAGCGTGAGCTCGCGCAGGACAACCGTGTCCTCGGCCGCTTCCAGCTCAAGGACATCAGGCCGGCGCCCCGCGGTGAGCCGCAGATCGAGGTCACCTTCGATGTCGACGCCAACGGCATCCTGAACGTCACCGCACGGGACAAGAACACCGGCGCCGAGCAGGGCATCACCATCAGCGAGGGCTCCAACCTCGACCAGAGCGAGGTCGAGCGGATGGTCCGGGAAGCCGAAGATCACCGCGGTGAGGACCAGGCACTGCGCGAGGCGGTGGACGCCCGCAACGAACTGGACGCCGTGGCCCACCAGGTCGAACGCCGGCTCAACGAACTGGCCGACGCCGCGCCCGCGCACGAGAAGGCACGTGCCGAGATGCTCGTCACCGACGCCCGGGAAGCCGTCAAGGAGGAAGCGCCGCTCGACAGGGTCAGGTCGCTGACCTCCGAGCTCCAGCAGATCCATGCCTCGCTCGCCTCCCACCAGGCAGGCGCGGGCCCGTCCGCGGGGGACCAGACCACGGCAGGCTCCGCGGCAGCGGGCGGGCCGAGCAGCCCCAGCGGATCCGACGACGACGTGATCGACGCCGAATTCGACAAGAGCTGAGGTGCGGTGATGTCCACCGAACAGGAGCCGACGCGCCCCCAGGAGGAGCTGCCCCAGGCCCCGCCCCCGGAGCAGCCGGAGGTGGACGACCACGCCGCGGCCCTCGACGAACTCCAGGACCGCTGGCGCCGCGCGCTCGCGGACCTGGACAACCTCCGCAAGCGTCACGCGAAGGAACTGGAGCGCGAACGCAGCATCGAACGCGCCCGCACCGCGGCGGCGTGGCTGCCCGTGATCGACAATCTGGACCTGGCACTCTCACACGCCGGATCCGACCCCTCGGCCGTACTGGAAGGCGTCAAGGCCGTACGCGACCAAGCGGTCGGCGTGCTCGGCCGACTCGGGTATCCCCGCTACGAGGAGACCGGAGTGCCCTTCGACCCGACCAGGCACGAGGTCGTCGGCACCGTCGAGGACCCCGATGCCGAGCCGAACACCGTGGTCCAGATCCTGCGTCCCGGGTACGGCGAGGGCAGCCAACAGCTGCGTCCTGCAGCCGTCATGGTCACCAAGCGGCAGGAGTGACGCCCTATGGCACGGGACTACTACGACGTGCTCGGGGTGCAGCGCAACGCGAGCTCCGACGACATTCAGCAGGCCTTCCGCAAACTGGCGCGCAAATACCACCCCGACATCAACAAGGATCCGCAGGCCGAGGAGCGCTTCAAGGAGCTCAACGAGGCGTACAGCGTGCTGTCCGACCCCAAGACCCGTAGCCGCTACGACCGCTTCGGCGAAGACTTCCGGCAGATCCCGGAGGACTGGGACGAGCGGGTGGCCGCAGGGGCCGGAGCCCGTGGCCGTGGCCCCTCCGGCCGCGGCGGGGGCGACGGCGGCGGGGTCCGGTTCGAATACGGCGAGGGATTCGACGGCTCCGGCATCAACTTCGAGGACCTGTTCGGAGGGATGTTCAGCCGCGGCGGAGACGGCGGCCGGCGCGGGGGGCCGGTCCCCGGCGCCGACCAGGAGGCCGAGATCCAGCTCGGTGTAGCGGAGGCGTACCGCGGCGGCCACCGCAGCCTCACCCTCGCCGGGCCCGGCGGACAGCGGACCTACGACGTCAACATCCCCCGGGGTGTGGTCGAGGGACAGCGCATCCGGCTGGCCGGGGAAGGCGGAACGGGGAGGGGTGAGGGCCCTCCGGGGGATCTGTACCTCCGCGTGCGGATCAAGCCCGACTCGCGATTCCGCCTGGACGGCCGGGACATCCATGTCGCGGTGCCGGTGACGCCGTGGGAGGCGGCGCTCGGCGCGACGGTACCGGTTCCCACGCCCGGCGGCACTGCCAAGGTCACCGTGCCCAAGGCCTCCTCCAGCGGCCGCCGGCTGCGGCTGCGCGGCGAGGGGATGCCCAACCCCCGTGGCACCGACGGAGACCTGTACGCGGAGGTCCGCATCATGGTGCCGCCCGACCTCACCGACCGGGAGCGCGAACTCTTCGAGGAGTTGGCTGCCGTTTCCACCTTCGACCCGAGGAAGCAAGGATGACCCACGATCCGCGGCGTGCTGCCGCCGGGCCGGAGGCCGGGCATCGCCGGATGACGGCCCAGGGCCCGCAGCAGCCCCTCAATGTCATTGTCCGCAACTACGCCATCGTGCCCGTCCACCGACTCAGCCTCGACACCGTGGCCCGACGCTCGGGACTCCACCCCGATCTCGTCCGGCGGTTCGTCACACTCGGCCTGGTCGACGCCACGCGGGACGAGCGGGACCGGCTGTGGTTCGAACCGACCGCCCCCGCCACGCTCGCCCGAATCCAACGGCTACGGGCCGGACTCCCCCTCAACTACGCGTCCCTCGGTCTGGTGCTCGACCTGCTCGACCGGATCAGCGAACTGGAGGCCGCGTTGAGGCGCAGCAACGCCGGCTCTAGGAGTGATGAATCGTGGATATGAACCGGCTCACCCAGAAGTCCCAGGAAGCTCTCCAGCAAGCGCAGACGATCGCCGGCCGGATGGACCAGACCGAGGTCGACGGCGAGCATCTGCTGCTGGCACTCCTCGATCAGCCGGAGGGGCTGGTGCCACGGCTCTTCGACCAAGCCGGCGCCGACACGGAGGCGTTGCGCGCCTCGCTCACGAGCGAGTTGTCGCGCAGGCCGAAGGTGACCGGGCCCGGCGCCACACCCGGACAGGTACACGTCACCCAGCGGCTTGCCAAGCTGCTGGACAACGCCGAGCAGGAGGCCAAGCGCCTCAAGGACGAATATGTGTCCGTGGAGCACCTCGTCCTGCCACTGGCCGACGAGGGATCCAAGACCGCGGCGGGACGCCTGCTCAAGGAACACGGCATCACCAAGGACTCCTTCCTGTCCGCGCTCACCCGGATCCGCGGCAACCAGCGGGTCACCTCGGCCACTCCGGAGTCCGCGTACGAGGCGTTGGAGAAGTACGGCCGTGATCTGGTGGCCGAGGCGCGGAACGGCAAGATGGACCCGGTGATCGGCCGGGACGCGGAGATCCGCCGGGTCATGCAGATCCTCAGCCGTAAAACCAAGAACAACCCCGTACTGATCGGCGATCCGGGCGTCGGCAAGACGGCCATCGTGGAAGGCCTGGCACAGCGGATCGTCCGCGGCGACGTTCCCGAGGGGCTGCGCGAGAAGACCATCTTCTCCCTCGACATGAGCTCGCTGGTGGCAGGTGCCAAGTACCGCGGTGAGTTCGAGGAACGACTGCAGGCCGTACTGAGCGAGGTCAAGGCCGCTGAGGGGCGCATCCTGCTCTTCGTCGACGAACTCCACACGGTCGTCGGAGCCGGTGGCGGCGCCGAGGGCGCGATGGACGCCGGGAACATGCTCAAGCCGATGCTCGCCCGCGGTGAGCTGCACATGATCGGCGCCACCACGCTGGACGAGTACCGCAAGCACGTCGAATCCGACGCCGCCCTCGAACGCCGCTTCCAGCAGGTCGTGGTGGACGAGCCGAGTGTGGAGGACACCGTCTCCATCCTTCGCGGCCTGCGCGAACGCCTTGAGGTCTTCCACGGTGTGAAGATCCAGGACACCGCGCTCGTCGCCGCTGCCACTCTCAGCCACCGGTACATCTCCGACCGGTTCCTGCCCGACAAGGCCATCGACCTCGTCGACGAGGCCTGCGCACGGCTGCGCACCGAGATCGACTCCATGCCGGCCGAACTCGACGAGAGCACCCGCCGGGTGACCCGCCTGGAGATCGAGGAAGCGGCCCTGTCGAAGGAGACCGACCCCGCCAGCCGTAAGCGGCTGGAAGAGCTCCGGCGCGAACTGTCCGACCTGCGTGCCGAGGCCGACGCCATGAACGCCCAGTGGGAGGCCGAACGCCAGGCCATCCGGCGGGTGCAGGAACTGCGTCAGGAACTGGAGCGGGTCCGCCAGGAAGCCGAGGAGGCCGAGCGGAACTACGACCTCAACCGCGCCGCCGAACTGCGCTACGGCACACTCACCGAACTCGAACGCCGGCTCGCCGCCGAAGAGGAGGCACTCGCCGCCAAGCAGGGCGAGACCCGGCTCCTGCGCGAGGTCGTCACGGAGGACGAGATCGCCGAGATCGTCGCCGCGTGGACCGGCGTCCCGGTGACCCGGCTGCAGGAAGGCGAACGGGAGAAGCTGCTGCGGCTGGACGAGATCCTCACCGAGCGCGTGATCGGTCAGGACGAGGCCGTCAAGCTGGTCACCGACGCCATCATCCGGGCCCGCTCCGGAATCCGCGACCCGCGTCGTCCCATCGGCTCGTTCATCTTCCTCGGCCCCACCGGCGTCGGAAAGACCGAACTGGCCAAGGCGCTCGCCGCGGCGCTGTTCGACTCCGAAGAGAGCATCGTCCGCCTCGACATGAGCGAGTACCAAGAACGGCACACCGTCAGCAGGCTGGTCGGAGCGCCGCCCGGATACGTCGGCTACGAGGAGGGCGGCCAGCTCACCGAGGCGGTCCGCCGCAAGCCCTACTCCGTGGTCCTGTTCGACGAGGTGGAGAAGGCGCATGCCGATGTCTTCAACACGTTGCTGCAGGTGCTCGACGACGGCCGGATCACCGACGCCCAGGGACGCACCGTCGACTTCCGCAACACCGTTGTCATCATGACCTCCAACATCGGATCGACACATCTGCTCGACGGGGCGAGCGTCAAGGGCGAGATCGAACCCGAGGCGCGGGCCCTGGTGATGGGCGAGCTGCAGAGCCACTTCCGCCCCGAGTTCCTCAACCGCGTCGACGACATCGTGCTGTTCAAGCCGCTGGGCATGGAGCAGATCAAGCGCATCGTCGAGCTGCAGTTCAACGATCTGCGCCGGCGCCTGGCCGAACGCCAGGTCACCGTCGAGCTCACCGACCAGGCCCGAGAACTCATCGCCCAGCAGGGCTTCGACCCCGTCTACGGGGCACGGCCGCTACGCCGCTTCATCTCCCACGAGGTGGAAACGCTCGTCGGACGGGCGCTGATCCGCGGCGATGTACAGGACGGCTCGACGATCCGGGTCGACGCCCAGAACGGTGAGCTGGTCGTGACGTACGACGGGCCGGCCCGGGCCGACCATGGAATGGCTGCGTGAGAACGATGGCTACGAGCCGGAGCAAGACGGTCGCCTGCGAGAAGTGCGGCCGAAAGAACCGGGTGCCGGCAGCAGGAGAGGGGCGCCCTCAGTGCGGAAACTGCCACGCTTGGCTGCCCTGGATCGTCGAGGCCGGCGATGACGACTTCGCGGAGATCGCCGAGCAGGCGGCGCCCGTCGTCCTCATCGACCTGTGGGCCACCTGGTGCGGTCCATGCCGCATGGTCAGCCCCGCGCTGGAACAGGTCGCCCGTGAGCTCGCAGGAAAGATCAAGCTCGTCAAGGTCGATGTCGACCAGGCTCCCCAGCTGTCCCAGCGGTTCCAGGTGCAGGCCGTGCCGACCCTGCTCCTCCTCGACAGGGGAGAGGTGATCGCCCGGCAGGCCGGCGCCGCCCCCGCCAATGCGCTGCGCCAATGGGTCGAGGACAACACCGCGGGACTCCGCTGAGCCGCCCGACGAGGGAAGGACGATCGTCATGACCATCGAAAACGACTGGCACCTGTCACTCGTGCGCCCGGTGACGCCACGCACGCCCGAGGGCTGCGAGGAGTGTCTGCGCCTCGGCTCCCCCTGGGTGCACCTCAGGCTGTGTCTGACCTGCGGTCACGTCGGATGCTGTGACTCCTCGCCGCTCAAGCACGCCCGCATGCATGCCGCCGACGTCGGCCACCCCATCGTGCAGCCTCTCGAACCGGGAGAGAACTGGCGCTGGTGCTACGTCCACGAGGCAGTGGTCTGATGAGTGCGGGCGCCGAGGACCCACCCGGGACGATCACCGAAACCCCCGACCGGTTCGGCGCTTTCCCCCGGCTGACGCCGGAACAGCTCGAAGCGCTGGCCCGCCACGGCGAGTACCGTCCCACGCACAAGGGCGAGGTGCTGTTCCGCGAGGGCGAGCCGTGCGAGGAGTTCCTTGCCGTCGTCAGCGGGATGGTCGAGGTCCTCCATGACTACGGCGGTCCCGACGAACGCACCGTGGCCGTGCACGGCCCCGGCCGGTTTCTGGGCGAACTCGGCCTGCTCGAGGAGCAGCCGGCATTCGACACCGCGATCGTGCGTGTGCCCGGCCAGGTCCTCTCGGTCCCGGTGGACCGCCAAAGGGCGCTGGTGGCCCAAGATCCGGTCCTCGGAGATCTGGTGCTGCGCGCCTACCTGGGCCGCCGGTCCCTGCTCATCGGCCTGGGCGCCGGGTTCCGGATCCTGGGCTCGTGTTACTCACCCAACACCCTGCGGCTGCGCGAGTTCGCCGCCCGCAACCGGCTTCCACACCGATGGATCGACCTGGAGAAGGACCAGGAAGCCGAGGCGCTGCTGCGCCGGTTCGGCATCCGGCCGGACGAGACGCCGGTCGTCATCTGGAAGGGAGAGCAGGTACTGCGCAACCCCAGCATCACGGACCTCGCCCGCCTCGCAGGACTCCCCACCTCTGCACCCGATTCCGGCGCATACGACCTGGTGGTGATCGGCGCCGGGCCGGCCGGACTCGCCGCCGCCGTCTACGGCGCATCCGACGGCCTCGCCACCGTCGCCGTCGACGCCATGGCTACCGGAGGCCAGGCGGCCACCTCCTCGCGCATCGAGAACTATCTGGGCTTCCCGTCCGGGATCTCGGGTGGCGAACTCATGGAACGCTCGGTGCTCCAGGCCCGCAAATTCGGCTCCCGGATCACCGTCCCCACCGAGGCCACCGCCCTCGAACAGCGCGACGGGCGGTACGCCATCACCTTCACGGACGGCTCCGAGATCCGGACCAGCACCATCGTCCTGGCCTCGGGAGTGCGCTACCGCCGGCTCGAAGTCCCCGGTATCGACCGGCTGGAAGGCACCAGCGTCTACTACGCCGCCACCCTCCACGAAGCCAGTCTGTGCCGCGTGGACCCGGTGGCGGTGGTAGGCGGCGGCAACTCCGCAGGACAGGCGGCGCTCTTCCTCGCCGAGTACGCGCCCAAGGTGTATCTGCTCGTCCGCAGCGGCGACCTCGGCAAGGACATGTCGCGCTATCTGGTGGACCTGGTGACACGCCATCCGAAGGTCGAGGTGCTGACCCATACCGAAGTGCGCCAGGTCGACGGGGAAGGGGTCATGAACTCCTTGACCGTGGAGGACAACGACTCCGGCGACCGTCGCGAACTGCCGGTCCGTGCCCTCTTCGTCTTCATCGGGGCCCGGCCGCACACCGAGTGGCTGAAGGGCGTGGTAGGGCTGGACCCACGCGGATTCGTGCTCACCGGCGCCGACGCCCGGGCAGTGGCCGACAAGAGCCTCTGGGAATCGCTCGGGCGCGGACCGCTGATGCTGGAGACCACGATGCCGGGCGTGTTCGCCGCGGGTGATGTAAGGAGCGGATCGGTCAAGCGGGTCGCCTCCGCCGCGGGCGAGGGCGCCATAGCCGTCCGGCTCGTCCATGAACACCGGGCCCAAGAGGGCAACCTCGTCCGCGAGCCCGGGCAGAACGGGCCTCGGTCCGCGCCTGGCCAGTCGGTGTCCTGACGCCCCCCTGCCCGTGACGCGTGCCATGAGCGGCCTGATGGACCGCCCTGTCGTCCCCCAGCCCGACGCAGGGGGTGCCTGCCCCGAACGTCGACTTCGATGACGCGACGGCCCACGGCGTCGGGCACCTCACCCGGCCCTTCGGGACCAAGCCGGTCGGCCCCGAGGGGCAGGGCCGCCCCCCCTCGGAACCTGACGCACCATCAGTAAAGTCAGCGTTAGGTCAGCATTAGGTCAGCGTAAGCACTGATACGGCTGTCCGCAGACGGCGACACTTTGCATCGGCACCCTTCCAGACCAGCCTCCCCAGCCAGCCGGTCACCATGCCGCCAAGCACCAGTGAAGACACGCACAGGGAAGCCCCGGAGCCTGCCCGCGCGATCGCCCAAAAATCATCATTCGCGCAGCTCAGCGCCTGTTCCCGCGCGGCTTCAAGGGAACATTCGGCAGCTCCGGAGCGGGCAGCGGGTCGCCGTCGTACCCCGTCACCTCGCCGAATCTCCGCCCTTCCCCCTCCGTCCAGTCCCGACGGGCTTGCGCGATCTCCTCCGTCGACCGCGCGATGAAGTTCCACCACATGACGATCTCCTCACCGAAGGGCGGCCCGCCCAACAGGATCGTGCGCGCGGCCGCGTCCGTCTCGTTGGTGAGGGTCAGGGTGTCGCTGCCCGGCGCGACGTAGCCCAACTCGGCCTGGCGCAGCGGGGTCCCGGCCATCGTGACCTCGCCCCGGTCGACGAGGAGGCCGTGCTCGAAAGCGCGGTCCACGCCGAGGGTGACGCTCGCGCGCGGGGCGAGAAGGAGCTCGGCGCCCAGCAGCGGGGTGAAGGTGCGCACCGGAGAGGTCGCGCCGGCCAGCGAGCCCAGGAAGACGCTGATGTCGCCGCCGCCGTCGATCGGGACGGACTCCGGGACGTAGTGCTGGAAGTCCCGGTCGGTGTGCCGGTGCCGGTCGGGCAGGGCCACCCAGAGCTGGACGCCGTGGAGCACGGTGGTGTCGGGGGTGGAGACCTCCGTGTGGCTGATGCCGTGGCCGCCGGTCATGAGGTTCAGCTCGCCGGGCCGCACCATGGCGTGGCTGCCCATGCTGTCGCGGTGCTCGATCTCCCCGCTGAAGAGCCAGCTCACCGTCTGCAGCCCGGTGTGCGGATGCGGCGCCACGTCCATTCCGCCGGTGCGGGCGACGTCGTCGGGGCCGTAGTGGTCGACGAAGCACCAGGCTCCGATCAGCGTCCGGGCCCGCTGCGGCAGCGTGCGCCGCACGGTCATGGCGCGCGGGCCGCCCAGCGGCACGTCCCGAGCGGTGAGCACCTCGGCGGCGTCGCTCATCCCTGCCCCTCCCACCCCAAGTAATTTGACATTCAACAATCATGGACGATCATAAGGCCGAGCGCATCGCGAAGCGAACCCGGCTCCGCAACGGCCCCCGAAGGAGACCACGTTGAGCGACACGGCACCGGACCACCCCGCACCGGATGCGGCCCCGGATGCGGCCCCGGCCCCGGCCCCGGCTCGGCGGCGCGTCTTCGTCGACAAGCAGAGCCCGAAGGCGTACCACGCGCTGACGCAGACGTCGGAGGCGGTCAGGGCGACAGCCGCGGACGCCGGGCTCGATCGCCTCCTCGTCGAACTGATCAACCTGCGCGTGTCCCAGATCAACGGCTGCGCCTACTGCCTCGACGTGCACACGCGGGCCGCGCTGCGGGCCGGCGAGACCACCCAGCGCCTCGGCACGCTCGCCGCATGGCGCGACACCGACCTGTTCACGCCGCGGGAACGCGCGGCGCTCGCCCTCGCCGAGGCCACCACGGTCCCCGCGGACCGCGCCGCACAGGAAAGCGCCTACACGACGGCGCGGCAGAGCCTCACCGACGACGAGATCTCCGCGGTGATCTGGGTGGCGATCACCATCAACGCGTTCAACCGGGTCTCCATCCTCAGCAAGCACCCGGTCCGCGCCCCGCGCGACTGACGTCAGGCGCACTGCGTCACGCACTCTCCGCCGCGCGCCTCAGCAGCCGTCCGATCTCGGGGTGGAAGACCTGGTGGTGCCCGCCCATGGGTATCCCGTCGGAGCGGATCACCTCGGAAGCGTCCACGTTCACGTAGGGCGCCTTCCGCGCATCCTGCTCGGCCACGTCCTTCAGGTCGACCGGCGGCGGCCCGTCGATGCCCTGGATGCCGTCGAAGCCGATCGCACCCCATTTCCGCGCGGAGGTGGCCAACTCGGCGGAGTCGCCGATCATTTGGGTCGACAGTGGATACAACACGCCCAGGTGGGAGTCGAGATGGGAGAAGGTGCAGAGCAGCGGGCCCTGCACGAGTCGCCGCTTGCTCCACAGCGCCCCGTGCCCTGAGACCTGTTGCGGCAGGCTGTCGGCGAAGGCGAAGTGCGACATCTCCCCTTGCAGGAGGGTGAGGGAGGACAGCGTGACCGGTTCCGTTCCTGTCTCCAGACCGCGCAGCGCGAACCCGGCCAGCCTGCCGCCGAGCCCGTGCCCGACGAGGTGGATGCGGACCTCGCTGCCCTCCGCCAGCATCGGCAGGCAGGGGCCCAGGCCCTCCTCGCCGATCAGCCCCGCCCTGCGGCGCAGAACATGGCGCACGACCTGCCGGAAGAGCTCATGGGCCCCCGTCCACAGTTCGGCGAAGTCCGTCACGCGGGCCGTCTCCCCCAGCGGCCCCCCGGCAGCGACCGTGCCCGCCCTGTGCACCCTCTCGCTGAGCGGACGCGCCGGACGCGGGCCTGCCGCCCGGCTCTCCACGAGGGTCCCTTCGTCGGACACGGCGGAACCGTCGACGCCGCTCTCGTGGCGGGCGGGCGCTCCCACCCGCGCCTCCAGGGAACTCCGCAAGTCCCGCAGCGCGCCCGCGAATTCGGAGCACACCGTCCTCGTGTCCTCGAACAGCATGAGAGGGTCGGCCTGGGGCAGCACCTCGCCCTCCATGTCCGCCGCGAACGTCGCGACCGGGTCCTGCAACCGGATCTCCGTCAGACGGCGCAGGGCGCTCCCCAGGTCGTCGAACGCGGTGTCGCGGGCCGGCCGGTCGTTGAGCAGGTCGATGAGTTCGTTCAACGGGCGTTCGCTGTCGGGCAGTTGACGGTGGAGGTCGTCGGCCGTGGCCCGGCTGACCCCAGGCCGGTCCTCCCGCTCCTTCGCCTCCCGCGGCTCCTCGAGACCGGGGACCCCCTCGTCCCTGAAACACAGCGAGGGCCAGTGCACGCCGAGGAATCCGAGGCGGTCCGCGGCATCGCCCCACGCGTCCGTGAGCATGCGCCGGAACGCGTCGTCGACGGCGCCACTGACCGCCTCGTCGTTGTGGGCGCCGTGCGCCACGACATACAGGTCGTGCACCCCGCTGGTCCGCACTTCCCCACACACGCGCTCCAGGCGGGCGGGCTCGAACTGCGCCCGGCTGCCGAAGCGCAGGGCGCCGAAGTCACGGAACGCGGTCGGCTGCGGCATGGCTCACTCCCTGGAGAACGCCGCCCGGAGCGGCTGGACCGGGAGACGAGCCCGACAGCCCGTCCCGCGAAGCACTTCGCCTTCCCACCGCGCCCCCGCGCACGTACTCCCACGCACGATGTACGGCGTTTTTACGCCATCGACCGCAAGGCGCGCAGACGCCCTACCGGTTGGAGCCGTCAGCCCTCCCCCTCTACGCCCTCGACGCCCTCGACGCCCTTGGCCCTCTCGGTGCGTACGGCGGCCGCCCACGCGGCGATGAGCGCTTCGTACTCGCGCCGCTGGTCCGAGGTGAGTCGTCCACCGGAGCGCAGCATCAGGCCTCGGATCTGCTCGTTGAGCTCATGAGCCGATCTGCCAGTGCCGCACGCATATGTGGTGGACATATGAAGGACTGTAGCGCCCGGCGTGAAGGCGAGGCCATAGCGTTACGAGCCCCGCAGGTCACGTGCCGCCCGGGTTCGAGCGGTCAGCCGTGCAGCGAGCGGTAGGCGGCCAGCGCCCCTGGATGCAGGGCGATGCTGCCGGTGCCGATGAGGCTGCGGACGTCGAGGAACTGGGTGCCGACGGCGTTGCCGGGAACGAGTGACGTCGCGCACCCGACCAGCAGGCGGGTGAGCGCGCCGGCCACCTCCCGGTCGAGGTCGGGGCGGCACACCAGGAGGTTGGACACGCCGATGGTGGCGACGCCGCCCGCCTGCCGGTACGCGCCCTGCGGCAGCGACACCTGCTCCAGGCCCGCGCCGGCCCGCCCCTCACGGCCGCCGAGCCGGGGCAGCAGCTCGGCCAGCGGCAGGAAGCGCAGCCCTGGCCGCTCGTCGAGCTTCTTGAGCGCGGGCAGGGGCACGCCGCCCGCCACGAGCAGCCCGGTGACGGACCCCGCCCGGATCGCGCGGGCCGCGTCGTCGAGCGGCAGGTGCCGCACCCGGACGTCCGCCCCGGCCACCAGGCCCGCGGCGTGCAGGAGCCGCTCCCCGAACACGGCCGCTCCCGACCCGGGGGCGCCGAGGGAGACGGTATGCCCGGCCAGGTCGGCCATGGTCCGCACGCCCGAGTCGGCGCTCACCGCGAACTGGAGATAGGTCTCGTACACCCTGCCGATCGCCCGCAGCGGCACGGGCCGGGGAAAGAGGTCGGTGCCCGCGGCGTCCCGTGCGGTGGCGGTGAGGACGAGCGCGAGATCGACCCGGCGGTCGCGCAACAGCTCGATGTTGTCGACGCTGCCCGCGGTGGTACGGACACGGCAGCTCAAGCCGGGATGCGCCGCCGCGAGTTCATCGGCCAGGAGCCGGCCGAAGGCTTCGTAGAACGCCGTCGGTTCACCGGTCGCCAGGCGCAGCACGCCGCCGGGGCCGCGGCTGCGCCCGGAGACGTCGCCCGCGAGGGTGCCCCCGAGGGCGGCGGCGGACGCCGTGCCGAGCGCGGCGCGCAGGACGCTGCGGCGGTTCACCAAGCTCCGCCTTCTTCTTCGGCCCGCGGCACGAGAGCCCGCGCGCACAGGCCTCGCGGGCTCGCGGGGCGCAGCTCCAGGCGGCCGCCGCGCCCCGCGAGCAGCCGCTCGGCGATGGCGAGGCCGAGCCCCGTGCCCGCCGTGCCGCTCTGGCGGCCCGCGCGCCAGAACCGCTCCGTGGCCCGGGCGAGTTCCGCGGCGTCCAGGCCGGGCCCGTCGTCCGTCACCGTGAGGACCGCGAACGGGCCTTCGGCCGTGCAGCGGAGCGTGATCCCGGCGCCGTCACCCGCGTATTTGATGGCGTTGTCGAGGAGGGTGTCGATGATCTGCGCGAGCTCGTGGTCCGTGCAGGCGGCCGGGACCGGGTCGGCGGCCCGCGTCGTGAGGTGCGTCCCCGCGCGGTGGGCGAGCGGCTCCCACAGCCGGTGCCGGCCGGCCGCGACCGCCGCCGCGTCGCAGTGGTCGTACGGGTCGTCGGTCATGGTCAGTTCACCGGCCCGGTGTTCCGCGGTGGCGAGTGCCAGCATGTCGTCGAGCAGTGTTTCCAGCCGGTCGAGTTCGGCCGTGACTCCCGTGTACGTACGGGTCGCCGACGCGGGCAGATGCGTGTGCAGGGCGTCGACGCGCAGCCTGAGCGCGGCCATGGGGTTGCGCATCTGGTGGGAGGTGTCGGCGACGAGCCGGCGCTGTTGTTCCAGTGCCTCGATGACGGTGCTCGCCATGCGGTTGAACCCGGTCGCCAGCTGGCGCAGTTCGGGCGGCCCCGTGGCATCGGTGTGTTCCGGGGGAAGCCCCGCGGCGAGTTGGCCGACCGCGCGGTCGAGGCGGCGCAGCGGCCTGACCACCCAGCGGGTGACCGCGCGGGCAAGTGCCGTGCAGGCGAGGGCGACCACGGCCGCGGCGGCGAGCACGGCGGCCCAGCGCCACATGATGTCGTGCGCCGCGGTCCGCACGGAAGCCCGCAGGACCACGGCCCCGTAGACCTGGGTGCCGGTGCCCGCCGGCTCGGCGAACATCCGGTGCCCTCGCGACCAGGGGTGCAGCGAGGCGGTCGGGTGGGCGGTCTGGTTGCGCAGGGCCTCGTCGATCAGGCGGGCCACGGCGGGGTCGGCGGCGCGCATGCCGCCGGTCTCGACGACAGGCTTGTGACGCGCGTCGGTGACGACGAGCGCTTCCCCGTACAGCCGGGTGTAGCGCCGCGCCTCGGCGACGACCGCGGAGGTGTCCCCCGTGGTGGCGGCCTGGCCCATGAGCGACGCGAAGCGGTCGAGGTCGGAGGAGCGGGCGAGCACCAGTTCCTGCGTACGGTCCGACGCGGCGAAGACGAGGAGCGGGACGGCGAACGCGGCCACCGCGAGCACCACGAACGCGAGGAGCGCGGCCTGGACCCGGTTGCGCACGCGTCGGCCCTCAGTTCGCCGAGTCGGCGGAGGGCACGCCGGAGTTCGGATCGTCGCCGAAGCGGTAGCCGAAGCCCCTGATCGTCGTGAGCAGATCGGGGCGGCCCAGCTTGGCCCGCAACTGGGTGAGGTGCACGTCGAGCGAGCGCGACACACCGTGGTGGGCGTCGCCCCAGACCTCGTCGAGGACCTGCTCGCGGCTGACGGCCGTACCGGCGCGTACGGCGAGGACGGCGAGGATGTCGAACTCCTTGGTGGTAAGGCCGACGTCCGCCCCGCCGGCCAGGACCCGCCGCGCGTCGAGATCGATCTCCACGTCACCGACGTGGACCGTGCGCGCCGAAGGGGCGCTCTTCGCCGTGGTCCGCCGGGTGACGGCCTCGATCCGCGCGAGCAGTTCCGCGAGGCGTACCGGCTTGACCAGGTAGTCGTCGGCGCCGAGCCGCAGCCCGCGCACCACCGAACGTTCGTCGCCGCGCGCGGTCAGCACGACCACCGACAGGTCGCTGACCGCCCGCAGGGAACGCAGCACGTCCAGGCCGTCCATGTCGGGCAGGCCGAGATCGAGGAGCAGCAGATCGGAGCTGCGGTGGTAGGTCAGGACGTCCCTGCCATGGGTGACCCGCCGGGTGACATGGCCATGGTCGTAGAGGACCTCGAGCAGCGCTCCGGCCACCCCGTCATCGTCCTCGGCCAGCAGAATCTGCACCGTTTCCCGCCTCCCATCAGCGGTGTCTGTGCGGATACCGCTCCGCCTCCGAATGTAGACCACGCGCCGTTGAGCGCTTCTCGGGCCGGAATGTTAAGGGACGGTTAGGTCCGTGCGCGGGCCACTCACCGCGCCGTGCGGGCGGGGTCAGGCTGCAGCGGTCGACGACGACAAGCCGGACACCGAAGGACACCACAATGATCATCGACTGCCACGGTCACTACACGACCGCACCGCCGGCGCTCGGAGCATGGCGCGAACGGCAGATCGCCTCGCTCACCGATCGCGCCCTCGCCCCCGACAGCCGGGGCCCGCACATCAGCGACGACGAGCTGCGCGAGAGCATCGAGCCGAATCAGCTCCGGCTGATGGACGAACGCGGCATCGACCTGACGGTCTTCTCACCGCGCGCCTCGTTCATGGCACACCACGTCGGAGACTTCGCGACCTCGCAGGCCTGGGCGCGGATCTGCAACGACCTCTGTCACCGGGTCGCCCGGCTGTACCCCGACCGGTTCGCGCCCGCCGCGATGCTCCCGCAGTCCCCCGGCGTCGACCCGGCCACGTGCGTCCCCGAACTCACGCGCTGCGTCGAGGAGTTGGGGGCGGTCGCAGTGAACCTCAACCCGGACCCGTCGGGCGGCCACTGGACCGCCCCGCCGCTCACCGACCGCTCGTGGTACCCCGTCTACGAGAAGATGGTGGAGTACGACATCCCGGCGATGGTCCATGTCAGTACGAGCGTCAACCCGGCCTTCCACACCACGGGCGCGCACTACCTCAACGCCGACACCACGGCGTTCATGCAGCTCGTCCAGGGCGACCTGTTCGCCGACTTCCCCACCCTGCGCCTGATCATCCCGCACGGCGGCGGGGCCGTCCCCTACCACTGGGGCCGGTTCCGCGGCCTGGCGATGGCGCTCGGCAAGCCGCCGCTGGAGGAGCACGTCCTCGGCAACGTCTTCTTCGACACCTGCGTCTACCACCAGCCGGGCTCGGACCTCCTGTACGACGTCATTCCCACCAGGAACATCCTCTTCGCCTCCGAGATGATCGGCGCCGTCCGGTCCGTCGACCCGTGCACCGGCCACCACTTCGACGACACGCTCCGGTACGCCGAGGCGGCCGGGCTGCCCGCGGACGATCTGTCGGCGGTCCAGGAGCACAACGCCCGCGCCGTGTATCCCCGCCTGGACGCGCTCCTCAAAAGCCAGGGCCGCTGAAGGCTCCGACACCTCCCAACTCCCCTCTCTCCCATAGGAGTACAGAGCTGTGCGCACCCTCTCCCCCAAGACCCCGGGCTGGCTGGACTGGTATCAGGACCCGTCCGAGCCCACGTTCCGGCTGCCGGCCGGAGCCGTCGACGCCCACTGTCATGTCTTCGGACCCCAGGCCGAGTTCGCTTTCGCGCCCGAGCGCAAGTACACGCCCTGCGACGGCGGCAAGGACCAACTCTTCGCGCTCCGCGATCACTTGGGAATCGCCCGCAATGTGATCGTGCAGGCCACCTGTCACGGTACGGACAACGCCGCCATGCTCGACGCCGTCCGCGCCGCGGGCGAGCGGGCCCGCGGCATCGCCACCGTCGCGCCGGACATCGGCGAGAGCGAGCTGCGCGCGCTCGACGCGGCGGGTGTGCGCGGCGTGCGGTTCAACTTCGTACGGCGCCTGGTCGACACCTCGCCCAAGGAAGCGCTGCGCACGATCGCGCGGAAGATCGCCCCGCTGGGCTGGCACATCGTCCTCTACTTCGAGAGTGCCGATCTGCCCGAACTGGAGTCGTTCTTCGCCTCGTTGCCCGCTCCCCTGGTCGTAGACCACATGGGGCGGCCGGACGTCGGCAAGCCCGTGGACGGCCCCGAGTTCACCCGCTTCCTGCGCTTCGTGGCGGACAACGACGTCTGGGTGAAGGTGACGTGCCCCGAGCGCCTTTCGGTCACCGGGCCCGCCGCCCTCGACGGCGAACGGCACGCCTACACCGATGTCGTCCCCTTCGGCCGCCGCGTGGTCGAGGAGTTCCCCGGCCGCGTGCTGTGGGGCACCGACTGGCCGCACCCCAACCTCACCGACCACATGCCCGACGACGGGCTCCTGGTCGACCACATACCGCACGTGGCGGTCACCGCCGAGCAGCGCCACAAGCTCCTCGTCGACAACCCGATGCGCCTGTACTGGCCCGGCGCCGACAGCTGAGGTCCGCACGCCGCTCACCCGACCCACCTGCATCTGCATCTGACAAAGGCGTCACCATGTACCACTCCAATGCGCTGAACAGGCTCAACAGGCTCCCCATCGGCCGGTTCCACAAACTCACGCTGCTCGCCGTCTCGTTCGCGTACTTCTTCGAGTTCGCGGACATCAACAGCTTCGCCACCACCGCGCCGAAACTCGTCGACCTGTGGGGCATCACGGTCGACCAGGTCGCTTATGTCACCTCGCTGTCGTTCGTCGGCATGTTCATCGGCTCGATCGCCGGCGGAGCCGTCGCCGACCGCTGGGGACGCAAACGGGCGCTGCTGTACACGACGTTCTTCTTCGCCCTCTTCTCGTTCGCCTCGGTGTTCTCCTGGGACCTGGTGTCGCTGGGCGTGTTCCGGGTCCTGACCTCCGCGGGCCTGTCGGCGATGACCGTCGTGGCCGTCGTCTACGTCTCCGAGATGTATCCGGCGGCGGTCCGCGGCAAGTACCAGGCCTACGCCATCGTCATCGGCATCTGCGGCACCCCGGTCACCAACCTCATCGCCAGTCTGGTCGTCCCGCTCAGCGACTGGTCATGGCGGCTGGTCTACCTCTGGGGCTCCCTCGGCATCCTGCTCGTCCTGTTCACCCGGCACCTCAAGGAGTCACCACGCTGGCTCGCGAGCCGCGGCGACCACGCCGGCGCCGACGCGGTGCTGCGGGAGATCGAGGCGCGGGTCGCCGCGGAGCACGGACCGCTCCCCGAGCCGGCGCCCCCGGTGGCCGAAGTCCCGGCCCGGAAGGCGCCGTTGAAGCTGCTCCTGCAGAGGAAGTACCTGCTTCCGACCCTGCTGCTCACGGTCCTGTGGGTGACCCAGACCATCGGCTTCTTCGGCTATTCGAGCTGGGCACCGACCCTGCTGGCGAAGGAGGGCTTCAGCGTCGAGAAGTCGGTCTTCTACGTCGCCCTCACCACGGTGGGCGCGCCGCTCGGCTCCTACCTGGCGTCCTTGGTCACGGACCGGTTCGAGCGCAAGTGGTCGATCGCCGTGTTCGGTGCGGTCATCGCGGTGTGCGGTCTGTTGTACGGGCTCACGTTCAACCCCGTCTTCATCATCGTGTTCGGCTTCCTGGTGAACTTCTTCGAACGGGGCTACACCGCCCTCGCCTACGCCTACTCCCCCGAACTCTTCGACACCGCCGGCCGGTCCCTTGGCACCAGCGTCTCCTACGGGCTCGGCCGGCTCTCGAACGCCGCGGGACCCTTGATCGTCGCGGCGCTCTACACCAGCCACGGGTACCGGAGCGTCTTCTACTTCATCGCCGGTACGTGGATGGTCGGCGCCATCGTCCTGGCCCTCTTCGGCCCCCGCACCCGCCAGGCCCGGCCGGCCGCAACTCAGCGGCAGGCGGCGGCTGTCGAGGCGCCCGCCCGCTGACCGGTGTGCGGGTTCACTCCGTCGAGCGGACCCGCGCCAGCAGGTTCTCCAGGTGGCCGCGCATCGCCGCGCCCGCCTCCTCGGGGGCGCCCGACCGGAAGGCGTCGAGGACCGCCGAGTGCTCTGCGCAGCTTTCCCTGGCGTCGCTGATGACGTGCTGGTCGAAGGCGCGGTAGCGCTGCATGTAACCGTTGAACGAGTTGAAGACCTGCTCGAGGAACGGGTTGCCGGTGTTGGCGGCGATCAGGCTGTGGAACGCCCAGTCGGCCTGCAGGAAGTCCTTGAAGTTCGCGTAGTTCGGACCCGTCGGCGCCGTCCGCTGGGTCTCCACGGTCTGCGCCAGCGATGCGACCAGAGCCTGGTCGGCGCGGGCGCAGGCCCGCTCGGCGTTGGCCGGTTCGAGCAGCAGCCGCAACTCCACGAACTGCGCCATCTCCTCGCGGGTGGGCACGTCGGCGACCCGGTAGCCGCGCCGGGCGAGCCGGCGCACCATGCCGGTCGCCTCGAGCCGGGCCAGTGCCTCGCGCACCGGCGTCGCCGAGACCTGCAGATGCTGGGCCAGCGCCTCGGTGCGCAGCGGCTGGCCGGGCTGGAGCGAGCCGTCCACGAGCATGGCGAGCAGTGCCTCGTGGACACCGTCGGTGAGGACCTGCCGTCCATTGAGGAACGGCGGCGGGTCGGGCAGTTGCATGGTTCTCCTCGCTCAGGTCTTCCCACTCGAAGTCAATCAGGTGTTGACGCACTACGGCAGGCGGGCTAATTTTCTATAGAAAATTATCTATCGCGGAGTGCCCGTCATCGCTCCGCCACGCTGGAGCGCACATGAGCAAGGCTGGTTCCCGCCCGACTCCCGGCTGGGAGGAGTGGCCGATCGCCGCCGCGATGCTGCAGTTCGCGGGCACCACCCCGGACGGCGGCTCGGTCCAGGACGCCGACCCGCAGGTCTGGGCCGACGCACTGCGCGAGGTGGCCGGGGCCGGATTCCGGCACGTCGACCCCACCGACTCCTGGCTGCGGGTGGCGGACCTGTCCGCCGCGCGCCGGGAGGACTTCACCCGCGCGGTGAAGGAGGCAGGCCTCGTCGTCCCCGCGCTCTCCACGGCCCGCCGCAGCGTCATCGACCCCGTGCACGGCGCCGACAACCTCGCCTACAGCCACCGGGTGGTGGACACCGCCGCCGAGCTGGGCGCCCCGGTGGTCTCCTTCGGATTCTTCGAGGCACTGGCCCCGGCCCAGCGCGACGCGCTGTGGTTCTGGACGGCCCCCGGGCCGCGCAACCCCGACGACCCTCAGAGGTGGCGCCTTGCCGTCGCCCGTATCCGCGAACTGGGCGAGCACGCACAGAGCGTGGGCGTGGACGTCTCGCTGGAGATGTACGAGGACACGTATCTCGGCACCGCCGACGAAGCCGTCCGGTTCGTGCGCGACGTGGACCACCCCCGGGTGGGGCTCAACCCCGACCTGGGCAACCTCCAGCGGCTGCACCGGCCGGTCGAAGCGGCCCGCGTCATGGTCGAGAAGACCCTCCCGTACGCGAACTACTGGCACGTCAAGAACTACTTCCGGGCCGAGGACGCGGGCACCGGCGCGGTGCTGACCTTCCCCGCGCCGATGGAGTTCGGCGTGATCGACTACCGGCACGCCCTGCGGTACGCCGTCGAACACGGCTTCCGGGGCGCCTTCTGCGTGGAGCACTACGGCGGCGACGGCCTCAGCGTCAGCGCCACCAACCGCGAGTACCTGCGCCGCCTTCTCTCCCAGACTCCGGGCGTCGGCCCCCGGCCCTGAGGCCCGGCCCTCCCTCTCCGTGTGGACAACGTCTCAGTTTCCGCACACCCGCACCCGAGCGTCGTAACGTCGCAACCGTACGAAGGAGCACCTGCTCATGTCCGAAGCACACCGTCCCACGCTGGCCCTGACGCCGGGTGACCCGTCCGGGATCGGCGGCGAACTCGCCGCCAAGCTGCTCGCCTCCGGTGAACCGCAGCGACTGGCCGACATCGTGGTCATCGCCTCCCGCGAGGAGCTCGACCGGGCCGCGGCCCAGGCCGGCGTCGAGGTCGACGTCGCCGACGCCCCCGACGACAGCCGCCCCGGCCGTCCCGTACTGCGCGACCCGCAGCGGCCTGGCCCCCTGCCCACCGTCACCGGCCGCGTCGACGTCGAGTGCGGGGCCTGGACCAAGTCCGCGCTGGAGTTCGCCGTCCAGCTGGCCCAGGCCGGCGAGGTCGACGGCATCTGTTTCATGCCGCTGAACAAGGCCGCTCTGCACGAGGCCGGCATGCACGCCGAGGACGAACTGCGCTGGTTCGCGGACATCATGCAGTACTCCGGGCCGACGTCCGAGATCAACGTCCTGCCCCAGCTGTGGACCTCCCGGATCACCTCGCACATCCCCATGGCGGACGTGGCCGACCGCGTCACCGCGGCCCGTGTCACCGAGATCGTCGTCATGTTCGAGGAGATGCTGCGCGACTCCGGCATCGAGGCGCCGCGGGTCGGCGTGGCCGCGCTCAACCCGCACAACGGGGAGAACGGCATCTTCGGCCGCCACGAGATCGACGAGATCGCCCCCGGCGTAGCCGCCGCACGGGAGAAGGGCATCGACGTCCAGGGCCCCTTCTCGGCGGACACGATCTTCCTGAAGGGCCGCGACGGCCTCTTCGACGGCATCGTGACGATGTACCACGACCAGGGCCAGATCGCGATGAAGCTGCTCGGCTTCGACGGCGGCGTCACCATCCAGGGCGGCCTGCCGGTGCCGGTCACCACCCCCGCCCACGGCACCGCGTTCGAGATCGTCGGCAAGGGCGTCGCCGATACCAACTCGGCCCGCAACGCGTTCGAGATCGCCGCGACGATCGCCTCCAGGCGCCTCGCGCGCGCCTGACGGAATCCGCCGCCGCACCCGCACCTCCGCGGCGGAACCGGCCACCGGTGTCCGCCCCTTCGCGCCGTCCCCGCCGACGGCCGCCCGCACCCGCGCGGGCCCCACACTTCCCTCCTTCTCAACGACGAGATGAGGACGTATGCACTCGTCCCTGTACATCCTCGCCAGCGGCGTCCTCGCCGTCGCCCTGCTGGTCCTGCTCATAGCCAAGGCGAAGCTGCACCCCTTCATCGCCCTGCTGATCTCCACCCTGCTGCTCGGCCTCGCCAACGGCCTCGGACCCACCAAGACGGTCGAGACCGTCACGGACAACTTCGGCTCCACACTGTCCGTCACCGGACTCGTCATCGCCATGGGAACCGTGCTCGGCGGGCTGCTGCTCAACTCCGGTGGCGCCGACCGCATCGCCGACGTACTCGTCGGCAACCGCGCCGCGGTCTGGATGCCGCTCAGCATCGGTCTGGCCGCCGTCATCATCGGTCTGCCGAACCTCTTCGAGGTCACGTTCGTCCTGCTGGTGCCGCTGGTGTTCTCCGTCGCCCGCAAGTACAACCGCAACCTGCTCGCCGTCGGCCTGCCGATGGCGGCCGGCCTGATGACCTCGCACGCGCTGCTGCCGCCGGGCCCCGCCACCGTCATGGCCGCGCAGGCCTACGACGCCAGCCTCGGCATCACGATCCTCTACGGGATCCTCGTCGGCGTCCCCGTCCTGCTGGTCGGCGCGCTGCTGTTCCCGCGCCTGATCGCCCGGTGGAACATCACCGGCAACAACGGCGCCCTGGAACTGCTCGGTGACAACGGTGGCGCTGGCGGCACGGGCACCGGAACCGCGGGCCCGTCCGGCCCGTCCGGCTCGACCGGTGGCGGCACCGCCGTGGCCGTCCGCACCGGGACCAGGGCACCCGCCACCCAGCAGCCCTCGCTGGCCGCCTGCCTCAGCACCGTTCTCGTCGCCCCGGTCATGATGATCGTCGGCACTCTGCTGCCCGACGCGCTGCCCGATCACGGCTGGTACAGCCCGGTCCTGGACGCCATCGGCAACCCCGTGATCGCCCTGCTCGTCTCCGTGCTCTACGCCTACTGGGCGCTCGGCATCCGGCTCGGCTCGAACGGCACGCAGCTGCTCGCCAACACCAAGAAGGGCCTGACCCCGGTCATCAGCCTGCTGCTGATCATCGGTGCGGGCGGCGCGCTCAAGGGCATGCTGAACGGCATCGGGCTCAGCGACATCATCGCGGACAACACCCAGAGCTGGTCGATCTCCCCGATCCTGTTCGCCTGGCTGATCGCCGCGATCTTCCGTATCGCGCTCGGCTCGGGCACCGTCGCCGTGGCCGCCGCGACCGGCATCATCACCCCGGTCCTCGCCCAGCACCCGGGCACCCCGGTGGAGCTGATCGTGCTCGCCACCTGCACCGGCGCCATGATCTTCTCCCACGTCAGCGACGGCGCCTTCTGGATCTTCAAGGAGTACTTCGGGCTGACCGTCCCCGAGACGCTCAAGACCTGGAGCCTGCTGGTCACCGTCCAGGCCGTGGTGGGCCTGATCAGCATCCTCATCGTCGACGCCGTCGTCCAACTCTTCTGATCCACGCGGAGATCCGACTCATGACACGCCTGCACAACGATCCGGACGCCTTCGCCCAGGAGGCCCTGGAAGGGTTCGCCGCCGCCCACGCCGACCGGGTGCGCGCCGTGCCCGGTGGTGTGGTCCGCCGCGGCGGACCGACCGCCGGCCGGGTCGCCGTCGTCATCGGCGGCGGCTCCGGCCACTATCCCGCCTTCACCGGCCTGGTCGGCCGGGGCCTGGCCCATGGCGCGGCGGTCGGTGAGGTGTTCGCCTCGCCCTCCGCGCACCGCGTCCAGCAGGTCGCCAGGGCGGCGAACGGCGGCGCGGGAGTGCTCCTCGCCCACGGCAACTACGCCGGAGACGTCCTGCACTTCGGTGAGGCCGCCCAGCGCCTGTCCGCCGAGGGCATCGAGGCCCGCACCCTGGCCGTGACCGACGACGTCGCCAGCGGCCCGCCGCACGAGGCGCACCGCAGGCGCGGCGTCGCCGGCGACCTCGTCGTGTTCAAGGCCGCGGCCGCCGCCGCGGAATCCGGCGCGCCGCTCGCCGAGGTCGCCCGGATCGCCGGACACGCCAACGCCCGTACCCGCACCTTCGGCCTGGCCTTCTCGGGCTGCACGCTGCCCGGAGCGGCGGACCCGCTCTTCCAGGTGCCGGACGGCCGGATGGCGGTCGGTCTCGGCATCCACGGTGAGCCGGGCATCGCGGAGGAAGCCGCGCCCACCGCCGACGCAGCCGCCGAACGCCTCGTCGACAGGCTGCTCGCCGAGCTGCCCGACGGTGTGGAGAACGCCGCGGGACAGCGGGTGGGCCTGCTGCTCAATGGCCTGGGCGCCCTCACCCACGACGAGTTGTTCATCGTCTACCGGCGCGTCGCGCAACTCCTCGCCGCAGCCGACGTGGAGGTCGTGGACCCGGAGGTCGGCGAGCTCTGCACCAGCTTCGACATGGCGGGCCTGTCGCTCACCCTCGTATGGCTGGACGCGGAACTGGAGGCGCTGTGGCGGGCTCCGGTGGACGCTCCGGCCCTGCGCCGGGGCAGCCTGTCCACTCCGCCCACCGAGGGCGCGGACAACGGGAACCAGGCGGCCGTCACCGACACGGTGTCCGACGTCCGGGCGCCGATCCCCTTGGCGACGCAGGACTCACGGCGCCTCGCGGGCCGCGTCGTCGACACCCTCGACGACATCGCGCGCGCCCTGGACGAGCACGCCGACGAACTGGGCCGCATCGACGCGGTCGCCGGTGACGGCGACCACGGCATCGGCATGCGGCACGGATCGGCCGGGGCGCTGGCCGCGGCGCGCGACGCCCTGGCCGCGGGCGCGGGCGCGGGTACCGTGCTGGCGGAGGCCGCCGACGGCTGGTCCGACCGGGCCGGCGGCACCTCGGGCGCCCTGTGGGGCGTCATCCTGCGCGCACTCGGCGCCGCGCTCGGCGACACCGAGCGGGCCACGCCCACCACCGTGGCCGCGGGCGCGACCGACGCGGCCGAGGCCGTCATGCGGCTCGGCGGGGCAGCCGTGGGCGACAAGACGATGGTCGACGCCCTCGTGCCGTTCGCCGACACCTTGCGCGTCGCCGCCGAGCGCGGCGAACCGCTCACCGTCGCCTGGCCGCAGGCCGCCACCGCGGCCACCGAAGCGGCCGCGCGCACCGCCGATCTGCTGCCCCGCGCCGGACGCGCCCGCACCCACGCGGGCAACAGCCTCGGCACTCCCGACGCTGGAGCGCATTCGCTGGGTCTCATCGTGCGCACGGTTCAACAGCGGCTCTTCCTCCCGGCGCAGACCCCGGCGGAACACTGACCGACCCCTCCCCCGTCCTCCCCTCCCTCATGACTCCACGCCCAGCACAGGAGAGCGCCACCATGACCACCCCGCTCAGGATCGTCGTCGGCTCGGACGACGCCGGACACACGTACAAGGAGGCACTCAAGGCCGACCTCGCCGCCAGCGACCTGGTGGCGGAGGTCATCGACGTCGGCGTCGACGCCGACGGCCACACCCCCTACCCCGAGATCGGTGTGGCCGCGGGACGGCTCGTCGCCGACGGACGGGCCGACCGGGCCCTGCTGGTCTGCGGCACCGGCCTCGGCGTCGCCATCGCCGCCAACAAGGTCCGCGGGGTCCGGGCGGTCACCGCCCACGACTCGTTCTCCGTCGAGCGGTCCGTCATGTCCAACAACGCCCAGGTCCTTACCTTCGGCCAGCGCGTCGTGGGTCTCGAACTCGCCCGCCGGCTGGCCACGGAATGGCTGGCCTACCGCTTCGACGACTCCTCGCCCTCCGCCGCCAAGGTCCGTATCCTGAACGACTTCGAGGCGCGGACCCAGAGCGACGACGCGGCCGGGCGAGGCACCGTATGACGGCTCGTGTCGTGTCTCCTCCGACGGCTCGTACGGTCCTCGGCGTCAGCCTGAAGATGTACATGGGCCACCGGCAGACGCTGGAGTGGGCGCGCGGTGTCGCGGACGTCGCGCGTGCCCACCCGGCTCTCACCGGCGGCACGGCCGAGCTGTTCGTCCTGCCGTCGTTCCCTGAACTCCTGCCGGTACGTGAGGTGTTGGCAGGCACCGGTGTGCACGTCGGGGCTCAGGACCTGGCCGCCGAGGACCGCGGCCCCTACACCGGCGAGGTCAGCGGGGCGTCCCTGCGGGAGATCGGCTGTCGCTTCGCCGAGGTGGGGCACGCCGAGCGGCGCCGCCTGTACGGCGAGGGCGACACCATGGTCGCGGCGAAGACCGCCGCCGCCCTGCGCAACGGGCTCACCCCCGTGCTCTGCGTGGGCGAGCGCGACCCGTTGCCGCCCGCGGGCGCCGCCGAGCGCACCACCGCGGAACTGGAACGTCTGCTGGCCACGGCCGCAACGTTCGGCCCGCTCGGACCTGTCGTCGTCGCCTACGAACCCCAGTGGGCCATCGGCGCACCACAACCGGCCACGGCCGACCACATCTCCACGGTCTGTCGAGCCCTGCGCGTCCACCTCACCGGCCGCCCACAGCTCACCGGCAGCAGAGTCATCTACGGCGGCAGCGCCCAGCCCGGACTGCTCACCCGGCTCGGCGCCGACGTGGACGGCCTCTTCCTCGGCCGCTTCGCCCACGATCCGCGTGCGGTCGCGGCGATCCTTAACGAAACCCTCACGGCGGACACGGCGGCCTGACGCGCCGGGAACAGGCGGTCGAGTTCCGAGCACGTGTCGGCAGCGATGCCCGGTGTGAAGACCCACGAGCCACCTGAGGGTTCACTCGATGGACACTGGAGAGATCAGTCCAGTAGGCGCGCCCGTAGACTGCGCCCCCTGCTCGGTCTCGACCGATCACTCACCATCACACCAGTACCCTCAGGAGCCTCTCGTGTCGGATTCGCAACCCTCGAACTCAAGTGTCAAGAACCAGTACGCGGCCCAGGTCGCCGCCGACCTCGACCGCAACACCAAGGAACAGGAGCGGGTCGCCGGTGAACTGGAGTCGCTCCAGGCCCAGTTGACTTCGCTGCGGGACGACCGGGCGATCCTGGTGAACATGCAACAGGCACTGGGCTCGAAGGAGAACGCCGACGCGCCGGTGAAGCCGCAGCGCACATCCGCCGCGAAGACGAGCTCGAAGACCGACGCGAAGAACAGCACGCCCAAGGCCAAGCCCGCGCAGAGCGCCGCCAAAGTCCCGGCCCCGCGGGCGGACAAGGCCGCATCGAGTGCGCAGCCCACGCTGGTCGCCCTGGTACAGGAGTATCTGAAGCAGCAGTCGGAACCGCGCTCGGCCGCCGAAGTGACGGAGGCGCTCACCGCGGCGCACCCCGGCAGGTCCTTCAAGAAGCCTGTCGTGCGCACCACGGTCGAAGGCCAGGTCGCCAAGGGACTTGCGCAGCGCAGCAAGCAGGGCTCGTCGGTCTTCTACAGCACGCCGGACAAGGCCAAGTCCCCCCAGTCCGCCGCGGAGTAGCGGAACCGCCATCAGGCAGTCTCGCCTACCGGCTGCCAGATGGTGATGTCACGACTACGCTGGGTGGGTGGGTGCAGCCGACGGCCGCCGCGCCGCTCGGGGAAACCGACGAAAGCGTGTGTGGATATGCGTTCCACCGTCCAGGAACTCCTGGACAGCCTGTGTGCGGCGGCCAGCGAAGAGGAGCGCCGGCAGTGGGCGGTTGCCTCCGCGCAAGCCCTGGGCCTCGGCGGAATGGCAATCTCCCTGGGGCAGGGGCAGGGGCAGGAGCTGGTGTGGTTCAGTGATGAGACCAGTGTGCGCCTGGAGGACCTGCAGTTCGTCCTCGGGCAGGGCCCCAGCCAGCTCTTCCAGAGCGAGACAGGGACACGTGAAGTGCCCGACCTCGGGCAGCTGCTGGCCCGGCAGTGGCCCCAGTTCGCCATAGAGGCGGAGGCGCTGGGGATCGCCGCACTCTTCGTCTGGCCCGTGCACATCGGCGCCGCTCAGGTGGGCACGATGACCGGCTATCGGCGCACGGCCGGCCCGCTCACCGCGGAGCAGTCCGCGCAGGGCCGGCTGGTCGCCGACGCACTGGCCCAACAGTTGCTGAACCGCTGGCCGGACAGGGGCGACCCCGGCAAGAGCTCCGGCGGCGCGGGCACGGTGGGCCTGCACCGGGCCGAGGTGCACCAGGCCACCGGAGTCATCAGCGAGCGACTCGGGGTGTCCCTGGTCGAGGCCCTGGACCGGTTGCGCGCCCAGGCCTACGCCTCCGGCCGGTCGCTGTCGGACACCGCCCACACCGTCATCGAGCGGGAACTGCCGTATGGCACCACATGACCCGGCCCACCGCGCCGGCCACGCTGTACGCGGGAGGCAAGGAGTACACCATGAGCAGGGAACAACACATCGCCCGCACCTTCGTGGAGCTGGCCGACACCCTGGTGGAGGACTTCGACGTCATCGACTTCCTGCACCAGATGACGGTGCGCTGCCAGGAACTCCTTGACGTCACCGCCGCAGCGGTCTTCCTCACCCACCCCGGCGCCCAACTGCACAGCCCCGCGCCCTGCGACCCCAGCCCGACGCTGCAGCGCGTACTGGACGCCGCCTGCGGTGAGGGCCCGGCCCTGGACGCCTACGGCACCACCCGGTCGGCGACCGCCCCGGACCCGGCCGACGCCGCCGCACGCTGCCCGCGGTTCACCCCGGCCCTGAAGGCCGCCGGCTACACCCTCGCAACCGCCCTGCCGATGCGGCTGCGCCAGGAGAACGTCGGCAGCCTCCTCCTGCTCCGCACGGGAGAGTCACCGCTGAACGCCGACGACCTCGCCCTCGCCCAGGCACTCGCGGATGCCGCCACCATCGGCCTGATCCAGGCCCGCACCATCCGTCAACAGCACACCGTCAACGAACAGCTCCACACCGCCCTGCAGAGCCGCATCATCATCGAACAGGCGAAGGGTGTCCTCGCGACCCGCGTCGACATCACCCTCAACGAGGCGTTCGAGGCCCTGCGCCGCCACGCCCGGCAGCACCGTGTCCTGCTCAGCACTGTGGCGCAGGACGTCATCGACAGCGGGTTCACCCCCGCCGCCGCCCCCGCCCCTCCGCAGTCCAACACGGCCACCGAGTAACACCCGGCGCATACGTCGGGTGTCCGCGTCAGTCAGGGCACACCGGGGTCAGCCACAGAGTCGACAGCGGTGGCAGCCGCAGGGTGAGCGACATCGGGAAGCCGTTGCATGGAAGGGGCTCCTGCGGGAGCGGATCCGCGTTGCGGACATCACTGCCGCCGTAGCGTGCCGCATCGGTGTTGAGGATCTCCTGCCACTGCCCTGTCTCGGTGGGCGGCACACCGAGCCGGTAGTCGTCGCGGACCACCGGGGCGAAGTTCGTCACCGCCAGCAAGGGGCTGCCGTCCACGGCCCGTCGGACGAACGCGAACACGTTGTCGTCCGCGGCGTCCGCCTCGCTCCAGGCGAAGCCTTCGGGACACGCGTCCTGTTCCCACAGCGCGGGGTGGGAGACGTATCGCTCATTGAGCTCGCCCACCAGCCGCTGGACTCCCCGGTGATCCCCGTGGGCGGGGTTGCTGTCGTCCAGCACCCACCACTGCGGCCCCTCCTCCTGCGACCATTCGGCGCCCTGCGCGAACTCCTGGCCCATGAACAGGAGTTGCTTGCCGGGGTGGGCCCACATGAAGCCCAGGTAGGCGCGGTGGTTGGCGCGCTGCTGCCACCAGTCGCCGGGCATCTTGGAGACCAGGGACTGCTTGCCGTGGACGACTTCGTCGTGAGAGATCGGCAGTACGTAGTTCTCGCTGTAGGCGTACACCATGGAGAACGTCATCTCGTGGTGGTGGTACTTGCGGTGCACCGGCTCGTGCGCCACGTAGTCCAGCGAGTCGTGCATCCAGCCCATGTTCCACTTCAGTCCGAAGCCGAGTCCACCGAAACCATCCGGCCCTACGTGATCGGTGGCACGGGTCACCCCGTTCCAGGCGGTGGACTCCTCAGCGATGGTGACGACGCCGGGGACGCGCCGGTACAGCGTGGCGTTCATCTCCTGGAGGAAGCCGACCGCGTCGAGGTTCTCCCGGCCGCCGAACTGGTTCGGGGCCCACTGCCCTTCCTCGCGCGAGTAGTCGAGGTAGAGCATGGAGGCGACGGCGTCGACGCGCAGGCCGTCGATGTGGAACTCCTCGCACCAGTAAAGGGCGTTCGCCACAAGGAAGTTGCGGACCTCCGTGCGGCCGTAGTCGAAGACGAGGGTGCCCCAGTCGGGGTGCGCCGCACGCCCCGGATCCTGCGGCTCGTACAGTGCACGCCCGTCGAACTGCGCCAACGCCCATTCGTCGCGCGGGAAATGGGCCGGAACCCAGTCGAGGATGACCCCGATGCCGGCCTGGTGCAGTGCGTCGATGAGGTACTTGAAGTCGTCCGGGGTGCCGAGGCGGGCCGTGGGCGCGTAGAGGCCGGTGACCTGATAGCCCCAGGAGCCGCCGAAGGGGTGCTCGGCGACGGGCATGAGCTCCACATGCGTGAAGCCCAACTCGGCTACGTAGGCGGGCAGTTGATCGGCCAGCTGGCAGTAGGTGAGGCCAGGGCGCCAGGACGCGAGGTGTACTTCATAGACGGACATGGGGCTGGTGTGGACCGGGCGGTCGGCGCGTTGCCGCAGCCACTTCTCGTCGCCCCACACGTATTGGCTGTCGGTCACGATCGAAGCCGTCGCGGGCGGGGTCTCCGTCCGGCGGGCCATCGGGTCGGCCCGCTCGAACCGGCCACCGTCGGGCCCGGCGATGGCGAACTTGTACGGGGCCCCGGCGCCGATCCCGGGAACGAACAGCTCCCACACCCCGGAGGATCCCAGGGAACGCATCGGCAGCGCCGTTCCGTCCCAGTGGTTGAAGTCGCCGCAGACCTGGACGCCGCGGGCGTTCGGCGCCCAGACGGTGAAACGTGTTCCTTGTACTCCCTGGCATTCGAGCAGGTGGGAGCCGAGCGCCGTCCACAGCTCCTCGTGCCGCCCTTCGGAGATGAGGTGGAGATCGAACTCGCCCAGGGACGGCGGGAATCGGTAGGGGTCCTCGGTCTCGGTGATGTCCTCGGGGTAGGTCACCCGCAGGCGGTAGGGAGCGAAGTCCTGGTCCGGGATGCGGCCCGCGAACAGGCCGTGGCCCTCGTCGTGGAGCTCCCACACGCTGCTGCCGACGATCGCGGACACCGCGAGCGCGTGCGGGCGCAGGCACCGCACATCAAGTCCGCCGAGCACCGCGTGGGCGCCGAGCACCGCGTGGGGATCGTGGTGGGCACCCCCCAGGAGCCGGGCGCGCACGTCGTCGTCCAGCGGGGCGGGACGCGCGGCTCGGCGGGTGCCGTCGGCCTCCAGGACGGGGTCGGCAACGGACATGTCAGGCCTCCTCTGCGGGACGGTCGGACGAGCCCGGCGCCCGGGCCCCGCGGGCGGCGCACAGCCGCGCCACCGCGGTCATGGGAACCGTGATCCGGTCGGGGCGGTACACCGACTCGTAGACCACCTCGTAGACGGCGCGGTCTGCTTCGTGGGCGCGCAGCGCGGCGGGGACGGCGCGCGGGTCGAAGCCGCCCGACTCGCCGTAGCCCGCGCAGAAGGCGTCACGGCAGCGGTCGGCCCAGTGCGGGAGGAACACCGCGCCGGACTGGGCGGCGTAGTCGAAGGACCGGAGCATGCCGGCCACGTCGGCGATCGGCGACCGGACGGCGCGGCGGTCCGCCACGGGCTTGGCCGGCTCGCCCTCGAAGTCGACTATGTGCCAGCTTCCCTGGGCGTGCAGGACCTGTCCCAGGTGCAGGTCACCGTGGGTCCTTTGCAGCGGAGGGTCGCCGCCTGCCGTGACGACGGCCGCGTAGACCTCCTGGAGGGCCTGCACATGCGGGCGCAGCTCCGCCACGGAAGCGGCGGCGCGCAGGAGTCGGTGGGTCATCGCGTCGGCCTGTCGTACCGGCAGGTCGACGGGCCCGATATCGGTCGGGAACGCCTTGGCGAGTGCCATGTGCAACTCGCCTGTCGTACGCCCCAGTTCGTACGCCTCCTCGGTGAAGCCCGTCCGCCGGCCGCCCGATTGCAGGGCCAGTTCCCAGCCGTCCGTCGATTCGGTGAGGAACGGCTGCACCATGCCCAGGGTGCTCCAGAACGGCGCCTCGGTCTGGAACCAGCCGACCGGCGCGGGGACCTGCGTGAACCCGTGCCGCGCCAGCGCCCCCGTGACCTCGAGGTCGGGGTTCATGCCCGGCTGGATGTGGCGGAAGAGTTTGAGGATGAGTTCGTCGCCGTAGACGATCGACGTGTTCGACTGCTCGACGTCGAGGACCCGCGGTGTGAGACCGCACGGCACTGAGGTGCGCGGCAGCGACTCGAAGCGCAGGTGGCCCATGGTGCCGCCCCTGCGGAGCCGTTCGAGGAGCACGATCGCCGCACGGTGGTCGTGGACGGCGTCGTAGACCAGGAGCCGCTCGCCCGGCCGTGCCTCTACTTCCCCGATCAGGCTCGGCCCCATGCGCGGCGGCACGTGAGCCGCCACACCCAGCAACACCTGGTAATAAGCGCCGTCCGACGAGCCGCGCTGATCGACGCGCACCAGCAAGTGGTAGCAGTCGGCCGACAGTTTCGTCGCCGCGGCCACGGAGACGCCGGTGATGTCACGGCCTTGTCCGGTGAACCACCGCTGGCGGGGCAGCCAGCGCGCCAGAAGCGCCGCGAGGGAGGAGGCCGGTACCTGCGTGGGACCGACACCAATTTCGGACAGCAGAGGCGAAGTCATGGATCAGGTCCAATCGTGGTGAGCCGTGCGCGGCGTCAGTGCGGTGCCACGCAGCCGGAACCAGTAGAAGCCGTGTCCCGCCAGGGTGAGCAGGTACGGCAGCTCACCGATGGCCGGGAACCGGACCTCACCGATCAGTTCCACGGGGTGGCGGCCGTTGAACATCTGTAGGTCGAGTTCGGTGGGCTGGGCGAAGCGGGAGAAGTTGTGGACGCACAGGACCAGGTCGTCCTT
>NZ_JBIWKA010000017.1:158252-241664 GCF_044765445.1 Streptomyces sp. NPDC102467 | reverse complement strand
GAGATCCTCGGGCCCACGACTCGATGCAAACCGTCCGCACATACGTGCCACAGTGCCAGAGCACGGGCCCGAAAAACCACCAGCCGACCGCCCCCCCCCCCCCCCCCACCCCCACCCCCCCCCCCCCCCCCCCCCCCCCCCCCCCCCCCCCCCCGCGGGGGTGGGGGGGGGGGGGGGGGGGGGGCCCCCCCCCCCTGGCCTCGGCCAAGACGCGGGGCTCCGCCCCGGACCCTGCTCCTCAAACGCCGGAGGGGCTTGAAGTGCCGGCGGCACCCGCCTCGTACAGCGCATGAGCCACCCGCAGCACCAGCCCGTCCTGATGCCGCCCCGCGACAACCTGCAACCCCACCGGAAGGTGACCGTCACACCCGACCGGCACGGACGCCGCCGGCTGCTGCGTCAGGTTGAACGGGTACGTGAACGGGGTCCACCCCGTCCAGCGCCGCAGCCCCGACCCGGGCGGCACCTCCACCCCCGCCTCGAACGCGGTGATCGGCAGCGAGGGCGTCAGCAGCACGTCGTACGTCGAATGGAACCGGCCCATCCGGCGGCCGAGCGCCATCCGCGTGTCCACCGCCGCCAGATAGTCGAGCGCGCTGTACCGGGCGCCCTGCTCGCAGATCTCCCGCAGCCCCGGATCCAGCAACTGCCGCTGCGCGGGCGACAGGTGCTGCACCACGCGGGCCGCGCCGCTGAACCACAGGACGTGGAACGCCTCGACGGGATCGGTGAAGTCGGGGTCGACCTCCTCCACGTACGCGCCGAGTTCGGCGAGCCGCGTCACCGCCGCCCGTACCCGCGCCGCGACCCCCGGCCGCACCGCGACCTGCCCGCCGAGCGACGGCGAGTACGCCACGCGCAGGCCGCGCACCCCGCCGCCCAGCCCGTCCCGGAAGCTGTCGGCCGCGGGGGCGAGCCCCGACCAGTCGCGCGCGTCGGGGCCGGAGATCACGTCCATCATCAGCGCCGCGTCCGCCGCGTTCCGCGTCATCGGCCCGACGTGCGCCAGCGTTCCGAACGCGGATGCGGGGTACAGCGGGACCCGCCCGTACGTCGGCTTCAGCGCGAAGATCCCGCAGAACGCGGCCGGGATGCGCACCGAGCCGCCACCGTCCGTGCCGAGCGACAGGGGCCCCGCGCCGACCGCGACCGCCGCCGCGCTCCCGCCGCTCGAACCGCCGGCCGTGCGCGAGGTGTCGTACGGGTTGCGCGTCGCCCCCGACAACGGCGAATCGGTGACGCCCTTCCAGCCGAACTCGGGTGTGGTGGTGCGTCCGACGAATACGGCGCCGTGTTCGCGCAGCCGCGCCACCGCGGGCGCGTCCTCGTCCCAAGCGCCGTCCGCGCGTACGGTTTTCGACCCGCGCAGGGTCGGGCCGCCACGCTGCAGCAGGATGTCCTTGACCGTCACCGGCACGCCGTCGACAAGGCCCTGTGGCTCGCCACGCCGCCATCGCCCCGCACTCGCCTCCGCCTCGGCGAGCGCGCCCGCCGCGTCGATCCGCACGAACGCGTTCAGCCGGGGCTCGGTCTCCTCGATCCGGGCGAGTACCGCCCGGGTGGCGTCCACCGGGCTGAACTCCCCCTTGCGGTAGCCGTCGAGAAGTTCCTGCGCGGTCAGTCCGGTGAGCTCGGTGGTCATCCACCCCTCCACACCATGGCGCGACACCATGGATCAGCGAACAGGATCAGCGGTTCAGGATCAGCGGTTCAGGATCAGCGATCAGTTCCCGGGGACATACCCACGTTTCTTGTCGACTACATTCGTCAGCTCCCGGCCGGACTCCCAGAGCCCGTACAACTCCAGGAACTGAAGCCCCAGTTCATCGCGCCAGCCGACCGTGTCGCCGCTCATGTGCGGCGAGACGAGCAGCCCGGGAGCCGTCCACAGCGGGCTGTCCGCGGCCAGCGGCTCGTGCTCGAAGACATCGAGCGCCGCGCCCGCGATCCACCGCTTGTGCAGGGCGTCCACCAGGTCGGACTCTACGACCAACTGCCCACGTCCTACGTTGATGAAGCGGGCGGAGGGCTGCATCACGCCGAATCGGCGCGCGTCGAACATGCCGCGCGTGTCCTCGGTCAGCGGCGCCGCGCACACCACCCAGTCGGCGCGGGCGAGGAGCCGGTCGAGGTCGGCGGGGCCGTGGACACCGTCCCGCGCCCGGCGGCCGACCAGCGCCGTGGTGATGCCAAGTGCCGCGAGCTGTGCGGTGATCGCGTGCCCGATGGGCCCGGATCCGATGACGCAGGCCCGTGTCCCCGCGATGCGCTGCGACTCGCGGTGCCGCCACTCGCGGGACGCCTGCAGGGCGAGCGTGCGCGGCAGGTCCTTGCCCATCGCGAGGACGAGCGCGGCCACGTACTCGGCGATGGGCTGGTCGAAGACGCCGCGGGCGTTGGTCAACACGGTGTCGGAGTCGACGAGTTCGGGGAACATCAGCCGGTCCACGCCCGCGCTCGCGGTGTGCACCCAGCGCGGCCGCGGACCCTCGCCGGGCCATGCGTCCCGTACCGCGTCGGACAGGAAGTCCCACACCAACAGGACGTCGGCCTCGGGGAGCCGGGCCCGCAACTCGGCCGCGTCCGCGGCGTGCAACAGGCGGGCCCGGCCGGTGAGATTGCCGAGCCGGGGCGGCGGTGCGGGAGGCGCGGCGCCCAGGACGAGGACGGCGGGCCTGCGGCCGACCGGACCGGAACCGCCGGAGTCGTCCGAGCGGTCGGAGCCCGGGCCGTCGGGACCGGACACGGCAGGGAAATCGTTTCGCAACGAAGCTCCGCTTTCCTTGAGCAACGAGTCGGGAACGCCGGGCACATCGCGATCATGGCGGGCGGACCGTCTCGCGGCATCCATCTGACATGCGCGGATTGACCACGCTGGCACCTGAACCTACCTTCGTCAACAGGGGTACTGCGTCAGCTCGTTCCCCTCCTCTTCGCTGTCCCGACGTCCCGGCGGCGGACCGCCGGCCAAGCACCGCATCGGCATCATCACGTCAGCTGAACTTGGGGCATGCTCTATGGACGTCTCTTTCCTGGGGGGACCGCAGCCGCAGCGCGGCCTCGGCGTCGTCGCACCGTTCGACTTCGCTCTCGATCGTGAACTGTGGCGCTGGGTGCCCGACCAGATCTCCCTCCACCTCACCCGCACGCCGTTCGTCCCGGTCGAGGTCAGCCTCGATCTGGCCCGGCTGGTCAGCGAGCACGAAACGCTCGGCGAGGCGGTGCGGGCGCTCGGCGCGGCCGAGCCGGAAGTCCTCGCGTACGCGTGCACCTCGGGCAGTTTCGTCGGCGGCATCGCGGGCGAGCGCGCCATGTGCGAGGCGATGCGCCGCGCGGGCGAGCTGCCCTCCCTCACCACGTCGGGCGCGCTCCTGGAGGCGCTCGCCGAACTCGGGGCCCGCCGCATCGCGCTCGTCACGCCCTACACCCAGTCGGTCACCGAGTCGCTGGAGGAGTACCTGGCGGAGGCCGCGATCACGGTCACCGGGCGCGCCTACCTCGGCCTGACCCGGCACATCTGGAAAGTCCCGTACCGGGATGTGGCCGAGATGGCGCGGGCGGCGGTGGGCGGGACGGCCGACGCCCTCTTCATCAGCTGCACGAACCTGCCCACGTACGACGTCATCCCGCAGCTGGAGGCAGAGCTGCGGATTCCGGTGATCTCGGCGAACCAGGTCACGATGTGGGCAGCCCTGCGACGACTGGGTACGCGAGCGGTGGGGCCCTATCAGGCGCTGCTCGACCCGGCGGCGCGACGGCAGTGGCCCCTGCCGGACGACGGGCTCCGGCCCGGACACGGCCTCCCGGAACTTCCGGAGGGCCAGGAAGGGTGGGCATAGACCATGACAGCGCTCGGATTTCTCTACCCAGGACACTCCGCCGAGGACGACTTCCCGCGGATCGAAATGCTGATCGACAGTGACGTCCGGCTGCCCGTCGTCCATACGGACATCGGCGAGGACGCGCACAGGGTCGACGCGCTGCTCGAGATGGGCGCGGCCGACCGGCTGGCCGCCGGCGTCGAGGAACTCCGGCTCGCCGGTGCGGAGGCGGTGGTCTGGGCGTGCACGTCCGCCAGTTTCGTCTTCGGCTGGGACGGCGCGCACGAGCAGGTCAGGGCGCTGGCCCTGGCCGCGGGCCTGCCGGCCTCCAGCACCTCGTTCGCCTTCGCCCACGCGGTGGGCGAACTCGGGGTGCGCCGCGTCGCCGTCGCCGCGACGTACCCGGAGGACGTCGCCGACCATTTCGCCACGTTCCTGAAGGCGTCCGGCGCCGAGGTGCTCTCGGTGCGCGGCAGCGGGATCATCACGGCCGCCGAGGTCGGCACGTGGGGGTGGGAGGAGGTCCTGGCGATGGCCCGGGCCGGTGACCACCCGGACGCGGAGGCGGTCCTCCTGCCCGACACGGCCCTGCACACGGCGGCGTACGTCCGTGACCTGGAGAGGGAGCTCGGCAAGCCGGTCCTCACGGCCAACCAGGTCACCGTCTGGGAGGCGCTGCGCCTGGTGGACCGCCGGGTGAACGCTCCGGCACTGGGCGCGCTCTTCACGAAGGAGCCGGTGGTCCAGGTGTAGCGGCGGTGGCGGGAGGGGGCGGGGCGGGAATAAAGCGGAGCTGGCCTCCGTTAAGCCGGGGTTACTCAGTCTTGACGTCATTCAGGAGGACCCCGTGCCGGCCAACCACGACGAGATCCGCGGCGCAGTCCACGGCACCGCACCGACCCCCCTCTCGGTCCTGGACCTGGTCACCGTGGGCGCGGGCAGTACCGCCACGCAGGCCCTGCGGACCAGCGTGGACATCGCCCGCCTCGCCGAGAGCCGCGGCTATCACCGCTACTGGGTCGCCGAGCACCACTCCATGCCGGGTGTGGCCTCGTCGTCCCCGGCCGTGATCCTGGCGCACCTCGCCGCCCACACCGACCGCGTCCGGCTCGGCTCCGGCGGAGTCATGCTGCCCAACCACGCCCCGCTGGTCATCGCCGAGCAGTTCGGCACGCTGGAGGCCATGGCCCCCGGCCGCGTCGACCTCGGCCTCGGCCGCGCCCCCGGCACCGACGGAGCGACGGCGGCCGCCCTGCGCCGCACCGACCGGCTCAACGAAGGCGCCGACGACTTTCCGCAGCAGCTCGCCGAGCTGACCCGCTTCCTCGACGACGACTTCCCTGACGGCCACCGCTACTCCCGCATCCACGCGGTCCCGGGCCCCGTCCAGGCCACATCCCCGGGCGGCGTCCAGGACCCGCACCGCCCGCCGGTCTGGCTGCTCGGCTCCTCCGGCTTCAGCGCCCGCCTGGCCGGCGTCCTCGGCCTCCCGTTCGCCTTCGCCCACCACTTCTCCGCGCAGAACACCATCCCGGCGCTCGACCTCTACCGCGAGTCGTTCCAGCCCTCCGAACTCCTGGACAAGCCCTACGCCCTCATCGGTGTCTCGGCGCTCGCCACGGACGACGACGGCACCGAGGCCCGCCGCCAGGTGCTCGCCGCCGCGCTCAACATGGTCCGGCTGCGCACCGGCCGCCCCGGCCTGGTCCCGACGCCCGAGGAGGCGGAGGCGCACCGGTTCAACGAGATGGAGCAGGACTTCATCCAGTCCTGGAACTCCAATGTCATCCACGGCACCGTCGACGAGGTCCGCACCGGCCTCGACGACCTGCAAAAGCGCACCGGCGCCGACGAGTTGATGCTCACGGCCAACGCCCACAGCGGCGACGTACGACTGCGCTCGTACGAACTCATCGCGGACGCCTACGGGCTGCCGCGGGCCTGACCGATCAAGCCCGTCCGGCGTTTGAGGACGAGCCCGCAGGGCGACGGAGCGGACGAAGTCCGCTGCCCAGAGTTACCTGTCGGCCAGCAGTACAGAGATCCGCTCCGCCGCGACGGGCCGCGAGTACAACCACCCCTGCCCGGTATCGCACCCGATGCGGCGGAGCCGATCCGCCTGCTCGACCGTCTCCACACACTCCGCGGTCACGGTGAGCCCGAGCCGATGAGCCAACTGCACCATCGCCTCCACGATCACCGCGTCCGCCGGATCCTCGGGCGCACCGGAACCGGCACCCGCCCCGTCCTGGAACCCGCGCACGAACGCCCCGTCCAACTTCAGTACCGACACGGGAAGCCGGCTCAGATAGGCGAGGTTCGAGTACCCGGTACCGAAGTCGTCGATGGCGATGCGCACGCCCATGTCGCTGAGATCCCGCAGCGCCTGCAGAGGCCGCCCGGCGGACCCCATCACGGCGGACTCGGTGAGCTCCAACTGCAGCAGCTCCGGCGCCAGTTGCGTCTCGTCCAGGATGCGCGCGACATCGGCGACCAGGTCCGAGTCCCACACCTGACGTACCGCCACATTGACGCTGACGAAGACCGGCGGCACGCCCGGGTGCGCCAGCTGCCACTCCCGCGCCTGCCGACAGGCGGTCTCCAGGACCCAGCGCCCCAACTGCACGATGGAGCCGTCCTCCTCGGCGAGCCCGATGAACCGATTCGGCGTGAGCAGGCCGAACCGGGGGTGCCGCCAGCGCACCAGCGCCTCGACCCCGCGCAGGCCGCCGTCCTCAAGGCGTACCAACGGCTGGTACTCCAGGACGAATTCACCCCGCTCGACGGCCGGCCGCAACCCCGCCGACAGGACCTGACGGGTCATCCGACGCGCGTTGCGCTCCGGGTCGAACAGGGTCCAGCGCGCCTTGCCGTCGGCCTTCGCCCAGTACAGGGTGGTGTCCGCGGCCTGCATCAGGCCCGTGGTGCTGGTGCCCGCGACCTGCCGCTCGACGACTCCGATCGAGGCCGAGACCACCAGGTGCTGCCCCGACAGGTCGAACGGCTCCCGCAGCGCGCCGAGCACCGCCTCCGCCAGGTCCGACAACTGCTCCGTGCCGGTCGAGTCCTCCACGAGCAGCGCGAACTCGTCGCCGCCGAGCCTGGCCACCAGCGGGGTGCCGGTGGCGTGATGGGCCAGCTGCGCGCAGTGCGTGAGCCGCTCGGCGACGGCGGCGAGCAGCCGGTCGCCGACGTGGTGGCCGAGGGTGTCGTTGACCGCCTTGAACCCGTCGAGGTCGAGATAGCACAGACCCACCCGGCCGGTCGCGCCCGTGCCCTCGTACGCACCGGCCTCCAGGGCGCAGGCGAGGCGTTCGAAGAACAGGGCGCGGTTGGGCAGCCGGGTCACGGGGTCGTGCATCCGCAGGTGGCGCAATTGGGCCTGGAGATCGCGGTGCGCGTCGATGTCGCTGAGCGAGAGCAGTACGACGTCGGCGCCGGGCACCGGCGACACCGTGATCCGTACCCATACCGAGTGGCCCGCCGCGTGCTTGAGGCGGCGGGTGCGGCCGAGCCGGGCCTGCCGGCCCCGCAGCACCTCGCGGTAGGCGTCCCAGGTGCGCGGGTCGGAGGCCAGGTCGAGCAGTTCGGCGGCGATGAGGCCGACGAGCGGCTCCGAGCCCTCGCCGCGCAACAGCGTGAGCGCGGCGGTGTTGGCACCGACGATCAGCCCGTTGCGGTCGGCGAGCAGCATGGGCTGGGGCGCGGCGAGGAACGCGGCCCCGTGGACGGCCTGCGCGGGGCGCTCGCGCGCGTGATCACTCTGCGTGAGAATTTCGGGGCACGAGGCGGGTGGGGGCACCTCCGCCGCGGTCGTGGGCCCTTCGGGCTGTGCGCTCACCGTTCGCTCCCCGTAGTGCGTGGTCTGGTCGCGTGGTCCGGTCGCGTGGTCCGGTCGTGTGGTCTGGTGCGGCCGGGTCCCGGCAGGAAAGTGTGCCGATCATAGAGGCCGGTCGGACGGCCTATCCAGCCTTGTCCACGGGTGACCTGGTTCCGGGCGGACGTAATTCGCCTCGCCAGATCGTTTCTGCTCGCCCCCGTACGGGCTTCTGCCGCACCTCGATCGTCTGTGACGGCCTGTGACCGCTCGGGGTGTCGCCCCTCACTCGTCCGGGCCAGATAAACAGGGCGAACCATAACAAATAGCCACACTCTGGGTGGGTTGCCCCACATTCCCGTCCCGGAGGTCGACTTGCCGCGTCCGCAGCCACTCGGGGGAGTGGACAAGCCCCGCCTGCGCGCCACCGCGGCGGCGCTGACCGCTCTCACCGCCCTGGCCGCCACCGGTCTGGTCGCGGGGCCCGCCGCCGGCGCCCCGTATGCGGGGCCGTGCGCCCTGGAGCGCAGCGCGGCCCACCACTCCGAGGGCCTGGACACCTGGAACACGGCCTACCCGCGTCCCCTGAAGACCCTGAACGCCGTGCTGGTCTTCCTCTCCTTCCCCGACTCGCTGCCACGGACGACGCCCCAGGAGCTGACGGCCGACTACTTCCCGGCCACCAGCCGCTTCTTCGACCGGGCCTCGTACGGCAAGTTCTCGCTGGTCCCGCACCCGCAGCGGGAGTGGCTCGAAATGCCGCGGGACTCGACGTCGTACGAGATACGGCGTGACTGGAACGCGGCGGACCGCAGCGCGTATCTGCGCGACGCGCTGAAGGTGGCGGATCCGCGCACGGACTTCAGCAAGTACGACGTCGTCTACTTCGTCGCCGATCCGGATGCGCCGGGCGTCGACTCGGACGCCACGAAGGTCGTGAACTTCGACAGGCCGATGCGGGCGGACGGCACCGACATCCGGCGCGTCGTCACCGTCTTCGAGCAGCACCCGCCGGACCGCAATGTCCTCGCGCACGAGACGGGTCACGTCTTCGACCTGCCCGATCTGTACCACCGGCCGTCCGACGGCAAGGGCGACTGGGACACGTACGTCGGCGACTGGGATGTCATGGGCAGCCAGTTCGGGCTCGCGCCGGACTTCTTCGGCTGGCACAAGTGGAAGCTCGGCTGGCTGGATCCCCGGCAGGTGGCGTGCGTGACCCGCACCGGGCCGACCCGGCTGACGCTGGAGCCGCTGAGCGCGGCGCCGAGCGCGGCCGGCGCCCCGTTCGGCACCGGGGACGGCACCAAACTTGCGGTGGTACGGACCGGGCCCTCAAGCGCCATCGCCCTGGAGGCCCGCGGCACGGGCGGCAACGACAGCGCCACCTGCAACCAGGGCGTCCTCGTCTACCGCGTACGCAGTGACTCCTCCTCCGGCGCAGGCCCCGTCCAGGTTCTCGACGCCCACCCGGGCACCGAGGCCTGCTACGGCGACTCGGTGTACCCGCCCCTCGCGGACGCCCCGATCGAAGCGGGGGAGAGCTTCACGGTGCCGGGGGAGAACATCCACATCGAGGCCGAGGACCGAACCGCCTCCGGCGCGTGGACAGTGAAGGTGACGGTGGGCTGAGCGCCCAACGTCTTGAGGGGGACGCCCTCCGGCCCCCAGCCCAAGCACGGGCTCGGGGGTGTGGGTGGCGGAGCCCCCACAACGCGCGGTGCAGCCGCGCAAAAACAACGGTGGCGGGACGGTTCGCGTTTTCCGCGAACACATCCCGCCACCGACAACGTGCGCCGCCAGGGACTCGAACCCCGGACCCGCTGATTAAGAGTCAGCTGCTCTAACCAACTGAGCTAGCGGCGCCTGCTGACGTCGTAGACTTTAGCATCCTGATCGGCGGCAGGAAAAATCGAAATCCGGGCTGCCGCGTCCACGTCGGCGCGGGCCGCCCGGACGCATGCCCAGAGCACTACTTCCGGGCCCGGAAGCCACGGGCGGCGGGTGTCGGGGGCGACCACCCAGCGGGACTCGAGGTGCGGGTCGGAGAGGGCGGCGCGGGCGGGCACGGTGACCGCGTCGCCGGTGCCGTGGCAGAGCAGGGGCGGCACTGCCGGGCCCCACTCCTCCCACCGAAGGAGCGAGGGCAGTCGCTGGGCGGTGCCCGGCGCGGTGAAGAGCAGCATGCGGCCGCGGTGGGCGGCGACCGGGCCCGTGCCGGGGCCTTCGTCCCACAAGCGGTCTAACATCCGGCGGCCGAAGACCGCCGGTACGTTCACCACGTCGAAGACCGATCCGCACGGCAGTACCACGGGGGCGGCGGGGCGGGATTCCCAGTGGGAGAGGGTCGAGCGCGGATACGTTCCTGCGGAGGCGAGCCAGGCAGCGCCTTCCGGGGTGACATCGGAGGGGTCGAAGCGGTCGTGGGGGGCGCCGGGGTCAGGGGCAAGGTTGTTCATACCCCCAACGTCTACAGGGTGTGCGTATTCAGCTCCTCAGGGTTGCCGGAAACCGGGACAGGAGGGGGAGCAGGGGGGTATCTTGCCCCTCTGGCATATGCCAATCGATCTTTACGGGGCCTGCTCGGTGGTGCCACGCAGCAGCTCACGCCCGAATTCGACCATCTTCTTCGCATAGTCCTCTGTCCACTCCGCGCGCTCCGCGATGTCACCCGGGGTCAGCCGGTCGAAGCGCCGCGGATCGGCGAGCTGGGCCGCCGCGATCGCCTGGAACTCGATGGACCGGTCGGTCGCCGCGCGGAAGGCGAGCGTCAGCTCCGTGGCGCGGGCGAGCAACTCCCGGGGGTCCGCGATGGACTCCAGGTCGAAGAAGTGCTCCGGGTCGCCGGCGGCCTCCGCGGGCTCGAAGATGAGCGGGGCGGGGCGCAGCCGCGGCTGCGGGGTACGGGGCCGCTCGGGCTCCGCCATGGTGGTTCCTCCTTGTGCCGAGTCCGGCCCGCTCGGTGCCCGGGCCGCCTTCCATTGTCCGACGGCGCGCAAGTGGGCCTCCGCCGCGTACGGCAACGACCCCAGTGCGCCCGGCAGCGCTTCTACGGCGTCCAGCCGACCCGGTGCTCCGAGAGCCGGGCCAGCACGGAGTGATTGGCCTCCCAGCCGTCGGGAAACTTCACATGCACCCCCAGCTGCACCGGCTCCGTCGACGGATGCTCGTCGAGGAGGTCGGCGACACCGGCCCGGCACACCACGACGCACGCGTGCCGGTGACGGGACGCGAGCACGCACAGGCGGCCCGTCTCCAGGTGGAACGCGGTCGCGTCCGGCCGGCCCGACAGCGGATGCAGCACCACGGTCACGTCGAACTCCCGGCCCTGCAGCCGGTTCGCCGTGTCCACGGTGACGTCCCGCACGCCGAGGTCGGCCAGCGCGGAGCGGACCGCCGCCGCCTGGTCGCGGTGCGCGGTACCGACACAGATCCGGTCGGCGGTCAGCGGCGCCTTCGCGGGCCCCCGCTCGGAACGGGTGACGCCCTCCCGGTCGAGCAGGCGCCGCACGACCAGCGCCACGGCCCGCACCGCTTCCGGATCCGTCCGGGGCGTGTGCGCGGCGGGCAGTTCGAGCAGCCCCCAGCCGGCCTCTGCCGCCTCGTCGATGACCCGGTCGGGGCCCGAACCGTCCGACGCGACAAGGAACTCCAGCTCCCGGTCGCCCTCGTCGGTACCGCTGCGGAACGGCGTGAAAGGGTAGAACGCCCCCGACACCAGCGGCGCCGCCGACGCGGGCAGCCGCCACGACACGGGCAGCCGGTGCTGCGGCAACTCGGGGTTGTGGGCGAGCAGCGTCGACACCGCCGAGGCCGACGGGTCGTACGAAAGCCCCGCCCACTGTTCCGAGCCGACGATCGCGAACGGGTCCAACTGCCCCGGGTCGCCCACGAACAGCGCCCGCTCGAACAGTCCCGCCACGGCGAGGAGCGCGTCGGACCGCATCTGGTACGCCTCGTCGACGATCGCGTGGAGCCATGGCCCACCGGCGTCGGAGACCTTCACGTGCGCCCACTTCGCGGCGGTCGACAGGACCACCGGCAGCGGTGCGAGGTCGCCCGCCTTCGTCGACGTGCGGACGTTCGGCAGATCGTCGAGCGCCTTGTCGTACGCGTCCGGGTCGCTGCTGTGCAGGCGGCCGACGGGCAGCTCGGGGTTCTTCTCGTGGAGCCGTAGGACGAGGTCGTCCACCTGCGCGTTCGTCTGCGCGACGACCATCAACGGGCGTCCCGCGTCAGCGAGTTCGAGCGCGGCCCGCACGACGAGGGTCGACTTGCCCGCGCCCGGCGGGGAGTCCACGACGACGCCGCGGGCGTCACCGTGCAGCGTGTCGCGCAGGATGGCCTCCGTCGCCAGGCCGGCGGCGGCGGACGGGCTGAGGGTGCCCGGGTCGAGAGCCGAGGGGCCAAGGGGTGTCACGGTCACAGCAGGTCCTCCGAGGTCACGGCGTCCGGCGTCGACGCGTCCGCGCCCGGCGGGCCGCCGTGCGTCCACGGCGTCTCCTCCGGGTCCGGCAGCTTGGGCCCGCCGCGCTGCTCGTGCTCGAACAGCGTCCAGCACACCCGGTCCCCCTTGCGCGGCACGGACCCCTCCTCCGGCTCCTTGCCGCGCCCCATCTTGTCCAGCAGCCGCAGCACGACCGTGCCCTGCGCCTCGCCCTCGGCGGCGTCGTCCTCGTATCCCACGAACTCGGCTGCCTGCGGTTTGCCTTCGAGGGAGCGGAACACCTTCACGCGCTCCCCGAGATGCGGCCGGTCGTCCGTGCGGACCGTGATCAGCGGCCGCGGGCGCTTCTTGTCGTTGTACGCCGCCACGACTTCGGTCACCTCGCCCGCGAAGGCCTCTCCCGCGAGCCGCCGGCCCGCCATCACCAGCGGGTCGTCGAGCGCCTCCTGCGCGTCCAGGCGGGCCTGTTCCCGCTCCCGCGTGGCCAGCTTGTTCGCCGCGGTCACCGCGTCGTCGCGGCGCGGCTGCGGCGGCTCGCCCGCGGCCACCCGGTCGCGGTGCCCGGTGAAGGACCAGCGGTCCCGCGTCCAGCGCTCCGCCGCGCGCGGCCCCTCGGGCAGCGTGCACAGCAGGTCGAGGCCGCGCCACACCGCGTCCCAGGTGGGCCGGGTCCGCGACTCGACCAGGACGTGGATCTCCCGCTCGGCGGCGGCGAGTTCGGCCAGGCGGCCGTCGGCCTCGACCGGGTCCTCGGTCGCCGCCAGTCGCGTACGGGCCCGGTCGTAGCGCTCGATCGCCGGCGCGAGCAGCTTGTTGTCGAAAGCGGGGTCGGTGGCAGGACCCGCCGGCGGGCAGAGCAACTGGCCGTCCGGGCCCCGGTCCAGCTCGGCGCGGAGCGCGGCCTCGGCGCCCGACGTGCCCTGGGGCGCCGCGATCCAGGCGAGCAGCGCGCCCAGATGCTGGTCCTCAAGGCTCGACTGGCCCGTCGCCCAGTGCCGGGAGAGCAGGTCGGTCATCGCGAGCAGGAGCGAGGAGCCGGGGACACGGGCCCGCTCCCCGTAGTGCGTCAGCCAGCGGCCGAGCAGCGGCACGTGCGGCGGCGCCGGGTAGGGCGTCTCCGGGTCCTGCTCCGCGGTGCGGCGGAACCGCATCGACCGGCCGAGGAGCCGCACGAGCTCGATGCCCGCGCGGCTCGGCACGATCAACTGCGGTGCGTCCGCGCACAGTTCGACCTCGACCTTGACCTTCTTGCCGGTCTCCGGATCGGTCTCGCTGCGCTCGGCGGCCTCGACGTCACCCGCGTACCCGTCGACGTAGGGCAGGACGGTCTCGGCGAGCTGCGTCAGGAACGTGAAGCGCAGGTCGCGGTCGCGCGGCTGCGGCACGACGAGGAGGCGCGGGGAGGTCCGCTCGGTGCCGACCAGGGCGCCGAGCGGGGCGCCGGTCTCGCCCGCGGTCGTCAACGGCACGATGACCAGCGGCCGTTGAGAGAGGTGCCGGTGCCGGACCGTGGCGATGGGCTGGGCGCGGCCCGTGCTGGTGGCTTCCAGGCGGGCCAGGTGGTTGATCAGGCTCACGGGGCGGGCTCCTCGGCTTGCGTGGACGGGACCCGTACGTCAGCGGTCACCTCGGTGTTCAGCACCGGGCACCTCCGAGGGCCTCGGCCCGCAGTGCTGCGGCGCGCCGCAGTGCCGCCACCGTCGGATCCGCCGGGTCGCCCGCCTCGCCGTGGGCCGCGGCGAGCACCGCGTCCACCGTGGTCAGACCGCCGAGCTCGGCGCGCAGCGGCCGGCCGAGGGCCGTCACCGCGCCCGCCGCCCGCGACCGGTCCCGGCAGTGGAACGCCAGCTCGCAGGCGGCCAGACACTCCGGCGCGTACGTGGCGGGCACCGACTCGACCGCCGCGGTCAGCTCGGCGGCGGGCCGGGCCGGGTCGAGCACGGTGCCGGGCGGCAACTGCGCCGCGATGTCCTCGATCCGGGTGAGCCGCCGCAACTGGCGCCGCGTCACCGACAGTTGCTTGCGCACGTCCACGGCGGACGCGGCCGGCAGGTTCGAGAAGTCCTTCGGGCAGACCAGGACCACCCGGTCACGGACCAGCACCGAGGTGTCCGGAAGCCGGGCCGCGACCTGCTCAAGAGCCAGTACGTACACCGCGGCCTGCCGCGCGGCCGCGCCCACCTTCGCCGCGTCCGCCGCGCCGTCGATCATCGGGAAGGACTTGATCTCGACGACCGTCCAGCTCCCGTCCGGATGCACCACCACCGCGTCGGGCTCCAGGAACGCCGGGCTGCCCGCCACGTCCAGGGCGAGCATCGGGTGGTCGAGGAACGTCCAGGAGCCGGGGGAGTCCACCGCCTCGCGCAGGGCGAGAGCCGTGCGCGCGGTACGGCCCTCGGGCCCGACCGCCGAAAGATCAGGAGCGCGGACGAGCTCGGGGGCCGGCTCCGGCGCATCGGCGTCCACGCGCGCGTGCACCAGGTGCAGCAGCCGGGAGCCGCCGTCCGCCTTCACCCGCGCCTCGAACACATTGCCGCGCGCCAGGGCGAACTGGGACTGACCGAACGCCGAGGGTGAACCGAGCGCGTCCGCGAGTCTCGCCTTGTCCACACCCGCGCCGTCCAGCAGCGCCCGCCTGCTGCACCCCGGGTTCGCCGCGAGGGCGGCCAGGGCACGGGCGTCCAGCGGGCGCGGCGGATTGTCGGGGCCGCGCAGCTCAGCGAGCCGGTGCCGCAGCCCCGTCGCCTGTGTCGTGCGACGTGGCGGACTTGCGCTGTCGGGGAATTCGCTCACCCTGGGGAGTCTGGCACTCTCCACTGACATTCGAGGAACGAGTGGCGGAAGGGGCAGCCTGGGAGGCGCCCGCGAGCACCGTGTTCACCCGGTCCCTGATCCGTTCCGCGACCAGCGTCACCGGCTTCGTCAGGAGCAGGCCCGCGCCCATCACGGCCACCCCGGCCAGCGCGTCGAAGAAGTAGTGGTTGGCCGTGCCCATCACGACGATCGTGGTGATCAGCGGGTAGGCGACACCGACGGCCTTCGCGTACGGGCTGCGTCCGTTGCGCCACAGCATGACCCCGCACCACAGCGCCCAGCCGACGTGCAGGCTCGGCATCGCCGCGTACTGGTTGGTCATGCCGCCCAGGCCCTTGGGCGCACTGGCCGCCCCGCCCCACCAGCCGTACGAGCTGTACTGGGCCATCGTGTCGACGAAGCCGTGGCCCGCGGCGAGCAGCCGCGGCGGGCAGGTAGGCAGCATCGTGAAGCCGATCAGACCGATCAGCGTGGAGGTCATCAGCCAGGTCCTGGCCGCCCGGTAGAGATGGGCGCGGCGCCGGAAGAGCCAGATCAGGACGGCCGGAGTGACCACGTAGTGCAGTGAGGCGTACCAGAAGTCGGCGGGTACACCGAGCCACGGCTCACGGGTGAAGAGGCGGTTCAGCGGGTGTTCGAGATTGAGGTGGACGGCCTGCTCGGCTCTCAGCAGCGCCAGACCGTGGTCGACGGCCGCGCTCACATCTCCGCGGGCGAGCAGCCGCCCCGCCGAGTACGCCCCGTACACGAGGAGGATCAGCGGCAGTTCGGTCCACCACCTGAGCCGAACGCCGGGTATCGCCTCCGTGCGCGGTGCGTGGTCGATCTGTGACATTCGGGCCGCTCCCCCTCTTCCTCGTCCGCGGCCTCCGGCCACTTTGCTCACCTTACGGTGCATGTGGGGCTCGGCGTGGGTGACCCCTGACCCTCGTAGACGCGGAGATCACTCACCGGGTTGCCCGACAGGCGGCTCGCAATCCGGTTGCGCGATGATGGACGGGGCGACGCTGCCCGTTCGTCCCTCGTTCACCCCGAACGTCCTGTAGTTCCGTAGTTCCGTACCTCTGTAGTCCTTCTGTACGTCCTGTATCTGTACGCCTTGTAGTCGTGAAAGGTCCTCGCATGGCACCGCGCATTCTGTTGGCCCGGCACGGACAGACGGAGTGGTCCCTGTCCGGACGGCACACCGGAAGGACGGACATTCCTCTCCTGGAAGAGGGGCGGCGTGGCGCGAAACTGCTCGGCGAGCGGCTGCACAGGGCGCCCTACGACGGGCTGGCCGGAGTCGACGTGCGCACCTCCCCGCTGGTGCGGGCGAGCGAGACGTGCGCGCTGGCCGGGTTCGGGGAGCGGGCCACTCCGTGGGACGCGCTGATGGAGTGGGACTACGGCGCGTACGAAGGGCTCACCCCGGCGCAGATCCAGGAGATGCGGCCCGGCTGGTTCATCTGGCGCGACGGCGTGCCCGACGGGGAGAGCATCGCCGAGGTGACGGCGCGGGCCGACGAGGTCGTGGAGTGGGCCAGGTCCGCCGACCGCGACGGCCGTGACCTTCTCGTCTTCGCCCACGGCCACATCCTGCGCTCGATCGGCGCGCGCTGGCTCGGCCTGCCCCTGGACTTCGCGTCCCGCATCCGCCTCAACCCGACGTCGCTCTCCGTTCTGGGGTGGGCGTACGGGGAGCCGGCGATCGAGAGCTGGAACGAGTCGGGTCACCTGACGGCGGGCTGACCGGTACCGCCTTCGCGCCGTCGCGGGTCGCGCTTTCGCCGGCGTGCGCGGGCCGGTGGGGCTTCTCGCGCCGTTCCCCGCGCCCCTGGAGCATGCGGCTTCGCCGCAGCCCCATGGCGCGCGTTTCGTGCGCGCCGATGAAATGCCGCACGCAGTGCGCATTTCGGGGGGCGGGGAACGGCGCGACCAGGCCCCACCGTGGCGCACGTCAAGTCAAGATGCCGCACGTAGTGCGCATTTCAGGGGCGCGGGGAACGGCGCGAGAAGCCCCACCGGCCCGCGCACGCCGACGAAGCAGCAACCCGCAACGGCGCGCCCCGGCGCACAGGCGTCACCTACCGGCGAGACAGCGCGTGCGCCTCCAAGAACGCCGCCACCCCGGCCGCCCGGCGATGCGGCAGCAGAACCCGCGCCGTGGCCGCCAGCATCGATTCGATCCGGGACGACCGCACGTCCCGGAGCAGGCCGAGCGCCCGCGCCCCGGCGGAGGCCGCTTCGTCGGGCTGGCCGGCCCGGGCCAGGTCGTCCGCCAACTCGGCCGTGTACAGGGCGGTGTTGCGGGTGAAGTGCGGGTCCTGGAGGGCGACGGCGCGCCGCGCGTGCCGGGTCGCGCGCGGCCATGCGCCGAGAGCCGACCAGCACTGCGCCTCCAGGCCCTCCAGCTCGGCCTCCCCGTAGAACGACATCCACTCCGGGTCCGCGTCCGAGCCGCCCCGCGCGAACAACGCCTGCGCCCGCGCCAGCGCCCGCTCGCACGCCGGACGGTCGCCGAGCCCGGCCCAGCCGCCCGCCTCCCGCAGCGCGAGGAGCGAGAGCAGGCGCGGTGAGCCGAGCGGCGCCGCCACTCTGGTCGCCGCCTGCGACGCCCGTACGGCCTCGCGCGGGCGCCCCGCGTCCCGTGCGAGGAACGCGGTGTTGCAGAAGGCGTGCGCCTCCAGTGCCTCGTCGCCCGCCATCCGCGACGTGGCCAGCGCCTCCGCGTAATGCGAGCGCGCGTCGTCGAAGCGGCCCGAGTCGTGGGCCAGCCAGCCGACGGAGATGGCCAGTTCACCCGCTCCGGTCTGCAGCCGGTCGGAGACGTCGCGCTGCGCGATGCCCGCGTCGAGCAGTTCGAAGGCGGTCCGCAGCGGCGCCGCGGCCCGCCGGTACAGGCCGTCGGCGCCGTGCCTATCGTCGAGCAGCCGGATCCGCCGGATCGCCTCCTCCACGGCACGCGCGCCGGTCCGCGCGGGATGCCGGTCGAGGGCGGCGTCTCCCGGGGTGGTGCCGAGCGGAACGCCGAAGGGCGCCAGGGCGGCGACGGCCACGGTGGCCGTCGAGCCGGTCATGCCTGTCATGAATGCGCGACGCCGCACGTCGCTCTCCTCGTGGTGCGTGTACTCAGTGGCTTCGGGACGTGAGGGACTTGCGGGACTTGAGGGACGTACAGCGCGTGGAAGACGTACGGGACCCGCGGGGCGCGGCAGCGCGGTCGCCAGGGGTGGGCGCGCGCTCCTGCCGCGTACCGAGGCGCGGGGCGCGAACCCGAGGTCGGCCAGCGAGCGGCCCGGGAACATGTGCAGGAAGACCCGTTCGTACGCGTAGTTGGGGCAGCGGATCGCGCCGGACTCGACGCGTCCGATGTAGCGCGCGTCGCAGCTGACGCGCTCGCCGATCTCGCGGGCCGCCCGCCGTACCGCGGCCGCGAACTCGCCCGGCGACCGCTGTCCGCGCAGCCGCCGGAAGGCGAGGTTCGGGCGCGGGTGCTGCGGCGCCGGGGTGTCCGGAAAATACGGAGACGACGTCATGGGCGGGTCCTCCCGTGCGAACCGTGCCGGACGCCAGGGGAGTTGGCAGAACTCAAAAGGTCGGGAGGCACCCGCGGGTCCGTGGCTCCCCTGTTCCGGCGAGGCTTGAAGGTACCGGCTGTAACGGGGCCGACACGCAGTGTTTGGCTACAAACGGGATATCTCACCCACGATCTGCCATGAACTGCCATCCTTTGCGGCGGCGTGCCGCCGTTGCCGTTGACGCCCTGAAGCGTTGAACCATGCGGCGAAACCCCATCTGGCATGAGTGCCACGTACGCGAAGAGCGAGGAGGGGCCGACGTGTTGGACGCCTCAGAACCCATGACGTCACAACCCGCCGAGTCGTTGTCGACGGCGCAGCACCGCCCGACCGAGGAGCACAGCGCGCAGCCGCCCGGCGCCTGCGACCTGGTGACGGTGCCGTCCCGGCAGGGCCTGGAAGCCGTCGACATCCTGCGCCGCGGCAGCGCGGAGCCGGTCGGCCCGGTGCTGCACGACGGCGGTGGCGACACCCTCGGCTTCCTCGTACCGCCCGGCACCGCCGACGGCTGGGACGTCCCGGGCAGCGCCTGTACGCAGACCCAGGGCCGGGGCCTCTCGCTCGCCCCACCCGTCGAGGGCACCGGCTGGCTGCTGCCGCCCGCCCCCGACGGATCGCAGGACGCCGACCTGGTCACCGACCCGGCCGTGCTGCGCGCCGCCCTCGACGAGGCGGCCCGCCTGATCGAGGCCGCCGACAACTGCCGCTGAGCCGATCCGCCGCCCGCCCCGGATAATGGCCGGATGGCGAGGTCACGAGGGAACCAGGGGCGCAAGGGTGACAGGGACGGCAGAGGGGCCCGGGAGTCCGTCGTGCGATGCGTCGACGGCGGACTCGCCGAGCTGATACCCGACCGGGACCGGCCGGCCGGCTGGACGCTGCTCCTGGACGGCGCCCCGCAGTCGCACGTCGACCTCGCCGATCCGGCGCACCTCTCCTTCGAGTACCAGCGCCGCATCGGCCACGTCATCGACCTGGCCGCGGACCCGGGCCGCCCTGTCCAGGCCGTGCACCTCGGCGGCGGCGCCTTCACCCTGGCGCGCTACGTCGCCGCGACCCGGCCGCGCGCCACGCAGCAGGTCGTGGAGAGCGACGGCCCGCTGGTGCAACTCGTGCGGACGGAGCTGCCGTTGGAGCCCGGCTCCCGCATCCGGGTCCGTACCGCCGACGCGCGTGAAGCCCTCGGCAAGCTGCCCGACGCCTGGGCCGACGTCCTCGTGGCGGACGTGTTCAGCGGGGCCCGCACCCCGGGCCACCTCACCACCACCGAGTTCCTCACCGAGGTACGCCGCGTGCTGCGGCCCGCCGGTACGTACGTCGCCAACCTCGCCGACGGCCCGCCGCTCGCCTATCTGCGCGCCCAGATCGCCACCGCCGCGGCCGTCTTCCCCGAACTGGCCCTGATCGCCGACCCCACGGTGCTGCGCGGCAAACGCTTCGGCAACGCGGTCCTGGTGGCGTCCGCGCTGCCCCTGCCGGTGGCCGAACTGACCCGGCGCGCGGCAAGCGACCCGCATCCCGGGCGGGTGGAGCACGGCCGCGCGCTGCTGGATTTCGCGGGCGGCGCCGCAGCGGTCACGGATGCCTCGGCGAAGGCGTCCCCGGCGCCGCCGCCCTCCGTGTTCCGCTGAGCGCACGCGCCGCGGAAGCGGCTCAGTACGTGGCGATCTCCACGCTCGGCCGGTGATCGTGCCACGTGCAGAACGCCGACACCTTCTGGTCCCCGGACGTGAACTCGACCCGGATCCACGTCGATTGCTTCCACACCTGCACCGACCATCCGGTGCTCGGCGTCGCCGACACCAGCGTCGCCTCCGTCTCCCCGAGGTCGAAGACGGCACGGCCCCCGGCCGTCGCGTAACTCTTCACGTCACCGGAGGACGCGGAGCCGGGCGGCGACGTGCCGGGCCGGTGCGTCGACGACGGGGTCCGGCTCGGCGCCGGCGGCTTCGACGAGGGTTTCGCCGACGACCGGGACGACGTCGCGGACGGTGCGGGCTCGGGCCGATGGGTGGAGGAGGCGAGCGGGGACGCCGAGTCGGACGCGTCGGCGGCGGCCACCGGCAGCGCCCGCGGCGGGTCGTACGCCGTGCCGGACATCACCGTGTGCACGCCCCACCACGACAGGGTCACCGCGGCCCCCGTCGCGAGCAGCCACGCCACCGTGTGCACAAGGCCCCGTCGCATGGGGCGCGGGGCCCGGGGGACGTCCGGGGTCTCGGATGGCGGTGGTGGCGTCGGTTGCATCGCGGGCCATACTGCACCACGCCCGCCACCCCTGTCCCGTAGAGCCCGAGGTCACCCGGCAGGAGGGCCCGATCGCACGGATGGCGTACGGTGCCGCCCATGGCAAGTGTGCTCGTGGTCGAGGACGACCAGTTCGTGCGCTCAGCCCTCATCCGGCACCTGACCGACGCCGCGCACACCGTGCGCAGCGTCGGCACGGCCCTGGAGGCGCTGCGCGAGGTCGCCCATTTCCGGTTCGACGTGGTGATCCTCGATCTCGGTCTGCCGGACCTGGACGGGGCCGAGGCGTTGAAGATGCTGCGGGGGATCACCGACGTACCCGTGATCATCGCCACGGCCCGCGACGACGAGGCCGAGATCGTCCGGCTGCTCAACGACGGCGCCGACGACTACCTGACCAAGCCCTTCTCGCCCGAGCATCTGTCCGCCCGGATGGCCGCCGTGCTGCGCCGCTCCCGCTCCAGCGCGGGCGCCGAGCCGCCGTCCCGGGTCCTGACGGTCGGCGGCCTGTCCATCGACCCGCTGCGCCGGCAGGCCGAACTGGACGGCGCCCGGCTCGACCTGACCCGCCGCGAGTTCGACCTGCTGGCCTTCCTCGCCGGACGCCCCGGCGTCGTCGTACCCCGCAAGGAACTCCTCGCCGAGGTGTGGCAGCAGAGTTACGGGGACGATCAGACCATCGACGTACATCTGTCGTGGCTGCGCAGGAAACTGGGCGAAACGGCCGCGCGCCCCCGCTATCTGCACACCCTGCGCGGTGTCGGCGTGAAGCTGGAGCCGCCTCAGCCGGAGCCCGCGCTGTGAGGTGGGCGCTGGTCAAGGTGTGCCTGGCCGTCACGACCATGGTGGTGGTGGCGTTCGCCATCCCGCTCGGGCTCGTCATCAAGGAGATGGCGCGGGACCGGGCGTTCTCGAACGCCGAGCGGACCGCCGCCGCCATCGGGCCCACCCTCTCCATCACCACGGACCGCGACGAGCTCGCCCGTGCGCTCGCCACCGCGCAGACCGGCGGCGAGGAGCGGATGTCCGTGTACGTCCCGGCCGGCGGCGGGAACCCGGCGATCCGGCTCGGCGAGCAGCGGGTGGCCGCGGAGAAGCTGAACATCAACCGGGCCAGGAGGGACGAGGTCCCCGGCGGTTACGTGTGGCTGCAGCCGATCGCGGTGAGCACCGGAAAGATCGCCGTCGTCGAGGTCTACGTCCCCGAGAGCGAGGTCAGCAATGGCGTGACGACCGCGTGGGTCGTGCTCGCGGGTGTCGGCATCGCGCTCATCATCGGCTCGGTCGCCGTGGCGGACCGGCTCGGCGTGCGGGTGGTGCAGCCCGCGCAGCGCCTGGTCGGGGCCGCGCACGAACTGGGCGAGGGCAGGCTCGGCGCGCGGGTACCGGAGGACGGGCCCACCGAACTGCGCCTGGCCGCCGTCGCGTTCAACTCCATGGCCGATCAGGTCGTACAACTCCTGGCGAACGAACGGGAGTTGGCGGCCGACCTTTCACACCGGCTGCGTACGCCGCTGACCGTGCTGCGGCTGAACGTCGCCTCGCTCGGGACCGGTACCGCCGCCGAGCAGACCCGCGTCGCCGTCGAGCAGCTGGAGCGCGAGGTCGACACCATCATCCGTACCGCGCGGGACGCCAAGCCGCAGACCGCCGCGGCGGGACCGGGCGCGGGCAGCGACGCCTCAGAGGTGATCCGCGAGCGGATGGACTTCTGGTCGGCGCTCGCCGAGGACGAGGGCCGCAAGGTGCGCGTCGCGGGGATCGACCGGCCCGTGCGGATCCCGGTCGCCCGGGGCGAGTTGGTGGCCGCTCTCGACGCGCTGCTCGGCAACGTCTTCCGGCACACCCCCGAGGGCACCGCCTTCGCGGTCGACGTACACAGCGGCGAGGACGCCGTGATCGTCCTGGTCTCCGACGCGGGGCCCGGCATCCTCGACCCGGAGGCGGCGATGGCCCGCGGCCGGGGCTCGGGCAGCGACGGCTCGACCGGGCTCGGCCTGGACATCGTGCGCCGCCTCGCCGAGTCGACCGGCGGCGACGTACGCATCGGCTCCTCCGTGCTCGGCGGCACCGAGGTGCGGATCTGGGTGCAGCTCGACGGGCGCGGCCCCGCGGAGGGCCGCCGGGGGCGTGGGCATCGGGGCCGCGAACGTAAAGGACTGGTCCCGACCTTTAATCGCTCCCGATCCCTTCCTTAAGCCAACCCTAAGATCCGCAAGCCGCTTCCCTCTTGCCCGAATTGACGGATTCCGGATCGCTAGCGTGCTGCCGCACCCCCAAACCCCCCGTACAGCTAAGGCAGGCACGCGATGAGCAGCACGCACCGGCGCAGGGTCAGCGGCAGGAACAAGGCGATAGGCGGCATCGTCGCGGCGGCCGTCGTGGGCGGCGGCGGGTTCCTCTTCGCGTCCAGCGCGTCGGCGGCCTCGGTCGGCGCCGCGTACACCAAGACCAGCAGCTGGTCCGGCGGCTACACCGGCCAGTACGTCATCAAGAACGACACGGACAAGGCGCAGTCCGCGTGGACGCTGGAGTTCGACCTGCCCGCGGGCGCCAAGCTCAGCTCGCTGTGGAACGCCGACTCGAAGGTGAGCGGCTCGCACGTCACCGTGAAGCCCTCCTCCTGGGACAAGGAAGGCATCGCCGCGGGCAGGTCCGTGACCGTCGGCTTCGTCGTCTCCGGTGACGCCGATCCGACCGGCTGTCTCATCAACGACGCCAAGTGCTCCGTCGACGACGGCGCGACCCCGGAGCCCAGCGGCCGCCCGACCGAGTCCGCGACGCCGTCCCCGACGGCCTCGGCGTCCCAGACCGCGAAGCCCACCGGGACGGCGAAGCCCACCGGGACGGCGACGGCGAGCCCGTCGCAGTCCTCCTCGTCCGGTACGGGTTCCACGGCTGCGGGCGCCGGTTTCGCTCCGTACGTCGACACCTCGCTGTACCCGAAGTTCGACCTGGTCGCCTCCTCCAAGGCCACCGGCGTCAAGGAGTACAACCTCGCCTTCATCACCTCCGGCGGCGACTGCGCCCCGAAGTGGGGCGGCGTGAGCGACCTCGGCAGTGATGAAGTCGCCGCGCAGATCGGTGACTTGAGGTCCGCGGGCGGCGACGTCCGCGTCTCCTTCGGCGGCGCCTCCGGCACCGAGCTGGCGCTGGCCTGCTCCTCCGCGGGCGACCTGGCGGCGGCATACCAGAAGGTCATCGACCAGTTCAAGCTCACCAAGGTCGACTTCGACATCGAGGGCGGCGCCCTGCCCGACACGGCCGCCAACACCAAGCGCGCCCAGGCCATCGCGACGCTCCAGAAGAACAACGCCGACCTGAACGTGTCCTTCACGCTCCCGGTCATGCCCGAGGGCCTCACCTCGGACGGCGTGAACTTCCTGAAGAACGCCAAGACCAACGGCGTGAAGACCGACCTGGTCAACATCATGGCGATGGACTACGGCGCCTCGTACAGCGGCGACATGGGCACCTACGCCGAGCAGGCCGCGACCGCCACGCAGGCGCAGATCAAGAGCGCGCTCGGCCTCTCCGACGCGGCCGCCTGGAAGGCCGTGGCCCTCACCCCGATGATCGGCGTCAACGACGTCTCGTCCGAGGTCTTCAAGGTCGACGACGCCACGCAGCTGGTCTCCTTCGCCAAGGAGAAGGGCCTCGGCGGCCTCTCTATGTGGTCCGCGACCCGCGACAAGCAGTGCGAGGGCGGCGCCTCGAACTCGGCGCAGCCGACCTGCAGCTCGATCGAGCAGAGCGCGAACGCGTTCCAGAAGGCGTTCGCCGCGTTCAAGTAGCCCCACCAGCGGTAGCGCACCAGCAAGCCATTGCGAACAACGGGGGTAGCAGCCCCGGCCGGCGAGCTCTACGGAGTCCCCCCACCCGGCCGGGGCTGTGCCATGTCAGGCCGTCCGTCAGCCCTTCGACGCCCGCCACTCCTCCGCGTAGTCGTTGAAGATGGCCCGCAGGTGGTGGCCGATCTTCAGGTAGTCCAGGTCGTCGAGGTTGGCGAGGGAGACGCGGACCGACCACTCCGGGCCCTCGAAGCCGCCGCCGTTCAGCAGGACCACGCCGGTCTGGCGGGCGAGGCGGAACAGGGCGTCGACGGGCTCGTACTCCCTCTCCAGGAACTGCGCGAACTCCTCGCCGTGCTCCAGCTGGGCCTGGGCCATCAGGTCCAGCTCGATGTAGTAGCCGGCGCGGTGCGGGTCATCGGCGACCTTCATCTGGGCGCCCTCCAGGAGGAGTTCGAGGCGCTGCTGGACGATCGCGCGGATGCGCAGCTTGTAGGCCTGGCCCTCCTCCAGCATGTCGAAGAGCGAGAACAGGCCCATCATGACCTGCTGGGGGAGCGAGAGGCCCGCCGTGTGGTTGAGGGCCACCTGCCGCGAGTCGGCGACGAGCCGGTCGATGAAGCGGATCTTCTCCGGCTCCAGAGTGAGCGTCCCGTACCGCTTGTTCAGGCGCTCCTTCTCCGCCGCGGGCAGCTTGGCCAGCATTTCGTCGATCACGTTGTCGTCGGCGAGACCGATGACGCCGAGCCGCCAGCCCGTGCAGCCGTAGTGCTTCGAGTACGAGTACACGAGCAGCGTGTTGCGCGGCAGGTCGGCGGCGATGGAGCGGAAGCCCTCGACGAACGTGCCGTACACGTCGTCGGTGACGATGAGCAGGTTCGGGTTGTCCGTCGCGACGATGTCCTTGATCTGGTTCGCGACGCGCTGCGACAGGGCGAGCGATGGCGGGTTGGAGGGGTTGACCAGGCAGACCAGCTTGATCTCCGGGTCCGCCAGCTTGGCGACCTCCTCCTCCGGATAGCGCCACTCGCGCACCCCCGCCTCGGCGAACATGCTGGCCTGCACGTACGTGACGTCGAACTCGTAGGTGTCCAGCTCGGGGATCTCGACGTACGGCGTGAAGACGGGGACCATCAGCGCGATCTTGTCGCCCTTGTGCAGGATGCCGTTCTTCATGAGCGAGTCGAAGATGTAGCACATGGCGGCGGTGCCGCCCTCGGTCGCGAAGTACGAGAAGTCCCCGGCCGGCGGCTTCTTGGCGAACATCTCGTCGGCGATGTAGCCGCGCACGATCTCCTGCGTGTGGTGCAGGATCCGGTCCGGCACCGGGTAGTTGTCGCCGATCGAGCTGTCGGTCAGCTCGTGCACGAAGGCGTCCTTGTCGAACCCGAAGCGCTGGATGCCGAGTTGGACGCACTGGGCGAGCAGCTCGATGCCGGGCAGATCCGGGTGGCGGCGCACGAACGTGTCGAAGCGCTCGTAGGAGCCGGCCTCCTCGGGCATGCCGCCGAGGTTGTCGGCCGTCCACACGCGCCGCGACTCGTCCAGCGCGAAGTAGCCGAGCGCGTAGAACGCCTCGCGGGGGCCCGTCGCCGTCCAGTTCGGGTTGCCGCGGCCCGCGTTGAGCATCTGGACGCTCGACTTGCCCTTCTGTCCGGGCTGATCGGCCTGCGCCTCCTTGGCCAGGTCGATGAAGACGTTCTTCAGCTCGAAGGGGGAGAGCTGGGCGTACTTCTGGATCTGCTCGCGGGTGAGGGTCGTCTTCGGCATGTCTTTCCTAACGTCCTTGAACACGTCCTTGAACGCGTGCGGGTCAGTGGTGGAGGAGGACGATCACGGCGCCCCAGATGGTCAGCAGCACGTTCCCGACGGCGTACGGGATCGTGTAGCCGAGCGTCGGCACCTGGGATCTGGACGACTCGTTGATCGCGCCGATCGCGGCGGTCGTGGTCTGGCCGCCCGCCAGAACACCCATCAGGATCGGGAAGCGGATCTTCTGGATGTAGTGGCCGACCAGGAAGCCGACGATCAGCGGGATCACCGTGGCCACCGCGCCGAAGACCAGCAGGCCCCAGCCGGCCGTCGACAGGCCGGAGGTGAAGCTGGGGCCCGCGTTGATGCCGACGACCGCGACGAACAGGCAGAGCCCGAGCGTGTCCATGAACCACTGGGCGCCGGGCGGCACGTTGCCGAACGTCGGGTACTTGCCGCGGATCCAGCCGAAGACCAGGCCCATGATGAGCGCGCCGCCCGACGTGGACAGCGAGATCGGCACGCCGCCCGCGGTCAGTGCCGGGATGCCGATGCAGCCGCCGAGGAAGATGCCGAGGCCCACCCAGATCATGTCGGTCGCGAACGAGGTGGGTACGGGCTTGCCGAGCGCCTTGCCCGCCGGGTCCACGAGGCGCTTGGGGCCGGTCAGGATGAGCGTGTCGCCGCGCTCGACCTGAGTGGAGAGCCGGTACGGGAAGTCCGCGCCGGATCGGTAGAGCTTGTCGATGTAGACGCCGACCATGAACGGCTCTTTGCGCAACTCGCCGATGCTGCGGCCGAGTTGTGCCTTCTCGGAGGCCACCACATGCAGCGTCTCCGTCTGGTAGCCGAGCAGTTCGACGTCGTCGGTCTCGGCGCCGATGTGGGTACGCGCGTCGAAGTCGACGAGCGAGCCGCGCAGCGCGCTCAGCGCCACGACGTCGCCTTCGCGCAGCACCGTCCGCTGGTCGTGGTCGAGGATCTGCCCGTCCCGGCGGACCCGCGTGAGGTAGATGCGGTGGCCGAGCTGCTGTTGCTGCTGCTCGAAGTCGTCGATGGTGCGGCCGACGATGTCCGGGCGCTGGATGGTGAAGGCGCGCAGCACGACCTCGTAGTAGCCCTCGTGGAGGTCGGGGTCGTCCTCGGGGGCGTCCAACTCCTTGGCCAGCGCTGCCGATTCGGCGGCGAGGTCCTTGCGGTACAGCTTCGGCAGGACGTTCGCGAGGAGCATCGCGCAGAGGATCGTGCCGAGGGGGTACGTCACGGCGTAGCCGATGGCGACGAGGTTCCCCTCATTCTTGGCTTGTGCCGAGGACAGCCCCGGCAGGTTGCCGATGGCGTCCTGGGCGACACCGATCACGGCGGACTGGGTCAGGGCGCCACCGAGCAGGCCGGCGCTCAGTCCTGGCCCGTAGCCGAGGATGCCCGCGAAGCCCCAGCAGACCAGCAGGCCGGTGACGCAGACGACGATCGCGTTGACGACCTGCGGCAGGCCGTCCTTCTTCAGGCCGCGGAAGAACTGCGGGCCGACCTTGTAGCCGAGGGCGAACAGGAACATCGTGAAGAACAGGTTCTTCACGGTTCCGTCGATCGTGACCTTGAGCTGGGCGCCGAGCAGCAGCCCCGCGACCAGGCAGCCGGTGACGGCGCCGAGCGCGATGGCCTTGTAGCGCAGCTTTCCGAAGAGGAACCCGAGGGCGACCGTGATGAAGACCAGCAGCTCGGGGTGGGGCTGGAAGATGTTCCGGTTGAGGAAGTCGATCATGTTCGGGACACCTCTCAGGAACCGAGGATGCCGACGAGCACGGGGCCCGTCAGGGGGAGCAGGAAGTTGGAGAGGGCGTAGGTGATCGTGTAGCCGAGCATCGGCACCGACGACTGCGCCACCTGGGTGACGGCGGTGATCGCCGGGGTCGAACACTGCTGGCCCGCGATGGCACCGATCAGCAGCGGCGGCTCGATCTTCAGCAGCTTGCGGCCGACGACCAGCGAGACGGTGGCGGGAATCAGCACCATCGCGATCCCGGCGAACGGCAGCAGCGCCCCGTACTGCTTGAGCAGCGGCCACGCCTGGGGCCCCGACACCAGGCCCGTACAGGCGATGAAGACCGCGAGGCCCATGTCCTTGATGGTCGAGGCGGCCTGCGGCGGGAACGCGCCGAAGGTCTGGCTGCGCGAGCGGAACCAGCCGAAGAGCAGCCCCGAGATGAGGCAGCCGCCGCCGGTGCCCAGCGACATCGGGACGCTGCCGAACCGCACCACGACCTGCCCGAGAAGTGAACCCGCCGCGATGCCGAGTCCCAGGTAGATGAAGTCGGTGGAGTCGTTCTTGACGACCGAACCGAGCTTCGCGACGAGTTTGCCCAGGCCCGAGCGGGCGCCCACCAGGGTGAGGATGTCGCCGCGGTGTACGACCGTGTCGCCGTTGGCGGGCAGGTCCGTGTCGGCGCGGGTGACGTCGGTGACGTACACGCCGTCCTTGAGGAACTCGGGGTTCTCGCGCTGGATCTGGTCGATCGTCTTGCCGTCGTCGGACTTGCGCGTGATCGACACCTGGTTGGTGGCGAGCGGCGAGTCGAGCCCTGGCACACCCGGCGTCTCGGGGCCGATGAGCCGCCCCGCCTCGATGGTCTGCGCCCGGCGGCCGACCACGAGCACCAGGTCGGAGAGGGTGAGCCGCAGGCCGGGGGCGGGGGTCAGGAGCTTGCTGCCGCGTTTGACGGACTCGATGGTGACCCGCTCGCCCAGGCCGGACTCCAGGTCGCCGACGGTCCGCCCGTCGGCGGTCGTCACCAGGAAGGTGCGACCCACCATGCCGGGCAGCGCGGGCCGCTCGTCCGACTCCAGGCTGCCGCTGCTGCGGGTGCGTTCCCACAGGTCGCGGGCGGCGTCGCGCAGGTTGATGCGCATCAGTATCGGCATGATCTGGCTCGTGTAGAGCACGATCGTGATCAGGCCGAAGAGGTAGCAGACGGTGTACGCGGTGGCGACGTTGCCCTGGTACTCGGTGATCTGCTGGGAGGTCAGCCCCGCCAGCTTGCCGATGGACTCGGTGGCGGTGCCGACGACCGCCGACTCGGTGGCCGCGCCGGCCAGGATGCCGGAGGCCGTGCCGACGTCGAGGTCGAACCACTTGGCGAGACCGAGGGCGATGCCGAGGACGCAGGCCAGTTCGATGCCGCACAGCACGAAGAAGCGCAGGCTCTTCTTGTTGAGGTTGCGGAAGAACTGCGGCCCGGCCATATAGCCGAGGGCGAAGATGAACAGCGCGAAGAACACCGTCTTCACGTCGTCGGACACCTGGGCCTTGGTCCAGGCGCCCAGGAGCAGCGAGACGATCAGCGTCCCGCAGATGCCGCCCAGCGTGAGCGGCCCCACGCGCAGCTTCCCGACGAGGTAGCCGAGCGCGAGGCTCACGAACAGGACGAGTTCCGGGTGGTCCTTGAGCACGCCCACGGCGGCTCAGCGAGTCTCAATAGTGACGATATGTGGCATACGCGCAAAAATAAGGGCCGGTACGTGGCCTCGCCACGCGACGTACCGGCCCTGTGAGCAGCTTTCGCGGCTCCGACGGCTACTGGTCGGCGGGCAGCCCGCCGGACCGGGCGACCTGGGAGTACCAGGTCGCGCTCGACTTCGGGGTGCGGACCTGCGTCTCGTAGTCGACGTAGACCGCGCCGAACCGCTTGCCGTACCCGTACGCCCACTCGAAGTTGTCCAGCAGCGACCACAGGAAGTAGCCGCGGACGTCGGCGCCCTCGGCGATCGCCTTGTGGATGGCGTCGAGGTGCGCGTGGAGGTAGCGGATGCGGTCGGGGTCGTGGACGCGGCCGTCGGCGTCGACGGTGTCTTCGTAGGCGGCGCCGTTCTCCGTCACGTAAAGCGGAACCCCGGGGGCCTGAGCGGTGTAATCAAGGAGAAGGTCCGTGAGGCCGGTCGGATCCACCGGCCAGTTCATCGCGGTGACTTCACCGGGCGCGTGGTGGAAGAGGACGTCGTCGGCGGCCGGCCAGGGAGAGTGGTCGCTGGCGCCGTGACCGTCGAGCCTGGGGCCGTCCTGGTCGTCGCGGGGACCGGAGACGACAGCAGGGGTGTAGTAGTTCATGCCGATGAAGTCGAGGGGGTGGTGAATGAGGTCGGTGTCCCCGTCCCGCACGAAGGACCAGTCCGTCAGGCGCGCGGTGTCGGCGATCAGGTCCTCGGGGTAGGCGCCCTTGAGCAGGGGGCCGGTGAAGACGCGGTTCGCGAGCGCGTCGATCCGGCGCTTGGCGTCCAGGTCGGCGGGCGCGTCGGTGAGTGCCCTGACCACGCTCGGGTTGAGGCTGATGCCGATCTGCGCGCGGGCCGGGAGCGTGGCACGCAGCGCCGAAGTGGCAAGGCCGTGGCCCAGGTTGAGGTGGTGGGCGGCGCGCAGTGCGGCGGCGGGATCGGTGCGGCCCGGGGCGTGCACCCCCGAGCCGTACCCCAGGAAGGCGCTGCACCAGGGCTCGTTGAGGGTCACCCAGCTCTCGACCCGGTCGCCGAGCGCCTCACCGACGAGCCCGGCGTACTCCGCGAACCGGTACGCGGTGTCGCGCTCGGGCCAGCCGCCGGCGCTCTCCAGCTCCTGGGGCAGGTCCCAGTGGTAGAGGGTCGCCATGGGCTTGATCCCGTGCGCGAGCAGCTCGTCGACGAGATTGCGGTAGAAGTCGAGGCCGCGCTGCACGGCGGGGCCGCGCCCGGTGGGCTGCACGCGCGGCCACGCCACGGAGAAGCGGTACGAGGTCAGGCCCAGGTCCGCCATGAGCGCCACGTCGTCGCGCCACCGGTGGTAGTGGTCCACGGCGATGTCGCCGGTGTCCCCGTTCGCCACCTTCCCGGGGGTGTGGCTGAACGTGTCCCAGATCGAAGGCGTCCGCCCGTCCTCCCGCACGGCGCCCTCGATCTGGTACGCGGCGGTGGCCGACCCCCAGAGGAACCCGGCGGGGAATCGGGTGAGGGGCACGGCGGTGGTGGTCGTGGGGGCGGTTCCGGTGATCCCGGCGGTGTCGATCGGGCTGGTGTTGTTCGTGGTGGTCATAGGAGCGCTCCCAAGGTGGCTGCGGAGAAGGAGAGATGACAGGGCGTCAGGGCATGGGCGTTCGGCGGTTCCGCGCGCGGGGCGGGCCGGAGGCGCCGGGCATGCCGACTCGGGGCTGGGGTGGCTCGGGGGCCGCGGTGGCTCAGCTCTTGACCGCGCCCGCCGTGATGCCGCCCACGATGTGCTTGCCGAGGAAGGCGAAGACGACCAGGAGCGGGACCGTGGAGATCAGCGCCCCGGTCAGCACGACCGCGGTGTCCACGGTGTGGTTTCCGGCGCCGAGGTTCGCCAGGGAGACCTGGAGGGTCGGCGTGCCGGTGTCGGTGAGGACGATGAAGGGCCAGAAGAAGTCGTTCCACGCCTGCACGAAGGTGAGCATCGCGAGGACGGCCATCGCGGGCCGGGCCACGGGGAAGACCACGTGCCAGATGACCCGCAGGCTGTTCGCGCCGTCCACCCGGGCCGCCTCGACGAGTTCGACCGGCAGCGCCTCGACGAGGTACTGCCGCATGAAGAACACACCGAAGGCCGCGACGAGCGACGGCGCGATGACCGCCTGCAGGGTGTCCGTCCACTGCAGGTCCGTGATGATCTGGTACAGCGGGATGACGGTGAGCTGCGGTGGCACCGTCATGGTGGCGACGACCAGGGCGAGCAGCATGTTGCGGCCCTTGAACTGCAGCTTGGCGAAGGCGAAGCCGGCCAGCGTCGCGAAGAGCACGGTGCTGGCACTGATCACACTCGCCACGACGGTGGTGTTGATCAGGGCCACGCCCATGTGGACCTGGTTCCACGCGACATCCAGGTTGTCCAGCAGGTGCGAACCGGGCAGCAGCGGCGCCGGGGCCTGCTGCACCCGCTGGCTGTCGTGGGAGGCGGCCACCACGTTCCAGTACAGCGGGAACAGGGAGACGAGTGCGGCGACGATCAGCAGGACGTAGGCGAGCGGTCCGGCCTTGCGCTGGTCGCCCGCGCCGGGTGCGAAGCGGCGGCGGCGCGTCGCGGGGGGCGCCGGGAGTTGGACGGTCATGGGTCAGCCTCCCAGCTTCGTGCGGTTGCGCCGGGCCACGAGCGCCTGGGCGGCGCCGATGAGCAGCAGGATCAGCAGCATCACCCAGGCGATGGCGGAAGCGCGGCCCAGGGAGTTGTTGGTCCAGCCGGTCTGGTACATGAGCAGCGAGAGCGTCTGGTACTGACCGCCGCTGCCGCCGCCGATACCGACACTGCCGCCGTACAGCATCGGCTCACCGAACAGCTGGGTGGCGCCGATGGTCGAGACGATGATGGTGAACAGGATCGTCGGCCGGATCGAGGGGATGGTCACGGAGGTGAACTGCCGCCAGCGGGAAGCCCCGTCGAGGGCGGCCGCTTCGTAGAGGTCGTTCGGCACGGCCTGCATGGCGGCCAGGTAGATGAGCGCGTTGTAACCGGTCCAGCGCCACGTCACGATCGTCGAAATGGCTATCTGGGAGGGCCACTTGGCCGACTCCCACTGGATCGGCCCGATCCCGAAGACGTCGAGAAACGAGTTGATCATGCCGTAGTCGGTGTTGAACAGCTGGGCGAAGACCAGCGTGGCCGCGGCGATCGAGGTGGCGTACGGGGTGAGGACGGCGATGCGCAGGAAGGCGCGTCCGCGCATCCGGGAGTTGAGCAGGTGCGCGAGGCCCAGCGCCATGAGGAGCTGCGGGACGGTCGAGATCACACCGATGGTGAACGTGTTGGACAGCGCGCGCCAGAAGAACTCGCTGTCGAGAAGGCGGCTGTAGTTGTCGAAGCCCACCCATGAGGCCTGGTCCTCGGCGCCGAGCTGGACGCTGTGCAGCGAGAGCCAGCCCGTGTAGATCAGCGGGAAGAGGCCGAAGGCCGCGAAGCAGAGGAAGAAGGGGGCGATGAAGCCGTACGGGGAGCCTTTGAGGTCCCAGCGGTAGATTCTGCTGCGCCAGTTCGAGGGGGCGGGCCGCTTGGCCGGGGCGGCGGAGGGTGGAGCGGACGGCGGGCTGCCGCCGGCGTCCGCCTTGACGGAGGTGGCCACGCGGGCTTTCCTTCCGGTTCGGTGGTGGTGCACGGATGTGGGTGGCGGGCCGTGGCGCGGTCCCGGCGCCCTGCCGAAGCGGGCGCCGGGACCACGGCTGGGGCCTGTCCTGCGGGTCGGGTCGTAGGCGCCCGGCCCGCACGGTTCTGCGCCGGTGAGCGGGTCAGGCCCCGCGCCTGCGGCAGGATCCGACGGACAGGCCCTGTCGGCCGTCCGTCACTGCTCGATCTTGTCGTCGACCAGCTTCTTGACGTTGTCCCACGCCTTGTCGGGGTCGGTGCCGCGCTGCTCGACGTCGAGGATGCCGTTGTCGGTGAGGAAGGTCTTCACCTGGCCGTCGTTGGCGCCGATCGGCGCCGGCTTGATGCCCTCCGCGATCGTGGAGTAGATCTGGCCGATCGGGGCGTCACCGTAGTAGTCGATCTTGGCGTTCTTCACGGTGCCGGAAGCCAGGCCGTCCTTGCTGGACGGGAGGTTGCCGAGCGCCGTGAAGACCTTCTCCTGCTGGGCCGCGCTGGTCAGCCAGGCGGCCAGCTCGGTGGCTTCCTTGACGTGCTTGCCGGAGGCCGGGACGCCGAGGAAGGAGCCGCCCCAGTTGCCGTTCTGCGGGGGCAGCGCGACATCCCACTTGCCGTCGTTCCCGGATCCCGCATTGCTCTGGATCTGGCCGAGCATCCAGCTCGGGCAGGTGACGGTCGCGAACTTGGTGTTCTTGAAGCCGGCGGCCCAGGTGCCCTTCTCGTCGAACTGGCGCAGCTTGGCGGTGTAGCCGTCCTGCGCGGCCTTGACGGCCAGGTCCCAGGCGGTCTTCACGCCGGGGCTGGTGTCGTAGACCAGCTTGCCCTTGGCGTCGGAGTACTGCTGGGGCTGGCTGGAGAGGACCGCGTTGAACAGGCCGCCCGCCGAGTCGGTGAAGACGGTGCCGTTCGGGGCCTTCTTCTTGTAGTCGGCCGCGACGTCGAGGAACTTCGACCAGTTCCCCTGCCAGAGCTTCGCGACCGCGTCGCGCTCCGTGGGCAGGCCGGCCTTCTTGAAGAGGTCCTTGTTGTAGCAGACGGCCATCGGGCCGATGTCGGTGCCGAAGCCGATCGTCTTGCCGTCGGACGTCGTGGCCTGCTTGGTCTTGAAGTCGAGGAAGTCCGACACGTGGGCGCTGTCGGCCTTGCCGAGGTCCTCCCACTTGCTCGCCATGACCGGACCCGTGGCCTCGGCGATGTAACCGACCTCGATGGCCTGGACGTCGGCGAGGCCGCTGTTGCGCGACATTCTCAGCTTGAGGGTGTCCCAGTACTTCTGACCGTCCGTGGTGTGTTCTTCGACGATCTTGATGTTCGGGTGCAGCTTCTCGTACGCGGCGTAGAGCTTGGCGCTGTCCTTGCCGTTGTCGAAGCCGAAGGTGCCGAACGTGCCGACGTGCAGGGTGATCTTGCCGCCGTCCGAGCCTGAGCCCGAATCGGTGTCTTCGCTGGCGCTGCACCCGGTGGCCAGGAGCGCGGCGGTGGCGAGGCCGACGGCTGAGACCAGTGTGGTGCGGCGAGCTCGGCCGCGGGAGTTGCCCGAAGTGCGCATTGCGTCCCTCCAAGTGCTTCGGTTGCTCTGACGTGCTGTGCCCCGGCCAACTGCCTACGCTGGGCCCGTTGTTCGTGCTGCGGCTCGGGCGGGGAGTGTGCGAGGTATGTAAGAACCAAGTACGGTGGGAGCGCTCCCACTCGTGATGAGTTGAAGATTCGCCTCTCATGCGATGGGTGTCAAGACGTAAGGCCGCGACAACTTGCCGCGGTTATCGGGCTGTTAGATTCCGCGTGAGACTTGGGGAGGTATGAGTCATGGCGGCTCGCGGCACTCACGGCAGGCGTCCCACCCTTGAGGAGGTCGCGGCCCGGGCAGGCGTGGGCCGGGGCACGGTCTCCCGCGTGATCAACGGATCGCCGCGGGTCAGCGACCGCACCCGCGCCGCGGTCGAGGAGGCGGTCGCCGAGCTCGGCTACGTCCCGAACACGGCGGCCCGCGCCCTCGCGGCCAACCGCACGGACTCCATCGCGGTGGTGGTTCCGGAAGCCGAGTCGAGGTTCTTCTCGGAGCCGTACTTCTCGGGCATGGTCGGCGGCGTCGGCATCGCGCTGGCCGAGTCCAACCTGCAGCTCCTGCTGACCTTCGCCCGCGGCGAGCGCGAGCAGGACCGGCTGGCCGCGTACCTCGCCGCCCACCGCGTCGACGGCGTCCTGCTCGTCTCCGTGCACGCCGACGACCCCCTCGCGGACCGCCTGCTGCAGATGGACATCCCGACGGTGATCAGCGGCCCCCGCTCCGCCGACGAGCCGCTGCCCTCGGTCGACACCGACAACTACGCGGGCGCCCGTTCCGCCGTGGAACACCTGACGTCCCGCGGCCGCCGCTCCGTCGCCATCATCACGGGCCCGCTCGACGTGTACGGCGCCCAGCGCCGTCTCGTCGGCTACGAGGCCCAGCTGGCCGCCGACGGCATCGCGTACGACGAGAAACTGGTGGCCTACGGCGACTTCACCGAGGAGGGCGGCCGCAGCTGCATGGCCGAGCTCCTGGAGCGCAGCCCCGGCCTCGACGCGGTCTTCGCCTGCTCCGACCTGATGGCCTCGGGCGCCCGCCAGGTGCTGCGCGAGGCCGGCCGCCGCATCCCGGACGACGTCGCCCTGGTCGGCTTCGACGACTCGGTGATCGCCCGCCACATGGAGCCGGGCCTGACCAGCGTGCGCCAGCCCACCCGCGACATGGGCCGGGCGATGACGAAGCTGCTCCTGGACGAGATCGCGCTCGCCGCCGACGGCAAGCGCTCCTCGGTGCGCCGGGGCACCGAGCGTCATGTGGTGCTGCCGACCGAGCTGGTCGTACGCGGCTCGTCGTGAGGCGCGGGGCCCGGGGCCCGCGGCGGCCCGGGGCGGGAACGCCGAAGGCCCCGGTTCTCGCGAACCGGGGCCTTCGATCATTCAGGGTGAGTGACGGGACTTGAACCCGCGGCCACCTGGACCACAACCAGGTGCTCTACCAACTGAGCTACACCCACCATGTCCGGTCTTTTGTCGTTCTTCCGACCGGCCGAGAAAAAGTGTACAGGGTCCGAAGGGGTGCTCGCGCACTCCTTTTCCGGACCCCGTACGGGTGGACGTGGGACGGGTTACTCCGTGGGCAGGACGTACTTCGCCGCGATCGATTTCGCGGTGTCGGAGTCGGGCCCGGGCTGCGGGACGAAGATCGCCTCACGGTAGTAGCGCAGCTCGGCGATGGACTCGCGGATGTCGGCGAGTGCCCGGTGGTTGCCGTTCTTCTCCGGACTGTTGAAGTACGCCCTCGGGTACCAGCGCCGGGCCAGTTCCTTGACCGAGGACACATCGACGATCCGGTAGTGGAGGTACTCCTCCAGTGTCGGCATGTCACGCAGCAGGAAACCGCGGTCTGTACCGACCGAGTTCCCGCAGAGCGGGGCCTTGCCCGCATCCTTGACGTGCTCACGTACATAGGAGAGGACCTGCTCCTCGGCGTCGGCGAGCGTCGTTCCGCCCGCCAGTTCGTCGAGGAGCCCCGAGGCGGTGTGCATGGTGCGCACCACCTCGGGCATCGTCTCCAAGGCCTCGTCCGGCGGGCGGATCACGATGTCCACACCGTCGCCGAGTACGTTCAGCTCCGAATCGGTGACCAGTGCGGCCACCTCGATGAGCGCGTCGTTCGCCAGCGAGAGACCGGTCATCTCGCAGTCGATCCACACCATGCGATCGTTCATGCGAGTAACCCTACGGGTCGGACCTTCCCGCTGGCAGACGACGGGCGTCAGCTCCTGTTTCCGTTCTCCGGCGCGCTACGGTGCCGTGCGCGGTCCGGGCACGCTCGCCCGGCCCGTCGCGTACGCGTCGGACACCGGTTTGCCGCCTTCCATGTGATGCGTAGGACCCGTCGGCATCGAGGCCGCGTGCGCGCCGAACGCGTTCGCGGCAGCGGTGCGCCGGGACTGGGCGGGCACGGGACCGGGGCCCGGAGTCTCGGGGCCCTGCACGGGGAGGATCTCCACGGGTTTCTCCGCCTTCGCGGCGCCCCCGGAATCGCCTCCCTGCGGCCTGCGCGCACGGTACGCCGCCCGGTACGCGGCCGGGGACGAGCCCAGCTGGCGCCGGAAGTGTCCGCGCAGCGCGACCGGCGAGCGGAAGCCGCAGCGTCCGGCGACCTCGTCGACCGAGTAGTCGGAGGTCTCCAGGAGCCGCTGTGCCTGCAGCACCCGCTGGGTGATCAGCCACTGCAGCGGAGCGCTTCCGGTGAGTGAGCGGAAGCGCCGGTCGAAGGTGCGGCGGCTCATATAGGCACGGGCCGCCAGCGTCTCCACGTCGAACTGTTCGTGTAAATGCTCGAGCGCCCAGGCGACGACCTCGGCCAGCGGGTCGGCGCCGATCTCCTCCGGCAGCGACCGGTCGAGATAGCGCTCCTGGCCGCCGCTGCGGCGCGGCGGGACCACCAGGCGGCGGGCGAGCGCTCCGGCCGCCTCGTTCCCGTGGTCCGTGCGCACGATGTGCAGGCACAGGTCGATGCCGGCCGCGGTGCCGGCACTCGTCAGTACGTCCCCGTCGTCCACGAAGAGCTCGCGCGGGTCCACATGGACCGACGGATAGCGCTTGGCGAGTGTCGGCGCGTACATCCAATGCGTGGTGGCCGGCCGGCCGTCGAGCAGTCCGGCCGCGGCGAGCACGAACGCGCCGGTGCACAGACCGACGATGCGCGCGCCCTCCTCATGGGCGCGACGGATCGCGTCCAACGCCTCTTCCGGTGGCGGTGAGGTGATCGACCGCCAGGCCGGCACGACGACCGTGCCTGCCCGTGAGATCGCCTCAAGGCCGTGTGGCGCGGTGAGTTCGAGTCCCCCTGTGGTGCGCAGTGGTCCCTCTTCACCGGCGCACACAAGCAACCTGTACCGCGGTACTCCCGCGTCCTGCCGGTCGATGCCGAACACGGAGAGCGGTATGGAACTCTCGAAGATGGGTCCGCCGCTGAACAGCAGCACCGCGACGATCTCTCGTCGACGGCGCCCTGACAGCTTGCGAGCCGCCGCCTCCGGCGCGGTGGTGGAGTCGTGGCTCATCCTGCTAAGCCCCCCTCGGTGCTCGCGGCTCCCTCAATATTCTGACGGGCTGTTCGCTCCTGCACGTTTCCCCTCGGTCCTGCACGAAGTCCCCCGCCGCCTTCAGATCAGACAGTCATGATCGAATCTACTGTGTTCCGTGGTGCCGTCGTGACCAGTTAAGAACCTGGCACATTGTCGACATGGCAACGTGGCGTGAAGCAGTCGATCACGAAGCGTTGCACTCACGGGCGTTGCTGGGAAGTGCGCCTCGACGCAGTGGCCGGTCCCCGTAGGGCGCGCGGGCCATCCGTGGTCCTTTCAGCCCTGCTGGAAGGGGGGTTGGGGGCAGGGTGTGACAAGGGGTAAGCCGGAAGCCGAAGTTGGCTGAAAATCTACGGAGTAGGACCCGGATCGGGGTCACTCCACCGGCGTACCGCACTCCGTCCGATGCCCGTCGCGGTGCGCTCCCGAGGCGGTTCGACCATGACGCCCACGATGACGGCAACACTGTTCACTGTGCAACTGTTCCGCGCCACGTTCGCACTGGCGCAGGAGTACGCGGCAGACCGCGGTGATCGCCGCGAGCCCCAGAGCGGCCCCCGCGGCGCCGGCCGCGGAGATGCCGTACCCGACGAGGACGAGGGGCACCACGACGCAACTGAAGGCCGCCCAGCGGACCACGTCGCTCACTCCGTCCGTCCCCGTGGGTGGCGCGTCCTCGGCGTGAGAGGTCGCGTGGGTGTGCGAAGAGGGCGTGCGGGCGGCGGCCGGAACGCTCCGGCGCGTGGTGGTGGTGCGGTGCGCGCTGGTGGGTCCGGGCACGGAGTGCTCCCTGTGTCTTCTGGTTCGGGAGTTCAACGCGCGGCCGCCTTCCCGGTCACTTGATCCGCCCCCCGACAGGACCACAAGAGTGCGCAAACCGCCTGTACGGGGCAGCAACCATTGCCATACGGGCGGGGCCTCGTGCATGCTCCCCTGAACGCTGCGGAGCAGGACCCCTCGGCATGCAGGGAGCAGGCCCGGCCGCAGGCCGGAGTCTGGGCAGAGGAGGAGTGTCGCCGTACCCTTGGGGGTATGGGGTTGGGAAGATGATTCCCGGACACAGCTCCGCCGAATCCGCCCTCGTCCCCTCACCCATCGTTCTTTCCTACGTCGTCCCCTCATACAGAGGCCCACGAGGTACACGCCGAGACACTCATGGCCGGTCACGAGATTCCCGAACCCGCGGACCGCAAGCGGCAGGTCGCCGATCCCATGGCGACCCCCCAGGCGGCGGAAGAAACACGTCACGCATGTGATCCCGCTTTCCGGCACGGCGTCGTCGTCGGATTCGACGGCTCGACGTCGAGCGAGCGGGCGCTCTCCTACGCGATCGGCATGGCCCACCGTTCGGGCTCAGGGCTGATCATCGTGCATGTGGCCAACCGGCTGCCGACCACCGTGTGGGCGGGCTGTGAACCCCCCGTGTTCGTGGACGTGCCGGACCACCGCACCGAGGTGCTCGGCCTCGAACTGGCCTGTGCGGACTACCTGTCAGAGGTGCCCTGGATCCTCGTCGAGCGTGGCGGCGACATCTGCCACGAGCTGGAGGAGGTCGGGCGGGAGTACTCCGCGGACGCCATCGTCGTGGGGTCGACCCACGGGCTCGTCGGGCGGATCTTCGGCTCGGTGGCGGGGCGGCTCGCCCGGCGGGCGCAGCGGCCCGTCATCGTCATTCCCTGACCGGTCTTTGGCCTTCAACTTGTGTACGCGCTGTGCCCGTTGAGGGTTCCGTGCGATTTTCCGGAAGAGTTGAATCTACCCGCGCGTAGAGGTGGTTTGTGCCCTTGTGAAGGGTACATACCGGTCGCTGGACACGGAGCCGGGGTAATGGGCGACCCCGGCCCTTCGGGAACGGGTCCCTTTGCGCTTGGTGGCGCGCAAAGGGACCCGTTCGTTCTCACCTGCGTACCGGCTGCCTACTCCACGGTCACGGACTTCGCCAGGTTGCGCGGCTTGTCGATGTCGCGGCCGAGGGCCAACGCGGTGTGGTAGGCGAGGAGTTGCAGCGGGATACCCATCAGGATCGGGTCAAGCTCGTCCTCGTTCTTCGGGACGAGAATCGTGTGGTCCGCCTTCTCCTGTTCCTGGTGGGCCACCGCAAGGATCCGGCCGGAGCGGGCCTTGATCTCCTCGAGCGCGGCGCGGTTCTTCTCCAGCAGGTCGTCGTCGGGGACGATCGCGACCGTGGGGAGCGCCGGCTCGATCAGGGCCAGCGGGCCGTGCTTCAGCTCGGACGCCGGGTAGGCCTCGGCGTGGATGTACGAGACCTCCTTGAGCTTCAGGGACGCCTCGCGGGCCACCGGGTAGCCCCGGACGCGGCCGATGAACATCATCGAGCGGGCGTCCGCGTACTCCTCGGCGACCTTCTTGATCTCCGCTTCCTGGTCGAGGATCGCGGTGATCTGGGCGGGCAGCTTGCGCAGGCCCTCGATGATGCGCTTGCCGTCGGCGACGGACAGGTCGCGGATGCGGCCGAGGTGCAGGGCGAGGAGCGCGAAGGCGACCGTGGTGTTGGTGAAGCACTTCGTCGAGACGACGCAGACCTCGGGGCCCGCGTGGACGTAGACGCCCGCGTCGGACTCGCGGGCGATCGCCGAGCCGACCACGTTCACGACGCCGAAGACCCGGGCGCCCTTGCGCTTCAGCTCCTGGACCGCGGCGAGGACGTCGTAGGTCTCGCCGGACTGCGACACGGCGATGTAGAGCGTGTCGGGGTCGACGACCGGGTTGCGGTAGCGGAACTCGGAGGCCGGCTCGGCGTCCGCGGGGATGCGGGCCAGCTCCTCGATCATCTGGGCGCCGATCAGGCCCGCGTGGTACGAGGTGCCGCAGCCGAGGATCTTCACGCGGCGCACGGAGCGCGCCTCGCGGGCGTCCAGGTTCAGGCCGCCCAGGTGCACCGTGGAGAACCGGTCGTCGATGCGGCCGCGCAGCACGCGGTCCACGGCGTCGGCCTGTTCGAAGATCTCCTTGTGCATGTACGTGTCGTGGCCGCCCATGTCGTAGGACGCGGCTTCCCACTCCACGGTCGTCGGGGACGCCGTCGTGCGCGTGCCCTCCGTCGTGTACGTGCGGAAGTCGTCGGCCTTGAGCGTGGCCATCTCGCCGTCGTCGAGGGTGACGATCTGGCGGGTGTGGGAGACGAGGGCGGCGATGTCCGAGGCGACGAACATCTCCTTGTCGCCGATGCCGAGGACGACCGGCGAGCCGTTGCGGGCCACCACGATGCGGTCGGGGAAGTCGGCGTGCAGGACCGCGATGCCGTACGTGCCCTCGACGAGGCGCAGCGCCTCGCGGACCTTGTCCTCCAGGTCCGCCTGCTGGGAGCGGGCGATGAGGTGGGTGAGGACCTCGGTGTCCGTCTCGGAGAGGAACTCGATGCCCTCGGCGGTCAGCTTCGCGCGCAGTTCGGCGGCGTTGTCGACGATGCCGTTGTGGACGACGGCGACCTTGTTGTCGCCCGACATGTGCGGGTGCGCGTTCTCGTCGGAGGGGGCGCCGTGCGTGGCCCAGCGGGTGTGGGCGATGCCGGTGGTGCCCTTGAAGCGGGCCGGGACCTTGGCCTCCAGGTCGCGCACCCGGCCCTTGGCCTTGACCATCTTCAGGCCGCCGGCCTTCGGGCTGGTGATCACGACACCCGCGGAGTCGTAGCCGCGGTACTCCAGACGCTGCAGCCCCTCAAGGAGGAGCGGCGCGACGTCACGCTTGCCGATGTAGCCGACAATTCCGCACATAAGTAAAGAGAGTCCCCTCTGGTGGTGGATCTGCCGGCCGGTGGATCTGCCGGTCAGCCGTAGACCATGCGGCGCAGCTGTCTGAGCGAGAGCTCGGGCGGCGCCACCGCCCGGTACCGCAGATCCGCCGTGATCTGTTCGAAGATCGTGGCGTTGGTGAGCCCCTGGCTCTGCAGCTCGCGGTGGCGACGGCGGACGTACTCCTCCGTCGACTCGTCGAAGTAGGCGAGCACGTCCTGAATCACCCGCAACGCCTCGCCCCTGTTCAGGGACGTGCTGCGTGTCAGGTGATCGACCAGTTCCTCGTGCACCCGGTTGATCCTGAGGGAATGCTGCCGCTTTCGCAAGAAATCTGCCCGATATCGGGCAGGATCAGAGGCGACTGGGTGGTGTTCGCGGTTCTTGGCACGAAAGTGGGTAAGCCTTGAAGCGTGCCATGCCGCTTGTTCGGGCGCCGTTCATCCGGCGTATCCGGGCGGGATGGGCGCCCCCAGCAACTTTCAAGCCATGGACATTCCACGTATGGGCGTACCCGACGAGCTGGCCGACCGGAGCCTGGCCGAGCAGCACGAATACCTGCGCAGCAAGTTCTCCCGGCGCACCATGATGCGGGGCGGTGCCGTCACGCTCGGCGCGGTCGCCGGCGGCGTCTTCGTGCCGCGGGCCGCGAGCGCCGCGACCCCGGCCACCGCCTCTTCAGTGTCCGCTGTGTCTGCCGCGACCGCGACGGTCACCCGGCACGTCGACGGCGCGCTCGTCGCCCCCTTCGGCCGGCACCTCTCGTACGGGAGCGACCCGCGGACCCAGATGACCGTGTCCTGGCAGGTGCCGGTCGCCGTGAAGAACCCGTTCATCCGCATCGGCGCGCACGCCGGCGACCTGTCGCGGAAGATCCAGGCCGAGGTCCGCGCGCTGTACACCCCGGCGGGCGTCGGTACGAGCGCCGACCACACGCAGTACTACGTACACGCCGAGCTGAGCCACCTCAAGCCCGGCAAGACGTACTACTACGGCGTCGGGCACCAGGGCTTCGACCCGGCGGAGCCGCGCTTCGCCGGCACGATCGGCACGTTCACCACGGCGCCCGCGCGCTCGCAGCCGTTCACCTTCACCGCCTTCGGCGACCAGGGCGTCAGCTACCACGCGCTCGCCAACGACAGCCTGATCCTCGCCCAGGGCCCCTCCTTCCACCTGCACGCCGGTGACATCGCGTACGCGGACCCGTCGGGCTCGGGGCAGACCACGGACACGTTCGACGCGCGGACCTGGGACCAGTTCCTCGCGCAGACCGAGACCGTCGCCAAGACCGTGCCGTGGATGGTCAGTTACGGCAACCACGACATGGAAGCCTGGTACGCGCCGCACGGCTACGGCAGCCAGGAGGCCCGCTTCGCGCCGCCGCGCAACGGCCCCGACCCGAAGAACCTGCCGGGCGTCTACGCGTTCGTGCACGGCAACACGGCCGTCATCTCGCTCGACGCCAACGACGTGTCCTGGGAGATCCCGGCCAACCTCGGCTTGTCCGGCGGCACCCAGACCAAGTGGTTCGAGGCGCAGCTGAAGAAGTTCCGGGCGCACGGCTCCGGGATCGACTTCGTCGTCGTCTTCTTCCACCACTGCGCGTACTGCACCGCCACCTCGCACGCCTCGGAGGGGGGCGTGCGCAAGGAGTGGGTACCGCTGTTCGAGAAGTACACCGTCGACCTGGTGATCAACGGGCACAACCACGTGTACGAGCGCTCGGACGTGCTCAAGGGCGAGAAGGTCACCAAGGAGCTGCCGATCGGCGGCACCGCGTACCCCGAGACCGACGGTGTCGTGTACGTGACGGCGGGCGCGGCGGGCAAGAGCCTGTACGCGTTCCCGGTGGCCGACACGTACGAGGGCCACGAGAAGGACATCGACCCGTTCCAGTCGTACGTCACCCAGGCCGACGGCAGCAAGAAGGCCGTGACGGTGGACTGGTCCCGGGTGCGCTATACGAACTACTCGTTCCTGCGGGTGGATGTGGAGCCGGCGTCGGTGGGGCGGACGGCCAAGCTGACGGTGCGCGGGATCGCGGAGACGGGTGAGGAGATCGACCGGTTCGTGGTGGCTCGGACCGTGCGTCGCTGACGGTCCGATGCGCGGGGCTCCGCCCCGGACCCCGCTCCTCGGTCGCCGGAGGGGCTTGATGGGGCGGGGCGTGATGACTACAGGCGTTTCAGGACCGCTTGTTTTGCCGCCGTGAACTCCTCTTCCGTCAGGACGCCAGCGCGGTGCAGTTCGCCGAGTTCCCGCAGGCGCCGCAGCAGCGCGTCGTGGTTGTCCTCGGCGGGGGCGGCCGGGGGCTCCGGCTCCGGGGCCGGGGTCTGCGGGAGCAGCTCCTTGGGGGCGGAGTGCGCGCCGGGGTGTGGCAGCCGGGCCTGGACGGCTGCCGCGACCAGCGCCATCAGCGGGTCCTTCTTGAAGCCCCACAGTTCGACCGCGTTGGGGTCGAACTTCGGCGGTGCCTTCGTCGGTGACGAGCGAACGGTGAAGCGGAGGCAGCCGTTCTCCAGGCCCACGGCCGGCTGCCACTCCACCGCGGTGATGTCGGCGAGGGCGAGCAGCCGCGTCCCGGCCGAGGCCTTGGCGTCCTCCGTCTTCCAGTTCCACTCGAGGCGGACGTGCTCCCCGTCGAAGCTCGCCGTGCCGTCCCCCGCGGAGACGGACAGCGGCACCGGGGGGCCCGGCAGCACGTACGCCGTGCAGGCCGCCGACGGGACCTGCTCCAGGAGCAGCGCGTTGCGGACCTCGTCCACGACGTACTCGGCGACCCCGTAGCGGTCCGACTCGACCGTCAGCTGGTACGGGTCCGCGCCCTCCGTCAGTTTGCCGCCGGTCGCCTGCAGCAGCGGGTCCGCGCCGTCACGAAGGCGCAGCCGCAGCCGCCCCGACTTCTTGCCCTGCTCGAAGGAGACTCCGGCCAACGCCCGCAGCGGTACGGTCAGTTCACCCAACGTCTTACGGAGCAGGCCGACGCCTTTGTCGCGCCCCGGCACCAGCCGCAGCGCCTCCCCGTCGAACGTCCATATGCCGTCGCGCTGGATGATTTCCGCCATGGGACGATTCTGGCATCCCGCCCCCGAGAAGTGGTCTACACCTTGACCGGTCGAGGGACGGGCGGTACGCATGGTGACCGATCGGTTGCTCAGCCCGCACAACGAACTCCGCCAACGACCTCCGTCGAAGGGACCGTTCGTGAGGAAGCAGAACAGATCGCAGAACATGCCGCAGCACAAGCCGCGTCCCAGGTCGGGGACGGCCCTGCTGGGCTCGCTGCTGCTCGTCGCCGCCGGAGCCGGGGCCCTGGGCGCCGTTCCCGCGGCCGCCTCCGCACCGGCCGCCGCCACGCCGCTCGGGCAGATCGTCCCCGCACCCGCGAAGGCGACAGCGGGCGGATCCGCGTACAAGATCACGGAGAAGACCCGCATCCGGGTCGACGACGGCTCCCGTGACGCGCGCCGCGTCGGCGACTACCTCGCCGGCGTGCTGCGCCCCTCCACCGGCTACAAGCTGCCCGTCACCGACGACCACGCCGGTTCCGGTGACGGTATCCGGCTCGAACTGAGCAAGAAGGACAAGGGGCTTGGCGCCGAGGGGTACCGGCTGACGAGCACCGGCCGGTCCGTCACCATCGTCGCGCGCGAGGCCGCCGGGCTCTTCCACGGTGTGCAGACGCTGCGCCAGCAGCTGCCCGCCACCGTGGAGGCGAGCAGCAGGCAGTCCGGGCCGTGGCTCGTCGCGGGCGGCACCATCGAGGACAGCCCGCGCTACGGCTACCGCAGCGCGATGCTCGACGTGTCGCGGCACTTCTTCACCGTCGAGCAAGTCAAGCGCTACATCGATGAGTTGGCGCTCTATAAGATCAACAAGCTGCATCTGCACCTGAGCGACGACCAGGGGTGGCGCATCGCCATCGACTCCTGGCCGAACCTCGCCACGTACGGCGGCTCCACGCAGGTCGGCGGCGGTGCGGGCGGGCACTACACCAAAGCCCAGTACAAGGACATCGTCCGGTACGCGGCCTCGCGCTACCTGGAGGTCGTGCCCGAGATCGACATGCCGAGCCACACGAACGCGGCCCTCGCCTCCTACGCCGACCTGAACTGCGACGGGGTCGCGCCGCCGCTCTACACCGGCACCGAGGTCGGCTTCAGTTCGCTGTGCGTCAACAAGGACATCACGTACGACTTCGTCGACGACGTGGTGCGCGAGCTGGCCGCCATCACGCCGGGCAAGTACCTGCACATCGGCGGTGACGAGGCGCACTCCACCAGCCAGGCGGATTACGTCACCTTCATGAACAAGGTGCAGCCGATCGTCGCCAAGTACGGGAAGACCGTGGTCGGTTGGCACCAGCTGACCGGCGCCACCCCGGCCAAGGGCGCGCTCGCACAGTACTGGGGAACGGAAGGGACCAGCGCCGCGGAGAAGGCGCAGGTCGCCGAGGCGGCGAAGAACGGGACCGGACTCGTCATCTCACCCGCCGACCGGACGTACCTCGACATGAAGTACACCAAGGACACGCCGCTCGGCCTGTCCTGGGCGGGCTACGTGGAAGTGCAGCGCTCCTACGACTGGGACCCGGGCAACTACCTTCCGGGAGCGCCCAGTTCGTCCGTACGGGGCGTCGAGGCGCCCCTGTGGTCGGAGACCCTGTCGACCTCCGCGAACATCGAGTACATGGCCTTCCCGCGGCTGCCCGGTGTCGCCGAACTCGGCTGGTCGCCCGCGGCCACGCACGACTGGGACACGTACAAGGTGCGGCTCGCCGCGCAGGCGCCCCGCTGGGACGCGCTCGGCATCGGCTACTACAAGTCGCCCCAAGTGCCCTGGACCAGCTGACGGTCGACGTGTGAAAGGGGCTCGGGAGGACCGTCTCCCGAGCCCCTTTCGGTCTCTGCCCGCCGCCGCTATCCGGCGATCGGGTTCTCCAGGTCGCCGACCAGTTGCAGCGCGCCCGACGGGTCCGCCAGGTCGACCATCTGCTCGTTGTTGCGCAGCTGGAGCCGGTTGAGGGCGGACAGCGCGAAGCTCGGGGCGAACATGTCGAACCGGTCGAACTTGTCGGCCAGGTGGGGCGCCGACTCCTGGTAGTCGCGCACGCAGTCGGCCACCGCCGCCCAGAACGTGGACTCGTCCAGGACGCCGTCCTCGACCAGGTTCGCCGCGAGGAAGCGGAAGAAGCAGTCGAAGACGTCCGTGAAGACCGACAGGAGCTTCATGTCGTCGGGGACCTGCGCCCGGATCCGGTCCACCTTCGGCGGCAGCACCGCGTCCGTGTCCATCACCGCGATCTCCTCGGCGATGTCCTTGAAGATCGTCCGCTGGACCACGCCGCGCTCGTCCAGGACCAGGATGACGTTCTCGCCGTGCGGCATGAACACCAGGTCATAGGCGTAGAAGCTGTGCAGGAGCGGCGTCAGGTACGCCTTCAGGTACGGCTTCAGCCACGCGCGCGGCGTCAGGCCGGAGCGCTCGATCAGGGCCCCGGCGAAGGAGCGCCCCGCGCGGTCCACGTGCAGCAGCGACGCCATCGTGGCCAGGCGCTCGCCCTCGCCGAGGGACGGCACCGGCGACTCGCGCCACAGGGCCGCCAGCATCTTGCGGTACGGCGAGTAGCGGTCGGTGGCCGCCTCGTACTCCAGGTGCCGGTAGCCGACGGCCGCGCACTCGCGGATGATCGTCAGGCCCGTGCCCTTCAGCACCTCGTCGTTCTCGATGAGCCCGGCCAGCCAGTCGTTGATCGCCGGCGTCGCCTCCATGTACGCCGCCGAGAGGCCGCGCATGAAGCCCATGTTGATGACCGAAAGGGCCGTCTTCACGTAGTGCTTCGACGGGGACGTCGAGTTGAAGAACGTACGGATCGACTGCTGCGCCAGGTACTCGTCGTCGCCCTCGCCCAGGCAGACCAGGTGCCGCTGGGCGACCTCGGCGGCGAAGGTGACGGACAGCTTGTTCCACCACTGCCACGGGTGGACCGGGATGAGCAGGTAGTCGGCCGGGTCGAGGCCCTGCTCGCGCAGCGTCGTGTCGAACCGGGCGACGGTCTCCCCGCCCAGTTCCGCGCGGAGCAGCGACTCGTAGTCGACGCCGACGCCCGCCGTGAAGGCCGCCCGCTCACGCGTCGCGGCCAGCCAGATCAGGCGTACGGGGCTCGCGGTCTCGGGCGCGTAAGAGAGGTACTCGTGGATGCCGAAGCCGAGCCGCCCGTTGTTCGCGACGAAGCACGGGTGGCCCTCGGTCATGCCCGTCTCGATGTCCTGGAAGGAACCGGTCGCGGCGAGCTCGGCGGACGTCACGTCGGGCTTGGTCAGCTTGAAGCAGGTGCCCGAGAGGGTGGAGGAGATCTCCTCCAGGTAGACCGGCAGGATCGCGTCGGTCAGCCCGAGGGCGCCCTTCAGCTCGGTGAAGAACTCCAGTGCGTTCAGCGGGAGTTCGGAGCCGTCGCGTTCCCGGACGATCGAGTCGGCGGCCACCTGCCAGTGGTCCAGGCGCAGTCGGCGGGCGCTGAACCGGTAGCGGGTGTTGCCGTCGTCGCTGCGGACGACGTACTGGCCGTCGTCACCCTCCAGGGGCTCGGGCGTGAGCAGCCGCTCGTGGCTGAACTCGGCGAGCGCCTTGCGGATGAGGAGGCGGTTCGCCTGCGCCCAGCGCTCGGGGGAGAGGTGGGAGACGGTGTCGGCGAGCGTCATGCCCGGCCCCCCTTCGCCCGTGCGGTCGCGGCTTCGAACTGGGCGCGCGTGCAGAAGCTGAGCAGCGCCTTCTTCTCCGGCTTGTCGATCTCCCGGTCCGGTACGAAACCGACGACCTCGTTGAGCGCGTGCACCGCCTTGTTGCTCACGTCGGGCTCGACGACGACCCTGCTGACCGCCGGGTCGGCGAACAGGTGCTCCATCACCGCGGTGATCACGGCGCGGGTGAAGCCGTGCTCGGGGGTGTCGGTGGGCGCGACGAGGAAGTGCATGCCGATGTCGCCCGGCTCGGGCTCGTACAGGCCGACGAGCTCGACGTACCGCGGGTCGTAGCGCTCCATCAGGAAGGCGGGCACGCCGTCCCGCTCGCCTATGAAGGCGTCGTGGTGCTCGGCGGCGGCGATCCCCATGTACTCGCGTTCCACGTCTGGGAGTTGGGCATCGCCCATGAGCCAGAACGCGGCCTTGGGGTGGGTGACCCAGCCATGGACGAGCTCGGCGTCCCGCAGGGGATCGAGGGTGCGTATTTCGAAGGTCATACGGCGAACTCCTGGAAGGCGATGGTCTTCTCGACGTGGTAGTACTCGGTGCCGAGCAGCTCGCCGATGATGTAACTGTTGCGGTAGGCGCCCATGCCCAGGTCGGGGCTGGTGATCGAGTGCGTGTGCACGCCCGCGTTCTGCAGGAAGATGCCGCGCCCGGTCGTGTCGATCGCGTAGTTGCGGGCGACGTCGAAGCGGCCCCGGCCGTCGAGCCGGATGCGGTCCTTGACCGGCTCCAGGAAGGCGGGTGCCTGGTACTTGTAGCCGGTGGCCAGGATCAGGCCCTCGGTCTGCACCTCGTACGCCTTGTCCTGCTCCTCCTGGTGCAGGCCGAGGGTGTACGTGCCGTTCTCGTAACTCGCGTTGCTGAGCGCCGAGTTGGTGAGCAGACGCGTCGGCACGGGACCGCCGAGCTTCTTCTGGTAGAGCAGGTCGAAGATAGCGTTGACGAGCTCCCCGTCGATGCCCTTGAACAGGCCCTTCTGCCGCTCTTCGAGCGAGTACCGGGTGCCTTCCGGCAGCGCGTGGAAGTAGTCGATGTAGTCCGGGGACGTCATCTCCAGCGTGAGCTTGGTGTACTCCAGCGGGAAGAAGCGGGGCGAGCGCGTGACCCAGTTGAGCTGGTAGCCGTGGACGTCGATCTCGCCGAGCAGGTCGTAGTAGATCTCGGCGGCGGACTGCCCGCTGCCGATCAGGGTGATCGACTTCTTCTGCTGGAGCTTCTGCTTGTGCTGCACGTAGCGGGAGTTGTGCAGGTAGTCGCCGCCCAGGCCCTGCACGGACTCGGGGATGTTCGGCGGGGTGCCGGTGCCGAGGACCAGGTGCGGGGCGCGGTAGGTGGTGCCGTCCTCGGTGGTGGCCGTGTAGAGGCCGTCGCCCTCGTCGTACGTCACCTCGGTGACGGTCGTGTTGAACCGGATCGAGGAGAGTTTCGCGGCGGCCCAGCGGCAGTAGTCGTTGTACTCGACGCGCAGCGGATAGAAGTTCTCGCGGATGTAGAACGAGTACAACCGCCCCGACTCTTTGAGGTAGTTGAGGAAGGAGTACGGGGAGGTCGGGTCGGCGAGGGTCACCAGGTCCGACATGAACGGGGTCTGCAGGTGGGCGCCTTCGAGGAACATGCCCGAGTGCCACTCGAAGTCCGGCTTGGACTCCAGGAAGACGCCGTTCAGCTCGGTTATCGGCTCGGTCAGGCAGGCGAGGCCGAGGTTGAACGGGCCGAGCCCGATCCCGATGAAATCGTGACGGTCACGGGACTCAGGAAGCGCGGTCAAGGGTGTCTCCCAGGTACTGCTCGGCGTGGCCGGCGATGAGGTCGAGGACGGCCGAGATGTCGTCGAGCGTCGTCTCGGGGTTGAGCAGGGTGAACTTCAGGTACTGGCGGTCGCCCACCTTGGTGCCCGCGACGACGGCGTCACCGGAGGCGAACAGGGCTTTGCGGGCGTGGAGGTTGGCGCGGTCGATCTCGGCCGGGTCGCTGACGTCCGGCGGGATGTAGCGGTAGACGAGCGTGGACAGGCTCGGCTCCACGACGACGTCGAAGCGCGGGTCGGCGGCGAGCAGCCGCCAGCCCTCGTGCGCCAGGTCGCAGACCTCGTCGAAGAGGTCGCCGATGCCGTCGGCGCCCATCACGCGCAGCGTCATCCACAGCTTGAGGGCGTCGAAGCGGCGCGTGGTCTGCAGGGACTTGTCGACCTGGTTGGGGATGCGCTCGGCGACGGTCCGGCGCGGGTTGAGGTACTCCGCGTGGTAGGTCGCGTGCCCGAGGGTGGCGCCGTCCCTGACCAGCACGGCGCTCGAACTCACCGGCTGGAAGAAGGACTTGTGGTAGTCGACGGTGACGGAGTCGGCCCGCTCGATGCCGTCGAGCCGGTCGCGGTTCTTCGTCGACACGAGCAGCCCGCAGCCGTACGCGGCGTCGACGTGCATCCACGTGTCGTACTGGGCGCACAGCTCGGCGATCTCCGGCAGCGGGTCGATGGACCCGAAGTCGGTGGTGCCGGAGGTGGCGACGACGGCCATGGGGACGAGGCCGTCGCGGCGGCAGCGCTCCAGCTCGTTGGCGAGCGCCACGGTCTGCATGCGCTTTTCCCTGTCGACCGGGATGGTGACGACCGCGTGCTCGTCCAGGCCGAGCAGCGTCGCGGACTTCTTGACGCTGAAGTGGCTGACCTCGGAGGCGAAGATACGCAGTTTCGCGAGCGACTCCGACTTGGCTTCCTGGCGGGCGAGGAGCAGCGCCTGGAGGTTGGACTGCGAGCCGCCGGAGGTGAACACGCCGTCGGCGGCGGGGCCGAGGCCGATCCGCGCGGTCGTCCAGTCGATGAGCTTGCGCTCGATGAGCGTGCCGCCCGCGGACTGGTCCCAGGTGTCGAGGGAGGAGTTGACCGCGGACAGGATGGCCTCGCCGAGCACGGCCGGGATGACGACCGGGCAGTTGAGGTGGGCGAGGTAGCGGGGGTGGTGGAAGTAGACGGCGTCGCGGAGGTAGACGTCCTCCAGCTCGTCGAGGACGGCGATGGTGTCGTGGAGCGGCTTGTCCAGGTCGACGGCGTCGATGGTGGGGGAGAGGGCGTCCGGGGTGACACCCGTGAACGGCCGTGCGGTGGTGGCGAGTTTGGCCGCCACCCGCTCGATTCCCTCGGTCACGGAACTGCGGTACAGCTCCGCGGTCGTGTCATTGAGCAGGTGCGAGCGCATGAACGGTTCCTCCGGGTGGGGATGAGGGTGTTCCCGGGTGGGGCAGGAAAAAGGGCGGGGTCGCGTACTCATTCTTAGGTTAGCCTAACCTAAGTTGAGCCCGCGACCCCGCCCCATGCATGTGACTGGATTGCCCTGAAGTGGCTGGATTGCCGTTACGTGGCGGCCGGTTGTGCCGCCGGCTGCGCCCGCAGCGCGTCCTCGCTCAGGCCGCGCCGCCAGTACCCGACGAACGTCACCGCCCGCTTGTCGTAGCCGCGCTCGCGCACGAGATGGCGCCGCAGCTCCTTCATGGTCCCGGACTCGCCCGCCAGCCAGGCGTACGGGCGTGCGGCGTCGGGCAGCGGGGTGTTCCGCAGGGCTTCGAGGGCCGAGGGGCCGTCCTCGTCGCGCACCAGCCACGTCACGGTGACATCGGCGAGCGTCACGATGGGCTGGATGTCGTCGCGGTGCGGGACTTCCAGCCACACGTGAGCCGACGCGTACGCCGGAAGCCAGGCGAGCACGCCGAGCGCCGCGGGCAGGGCCGTCTCGTCGCCCCACATGAGGATGTGGTCGAAGTCGTGCGGCGGTTGGCAGCGCACGGCCGCGTTGTCGGCGATCGCCGGGCCGAGCACGACGACCTGGTCACCGGGCGCGGCGGCCTCCGCCCAGCGGCAGGCGGGTCCGGCCGCGGCCGGGTCGTCGTTGTGCAGGACGAAGTCGATGGAGACTTCCTCGACGGTCCCGCCCGGCCCGCGGCGCTGACCGCTCAGCGTGTACGAGCGCATGATCGCGCGCTCGTGGTCCGGGATCGCCCGGTACGCGGCGTGCCAGGCGCGGCCGTCGTCGCCCGGCTCGGCGGGCGGCAGGACGGGGGCGTCCTGGCCGGGGTGCGGCAGGAAGAGGGAGAGGGACTGGTCGCGGCCGCCGCCGTTGAAGGCGGCGAGCTCGTCTCCCGTGAAGATGACCCGGAGCAGTGACGGGCCGAGCCGCCGAGTGCGGACCACTCGCAGATCGAAGAATCGGAAAGGGGTTACAGCGGGGGCTTCGACCGTCACAGTCATGGGATCAGGACACCTTCTTCGCCGTCTCGATGGCCTTGGCCAGGTTCTCCAGGAGCGGGGCGCACTTGTCGTAGGACAGGATCGGCTCGGGGGAGCGCGGGATGACCTGGCCGGCCTTGACAGCGGGCAGCTGCTTCCAGGTCGGCTCGTCGATGTCGGCCGGCTGAATGGTCTGGCTGCGGTCGTCCATCATGATGATGTCGGCCTTGTGCTTGTCGACGTTCTCCCAGCTCAGGTTCTCGAACCAGCCGCCGGACGACTTCTTCGCGGCCTCCGTGGGCTCGACGAAGTTCACGCCGAGCGCCTTGAAGTACTCCAGGTCGATGGAGAGGTTCGTGCCGGAGACGTAGAAGATGTCCTGGCTCGCGCTGCCCGCCAGGACCTTGATGTCCGGGTGGGCCTTGGCGGCCTTGCGCAGCCGGGCGGCGGCGTCCTCGAAGCGCTTCTTCGCCGTGACGACCTTGTCGGCCTTCAGGTCGGCGCCGAGCGAGGCGGCCAGCGCGTACATCCGCTCAAGGGGCTGGGTCAGCTGGCGGTCGAAGACCGAGATCGCGACGCTCGGGGCGAGCTTCGCGATCTTGTCCTTGGACTCCTCGGGGACCGACCACAGGGTGCCCGCGTCGTCGAACGTCGTGGTGATCAGCACGTCGGGCGCGAGGCCCGCGTACTTCTCGATGTTGAACTGGCCCCAGGCGTTGCCGAGGACCGTGACCTTGGACACGTCCATGTCGCCGGCCTGGACGTCCGGCTTGCCGCCCTTGGTCGTCGTCGGCCCGAAGACCGCCTTGACCTGGACGCCGTAGTCCCAGAGGGCGGCGCCGACGCCGGTGAACGCCGCGATGTTCGCCGGGACCTTGTCCAGCTTCACCGTGGTGCCGCGGTCGTCCTTGAACGACCAGGGGCCGGACTTGCCCTTCGTCGTGGAGCCCGCGTCACTGTCTTTGGAACCGTCGTCGTTGCCGCACGCGGCGAGCGCGACACCGAGGCCGAGGGCGCCTCCGATGGCGAGTACGCCGCGGCGGGTGGGGCGGGACAGCTGGGCGATGGGCATGACGAGCTGCTTTCGGACGTGCCGGACCGGCGCTGGCTGGTTCTTGGAACTGAGGGAAGGTTAACCTAAGTTCCTGGCATGTCCAGGGGGCGGGGGATGTTGTGCTGCACGCCACGGGGCTCCGCCCCGGACCCCGCTGCTCAAACGCCGCAGGGGCTATCTAGGGAGTCAGGCCCAGTTCCCTTGCGATCAGCATCCGCTGCACCTCGCTCGTACCCTCCCCGATCTCCAGGATCTTGGAGTCCCGCCACATCCGGGCCACGGGGTACTCGTTCATGAAGCCGTATCCGCCGTGGATCTGCGTCGCCTCCCGCGCGTTGTCCACGGCCACCGTCGAGGAGTAGAGCTTCGCGATCGCCGCCTCCTTCTTGAACGGCTCCCCGGCGACCAGGCGCGAGGCCGCGTCGTACCAGCCGACGCGGGCCATGTGCGCCCGCATCTCCATATCGGCGATCTTGAACTGGATGGCCTGGTTCGACCCGATCGGCTTCCCGAAGGCGTGCCGCTCCCCGGCGTACTTCAGGGACTCGTCCACACAGCCCTGGGCGAGCCCGGTGGCGAGCGCGGAGATCGCGACGCGGCCCTCGTCGAGGATGCGCAGGAACTGTGCGTACCCCCGGCCCTCCTCGCCGAGGAGGTTCGCAGCCGGGACGCGGACATCGGAGAACGACAGCTCACGCGTGTCCGACGCGTTCCACCCGACCTTCGAGTACGGCGCCGCGACCGTGAAGCCCGGTGTCCCCGACGGCACGATGATCGCGGAGATCAGCGGCCGGCCGTCCGGCTTGCGCCCGGTGACGGCGGTGACCGTGACCAGGCCCGTGATGTCCGTACCGGAGTTGGTGATGAAGCACTTCGATCCGTTGATCACCCAGTCGTCGCCGTCCCGGACGGCCGTCGTCCGGGTGCCGCCCGCGTCCGAACCGCCGTCCGGCTCGGTGAGCCCGAACGCGCCGAGGACCTCGCCCGAGCACAGCTTCGGCAGCCACTGCCGCTTCTGCTCCTCGGTGCCGAACAGGTGCAGCGGCATGGCGCCCAGCGAGACACCCGCCTCCAGCGTGATCGCCACGGACGAGTCGACGCGGGCCAGCTCCTCCAGGGCGATGCCGAGCGCGAAGTAGTCGCCGCCCATCCCGCCGTACTCCTCGGGGAAGGGCAGACCGAACAGGCCCATGCGGCCCATCTCACGGACGATCTCGTACGGGAACTCGTGCCGCTCGTAGAAGTCGCCGATCTTCGGGGCGACGACATCGTGGGCGAACGCCTCGACCGTGCGGCGGAGTTCCTCGAGTTCGGGGCTCAGACGGTGGTCCATCGTGTACTCACTGCTCCTGGTGCGTCAGGGCGCGGACGGTGCGGGAAGGGCTGGGTCGGCCCAACCGGTCGGCCATCCACGCGCTGGTGGCGCTGAGACGGCCGAGATCGACCCCGGTCTCGATGCCGAGTCCTTCGAGCATCCAGACGAGGTCTTCGGTGGCGAGATTGCCGGTGGCGCTCTTCGCGTACGGGCAGCCGCCGAGGCCGCCCGCGGACGCGTCCACCGTCGTCACGCCGTGCTGCAGCGCCGCCAGGGTGTTGGCGAGCGCCTGTCCGTAGGTGTCGTGGAAGTGCACGCCGACGACGTCCGTCGGCACGCCCGCCCTGTTCAGCTCCGCGAGCAGCTTCTGTACGTGGCCGGGCGTGGCCACGCCGATCGTGTCGCCGAGGCTCAGCTCGTCGCAGCCCATGTCCATGAGGGCTCTGGCCGCCGAGACGACCTGGGGGACCGGGACCGCGCCCTCCCAGGGGTCGCCGAAGCACATCGAGAGGTAGCCGCGCACGTGCGCGCCGCTCTCCTTGGCACGGGCCACGACCGGCTCGAACAGGGCGAGCGATTCGGCCACCGTCCGGTTCAGATTGGCCTTCGCGAAGGACTCGGTCGCGCTGGCGAACACGGCGATGCGGCTCGCGCCGAGCGAGAGGGCTCTGGTCAGGCCCCGCTCGTTCGGTACGAGGACGGGGAGGTGGACCCCGTCGAGGTCCTGGAGAGCGGGGAACAGGGCCTCCGCGTCCGCCAGTTGGGGCACCCACTTGGGGTGGACGAAGCTGGTGGCCTCGATCGTGGTGAGGCCGGCTTCGGCGAGGCGGTGGATGAACTCCGCCTTCACCTCCGTGGGGACCGTGGATTTCTCGTTCTGGAGGCCGTCTCTTGCGCCCACCTCGTGGATGCGGATCTTTTTTGGCAGGTTCTGGGCGGGGGCCACCATGGGGAGGGAGGGGGTCATGACGTCGCCTCCTCGCCGTTGATGGTTCGGTTCGTTGGCGAGTGCGATGGCGTCGTGGCTGGTCGCGCCGTTCCCCGCGCCCCTGGCGGGGCGCTCTCTTGCTCGGCGTCTGAGGGCTCGACCACCGCCAGCACCTGGTCCATCGCCACCGTCGCGCCCGGGGCGACGTCCAGCTCCGTCACCACGCCCGCGTGCGGGGACGCGATGACGTGCTCCATCTTCATGGCCTCCACGACCAACAGGCTCTGCCCGGCCGCCACTTCGTCGCCGACCGCCACCTTCACCACCGTCACCGTGCCGGGCATCGGTGCGGTCAGTGAGCCCGCGCCGCCGGCCGCGGCGCCGGTCAGGCTCGCCGCCACCGGGTCGTGGTCCTGCACGTGCCAGGCGTCCCCGTCGCGGCCCAGCCAGTCGCCGGCGACGGCCGTGAGCCGGGCGGGTTCGGTCGGGGCGCCGTCGACCAGGATCTCGGCGCCGCGCACCCGTACCTCGACCGGATCGTGGCCCGGCACCTTCACGTGGTGCACGGTCCAGGCGGGTTCGCCGCCGAGCCGCCAGCCGTCGGGGCGCGCGAACGGGTCCGTCCAGGCCCCGGCCGGGGACGGCGCGAGCCGCTCCTGGCGCAGCGCGCCCGCCGCCGCGTACACGGCCGCCGGGACCTCGGAGTCGACGAGGCCGTCCATCGCGCGCTCCACGAGCCCGGTGTCGAACTCGCCCGCCACGACGTCCGGATGGGCCAGCAGGCGGCGCAGGAACCCCGCGTTCGTCGGCACGCCCAGCGTCACCGTCCGGGCCAGCGCGGCCCGCAGCCTGCGCAGCGCCGTGGCCCGGTCGGGGCCGTACGCGATGACCTTCGCCAGCATCGGGTCGTAGAGGGAGGAGACCTCCGTGCCCTCGCTGAGCCCCGAGTCGGTGCGTACCCCGTCGCCGCTCGGCTCGCTCAGCGCGAGGATCGTGCCGCCGGAGGGGAGGAAGCCGCGAGACCCCTCTTTGACGGACACGGTCTCGGCGCACAGGCGGGCCTCCACCGCGTGCCCGGTGAGCGTGATGTCGTCCTGGGCGAAGGGGAGCCGCTCGCCCGCCGCGACCCGGACCTGCCACTCCACCAGGTCGAGGCCGGTGATCAGCTCGGTCACCGGGTGCTCGACCTGGAGGCGCGTGTTCATCTCCATGAAGCAGTACGCGGACGGGTCGCCGCCCGGCACGATGAACTCCACCGTGCCCGCGCCCCGGTAGCCGCAACTGCGCGCCGCCTCCACGGCCGCTGCGCCCATCGCCGCGCGCGTCGCCTCGTCGAGCAGGACGCTGGGCGCCTCCTCGACGATCTTCTGGTGGCGGCGCTGCAGGGAGCATTCGCGCTCGCCCAGGTGCACCACGTTCCCGTGGGCGTCCGCCAAAATCTGGATCTCGATGTGCCGGGGCCGGTCGATCCACCGCTCGACGAGGAGCGTGTCGTCGCCGAAGGAGGCGCGTGCCTCGCGGCGTGCGGCCGCGATCTCGTCATCGAGGGTGCTCAGGTCGCGGACCAGGCGCATGCCCTTGCCGCCGCCGCCCGCCGACGGCTTGAGCAGAACGGGGGCGCCCAACTCCCGGGCAGCGTCGGCCAGTTCGGGGTCGCGGCCGCCCGGTACCACCGGTACGCCTGCCGCCGCCACCGTCTCCTTGGCGCGGATCTTGTCGCCCATCAGGGCGATGGCGTCGGCGGCCGGGCCGATGAAGACGAGGCCCGCCTCCTCGCAGGCCCGCGCGAACCCCGCGTTCTCCGCCAGGAAGCCGTACCCCGGGTGCACCGCCTGCGCGCCCGTCCTGGTCGCCGCCTCGATCAGGCGCTCCGCGGACAGATAGCTCTCGGCGGCCGGGGGCGGCCCGATGCGCACCGCCTCGTCGGCCTCGCGCACATGCCGAGCGTCCGCGTCCGCGTCGCTGTAGACGGCCACCGAGCGGATGCCGAGCTCGCGCAGCGTACGGATGACGCGGACGGCGATCTCGCCGCGATTGGCCACAAGTACCGTCTCGAACAACGTCGTGCTCCTGGTCATCGTGGTCGTAGACGTCACAGTCGTCACAGCCATCACATCCGGAAGACGCCGAAGCCACCGGACTTCTCCGGCAGCGGCGCGTTGGCACAGGCGGTCAGGGCGAGGCCCAGGACCTGACGGGTCTCCATCGGGTCGATCACCCCGTCGTCCCAGAGGCGGGCCGTCGCGTAGTAGGCGTTGCCCTGGGTCTCGTACTGGGTGCGGATCGGCGCCTTGAACGACTCCTCGTCGTCGGCCGCCCAGGACTCGCCGCGCGCCTCCAACTGGTCGCGCTTGACGGTCGCGAGGACGGACGCGGCCTGCTCGCCGCCCATCACGGAGATCTTGGCGCCGGGCCACATCCAAAGGAAGCGCGGCGAATAGGCGCGGCCGCACATCGAGTAGTTGCCCGCCCCGTACGAGCCCCCGATGACGACGGTCAGCTTCGGCACGCGCGTGCAGGCCACCGCCGTGACCATCTTGGCGCCGTGCTTGGCGATCCCGCCCGCCTCGTAGTCCCGGCCCACCATGAAACCCGAGATGTTCTGCAGGAACAGCAGCGGGATACCGCGCTGGTCGCACAGCTCGATGAAGTGGGCGCCCTTCTGGGCGGACTCGGCGAACAGGATGCCGTTGTTCGCGACGATGCCGACCTGATGCCCGTGGATCCGCGCGAACCCCGTGACCAGCGTCTGCCCGAACTCGGACTTGAACTCGGCGAACTGCGAGCCGTCCACGACCCGCGCGATGACTTCCCGTACGTCGTAGGGGGTCCGCGAGTCGACCGGCACCGCGCCGTACAGACCCGCGGGGTCGACCTTCGGCTCCACGGCCGCCTTCACCGACCACGGCAGCGGTCCGCGCTCCGGCAGCGTGGACACGATGGTCCGCACGATGCGCAGGGCGTGCGCGTCGTCCTCCGCGAGGTGGTCCGTGACGCCGGAGACGCGGGAGTGCACCTCGCCGCCGCCCAGCTCCTCGGCGGTCACCACCTCACCGGTGGCCGCCTTCACCAGCGGCGGGCCGCCCAGGAAGATCGTGCCCTGATTGCGCACGATCACGGCCTCGTCGCTCATCGCCGGGACGTACGCGCCGCCCGCCGTGCACGAGCCGAGCACCGCCGCGATCTGCGGGATGCCCGCGCCCGACATGCGCGCCTGGTTGTAGAAGATCCGGCCGAAGTGCTCGCGGTCCGGGAACACCTCGTCCTGCATCGGCAGGAACGCACCGCCGGAGTCCACCAAGTAGACGCACGGCAGCCGGTTCTCCAGGGCCACCTCCTGTGCGCGCAGGTGCTTCTTCACCGTCATCGGGTAGTACGTGCCGCCCTTGACCGTCGCGTCGTTCGCGACGATCACGCACTCGTGGCCCGCGACCCGGCCGATCCCGGCGATCACCCCCGCGGCCGGCGCCTGCCCCTCGTACATGCCGTCCGCCGCCAGCGGTGCCAGCTCCAGGAAGGGGGAGCCCGGGTCGAGGAGCGTGTCCACGCGGTCGCGCGGCAGCAGCTTGCCGCGCGCGGTGTGCCGCGCGCGGGCCTTCTCGCCGCCGCCGAGCCGTGCCGCGGCGAGCTTTCCGCGCAGCTCCTCGCCGAGCGCGCGGTGGGCCGCCTCATTGGCCCGCCAGGCCTCCGACGCGGGGTCTGCCGCGCTCGTCAGCTCCGGTGCCTCGTGCATCCTGCGGTCTCCTCACCCAGTCCTGAGCGTCAACCGACGTTTCCGAGTCCACTGACGTCCGGGCTCACTGACGTTTCCGAGTCCACTGACGTTAATGAGCGTTAACGTATTGCGGTTAGGTTAACGGTCGCTAACCTCCCTGTCTAGAATTGGTTCCATGGCCACCAGAACCGACGCCCCCACCCGTCGTGAGCAGATCCTGAGAGAAGCCGCGCGGCTCTTCGCCGAGCGCGGGTTCCACGGTGTCGGAGTCGATGAGATAGGCGCCGCGGTCGGCATCAGCGGCCCCGGTCTGTACCGGCACTTCGCGGGCAAGGACGCGATGCTCGCCGAACTGCTCGTCGGGATCAGCGGGCAGCTGCTGACCGGCGGGAAGCGGCGGATCGCGGAGGCGCAGGACGGGCCCGAGGTGCTGCTCGACTCGCTGATCGAGGGGCACATCGACTTCGCGCTCGACGACCGCGACCTGATCACGCTGCACGACCGGGAGCTGGACCGGCTGCGTGACAGCGACCGCAAGCTGGTGCGGCAGTTGCAGCGCCAGTACGTGGAGCTGTGGGTGGAGTCCGTGACGAAGGTCTATCCCGAGCTCGCGGAGCCGCACGCGCGCGTGGCCGTGCACGCCGTCTTCGGCCTGCTGAACTCGACGCCGCACCTGAGCCGCCCCGGCTCCCTGCCCGGCCGGGCGGCGACCTCCGGGATGCTGCACAAGCTGGCGCGGGGGGCGTTCGCGGCAGCCGCCTCATAGTGCGTCCCACAGCGCGTCCCCCGAGTGACGTGCATCTCTGGACGCTCTCGTAACTGGCGGGTAACGTGACTCTGAGCAAGCGCTTAGTCGTTTGATCGTAGTCCGCAGACTCGTTTGTAGAGGGAGAGTTCTCCGTGCGCCGTACCGTTTTCAATGAGGACCACGAGGCGTTCCGGGAGACCCTGCGCGCCTTCATCGAGGCCGAGGTCGTCCCGCACTACGACGAGTGGTTCCAGCAGGGCATCGTGCCGCGCGAGCTGTACGCCAAGATGGCGGAGCTCGGCCTGTTCGGCATCAACGTGCCCGAGGACTACGACGGCGCCGGCCTGGACACCCACAAGTTCGAGGCCATCCAGTACGAGGAGACCGCCCGCGCCGGTGTCTCCTTCGGCGGCTCCGGTGTGCACGTGCTGCTCGCCCTGCCGTACATCAAGATGCTCGCCACCGACGAGCAGAAGAAGCGCTACCTGCCGAACTTCGTCTCCGGCGAGGAGATGTGGGCCCTGGCGATGACCGAGCCGGGCACCGGCTCCGACGTCGCGGGCATGAAGACCACCGCCAAGCTCTCCGACGACGGCACGCACTACGTGCTCAACGGCTCCAAGACGTTCATCACCGGCGGCGTGCACGCCGACCGCGTCATCGTCTGCGCCCGCACCTCCGCGCCGAGCGCCGAGGACCGCCGCTTCGGCATCTCCCTCTTCGCCGTCGACACCAAGTCCGACGGCTACTCCATCGGCCGCAAGCTCGACAAGCTCGGCCTGCGCACGTCCGACACCGCCGAGCTGGCGTTCGTCGACGTGAAGGTGCCCGTCGAGGACCTGCTCGGCGAGGAGAACAAGGGCTTCGGCTACCTCGGCACGAACCTCGCATCCGAGCGCTGGGGCATCGCCTACGGCGCGTACGCGCAGGCCAAGGCCGCCGTCCGGTTCGCCAAGGAGTACGTCCAGGAGCGCGCCGTCTTCGGCAAGCCCGTCGCGTCCTTCCAGAACACCAAGTTCGAGCTGGCCGCCTGCCAGGCCGAGGTGGACGCCGCCGAGGCCGTCGCCGACCGTGCCCTGGAGGCCCTCGACGCCGGTGAGCTGACGGCCGCCGAGGCCGCGTCCGCGAAGCTGTTCTGCACCGAGGTCGCCCACCGCGTCATCGACCGCTGCCTCCAGCTGCACGGCGGCTACGGCTTCATGAACGAGTACCCGATCGCCCGCCTCTACGCGGACAACCGGGTCAACCGCATCTACGGCGGCACCAGCGAGGTCATGAAGATGATCATCGCGAAGAACATGGGCCTGTAAACCGGCCGACCCGCACACCGAGTACGACTGGCTGAGTACAACTACCGGTATGAATCAGGCACTTGAGTCCCTGCTCGATCTGCTCGACCTGGAGCGGATCGAGCAGGACGTCTTCCGTGGCCAGTCCCGGTCCGCCGTGGTCCCGCGCGTCTTCGGCGGACAGGTGGCCGCACAGGCCCTCGTCGCCGCCGGGCGCACGGTCCCGGCGGACCGGTTCGCCCACTCCCTGCACGCGTACTTCCTCGTCGCGGGGGACCCGGGCGCGCCCATCGTCTACACCGTCGACCGGATCCGCGACGGCCGCTCCTTCACCACACGCCGCGTCGTCGCCATCCAGCACGGACAGCCGATCTTCCACCTCTCCGCGTCCTTCCAGACGTACGAGGACGGGCTCGACCACCAGGCCACGATGCCGGCCGCGCCCGACCCGGAGACCCTGCCGACCGCGGCCGAGATGCTGCCGCGCTACGCCGACGCGTTCGTCGACCCCGGTGTCGTCGACCGTCTCCTGGAGGCACGCGAGGCCGTCGACCTGCGGTACGTGGACGCGCCGCCGTTCGCCTTCGTGGGCGAGCCGCAGCCGCCGCGCTCCCAGGTCTGGTTCCGCACCAACGGCAAACTCGACGGATCCACCGACGGCGCCGAACACCTGCTGCACGTCTGCCTGGCCACCTACGTCTCCGACATGACCCTCCTCGACTCCGTGCTGCTCGCGCACGGGCGCGGCGGCTGGGCCGTCGGCGACGTGGTGGGCGCGTCCCTCGACCACGCGATGTGGTTCCACCGGCCGTTCCGCGCCGATGAATGGCTGCTGTACGACCAGGAGTCGCCGTCCGCGTCCGGCGGCCGCGGGCTCGGCCAGGCCCGCATCTACACCCGGGACGGACAGCTCGCGATCACCGTCATCCAGGAAGGCGTCGTTCGCGTTCCGCGCTGATCGGACATAGCGTCCCGTACATGGATGCACGGGATGAGGGTGCGGGCGCGGAGAACGAGGAAGCGACCGGCGGGGAGAGCGTCTTCACCGTGATCGTCGCCGCTGCGGCGAACCTGGGGATCGCACTAGCCAAAGCGGTCGCCGGCGTCATCAGCGGCTCCAGCGCGATGCTCTCCGAGGCGGCGCACTCGTTCGCCGACACCGTCACCGAACTGCTGCTCCTCACCGCCCTGAAGCGCAGCGAGAAGCCCGCCGACGAGGAGCATCCGCTCGGATACGGCGGCGAACGCTACGTATGGGCGCTGCTCGCCGCCGTCGCCACGTTCGTCGGCGGCGCCGTCTTCTCCCTGTACGACGGCATCCACACCCTGGTCGCCGGTGAGGACCTGGGCAACCCCCTGGTGTCGTACATCGTCCTCGCGGTCGCCTTCCTCCTGGAGGGGTTCTCGCTGCGCACCGCGGTCAAGCAGGCGCGGGGCGAGGCCGCCCGCTTCCGGACGCCTTTCCGTACGTATCTGAGGTACACGCCCGACACCGCCGTGAAAGCCGTCGTCCTGGAGGACAGCGCCGCGCTCGCCGGTCTCCTGCTCGCCGCGGGCGGGCTGCTCGGCGGGCAGCTCACCGGGTCGGGGGTGTGGGACGGGATCGCTTCGCTGTGCATCGGCGTGCTGCTGCTCTGGGTCGCGTGGGTGCTGGGCCGCTCCAACGCGCAGCTGCTCGTGGGGCGGCCGTTGCCCAAGCCCATCCGGGCGGAGATCAGGTCGATCCTGCTGGAAGGTGAGCACGTCGAGGCCGTGCTCGAACTGACCACGCTGGTCCAGGGACCCCGAGAGGCGCTCGTCGCGGCCAAGGTGGACTTCCGGGACGCGTCCACCGCCGCGCAGATCGAGTGGGCCTGCGAGGACGCGGCGCGGCGGTTGCAGGAGCGGTTCCCCGCGGTGCGCAGGGTGTACCTGGACCCCACGCCCGGGTTCGCCCAGCGCCGCGAGGAGGGGTTGAGCCCGTGGTAGGCGCCGCCTCGCCGTAGGTGCCTGTCGTGCGTTCGCGACCGCGGCCCGGTGGGGCTTCTCGCGCAGTTCCCCGCGCCCCTGGAGCATGCGGCTTCGCCGCAGCCCCATGAACTGGCGCACGCAGCGCGCATTTCAGGGGCGCGGGGCTGTATCGATCAGCGGCTCCGCCGCAGGGCGCGACCAGCCACGACGGCGGGTCAGCCGCGAAGAGACACACCCCCCACGGCGAAGGCGGGCTAGTCCAACAACCCCGCCGCGGCCAGCAGATAGGCCGTCAGGGGATCGTAATGGCGTGGGCTCGTCACATGGTCGTCCAGCGGCACGGTGACCTGCATCGTGCCTTCCGCCTCGCCGACGAACAGCGCCGGGTCGTTGGAGTCCGCGTAACCGACGGAGTCGAGGCCGCGCTGGGCCGCGCAGCCCGCCCAGCCGTGGTCGGCGACGATCAGGTCGGGCAGCGGGCGCCCCGCGCGCTCCATGCCGTCGAGGATCGCCGTCATCGGGTCGGGGGAGTGCGTGTGCCACAGCGTCGCCCCGCGCTCCAGCATCGCCACGTCGGCGAACTGGAAGACCATGCCCTCCTCGGTGGCCAGCCCCTCGGGGATCACCACGATCTCGCAGCCCGCGGCGCGCAGCGCCGTCGCCGTCGCGCGGTGCACGTCGAGGAGGCCGCCCGGGTGACCGGTGGCCACGAGCACCCGCTGCCGGTCCTCGGCCGCCTTGCTCAGCCGGGCCGCCATCCGCTCCAGGGCGTCGACCGTCAGCTCCGGGTCGATCGTGTCCTGGCCGTACCGGTGCTCCGGGTCGTCGACGACGCCGCAGCGCTCGGCCATCACGGCGAGCACGTCCTGCTCGTCGGTCCAGCGGTCGCCGAGTTCCAGGCCCAGCCAGTAGTGCCGGTCGCCGTTCGCGAGCTTGCGGTAGTGGGAGAGGTTGTTCTCGCGAGGAGTGGCCACATCGCCCGCGATGCGGGTACGGACGAGGTGCTCGGTCAGGGCGGCACGGGTCGGACTGTCGCTGGGGATCCCGGGTATCGGCATGAGTCCATTGTGCCCAGCGCCGCCGCGCGGCGTTGATCGGTTCCGCAAGGTGGACCGAAGTATGAACCGGTCAGCCCCGTCGCGCCGCCCGCCGGGCCCGCAACGCGAGCCACAGGTCGAAGCGGTCGTCGCCGTCGTCGAGGCGGCGGCCGGTCACCCGCGCGACCTTGTCGAGGCGGTTGCGGACGGTGTGCCGGTGCAGCCCGAGGCGGCGGGCCGTCTCGTCCCAGGAACTGCCGCTGTCCAGCCAGGTGGCCAGGGTCAGGGAGAGCGCGCCGGTGGGATCCGCCGAGTCGAGGGAGCCGAGCAGCGCGTCCGCGTACCCCGTGAGCGCGGTGCGGTCGCCGAGGTCGAGCAGGAGCGCACTGGAGTGGTCGTGGCGGGCGCGCACCGGATGGCCGGCCGTGCGGCTGAGTTCGAGCAGGCCCCCCGCCTCCTTGAGCGAGGTGCGGGCCGCTCCTGGCGGTACCGGTGCGCCGATACCGGCCGGGCGGCCGGGGGCGAAGTGGGCGAGGGCCGCGTCCGGGTCGAGGCCCTCGCCGACCACCGCCTCGACGAGCGTGCCGCGGGTCCTGGTCAGCCCGCCCGGCACCGCGAGGGCCAGGTCCGCGGCGATCTCGCGGGCGTCCTCGTCGTCCGCCGCCGCCACCACGACGCCGCGCACCGCGTCCGCCGCGAGCCCCGCCCCGGCCAGCACGTCGGCGGCCTGCTCGGCGGTGGCCGACGGGTCGAGGAGGCGGCCGAGGAGTCCGGCCCTGCGGCGGCGCTCCGGTTCGTCGGCGAGGTGGCGGCGCTCCAGTTCCAGGGAGAGCAGCGAGACCAGGCCGGAGATCAGCAGGCGGGCGTCCGGGCCCGGGTCGCCCGCGAGGACCAGCATGCCGCGCAGCCGGCGCGCGCCCAGCGGCTGCACCTCAAGGCCAGGCGCGACCGCGCTGGAGCGCAGTCCGCCCACCGCGACCCGGCGCAGCAGCTCGGCGGCCGCCGCGTCCGGTTCCCGTACGCCGTCCGAGCCGGCGGCGACGGTCCGGCCCAGCGGGTCGGTGACCTGGGCGCGTACGCCGGTGGCCGACGTCCACGCGTCCAGGGTCGGGGTGAGGCCGCCGCCCGCCGCGGCGGCCGCCGTCAGTCGGCGCTGCGTCTCGAAGGCGCGCTCCACGGCGGCCCGCTGCTCGGCGGCCTGCGCCGCGAACACCGCCTTGGTGACCGCGATGAACGGCACCTGCCGGCCGACCGTGAGCAGCGGCAGGCCCGCCTCCCGCGCCGCCGTCACCAGCGGCTCGGGCGCCTCCTGGTACGGCAGGTCGTGGCCGAGCCCGAGCGCCAGCGCGTGCGCCCCGGCGGCCGTGACGTCGTCGACGTACGCACGACAGGCCGCCACGTCCATCGGCAGCAGCAGCCCGATCGTCATGAGGAGTTCACCGCCCTGCAGCCAGGCGCCGGGCCGCACCAGCTCCGACACGTGCGCGGCGAGCACCGGGCGGTCCAGGTGCTCGGGGCACGCGGCGACGGAAAGATGCAGTTCGGGGCGGTCGACCAGGTCGGAGATGAGCAGCGCCATGTGTCCAGTGTGGCGGACGGGGTGTGTACGTGATGTCCAGGGCAGCCGGGGTGATTCGCCTTGAGGGCGATCGAAGCGCCGGTTCGCTCGCGGCTAGCTTTCAGCTGCATCCTGGACCGCGTACGACATGACGGCCCAGGCCGAACCGGAAGGTGCTGAAGCGTGACGACGACCGTGGCCTGTGCGCAGCTCGCCCTCGGCGTGGGAGACGTCGCCGGGAACCTCGCCGCCGCCCAGGAGGCCATCGCGGCCGCCGCGGCCGCGGGGGCGCGCGTCGTCGTGCTGCCCGAGCTCGCCAACAGCGGCTACGTGTTCGCGGACGCCGCCGAGGCCCGCGCCCTCGCCGAGCCGGTGACCGGGCCGACCGTCACCGCCTGGTCCGCGGCCGCCCGCCGGCACGGGGTGACGCTGGTGGCGGGCCTCGCCGAGCTGGACGACGAGGGGCGGGTGCGGAACTCGGCGGTGCTGATCGACCCGGCGGGCGCCGTCCGCGCGGTCTACCGCAAGGCCCACCTCTTCGGCACGGAGAAGGACTTCTTCGTACCCGGCGACGCCGAGCCGCCCGTCGTCGAGATCGAGGGCGTCGGCCGGATCGGCGTCATGGTCTGCTACGACGTCGAGTTCCCCGAGTGGGTCAGGATCGCCGCGCTGGCCGGCGCCGAGCTGCTGTGTGCCCCCGTCAACTGGCCGCTCTTCCCGCGCCCGGCCGGCGAACGCCCCGGCGAGGTCGTCCGCGTCCAGGCCGACGCCGCCGTCAACCGGATGTACATCGCCGCCTGCGACCGGGCCGGCGACGAACGCGGCGTCGCCTGGACCGGCGGCTCGGTCGTCGTCGACCCGGACGGCTTCCCGCTCGCCGGGCACACCCCGACCGAGGGCCCGGCCCTGCTGCTCGCCCCCTGCGACCTCGCGACGGCCCGCGACAAGCGGCTCGGCGAACACAACGACGTCTTCGGGGACCGGCGCCCGGAGCTGTACGGCGACTGACGGCCGCCGCGCCCCCCTCACATACGTACTACGTCCCTGAAAGGCACCCCATGACCAGCGAGCAGCAGCGCACCCCGGTCGGCCCGACCGACTCCTCCCGCGTCCCGCGCTACGCGGGCCCCGCGACATTCGCCCGGCTGCCGCGCCTGGACGAGGTCGGCACGGCGGACGTGGCCGTGGTCGGCGTGCCCTTCGACACCGGCGTCTCCTACCGCCCCGGCGCCCGCTTCGGCGGCAACGCGATCCGTGAGGCCTCCCGCCTGCTGCGCCCCTACAACCCGGCGCAGGACGCGGCCCCCTTCGCGCTCGCCCAGGTCGCGGACGCGGGCGACATCGCCGCGAACCCGTTCGACATCAACGAGGCCGTCGAGACCATCGAGGCCGCCGCGGACGACCTGCTCTCCTCCGGCGCCCGCATGATGACGCTCGGCGGCGACCACACCATCGCGCTGCCGCTGTTGCGCTCCGTCGCCAAGAAGCACGGCCCGGTCGCGCTGCTCCACTTCGACGCGCACCTGGACACCTGGGACACGTACTTCGGCGCCGAGTACACGCACGGCACCCCGTTCCGCCGCGCCGTCGAGGAGGGCATCCTCGACACGTCGGCGTTGTCGCACGTGGGTACTCGGGGGCCCCTCTACGGCAAGCAGGACCTCACCGACGACGAGAAGATGGGCTTCGGCATCGTCACTTCGGCGGACATCTACCGCCGCGGCGCCGACGAGGTCGCCGACCAGCTGCGCCAGCGCATCGGCGATCGCCCGCTGTACATATCCATCGACATCGACTGCCTCGACCCGGCCCACGCCCCCGGCACGGGTACGCCCGAGGCGGGCGGCATGACCTCGCGCGAGCTCCTGGAGATCCTGCGCGGCCTGACCTCCTGCAACCTGGTCTCGGCCGACGTGGTCGAGGTGGCCCCCGCGTACGATCACGCGGAGATCACCGCCGTCGCCGCCTCGCACACCGCGTACGAGCTGACGACGATCATGTCCCGGCAGATCGCGGAGTCCCGAACGGCCTCCTGAACCATTGAGGAGAGACGCCCGATGACCCACGACCACGACCTCGTCCTGCGCCCCACGGACCGCCAGACGGAGGCGGCGCTCAACCCGCCGCCGGGGCGCACGGGCGGCGACCTCGTCGTGGAGGCGCTCGCGGGTCTCGGCGCGTCCACCGTCTTCGGCCTGCCGGGCCAGCACGCCCTCGGCCTCTTCGACGCGCTGCGCCGCAGCGACCTGCTGCGGTACGTGGGGCTGCGCACGGAGCAGAACGCGGGGTTCGCGGCGGACGCGTACGGGCGGGTCAGCGGCGAGGTCGCCCCGCTGTTCGTCTCGACGGGACCCGGCGCCCTGCTGACCCTGCCCGCGCTCCAGGAGGCGGCGGCGGCCTCGGCTCCCGTGCTCGTGGTGTCCAGCCAGGTCCCGGTCGCCGGGCTCGGCGGCGGCCGCCACGGCTACCTGCACGAACTCCCCGACCAGAAAGCCGTGTTCAGGGATGTGGTCAAGTCGGTCCACACGGTCCGCACCCAGTCCCAGATCCCGTCCGCGATCGCGGCGGCCTGGGAGTCGGCGCTGAGCGTGCCGCACGGCCCGGTGTACGTGGAGATCCCGCAGGACGTGCTGCTCGCCCCTGCCCGGCTGCCCGTGGTGACGGCCGCGGACGCGATGCCGCACGAACTGGCGCCGCTCCCCGAACTCACCGCGCTCGCGGCCGACCTGCTCACGAAGGCCGAACGGCCGGTGATCATCGCGGGCGGCGGCGTCGTACGCGCCGACGCCGCAGGCAAGCTGCGCGCCCTGGCCGAACGGATCGACGCCCCGGTGGTGTGCACCGTCGGCGGCAAGGGCGCCTTCCCGTGGGAGCACCCGCTCTCCCTCCAGTCCTGGCTGGAGGACCGGCACACGACCGCGTTCCTGGAGGACGCGGACGTCCTGCTGGTGGTCGGGTCCGGGCTCGGCGAGATGTCCTCGAACTACCACACCTTCGCGCCGCGCGGCCGGATCGTCCAAGTCGAGGCGGACGCGGGCAAGTTGGAGTCCAACCACCCGGCCATCGGTCTCCACGCCGATGCCCGGCTCGCGCTCCAGGCACTCCTGGAGACGGTAGGGGAGCGCACGGACGAGCAGGCCGCGGGCCGCGTCGCCGAGGTCCTGACCGCCGTACGGGAACGCCTCGACAGCCAGGAACTCGCCCTGGAACAGCGGGTGTTGGCGGCAATCCGTGACGCGCTGCCCCGCAAGGCCCCGTCTTTCTGGGACATGACGATCCTGGCGTACTGGGCCTGGTCGGCCTGGCCGGGGCCGCTGCACTCGGCGCAGGGCGCGGGCGGCCTCGGCTACGCCTATCCGGCCGCGCTCGGCGCCGCTGTCGCCGACCCGACGACCCCGGTGCTCGCGGTCTCCGGCGACGGCGGCGCCCTGTACTCGATCGCCGAACTCGCCACGGCGAAGCAGGAATCGCTGAACGTGACCTGGCTGATCGTCGACGACGGCGGCTACGGCATCCTGCGCGAGTACATGACCGACACCTTCGGCGACACCGAGGGCACCGAACTGACCCGGCCGGACTTCGTGGCCCTGGCCGAGTCGTTCGGGGTGCCGGGAGTGCGTACGTCGCCGGAGGCGCTGAGGGAGGACCTGGCAGCGGCCCTCGCCGCGCCCGGCCCGCGGGTGGTCGTACTCCCGGCGCTGCTGCGGATGTTCAAGCCGAGCTAGCGGCCGGCCCGAGCGTCTACCAGATCGACTCGACCCACTCCGGGTGGTCGATGAACGGGTTGCGGTTGTGCTGGTAGGTGTCGTAGATGACCTGGTTGCGCTTCTCCTCGAAGGCGCTCGGCGGGTCCTCGTCGCTCCACTGCTTGAGTACGGAGAGCTTGCCGATGTAGGCGGCGCTGCCGTTGTTGACCTTCTCGTTCGGCTCCAGGTCGGCGAAGCCGTCGCCGCCGTCGTAGCGCACGGCCATGTAGAGGATCATGCGGGCCACGTCGCCCTTGTCCGCGTCGCGCGGCTCGAAGGAGTCCGAGTCGGTGAGGCTGCCGCCGCCGTTGGCGACCGCGCTGCCGCCGTTGTCGAAGTCCTTGTTGCCACGGACGCCGTTGACCTGGACGTCCGCGGGGCGCAGGTGGTGCAGATCGGTGCCGGGTCCGGTCGCCTCGCCGAAGTCGCCGTGGGACTTGGCCCAGGTGTGCTCGCGGTTCCAGTCGCCGGTGTCGCCGCCGTTGAGGGTCTTGGCCCGGGAGACGCCGCTGTACAGCAGGATCACGTTGTTGCTGTTGTTCGGGTCCTGGTCGGTGGCCTTCAGCGCGTTCCAGACCGCGGAGTACGAGATCTTGGTCTGGCTGCTGATGATCGTGTGCAGCGAGGACTTGAGGCTCGTACCGGTCTTGCCGATCGCGTTCTTGTAGTACGTGGAGTCGTACGCGGTCGTGGTCGCGGCGGCCGGGCTCGCGGTGGCCGTGGGGAGGGTGACGGCGGCGAGCAGGCCGGCTGCGGTGAGGGCGAGGGTGCGTATGCGCGTTCCGGGCATGTGGGGTGTCCGTCCGATCTACGCGGGTTGACTGGGTAGACGGGAGCGTGGCATGGACACGTAGAGATTGGGTGAACGTCAGGGGTCGATCGTGTATCGGAAACGGCCCCTGATGGGCAATCAGGGGCCGTTCGTCGAAGGGGCGTTGGTGGGTCAGTCCACGTCGGACGCGTCCAGGCGGTACAGGGACGGGGAGCTGTCCGAGCTCGATGCGTCAGAAGTGCCGGACGTCGACTTGCTGTACGCGCTCTCCTTCACCGCGGTGCCGTGCTTCTTCACCCACGCGGTGACCGCGGAGGAGGCGTCGTTGCCGCCGCCCATGCCACCGCCGCCACCCATGCCGCTTCCGCCGACCTGGATGTAGTGCAACTGCCCGCTCTTGACCAGCTTCTTGAGCTTGGCGACGGTCATGCCGTTGTCGGAGCCGGTGAAGCCGTACATGGAGATGACGGGCTTCTTGGTGCTGAGGACGAGCTGCGCGGCGGACTGCGAATTGGACACCGCGAGCAGCCACTCGGCGCCGTCCTGATGCTTCTCCAGGTACGAGATCAGGTCGCTGTCGACGCTGCCTCCCATACCCCCGCCCATGCCGCTGCCTCCCATATTGCCGCCGGGACCGCTGCCCGAGCCGCCTCCCTTCTGCGCGTCGCCCTGCTCGCCGCCACCGGGCGTCCCGCCGCCCGCCCGGCCGCCCGGCATCTCGCCGCCGCCGGGCATCTCGCCGCCGCCGGGGAAGCCGCCGCTGCCGTTCGGGGGCGTACCGCCACCTGACTCGTCGCCTTCGCCGCCCTCGCCCGGCATGCCCTGCTGGTCGCCCCGGCCCGAGCCCTGCTGCTCGCCGCCGGGCATCTCGCCACCACCAGGTCCGCCGCGGCCGCCGCCCCCGCCGGGGCCGCCCATGCCGCCGCCCGTCGTGGGACCTGCCGTCGGGTTCGACCCGCCCATGCCGCCGCCCGCACCGGAGGAGAACGGCGTCGCCAGCGCGTACGCGGAGGGCCCCGCCAGCGAGGCGACGAGCGCCGCCGCCACGGCCACCGTGAACAAGCGCAGCCGTCGGCCCGACGCCGTACGGAAGACGAGCAGACCTGCGATCGCCAGCGCCATGACGACGGCGATGAGCGGCCACAGCCAGCTGTTCCAGCCGGACGCGCGGCGCAGCAGCACGACCGCCCAGATCCCGGTCACGCCGAGCGCGAGGGGCAGCACCCACGCCCACCGCTTGTCCGCGCGGAAGGCGCGCAGCAGCATCACGCCGCCGCCTCCGCACAGAGCCGCGATACCGGGGGCGACGGCCGTCGTGTAGTACGGGTGCATGGTGCCCTCGGCCGTCGCGAACGTGACGTAATGGAGCACCAGCCAGCCGCCCCACAGTACGAGCGCGGCCCGGGTGAGGTCGGTGCGCGGGGCGCGGCCGCGCAGCACCAGGCCGCCGGTCAGGGCGATCGCCGCGAAGGGGATCAGCCAGGAGATCTGGCCGCCGAGGGTGTCGTTGAACAGCCGGCCGAGGCCCGCGGTGCCCGCGAAGCTGCCGCCTCCGCCACCGCCTCCGCCGTTGCCCTCGCCGCCGAGGACCCGGCCCAGGCCGTTGTAGCCCATGATCAGGTCCCAGGCGGAGCCGTCCGTCGAACCGCCGATGTAGGGGCGGTCGTCGGCGGGGATCAAGGAGACGGCCGTGGCCCACCAGAAGCTGGAGACCGCGAGCACCACGGCGGCGAGCGCCAGGTTGCGGGCCTTCCTGAGCCACCCCAGGTGGGAGGCGTACAGGTACACGGCGAAGACCGCGGGCAGCGCGATGTAGCCCTGCAGCATCTTGGTGTTGAACGCCAGGCCGAAGCAGGCCGCGGAGGCGAGCAGCGGAAGCAGCCTGCCGTCACGGGTGGCGCGCAGAGCGAGGGCCGCGCCGCCCACCATCAGCAGCAGGAGAAGGGTGTCCGGGTTGTTGTCCCGGTTGATGGCGACGGTGATCGGGGTCAGCGCCAGGACCAGCGCGGCGATGGTCGCCGCCGCGTGACCCCACACCCGTTTCACGGAGGAGTGCAGGATCCAGATCGTGCCGAGTGCGGCACCGACCTGCGGCAGCATCATCTGCCAGGTGCCGAACCCGAAGATCCGGCAGGACAGGCCCATCACCATCAAGGAGAACGGCGGCTTGTCCACCGTCAGGAAGTTGCCCGCGTCGATGGAGCCGAAGAACCAGGCCTTCCAGCTCTGCGTGCCGCTGTAGACGGAGGCGCTGTAGAAGCTGTTGAGGCCGTTCGACGACAGGTTCCATGCGTACAGCACGGCGGCGAGCGCCAGGATCGCGAGCAGCGCCGGCAGCGACCACCGCGGCGCGCGGTGCGCCGTGGGGGCGGTCGCGGGCGGCGGCGGGGCGGGGGCGTGGGGGAGCGGTTCGGTCGCGGAGGTCACCACTGCACCCTGGCGGGGCAGGGTGGGCGCGGGCTGTGACGAGGCTGGGTGCCGGCTGTGGATACCGCCCCCGCCCCACCCCGTTTGTTGCGGCGGGATGAAATCGGCGCCTCCTCGCGTTGGGCCTTCGGCAGGTCAGGACGGTGTGGTGCGGCGAGAGGCAGAGGCGTGGCGGAGAAACGGGGCTGGGCGCGGAGGCTCACGGGATACGCGTGGCGTTATCCCAAGGACGTCCTGCTCGCGCTGGGTGCCTCGCTGGGCGGCATGGCCGTCATGGCGCTCGTACCGCTGATCACCAAGGTCATCATCGACGACGTCATCGGGGACCACTCCCGGTCCATGGGGACATGGGCGGGCGTGCTCGTCGGCGCCGCCGTCATCGTGTACGTGCTCACCTACATCCGCCGCTACTACGGCGGGCGGCTCGCCCTCGACGTCCAGCACGACCTGCGCACCGAGATGTACGGGACGATCACCCGGCTCGACGGCCGGCGTCAGGACGAGCTGTCGACCGGGCAGGTCGTCGGCCGCGCCACCAGCGACCTGCAGCTCATCCAGGGCCTGCTCTTCATGCTCCCGATGACCATCGGGAACCTGCTGCTGTTCGTCATATCGCTGGTGATCATGGCGTGGCTGTCGCTGCCGCTGACCCTTGTCGCGCTCGCCGTCGCCCCCGCCCTCTGGTTCATCGCCAAGCGCAGCCGCTCCCGGCTGCACCCCGCCACCTGGTACGCGCAGGCGCAGGCCGCCGCCGTCGCCGGGGTCGTCGACGGGGCCGTCAGCGGCGTCCGCGTCGTGAAGGGCTTCGGCCAGGAGGAGCAGGAGACCGGGAAGCTGCGGGAGGTCGGGCGGCGGCTCTTCGCCGGACGCCTGCGGACCGTGCGCCTCAACTCCAAGTTCACCCCCGCCCTCCAGGCCGTGCCCGCCCTCGGGCAGGTCGCCATGCTCGCCCTCGGCGGCTGGCTGGCCGTGCGCGGGCAGATCACGCTCGGCACGTTCGTCGCGTTCTCCTCCTACCTCGCCCAGCTCGTCGGCCCGGTCCGGATGCTGGCCATGGTCCTCACCGTCGGGCAGCAGGCCCGCGCGGGTGTGGAGCGCGTCCTGGAACTCATCGACACCGAGCCGTCCATCGAGGACGGGACGAAGGAGCTGCCCGCCGACGCTCCCGCGACCGTCGAGTTCGACGATGTCGCCTTCGAGTACGCGGGCGCCGACCGGGCCGTCCTGAACGGACTCTCCTTCGAGATCCGGGCGGGCGAGACCCTCGCCGTCGTCGGCTCGTCCGGCTCGGGCAAGTCCACCGTGTCGCTGCTGCTGCCCCGCTTCTACGACGTCACGCGCGGCGCGGTCCTCATCGGCGGCCACGACGTGCGCGAACTGACCCTGAACTCGCTGCGCGCCGCGATCGGGCTCGTCCCGGAGGACTCGTTCCTGTTCTCCGACACCGTGCGGGCCAACATCGCGTACGGCGCCCCGGACGCCACCGACGAGCAGATCGAGGCGGCGGTCCGCGCCGCGCAGGCCGACCGGTTCATCGCCGAGCTCCCCGACGGGTACGACACCAAGGTCGGCGAGCACGGGCTTACGCTCTCCGGCGGCCAGCGCCAGCGCCTCGCGCTTGCCCGCGCGATCCTCACCGACCCGCGCCTGCTCGTCCTCGACGACGCCACTTCGGCCGTCGACGCGCGCGTGGAGCACGAGATCCACGAGGCGCTGCGCGGCGTCATGGCGGGCCGCACCACGCTCCTCATCGCCCACCGCCGCTCCACCCTGAACCTCGCCGACCGCATCGCCGTCCTCGACGGCGGCCGCCTCGCCGCGATCGGTACGCACGAGGAGCTGGAGGCCGAATCGCCGCTCTACCGGCGGCTGTTGACCGACCCGGACGAGCTCGGCGGCGTATCGCCCGGGCATGCCGCGCCCGCCGCTGAGCAGCCGGAGGACACCTCCGTACGGGACGAGCTGGACGCCGAGTTCGACGCCGAGCGGGGGGTCACCCCCAGGCTGTGGACGGGCGACCGCGAGCCCAAGGACACCGCGCTGTCCGGCATGCCCGCGACCCCCGAACTGCTCGCGCAGGTGGACGCGTTGCCGCCCGCCACGGACGTGCCCGACATCGACGAGGCGCGGGCCGTCGCCGCCGAGGACTCGTACGGGCTGCGCAGGCTGCTTCGCGGGTTCGGGGCGGCGCTGGGGATCAGCCTCGCGCTCGTCGCCGTCGACGCGGGCGTCGGCCTGCTGCTGCCTATCCTGATCCGGCACGGCATCGACGAGGGCGTCTCGCAGCTCGCGCTCGGCGCCGTCTGGGCCGCCTCGGCGCTCGCCCTGGTCGCCGTGCTCGTGCAGTGGGTCGCGCAGATCGGCGAGACCCGGATGACGGGACGCACCGGCGAGCGGGTCCTCTACTCGCTCCGGCTGAAGATCTTCTCCCAGCTCCAGCGGCTCGGACTCGACTACTACGAGCGGGAGTTGACCGGCCGGATCATGACCCGGATGACGACGGACGTGGACGCCCTGTCGACGTTCCTGCAGACCGGGCTCGTCACCGCGTTCGTCTCGGTCGTCACGTTCTTCGGCATCCTGGTCACCCTGCTCGTCATCGACGTACAGCTCGCGCTCGTCGTGTTCGCGACGCTGCCGCCACTGATCGTCGGCACGTTCTTCTTCCGCCGCTCCAGCGTGAAGGCGTACGAGCTGGCGCGCGAGCGGGTCTCCGTCGTCAACGCCGATCTGCAGGAGTCGGTCGCCGGGCTGCGCATCGTGCAGGCGTTCCGGCGCGAGCGGGACGGCGCGGCACGGTTCGCGGCAGGCAGCGACAGCTACCGCTCGGCCCGTACCCGCGGCCAGTGGCTGATCTCGATCTACTTCCCCTTCGTGCAGCTCCTGTCGTCGGTGGCGGCCGCGGCCGTCCTGATGGTGGGCGCGCACCGGGTCGACGCGGGCACGCTGACGACCGGCGCGCTCGTCGCCTATCTCCTCTACATCGACCTGTTCTTCGCCCCTGTGCAGCAGCTCTCGCAGGTCTTCGACGGCTACCAGCAGGCGACCGTCTCGCTGGGCCGCATCCAGGAACTGCTGCGCGAACCGACGTCGACGAAGCCCGCGCGCGAGCCCCTCGACGTGCTCTCCCTGAGCGGGGAGATCGCCTTCGAGGACGTCGACTTCGCGTACGGCGCCGCCGAAGAGCCGGAGACGGCGCTCAGCGGTGTGGCCCTGCGCATCCCCGCCGGGCAGACCGTCGCCTTCGTCGGCGAGACCGGCGCGGGCAAGTCGACGCTGGTCAAACTGGTCGCCCGGTTCTACGACCCGACCGGCGGCCGGGTCACCGTCGACGGCACCGACCTGCGCGACCTGGACCTGACGAGCTACCGGCACCGGCTCGGCGTCGTCCCGCAGGAGGCCTACCTCTTCCAGGGCACGGTCCGCGACGCCATCGCCTACGGCCGGTCCGACGCGAGCGACGCGCAGGTCGAGGCGGCCGCGCGGTCGGTCGGCGCACACGACATGATCGCCACCCTTGAGGGCGGCTACCTGCACGAGGTCGCCGAGCGCGGCCGCAACCTCTCCGCGGGCCAGCGCCAGCTGATCGCGCTGGCCCGTGCCGAACTCGTCGACCCGGACATCCTGCTGCTCGACGAGGCCACGGCCGCCCTCGACCTCGCCACGGAGGCGCAGGTCAACCACGCCACCGACCGGATAGCGGGCAAGCGCACGACGCTGGTCGTCGCCCACCGCCTGACGACGGCGGCGCGCGCCGACCGGGTCGTGGTGATGGACCACGGCCGGGTCGCCGAGGACGGCACCCACGACGAGCTGCTCCGGCAGGGCGGCAAGTACGCCGCGTTGTGGAGCGCCTTCGTGGGGGAGGCCGTCAGTACCTCGCCGTGACACGCGCGATCCGGACGATCCGTACGGGGAGCCGGTCCTCGTGCAACCGTGCGGCCCGTGTGGCGCGTCCGTTCATCAGTACTCTGGTGCTGATGTGACGGGAGGGACTGCGGTGCGAAGAGGTGAGGAAGGCGATATAGGGGGCACCCCGGGTGCGCACGGGGCGCGAGGGGTGCGAGGCGTAGGCGGGGCACGAGGGGTGCAGGGGGCGCGCCGGGTGCTCGTGCTCGCGCTGACCGCGCTGCTCTCGGCCACGCTGCTGGTCGTGGCGGGTCCCGGCGCGGGTGACGCGCACGCCGCCGCGCTCTGCGCGGGCCACAAGGTCCGCACCCTGTCGTTCTCCACCGGCAGGACCGTCGTCTACCGGAGCGGTGGCTATGTCTGCGCCGTCACGCTCGCCAAGCGCACGGGCGTCCGCCAGACCATGTCGGTCAGCGTCCAGGCCCGGGGCAACCGGGCCGTCGTCGACGCGGGCCGCTTCACCCACCACGCGGGCCCGGTCACGGTGCACGCCGGCCACCGCTGCGTCAGGGTGAAGGGACGCGTGGGGTCGAAATCGGTCGCTTCGGGCTGGATTCTGTGCTGAATGCATCTGGAAGTGGTCCGGAAGTGGTCGGGAAGTCTCATGGGCGTTGCCGGATGTCGTGCTGAGCGGACACCAAGTACCCCTGGTGGTACGCGTGTCGCTCCGATAGTTTCCGGAGCGACTGTGTAACTCCAGGGGAGGGTGTATGCGCAAAGCGCTCAGATGGCTGCTGTCGCTCGTCGTGCTCATAGGCACGGTGAGCGCCGCCGGGATATCGACGGCGGCGGCCGCCCGGCCGGCCGACGCGGCGGCCACCGCCGACATCAAGGACCGGCTCCTCGCCATACCCGGCATGAGCCTCGTCGAGGAGAAGCCGTACACCGGCTACCGCTACTTCGTCCTCAACTACACCCAGCCGGTCGACCACCGGCACCCGTCCAAGGGCACCTTCCAGCAGCGCATCACCGTGCTGCACAAGGACGTCAGCCGCCCGACGGTCATGTTCACCAGCGGCTACAACGTCTCCACGACGCCCAGCCGCAGCGAGCCGACCCGCATCGTCGACGGCAACCAGGTCTCCGTGGAGTACCGCTTCTTCACGCCGTCCAGGCCCCAGCCCGCCGACTGGTCGAAGCTCGACATCTGGCAGGCCGCCAGTGACCAGCACCGCCTCTACCAGGCCCTCAAGCCGGTCTACGGCCAGAACTGGCTGACCACCGGCGGCTCGAAGGGCGGCATGACCGCCACGTACTACGAGCGCTACTACCCGCGCGACATGGACGGCGTCGTCGCCTACGTCGCCCCGAACGACGTCGTGAACGACGAGGACTCCGCGTACGACAGGTTCCTCGGACAGGTCGGCCCGAAGGACTGCCGCGTCGCCCTGCAGAAGGTGCAGCGCGAGACGCTGGTGCGCCGCACCGCGCTGGAGAAGAAGTACAAGGAGTACCTCGCCGCCAACAACTACACCGTGAACACGGTCGGTTCACTGGACAAGGCGTACGAGGCGACCGTCCTCGACCTGGTGTGGGGCTTCTGGCAGTACCAGCCCGAGTCGGCCTGCGCGGACGTGCCGGACGCCAGGACCGTCACCGACCAGGCGCTCTTCGACTACGTCGACGCCGTGGGCGGCTGGTCCTCCTACGCCGACCAGGGCCTGGAGCAGTACACGCCGTACTACTACCAGGCGGGCACCCAGCTCGGCTCGCCCGACATCAAGCAGCCGTGGCTCGGCAAGCTCTCGCGCTACGGCTACCAGCCGCCGCGCAACTTCGTCCCGAGCTCCATCCCGATGAAGTTCCAGCGGGGCGTGATGCGGGACGTCGACACCTGGGTGCGCCACCACGCGACGCGCATGCTGTACGTCTACGGCGACAACGACCCGTGGGGCGCGGAGCGCTTCCGCCTCGGCTCCGGAGCCCGGGACAGCTACGTCCTGACGGCGCCGCACGCCAACCACGGCGCGAACGTCGCGGGTCTGAACGCCGACGACAACGCACTGGCCACCTCGCGGATCCTCGCGTGGGCCGGCCTGTCCGGTACGACGGCCAAGGCGTCGCACGACGCGAAGCTCGACCGGCCGGACGTCGCCCGGCAGTTCTCGCTCCGCCCGTGACCGCGAGCGCATGACAGAGGGGGCCGCATCCGCGGCCCCCTTTTTCACACCCCTTTGTCACCCCCGTTTTTCACACCCACACGGAGCACCCCACCGGCTCGGCCCCACCGAGCGACACGTACAGGGCGGTGTTCGGAGGGCATTCGGTGCGGGCCGTCACCGCGGAGGTGACGCGGTACCGCGGCGCGTGCTCGCCCGAACCGTCGCACGCGGTCTCCCTGACCTGGCCCTCGCCCGCGGAGTACACGCAGTCGCCGACGATCGTGCGCGGGCCGCCTCCGCCGCCCGGGTCGCCGGGATGAGGCTCCTCCAGGTTGCGCATGCAGGCGTAACCGCGGGCGATGCTCCCGTCGCCGTCCTCGTCCGACGCCGGGCGGTGCTCGCTGATGTGCAGGACGAAGTCGGTGCGGGCCGGGCAGTCGGGGCCCTCCTTCGTCCCGCCCTCGTACCGCGCGACGACCCGCGCCACCGCGCTCTCACTGCGGCACGCCACCTCGTTGAACGACGTGAGCCCCCGTGAACTGCACTCGCCCACCGCGAGGAACACCGCGCCGTAGCCGGACGGGGAGCGCTGCGGATTCACCGACGACGAGCCCGACCGTCCGCCGCCGGACCTCGAATCCGACCCCGAATCCGACCCCGACAGGGCCTGACATCCGACCAGTGCGAGCGCCAGCAACGGCGCCGCGCACACCACCCCAACTGTCCGCGCGGACATGGCATTCCCCCCGATAGCCCCACCCAGCGTGGCCCGAGGGGGCGGGCACACGCCAGATGTGCAGGGTGCTTTGCGTAAGTTGGGGGTGGTGCGCCGGTGGTGCGGCGTACGCCCTGTACGTCCGGATCAGTACCGCAGGCCGTGGCCGATCGGGTAGAGGACCTGAGTCGGATCGTCGGCCTTCTGCACCGGTACCGGCAGCCTGCCGCGCGGCTCGGCCCGGCCCGCGAGCACCCGCACCGCCGCCCGCAGTTCGACATCGATCCACGAGTACGCGGCCAAGTGGGCCTGCGCCGAACCCAGTTGGGCCACGTCGTACGGGTTGCGCAGGGACAGGGTGATCACCGGAACGCCCGTCGCGGCGACGGCGTTCACCAGGGCCTGCTGGGAGCTGCCCGCCGTGACGTTGTACGTGCCGATGAGTACCGCGTCCTTGCCCTGGGCCGCGGCCACCGCCTGGGCGATGACGGCCTGGCTCGGGGCGGTGCCGGTCGCCAGGACCGTTGCGGAGAAGCCCAGTTCGGTCAGGGCCGCGCCGAGCACGGTGGTCGGCGGGCCGTCGCTGAGCGAGGGCGAGGCAGGGTTCGCGCCGAGCACGAGGACGTCTCTGTGGGTGCGCCGGTTCAGTGGCAGCAGCCGGTCCTTGTTGACCAGGAGCGTCGTCGTGCGCTCGGCGATCCGGTCGGCCGCCGCCAGATGCGCGCGGGTCCCCACGGTGTGGTCGACGCCGCGATGCGTGACGTATGCCTCCTTGAAGAGGCCGAGCTTGGCCTTCAGGCGCAGGACACGCAGGATCGATACGTCCAGGCGCTCCTCGGTCAGCTCGCCGCTCTTCACGGCCTCCAGGACCGCGTTCCAGGAGACGTCCAGGGACGGCGGGTTGAGCAGCTGGTCGACGCCGGCCTTCAGGGCGAGCACCGGCACGCGGTCGTCGCCGTACTTCGTGCGGACGCCCTCCATGCCCAGCGAGTCGGTGATCACGACGCCGTCGTAACCGAGCTGCTCGCGCAGGATGCCGGTGAGGATCGGGTGCGAGAGGGTGGCGGGGTCCTCCGCCGGGTCCAGGGCCGGTACGACGAGGTGGGCCGTCATGATCGAGTCGATGCCGGCGGCGATCACGGCCTTGAACGACGGGGCGTCGAGCCGCTCCCACTCCTCGCGGGTGTGCGTGATCACCGGGAGTCCTGTGTGGCTGTCGGTCGCGGTGTCGCCGTGGCCCGGGAAGTGCTTGGCGGTGGAGGCGATACGGGCCGACTGGTACCCCTCGACCTGAGCGGCGGCGAGCCGGGCCACCGCCGCCGGGTCGGCGCCGAAGGAGCGGACGCCGATGACGGGGTTGGCCGGGTTGATGTTGACGTCGGCGTCGGGGGCGTAGTCCTGGTTGATGCCGAGCGCGCGGAGTTCGGCGCCGGCGATCGCACCCGCCCGGCGTGCGTCGGACCGTGAGCCGCCCGCGCCGAGAGCCATCGCGCCGGGGAGCAGGGTGGCGGGCTTACCGACGCGGGCGACGATCCCGTGCTCCTGGTCGGTGGAGACCAACAGCGGGATACGGGACGGCTGTTGGCGGCCCGCCTCCTGGATGCCGTTGCTCAGATCGGCGATCTGGTGCGGGTCACGGACGTTGTGCGCCCAGGCGAAGTAGATGATGCCGCCGAGCTTGTACTTGGCGATCATCTCGGCCGCGGTGCGGACGCCGATCTCCTTGAGGTTGGCGTCGATGTCGGCCTGGTCCGGGGCGGTCGCCGAGTGGCCGTACACCCGCATCACGAAGAGCTGGCCGACCTTCTCCTCCAGGGACATCCCGGAGATGATCTTCTTCAGCGTTCTGTCCGAGGAGGGTCTGCCGGTGGCGGCGGCCCGGGCGGGTGCGGCGCTCAGGCCGGCCGCGGCGACGCCGGCCGTGGCGGCGGCGAGCAGCGTACGTCTGGGGAAACCCTTGCTGGGCTGTCTGGACTGGCTGGGCTGGCTGGACTGGCGGTGGTGCACTTGCGCTCCTTCCGGAGGGAGGGGAGGGCACGAGCTGCGTGGAAGGTGGTGCGGAGGATGGCATGCGGGATGGCGTGCAGGGTGGTGCTGAAAATTACTTCCACGCGACACGGATATCGGGAAAGTTTCTGCCAGTCAAGGGGGGTGACATGGAAGGGGCCGTCACCGGCACTGTTGGAGGGGGGCGTGCCGGTGACGGCCTGCTGCCGGCCGCAGGCGGCGGAGAGGGTGGTCAGCGTTCGCAGCCAGCAGCGAGGCCGACACCGCACTGCGGGGACTCACCGGCAGCGTGTCTTTTGGACGGGCGGGGCCGCGCCTGGGTTCCCGTCTTTCGGAGGTTCCGGGAAGTTGGTGCGGAGGGGGTGGAGCGGGGGCGGGGTGACGGCTGGGTCGCGTGCCGAGTGCGGGCCGGTGGGGGCTGGTCTTCGCCGCGCTTCCAGGAGGCGATGCGCACTTCGTGCGACGTGCGGCATCTCCAGCCTGAGATGCCGCACGCAGTGCGCGTCTCAGGGGCGCGGGGAACTGCGCGACCAGCCCCCACCGGCGGCCGGTCGGGGGCTGCTCCGCAACTGGGCAGACGGGTCCCTGGGCGCGCAGCGCGCGGCCCCGGCCGGCCGATCGGCCGGGGCTGGTCCGGAACTGGGCAGACGGGTCCCTGGGCCCCTGCCGGCCGATCAGCCGGGGCTGGTCCGCAACCGGGCAGACGGGTCCCTGGGCGCGCAGCGCGCGGACCCTGCCGGCCGATCGGCCGGGGCTGGTCCGCAACTGGGCAGACGGGTCCGGCCCTCGGTCGGCCGATCAGCCAGGGCTGCTCCGCCACCGGGCAGACGGGTCCCTGGGCGGGCAGCGCGCGGCCCCTGCCGGCCGATCGGCCGGGGCTGGTCCGGAACTGGGCAGACGGGTCCCTGGGCCCCTGCCGGCCGATCAGCCGGGGCTGGTCCGCAACCGGGCAGAC
>NZ_JBIWKA010000017.1:0-158153 GCF_044765445.1 Streptomyces sp. NPDC102467 | reverse complement strand
CGGGTCCGGCCCTCGGTCGGCCGATCAGCCAGGGCTGCTCCGCAACCGGGCAGACGGGTCCGGACCTCGGTCGGCGACGCCGGAAGCCGGACGGACGAGTAGCCGAACTCTCAGCTCACGCCGACTCGTTGAGCAGCCGAGCCACATGATCCCGCCCGGCGCTGAGCAGCCCGGGAAGCGGCGCGGCCGACTCGTACCAGCGGGCCTCGTACTCCCAGCACAGCCAGCCGTCCCAGCCCTCGCGGCTGAGCACCTCCACGCACTCGGCCAGCGGCAGCGCCCCCGCCCCGAGTGCCAGCGGCGTCTTGTCGTCCGGTCCTGCGATGTCCTTGACCTGCACATAGCCGAGGTAGGGGGAGAGCGCCGCGTACGACACCGAGGGCTGCTCGCCGCCCAGCCAGGTGTGCATGACGTCCCACAGCACGCCCACATTGCGGTGGCCGACCGGGCCGACGACGCGGGACGCGGCGGCCCCGGTGCGGTGCGAGTCATGCGTTTCCAGCAGGACGCGGACATCGCGGTCGGCCGCGTACTCGGCGGCCACCCCGAGCCTGCGGGCCGCCGTGGCGTCGGCCTCCTCGGCGCTCTGTTCGTCCCCGCCGCCCGGGAACACCCGGACGAACGGCGCGCCCACGTCCCGGGCGAGGTCCACCAGGGCACGGATCTCCTCGAGCACGGCGGCGTCGTCGCCGACCGCCGCCACCCGCGCGTACCCGGCGATCCCCACGACCTCGACGCCCGCGGCCTTGAACTCGGCCGCGACATTCGCCCGGCCGGCCGCGTCGAGCCCCGGGTGGACCGGCTCCTCGGGGTGGGCGCGCAGCTCCACACCGTGGTAGCCGTGCGTGGTCGCGAGGCGGAGGACATCGGCCAGCGGAAGGCCGGGGACACCGAGTGTGGAGAACGCCAGTTTCATGGGGCGGACCCTACCCGCGCAGCCGCCCCTCACTCGGGCATCTAGTGCAGCGGAAGCCGCCAGTCCTGCCCGGTCAGATCCACGCCGAACGAGCGGTGCGGTGTTTCTCCTACGAGGACGAAGCCGTGGCGCCGATAGATCGAGCGGGCCGACTTCAGTACGTCGTTCGTCCACAGCACCAGCTCGCGGTAGCCGACGCCGCGCGCGAAGTCGACGACGGCCCGCACCAGCCGGTCGCCCACGCCGAGGCCGCGCGCCTCGGGCTCCACCAGAAGCAGCCGCAGCCGGGCCGTGCCGGGCGCCTCGTCCCGTACACACATCACGCACCCCACCGGCCGGCCGTCGAGCTCGGCGATCCACACCCGCTCCAGATGCGGGTCGTGGTCCTGCGCGAAATCGGCGACGATGCGGGCCACCAGGCCCTCGTACTCCGTGTTCCAGCCGAACTCGGTCGCGTACACCGCCCCGTTGCGCGCCACGATCCAGCCGAGGTCGCCGGGGCCCGGATCGCGCAGCAGTACGTCCTCGGGGCGCGGGGCGGCGCGGCCGTCGCCGAGGAGCGAGCGCACGGTGCGCAGCGCCTCCGTCAGGCGGCCGCGCTCGGCCGCGGGGACGGTGGCGAGGAGCGCGCCGACCGCTTCCCGGGAACGCTCGTCGAGCAGCTCCGCCGTGCTGCGGCCGCGCGCGGTGAGGGTGATGCTGCGGCGCCGCGAGTCCCGCTCGGACGCGCCGCGCTCGACGAGCCCGTCCCGCTCGAACCTGCCGAGAATGCGGCTCAGGTACCCGGCGTCCAGGTTCAGCCGCGTCCGCAGGTCGGCCGCGTCGAGCCGGCCCTGCTCCGGGTGGGCCAGCTCGTACAGCACGCGGGACTCGGTGAGGGTGAAGGGGGCGTACAAGTGGCGGCTGTAGTCCAGCGCGCCGACGACGTTCGTGTAGAAGCGGTTGAAGGACCGGATGTCCTGGACGGTCATGGCTCACCTCGCGATGCCGGCCGCAACCGGTCTGCGCGCACGGATAGTTGACTCAGTCAGAGATCTGAGGGCGGGCGCCAGATTACGCCCGACGGGCGGGCGCGTCCACGGATCGGCCACCCGGGCGGCTGGGCTCCGGGTGCCGCCGCGTGAACCCTCTGTGCGAGCCCTCCGCGCGAGCTCCGCGGGTCAAGTCCGTGTCTATGGCAGGTATAGCGGTTCAAGGGCAGCCCATGGGTTGGCCAACCCCTTCCCTCACGTTGGCCGCGATTTCACCGTTCGCCCCCTCCGCCACCCGTCGAGTGAGCCGCACGCTTATACAACGGCCCGTCGCACACGGGCCGTTGGCATGCAGGAACCGCCCGTCCAGCCACTCACGCCACGCCACCTCACTCACGCCACTCACGCCACGCCACTCACAGGGGGCTTCCATGGCCGAACTGACCCGACGCAGACTCCTCGGTTCCGCGGCAGGCGCCGTCGGCGGCGCCGCCGCCCTCTCGCTCCTGCCGCCCAGCGTGCAGAAGGCGGTCGCCGCGGGCCCGCCCCGCAAGGGCTCGCTGCGCGACATCGAGCACGTCGTGATGCTCATGCAGGAGAACCGCTCCTTCGACCACTACTTCGGCACGCTCAAGGGCGTCCGCGGCTTCAACGACCCCGAGGCGCAGAAGCTGAGCACCGGACGCTCGGTGTTCTACCAGCCCGACGCCGTGAACCCGAAGGGGTACCTCCTCCCCTTCCACCTGGACACGCACTCCACCAGCGCCCAGGCCATCCCCTCCACCAGCCACGCCTGGGCGGTCCAGCACGAGGCCTGGAACAACGGCGCCATGGACCAGTGGCTCCCGGCCCACCGCAAGGCCGACGGCGTCAACGGCCCCTACGTGATGGGGTATTACACCCGCAAGGACATCCCGTTCCAGTTCGCGCTGGCCGAGACCTTCACCATCTGCGACAACTACTTCTGTTCGGTCTTCGGCCCGACCTGGCCCAACCGCCTCTACTGGATGACGGCCACCATCGACCCCGGCGGCACCCAGGGCGGCCCGATCCTCAACAACACGGCGCCCACCCCGTACCGCTGGACGACGTACGCCGAGCGCCTGCAGGCCGCGGGCGTCAGCTGGAAGGTCTACCAGCAGGACGACGACTACGGCTGCAACCTCCTTGAGCAGTTCGCGTCCTTCAAGAACGCGCAGCCCGGCTCGGAGCTCTACGAGCGCGGCGTACGCCCGCAGCCCGAGGGCACCTTCGAGGACGATGCCCGCAACGACCGCCTCCCGGCCGTCAGTTGGATCATGCCGACGAGCTACCAGTCGGAGCACCCCGACTACCTGCCGGCGGCGGGCGCCGACTTCGTGGCCCAGAAGATCGAGGCGATCGCCTCCAACCCGAAGGTCTGGGCGAAGACGGCCTTCATCCTCAACTACGACGAGAACGACGGCCTGTTCGACCACGTGGCCCCGCCCACACCCCCGGCGGGCACCCCGGGCGAGTTCATCAAGGGCCTGCCCATCGGCGGCGGCTTCCGCGTCCCGGCGATCATCGTCTCGCCGTGGACGGTCGGCGGCTGGGTGGCCTCCGAGTCCTTCGACCACACCTCGGCGCTGCAGTTCCTGGAGCGGTTCACGGGCGTCGAGGAGCCCAACATCACCGACTGGCGCCGGGACACCTTCGGCGACCTCACCTCGGCGTTCCGCTTCTCGCACGCCACGCACCGGCCGCCGCGCCTGCCGCACGACACGGCGGAGCAGCTGGAGCAGGCCAAGGATGACGTGGCCACTCTCCCCAAGCCGACGCTCCCGGGCGCGGACCAGCGCTTCCCGCACCAGGAGCGGGGGCGCCGGCCGCACGTTTGACTTGCACCTCGGGCTGAAGCCCGAGGATTCTGGCCTTCTCGACTTGTTGCTGTGCCGCTACGCGGCACGGGGTCGGGTCGGGAATCCGTGGCTTCCTGTTTCGTCGCGCTGTGCCAGAACGGGTTCTGGTCTTACCGGCGCTCCGCAGGCCGATACCGCCAGTCCGGCGGCCGTCTTCACGTTGCGTGCGGCATTGATGTCCCGGTCATGGACGGTGCCGCAGGCGGCGCAGGCCCATTGCCTCACGTGGAGGGGTTTGGGTCCGTCTTTGACGCCGCAGGTGGAGCAAGTCTGACTTGTCGGTTCGAACCGGCCGATCTTGATCAGGGTTCGCCCGTACCGTTGTGCTTTGTACTCCAGCATGTTGACGAATGAGGACCAGCCGGCGTCGTGGACGGACTTGGCCAGTCTGGTGCGTGCCAGTCCTGTCACCGACAGGTTCTCCACGGCGATTCCTTGGTTGTCGGAGATCAGCTGTGTGGAGAGCTGGTGGTGAAACTCGTGGCGGGCATCGGTGACCTTGACGTGGGCGCGAGCGACCTTGAGCCGGGCCTTTTCGCGGTTCTTCGAACCTTTCTGCTTGCGCGACAGTTCTTTCTGGGCCTTCTTCAGCCTCTTCTCTGCGCGGCGCAGAAACCGCGGGGAGTCGATCTTCGTGCCGTCGGACAGGACGGCGAAGTGGGTGAGGCCGAGGTCGATGCCGATGGTGCGGTCGGTGGCGGGCATCCGCTCGGCATCCGCCTGTGGGTCGGTGTCGATGACGAAGGAGGCGAAGTACCGCCCGGCACAGTCCTTGACCACGGTGACCGAGGTGGGGGTGGCGGGCAGCGGGCGGGACCACTTCACTTTCACCGCCCCGATCTTCGGCAGGTTCAGCCGTCCGCTGTCGGTGATCTTCCAGCGGGCGTTCGCGGTGAACCGGATCGACTGGCGGGTGTCCTTGCGGGACTTGAACCGCGGCGCACCCACCCGGGCGCCTTTGCGGGTGGCTTTGAGGGAGGCGAAGAAGTTGCGGTAGGCGGCCTCGGCGTCGCGCAGGGACTGCTGGAGAACGACCGCGGAGACCTCGTTCAGCCAGGACCGCTCCAGGGTCTGCTTCGCCTGGGTGATCAGCCGTGTGGACAGCTCACCGATGTTCGGAAACGGCTTCCCGGCCCTGCGGGCCCTCTCCCGGGCGTGGACGGCGTCGTTGAACACGACGCGGGCACACCCGAACGCCTTCGCCAACGCCTGCTGCTGGCCGGTGTCCGGGTACAGCCTGAAGGCGTACCTGAGCTGCATGACGGTCACCCTAGACACGTGGGTTAAGAGTGAGATGCAGAAGATCAGAACTGGTAGGCACTTTGTTTTTGTGATCCATGTGCACGTGGTCTTCGTGACCAAGTTCCGGCACAAGGTGTTCACCGATGATCATCTGACGCGCAAGGAGGAGATCATGCAATCGGTGTGTACGGACTTGAAGTGTGAGCTGGTGGAGTTCAACGGCGAGAACAACCACGTCCACCTGCTGGTGAACCTTCCGCCCAAGGTCGCCGTCACCAAATTGGTCAACTCCCTCAAGGGCGTCTCCTCCCGCCGTGTGCGGCAGGAATTTCCCGACCTCGTACGGCATTACTGGCGGGTCAACAAGCTATGGTCGGGCTCCTACTTCGCCGGAACCGTCGGCGGCGCCCCGCTCACCGTGGTCAGGCAGTACATCGAGCAGCAGAACCGGCCGGTGTGAGCACCGCCCGGCTCCGCCGGGAGAAGCGATCACGACGCTCCGCGCCGCTGACGGTGAACACGCCGTGTCCGGCTCCGGCGGACCCGACGCGGCGACGCTCCGCGTCGCCATCATCAGATTCGCTTCACCACCGGGCTGAAGCCCGATGCACTGCGAATAAACTCCGTAGCGGGCAGTTCGTACGGGGCGGGTGTGGGCGTCACGCCAGCGCCCACACCACCGCGAACGGCAGGAGCACGAGCGGCGCCGCCCGCAGCCAGACGGCCCGGCCGATGTTTTCGTCCCGCGCGAGACCCCGGTTCGCGCGGAGGACGAGGAGCAGGACCACGGCGCCGGAGACCGTGCCGAGCACCATCACCACCGGACCGTGATCGAGCGTGTGGTGGTCGCAACTCCCGCTGAAGGAGCGGGAGTACGTCTCCTGCGGGCTCCGGCAGTCCATGGGGGACATTCGCTCAGGAGCCACCACGCGCACCAGAGCGGGAGCAGCGCCGGCAGCCCGGGCAGCAGGTTCACCAGGGCCGGGGCCGTCCAGCGCAGGGGCCCGCAGCGTCCCGCCGCATCATTTCCCGCGCGGCGCCCCCGTCGACCCCCGCACCATGAGCTCCCCGCGCACCACGTCGACCCCGCCCCGCGGCTCCGCCTCCCGGCCCATCGCGATGCGGCCCGCCCGTGCCGCCGCCTCCGCCAGGGGGAGGCGGACCGTCGTCAGCGCGGGGACCGCGTCCACGCTGAAGGGGAGGTCGTCGAAGCCCGCCACCGAGACGTCCTGGGGGATGCGCAGGCCCGCCTCGCGCAGCGCGGCGCAGGCGCCGAGCGCCACCGTGTCGTTCGCCGCGACCACGGCCGTCAACTCCGGTTCCCTTTTCAGGAGTTCGACCGTCGCCGCGTGGCCCGCCGCGCGGTCGTAGGGGCCGTGCGCCACAAGCCCGTCCGACTCCGTCACGCCCGCGTCGGCCAGCGCCGCGCGGTGGCCCTCCAGGCGGTGACGTGTCGTCGTACGTTCCTGAGGTCCGGCCACGTAACCGATCCGGCGGTGCCCGAGGGAGAGCAGGTGGTGCGTCAACTCCCTTGCCCCGCCCCGGTTGTCGAACGTCAGCGCCGCCGCGTCCGTCTCCGGTACCGGAGGGCGTCCGCACAGCACGACCCGCGTGCCCGCCTCCGAAAGTCTCCTCAACTTGTTGGCCACCGCGGCGACATGGGCCTCGTCCTCGATCGCGCCGCCCGTGAGGACGACCGCCGCCGCCCGCTGGCGTTGCAGCAGCGTCAGATACGTCAGCTCCCGCTCCGGGGAGCCTCCCGTGTTGCAGACCACCGCGAGGCGCTCGCCGCCGGCCCGGCCGCCGGGGCCGACGATCTCCGACTGCACCGCGGACGCCATGATCCCGAAGAAGGGGTCGGCGATGTCGTTGACGAGGACCCCGACCAGGTCGGAGGTGGCTGCCGCGAGGGCGCTGGCCGGGCCGTTGAGCACGTAGTCCAGTTCGTCCACGGCCTTGAGCACCCGCTCGCGTGTGGTCGCGGCGACCGGATAGTTGCCGTTCAGTACGCGGGAGACGGTGGCGGGGGACACCTGCGCGCGGGCGGCCACGTCCGCCAGGGTCACGGTCATCGAGTCATCCTCCGTCAACGGCCGGGCCCCTCCAGAGTCAGGGAGCCCCGGTCGGTCTCGTATCCGCTCTTGTCCGAGCGGCTGTGCAGAGGCTAGCTTCTTTCCAGATAGAAAGCGCTTGCTACGCAGGATGCGGCAGGTGCGATCTCGCGTACGCCGACGGGCCGGACGGCGTACGGCCGGCCACCCGCGGCAGAAGCGGCCATACACGGCAGAAGCAGGACGAAGGGACTCACGTGACACGCAAGACGGTGCGCATCGCCATGAACGGTGTGACGGGGCGCATGGGCTACCGCCAGCACCTCGTCCGTTCTCTCCTCGCCCTGCGCGACCAGGGCGGGCTCGACCTCGGCGACGGCACGGTGCTCTGGCCCGAGCCGGTCCTCGTCGGCCGCCGCGAGCACGCCCTGCGGGCGCTCGCCGAGCGGCACGGCCTGGGGGAGGAGAACATCTCCACCGACCTCGACGCCGTCCTCGCCGACGACTCGATCGACATCTACTTCGACGCGCAGGTGACCTCCGCCCGGGAGGAGGCGCTCAAGAAGGCGATCGCCGCGGGCAAGCACATCTACACCGAGAAGCCGACCGCCACCGGCCTCGACGGAGCCCTGGACCTGGCCCGCCGCGCCAAGGACGCGGGCGTCAAGTCGGGCGTCGTCCAGGACAAGATCTTCCTGCCGGGTCTGCTCAAGCTGAAGCGCCTCATCGACGGCGGCTTCTTCGGCAAGATCCTGTCCGTGCGCGGCGAGTTCGGCTACTGGGTGTTCGAGGGCGACTGGCAGGAGGCGCAGCGCCCGAGCTGGAACTACCGCTCCGAGGACGGCGGCGGCATCGTCGTCGACATGTTCCCGCACTGGGAGTACGTGCTGCACGAGCTGTTCGGCCGGGTCGCGTCCGTGCAGGCGCTGATCACCACGCACATCCCGCAGCGCTGGGACGAGAACGGCAAGCCCTACGACGCCACCGCCGACGACTCCGCGTACGGCATCTTCGAGCTGGACGGCGGAGCCGTCGCCCAGATCAACTCCTCGTGGGCGGTGCGCGTCAACCGCGACGAGCTCGTCGAGTTCCAGGTCGACGGGACGGAGGGCTCGGCCGTCGCCGGTCTGCGCAACTGCCGTGCGCAGCACCGCAGTTCGACGCCGAAGCCGGTCTGGAACCCGGACCTGCCGGCCGCCTACTCCTTCCGCGACCAGTGGCAGGAAGTGCCCGACAACACCGAGTTCGACAACGGCTTCAAGGCGCAGTGGGAGCTCTTCCTCAAGCACGTCTACGCCGACGCGCCCTACCAGTGGGACCTGCTGGCCGGCGCCCGCGGCGTGCAGCTCGCCGAGCTCGGCCTGAAGTCGTCCGCTGAGGGCCGCCGCATCGACGTACCGGAGATCTCGCTGTGACCATCCAACTCCCGGACGCGGGCGGTGTGTTGCGGGCCTACGAGCCTCGTGCGACGCCGCTCGCCCTCGATACGGGCGCGCCGTTCGCCTCCCGTGTCGTCTTCTCCGCGGCGCACGTCGTCGCCGACCCGTTCGCCGATACGACACCGGACGCACCGGCCGCCGTCGACTGGGACGCCACCCTCGCCTTCCGCCGCCACCTGTGGTCGCACGGGCTCGGCGTCGCCGAGGCGATGGACACCGCGCAGCGCGGCATGGGCCTGGACTGGGCGGGCGCCGCCGAACTCATCCAGCGGTCGGCGGCCGAGGCGAAGGCCGTCGGCGGGCGTATCGCCTGCGGCGTCGGAACCGATCAACTGACGGCACCGGCCCAGGACTTGGCGACCGTGCGCGCCGCGTACGAGGAGCAGCTCGCGCTCGTGGAGGGGACGGGCGCGCAGGCGATCCTCATGGCGTCCCGCGCCCTGGTCGCCGTGGCCAAGGGCCCCGAGGACTACCTCGACGTCTACGGGCATCTGCTGCGCCAGGCCACCGAGCCGGTCGTCCTGCACTGGCTCGGCCCGATGTTCGACCCGGCGCTCGAGGGCTACTGGGGCTCCGCCGACCTGGACGCCGCCACGGAGACGTTCCTCCAGGTCATCGCCGCGCACCCGGACAAGGTCGACGGCATCAAGGTGTCGCTCCTCGACGCCCGCCGCGAGGTCGAACTGCGCCGCCGCCTTCCGCAGGGCGTGCGCTGCTACACCGGAGACGACTTCAACTACCCCGAGCTGATCGCCGGCGACGACCGCGGCTTCAGCCACGCGCTGCTCGGCATCTTCGACCCGCTGGGGCCGCTCGCCGCGCAGGCGGTGCGGGTCCTCGACACCGGTGACGCGAAGGGCTTCCGCGAACTCCTCGATCCCACCGTCGAGTTGTCCCGGCACCTCTTCCAGGCCCCGACCCGCTTCTACAAGACCGGCGTCGTCTTCCTCGCCTGGCTCGCCGGTCACCAGGACCACTTCGCGATGGTCGGCGGCCTGCAGTCCGCCCGTTCGCTGCCGCACTTCGCGCGCGCCTACGAACTCGCCGACGGGCTCGGGCTGTTCCCCGACCCGGAGCTGGCCGAGGCCCGCATGAAGAACCTGCTCGCCCTGTACGGAGTCACCGGAGTCACCTCATGAGCGCCGCCGATCCGCGTTTCGCCATCAACCAGATGACCGTCAAGCAGCTCAGCCTGCCCGAACTGGCCTACGCGTGCGGTGAGTTGGGGGTCCAGTATGTCGGGACCTGGCGTGAGCCGGTCCAGGCGTACGGCGTCGAGGCAGCCGCCAAGCTGCTGAACGACGCGGGCCTCGCCGTCTCCACGCACTGCCGCGGCGGCTTCCTCACCGCGCTCGACGGCGCCGAGCGCCGGGCCGCGATCGACGACAACAAGCGCGCCGTCGACGAGGCCGTCACCCTCGGCACGGACGTCCTGGTCCTCGTCTCCGGCGGGCTCCCGGCCGGATCGCAGGACCTGGCGGGCGCCCGGGAACGGATCGCCGACGCGCTCGCCGAACTCGCCCCGTACGCCGCCGAGAACGGGGTCAGGCTCGCCATCGAGCCACTGCACCCGATGTACGCGGCCGACCGCTGCGTCGTCTCGACGCTCGGCCAGGCCCTGGACATCGCCGAGCGGTTCCCGGCACACCAGGTCGGCGTCTGCGTGGACACGTACCACATCTGGTGGGACGACCGGGCGCCCGCGCAGATCGCGCGGGCCGGGGCGCAGGGCCGTATCGCGACGTTCCAGCTCGCGGACTGGACGACGCCGCTGCCGGCGGGCGTGCTCAACGGGCGCGGCCAGATCGGCGACGGCTCGATCGACATGCGTCACTGGCGCGGCCTGGTGGAGGAGCAGGGCTACTCCGGGCCCATCGAGGTCGAGCTGTTCAACGACGGCCTGTGGGCGCGGGACGGCCGCGAGGTCCTGGCGGAGACCGTGGAGCGCTTCGCCCAGCACGCCCGCTGAAGGTTGCGGCCGAAAATATCGGGCTGAAAATCCCGGAAAGAAAACGCTCCGCTTAGTGCAACCCTTCCGGGGCGTCGCGGGTCTAGCGTGCGTCAGAACTTTTGGAGGGGGATCTGGGGGGATCTGGAAAGTTCTGGCGCAGGAGGGGGAAGGCCCGAGGGGCCCGGTCCGCGGACCGGGCCCCTCGTCGGTTCCGGATCCCTTTCAGAAGGAACCCGCAAGAGATTCCGGGATCAGAAGAAGACGCCGCACCGCAGCAGCACGTTCGCGAACGGCCGCGCCTCCCCGGTCCGCACGATCAGCCGCGCGCCCGCCGACAGCGCCTTCAGCTCCTCGTGCGTGACGAAGCCGAGCGACGGCACCCGCTCCCGGAGCAGCCCGGCCGCCGCCGGGTTCGCGGCGAGCACTTCGCTCGCCGCCGTGCCCGCCTCGACCACCAGCTCGTCGAGCAGCCCGTCCAGGACCTCCGCGAACGACGGCACCCCGGCCCGGAAAGCCAGGTCGACGACGCGCGGTCCTGCGGGGATCGGCATCCCCGCGTCGCATATGAGCACCCCGTCGCCGTGCCCCAACTCGGCTGTGGCGCCCGCCAGATGCCGGTTGAGAATGCCGGACTTCTTCACAGTGCCGCGACCTCGTCCGCCGTCGGGTACGACGCCTGCGCGCCCTCCTTGGTGACGGCGGCCGCGCCGACCCGGGCCGCGTAGGCCGCGGCGTCGGCGAGTGACGCGCCGGTCCCGAGCTTCCAGGCGAGCGCCGCCGTGAAGGCGTCACCGGCGCCCGTCGTGTCCACGGCCTCGACCTTCACCGACGCCACCCGGGACGAGCCCGAGGCGTCCGCGACGAGCGCGCCCTCGGAGCCGAGGGTGATGACGACCGAGCGCGGGCCGAGCGCGAGCAGCGCCCGCGCCCAGTCGTCCCAGTCCCCGGGGCCCCCTTCGGTCTCCGCGCCGAGCACCACGCGGGCCTCGTGCTCGTTCACGATCAGCGGGTCGCACACCGCGAGGACCTCGTCCGGCAGTGGCGCGGGCGGCGACGGGTTCAGCACGAGCCGCGCCCCGTCGGCGACACTGCGGGCCACCTCGGCGACCGTCTCCAGCGGGATCTCGAGGAGCGTGGAGACCACCTTCGCCCCGGCGAACAGCTCACCGGCCGCCCGTACGTCGTCCGGCGTAAGGCGTCCGTTCGCGCCCGGCGACACCACGATGGAGTTGTCCCCGGACGGGTCGACCGTGATCAGCGCGACCCCGGTGGGCGCCCCGCCGACCAGGACGCCGGACGTGTCCACGCCCGCCGACTCCATCGACTCCCGCAGCAGCGTCCCGTGGCCGTCGTCGCCGACCCGCGCGAGCAGCGCCGTACGGGCGCCGAGGCGGGCGGCGGCGACCGCCTGGTTGGCGCCCTTGCCGCCCGGGTGGACGACCAGGTCGGAGCCGAGGACGGTCTCCCCGGCGGCCGGGCGGCGCTCCACGCCCACCACCAGGTCGGCGTTGGCCGACCCGACGACGAGGAGGTCGTACGTGTTCATGCTGTGCCTTTCTTCGTACGTCAGCCCAAAGAGTACGAGGGTGTCACTTGAAGTCGGCGGCGTTCTTCTCCGTCACGACCTTGACCGGCACCTTCACCGCACCGTCGATCTTCTTGTTCTGGGCCGCCTTCACCGCGTTCTGCACGGCGATCTCACCGAGTTCGCGCGGCTGCTGTGCCACCGAGGCGTACATCGTGCCCGCGGCGACCGCCTTGATCCCGTCGGCCTCGCCGTCGAAGCCGATCACCGGCACCGACTTTCCGGCCTTGGCACCGAGGGCCTTGATCGCGCCGAGCGCCATCTCGTCGTTCGCGGCGATCACGCCCTGCACGTCCGGGTGCGACTGCAGCAGGTTCGACATCACGTCGAGGCCCTTGGTGCGGTCGAAGTCGGCGGGCTGCTGGGCGACGACCTTGATGCCGGGGTACGCCTTGAGGCCCTTCTCGAAGCCCTCCGCGCGCTCCCGGGCGGCGGACGTGCCGGCCTGGCCCTGCAGAATCACGATCTTGCCCGTGCCGCCGAGCTTCTCGGCCATCGTCTTCGCGGAGAGCACGCCGCCCGCGACGTTGTCGGAGGCCACAAGGGTGGCGACCTTGCCCTTGTTCACACCGCGGTCCACGGCGACGACGGGGGTGCCGTCGTCGTTGGCGGCCTTCACCGAATTGCTCGCGGCCTCCGAGTCGACCGGGTTGAGGATGACCGCGTCCAGGCTCGAACTGGCGAAGTTCTGCATCTGGTTGGCCTGCTGCGAGGCGTCGTTCTGCGCGTCGGTGACCCGCAGGTCGACGCCGAGCTTCTTGGCCTCGGCCTGGGCACCGGCCCGGATCTGCACGAAGAACGGGTTGTTCAGCGTCGACAGCGACAGGCCCACCTTCGGCTTGTCCGACCCGGACGTGCCGCCGTGCAGGAAGGACGTGGCACCGACGATCGCGACGGTCACCACGGCGGCGAGCCCGTACGTGAGCGCCTGCTTGCCCTTGTTGCCGCCCGCGCCCGCGGCCGTCGGGGTGGCCCCGGCCTTGCGGCGCAGCGTGTCCAGGAGCACGGCGAGCGCGATGACGACACCGATGACGACCTGCTGCCAGAACGCGGACACGTTGAGGAGGTTGAGGCCGTTGCGCAGCACCGCGAGGATCAGCGCGCCGATCAGCGTGCCGGACGCCTTGCCGGTGCCGCCCGCGAGCGAGGCGCCGCCGATGACGACGGCGGCGATCGCGTCCAGCTCGTACCCGTCGGCGGCCTGCGGCTGCGCCGAGGAGAGCCGGGAGGCGAGCACGATGCCCGCGGCGGCGGCGAACAGGCCGGACAGCGCGTAGATGACGAGCTTCTGCTTCTTCACGCGCAGGCCAGAAAGCCGCGCGGCCTCCTCGTTGCCGCCGATCGCGTACATCGAGCGCCCTATGTACGTACGGCCGAGGATCACGGCCGCGATCAGACCCATCACGATCATCACGAGCACCGGCACCGGCAGCCAGCCGCCGAGGGTGTCACCCAGGTGCGAGACCGAGTCGGGGAACGGGATCGGCGATCCGTCCGAGAGCACGAGCGCGAGACCGCGGGCCACCGACAGCATGGCGAGCGTCGCGATGAACGGCGGCAGCTTCCCGTACGCGACGAGGAAACCGTTCACCAGACCCGCCACGATGCCCGTGGCGACGGCGAGCACCACCGCGAGCACGACCGGCACGCCGTGACTCGTGGCGCTCCACGCGAGGACGGTCGCCGACAGGGCGGCCACCGAACCCACCGACAGGTCGATGCCCGCCGACACGATCACGAAGGTGACACCGAAGGCGAGGATGGCGGTCACGGCCGCCTGCACGCCGATGTTGAGCAGGTTGTCGGTGGTCAGGAAGTCACCGGAGAGCGCCGCCAGGGCGATCACCAGGACGATCAGCGCGGTCAGCGCGCCGTTGTCGAGCAGCAGACGGCGGATCGACGCGGCACTCGTGCGCGACGCGCCCGAGGTCTTCTTCTCAAGCGTGTCAGTGGCCACGACGGGCCTCGCTTTCCTTGGTCGTGGGGGTGCTGACGGCGAGCGCCATCACGGAGTCCTGGGTGGCGTCCTCGGCCGCGAGTTCGCCCGCGATACGGCCCTGCGCCATCACCAGGACGCGGTCGCTCATGCCGAGCACCTCGGGCAGATCGCTGGAGATCATGAGCACGGCGTGCCCGGCGGCGGTCAGCTCGTTGACGAGCTGGTAGATCTCGACCTTCGCGCCGACGTCGATACCCCGCGTCGGCTCGTCGAGGATCAGCACCTTGATGTCGGCGAGCAGCCACTTGCCGATGACGACCTTCTGCTGGTTGCCACCGGAGAGCGTGCGCACGTGCTGGCCCAACCCGGCCATGCGGACGCCCAGTTGACCGGCGATCCGCTCGGCGGCCGTGTGCTGGGCCGCCCGGTCGACGAAGCCGCCGCGGGTCGCAGCGCGCAGCGTGACGAGGCCGAGGTTCTCCGCCACCGACTGGTCGAGGACCAGACCCTGGCCCTTGCGGTCCTCGGGGACCAGACCGACGCCCGCCGCGAGCGCCGCGGTCACGTCGTGCCGGGGCAGCGCGGCGCCCGCGACGTGCACGGAGCCCGCGTCATAGGCGTCGGCGCCGAAGACGGCGCGCACCACCTCGGTCCGCCCCGCGCCGACGAGCCCGGCGATACCGACGACCTCACCGGCCCGTACCTCGAACGAGATGTCCTGGAAGGCGCCCTCACGGGTGAGCCCCTCCACCGTGAGCAGCGCGCTGCCGGTGTCGGCCCGTTCCCGCGGATACTGCTGCTCGATCGACCGACCCACCATGAGGCGTACGAGCTCGTCCTCGGGGGTCGCCGCGGGCACCTGGCCCACACTGCGGCCGTCCCGGATCACGGTGACCCGGTCGCCGAGAGCGGCGATCTCCTCCAAGTGGTGGGTGATGAAGACGATCCCGACGCCGTCCTCGCGGAGCGCCCGCACGATCGCGAAGAGCTTCTCCACCTCCTCGGAGGTGAGCACGGCGGTCGGCTCGTCCATGATCAGCACGCGGGCGTCGAGGCTGAGCGCCTTCGCGATCTCGACCATCTGCAGCCGGGCGATGCCGAGTTCACGCACACGCGCGCGTGGCGAGACGTTCACGCCCACGCGCGCGAGGAGCGCTTTGGCGTCGGTCTCCATCTTCTTGCGGTCGATGAGACCGAAGCGGCGCGGCTGGCGCCCCAGGAAGATGTTCTCGGCCACGGTCAGATCAGGAACGAGATTGAACTCCTGATAGATCGTGGCGATACCGAGCCGTTCGGCGTCCTGCGCGCCATGGATACGGACCTGCTCGCCGCCGACGGTGATGCGGCCCGCGTCGGGCGTGTAGGCGCCGGAGAGCATCTTGATCAGCGTGCTCTTGCCGGCCCCGTTCTCACCGAGCAGGACGTGCACCTCGCCACAGCGCAGATCGAAGTCGACGCTGTCGAGCGCGATGACGCCGGGGAAGGTCTTCCGTATCCCTTCGATACGCAGCAACTCGTCCGGGTCGCGCGGCTGATTCATCGGGATCTCCTCTCCATTGAGGGACTCGGTGGTGAAGTACGTGGCTCGCCGCACGAGTGCCGTACGACGAGGTGGGCGGGGAGCGTCACCGACGCGGGCGGCCGCCCCTCGATGCGGTCCACGAGGGCGCGCACGGCGGCCCGCCCCAGCTCTCCTGTCGGCTGGGCGATCGCCGTGATGGGCGGATCGGTGTGCACGAACCAGGGGATGTCGTCGAACGCGGCGAGCGCGATGTCGTCCGGGACCCGCAGCCCGCGCGCGCGGATCGCGTCCAGCGCGCCGAGCGCCATCAGGTTGTCGGCCGCGAACACGACCTCGGGCGGCTCGGGCAGGTCCAGGAACCCGTCTGTCACGCGGCGCCCGCTGCCCGCCTGGAAGTCGCCCTGCCCTATGTAGGCGTCCGGCAGCTCGATCGCGTACGAGGCGAGCGCGTCCCGGAACGCGGCGACGCGCTCGCTGCCCGTCGTGGTGGCGGCCGGGCCCGCGATGATGGCGAGCCTTCGGTGACCGAGCCGGTGCAGATGCGCCACGAGATCGCGGATGGCGGCCCGCCCGTCGGAGCGCACGACGGGAACGTCGACGCCCGGGATCCACCGGTCGACGAAGACCATCGGGGTGCCGCCCCTGGCCGCGCCCAGCATCAGCGGTGAGCCGCCGTCGGTGGGGGAGACGAGCAGCCCGTCGATCCGCCGGTCGAGCAGAGTCCGTACGTGATGATCCTGCAGATCGGGCCGCTCGTCGGCGTTGCCGATGATGACGCTGTAACCGAGTGCGCGGGCCTCTTCCTCGACCGAGCGGGCGAGCTCGGTGAAGTACGGGTTCAGTACGTCGCTGATGACCAGGCCGAGCGTGCGGGTCTGGTCGGTGCGCAGGGAGCGGGCGACGGCGTTCGGCCGGTAGCCGAGCGACTCCACGGCGGCCATGACGCGGGCCCGCGCGTCCGGGCTGACGGACGGGTGGCTGTTGAGGACGCGGGAGACCGTGGCGACGGAGACCCCGGCCGCGGCCGCGACATCCTTGATGCTCGCGCTCGACGGCATCGACGGCATAGACGACCTCGACGGCATCACAGACCACCTCCTTATGGCTGCGTGGGCTCATGTGTGGCTGGTGCTCCGCACATGGGCGTGGAATCGATTACATGGAGGATTGGAATCGATTACACGGGCTGCTGGCAAGAGGGATTCCGGTTGTCGTGACCGGATCGTGATGCGCGGGGGTCGGTGGGAGGGGCGTTGTCGGTGCCGCGTGCGATCGTGGGGACGTACGCAGGGGACGTACGGAACCCGGCGGCGGACACCCTGCCGGCGACCCGCGACGATCGGAGCCAAGGACCGTGAACCACGCGCAGCTCACCGCACTCGGCCGCGCCCTGCGCCTGCTCGGGGAGCACGGCGACGCCCTCACCGGCGACACCTCGGACGCCAAGCTCCACGAGGTGCGCGGCGACATGAAGAGAGCCCTGGAGCTGCTCGACGACACGGTCACCGGCTCGGCGCCCACGACCCGCTGCCCCGAGCACCCGCAGGGCGCGGTCGACGAGGCGGCGCCCGACCTGTGCCTGATCTGCGAGACGCGCCGCCGCCAGGCACGCCGCTCGGAGTACGCGGGCGGCCCCGCCCGCCCGCGCGCCGACGACCAGCCCGTGATGTCCCGCTACGGCACGCGCGAGGACCGCCCCCAGCCCCAGCAGCGCTGGATCCCGGAGATGTGGAACGGGCAGGTGTGGCAGCTGTGCGGCACCCCGCGCCACGACCGGCGCGAGGCGGACCTGTACCTGGCGGCGCAGCGCCGCCGCCCGGACGCGGCGATGGCCTACCGGCTGGTGCACGAGTTCACGGACTACGAGGTCGTACGGGTGTGGGGCACGCCGGTGACGGTCACCCCGGAGCCGATGGGCGGGATCTGACCGCCCGGGCGACGTCGGCGACAGGCCCGGCAACTCGTCCCGCGCGCGGGCCGGTTCGCGGGCCCGCGGCCGCCGCCCCCCTCGTCCCGCATCCGAAAACCCTGGGCCCTGTCCGGTTGTCGGACCCCACCGCTACCGTCGGATCATGGCGAAGCAGCAGGCGCAGGCCGGCGCCCGGTCGATGGCGGTGCTCGAGGGGGTCCTCGAGCGGATCACGTACGCCAACGAGGAGACCGGGTACACGGTCGCGCGCGTGGACACCGGCAGAGGTGGCGGCGATCTGCTGACCGTCGTCGGCTCGCTGCTCGGCGCGCAGGCCGGGGAGTCGCTGCGGATGGAGGGCCGCTGGGGCTCACACCCCCAGTACGGCAAGCAGTTCACCGTCGAGAACTACACGACGGTGCTGCCCGCCACGATCCAAGGCATCCGCCGCTATCTGGGATCCGGGCTGGTCAAGGGCATCGGCCCGGTCTTCGCCGACCGCATCACGCAGCACTTCGGCGTGGACACCCTCGACATCATCGAGCAGGAGCCGAAGCGCCTGATCGAGGTGCCGGGACTCGGCCCCAAGCGCACCAAGAAGATCGCCGACGCGTGGGAGGAGCAGAAGGCGATCAAGGAGGTGATGGTCTTCCTGCAGAGCGTCGACGTGTCCACCTCCATCGCCGTGCGCATCTACAAGAAGTACGGGGACGCGTCGATCGGCGTAGTGAAGAACAAGCCGTACCGGCTCGCCTCCGAGGTGTGGGGTATCGGCTTCCTCACCGCCGACCGCATCGCCCAGTCCGTCGGCATCCCGCACGACAGCCCCGAGCGCGTCAAAGCCGGTCTGCAGTACGCCCTTTCGCAATCCGCCGACCAGGGGCACTGCTTCCTGCCCGAGGAGCGGCTGATCGCCGACGCGGTGAAACTGCTCCAGGTCGACACCGGCCTCGTCATCGAGTGCCTGTCCGAGCTGGCGCTGCCGGACGAGGACTCCGGCGAGCCCGGCGTCGTACGGGAACAGGTGCCCGGCGAGCACGGCGAGCCGGTCACCGCGATCTACCTCGTCCCCTTCCACCGGGCCGAACTGTCCCTGGCAGCCCAGCTGTCGAGGCTGCTGCGCACGGAGCAGGACCGGATGCCCGCCTTCCGCGACGTGGCCTGGGCCAAGGCCCTGGCCTGGCTCGCGGGGCGCACGGGCGCCGAGTTGGCGCCCGAGCAGGAGGAGGCCGTCCGCCTTGCGCTGACCCAGAAGGTCGCGGTGCTCACCGGCGGGCCCGGCTGCGGCAAGTCGTTCACCGTGCGCTCGATCGTGGAGCTGGCCCGCGCGAAGAAGGCGAAGGTGGTGCTCGCCGCGCCGACCGGCCGCGCCGCCAAGCGCCTCGCCGAGCTGACCGGCGCGGAGGCGTCCACCGTCCACCGGCTCCTGGAGCTGAAGCCCGGGGGCGACGCCGCGTACGACAAGGACCGGCCGCTCGACGCCGACCTCGTGGTGGTCGACGAGGCGTCCATGCTCGATCTGCTCCTCGCCAACAAGCTGGTGAAAGCCGTGCCGCCCGGGGCGCATCTGCTGTTCGTCGGGGACGTGGACCAGTTGCCGAGCGTCGGCGCGGGCGAGGTGCTGCGCGACATGCTGGCCGCCGGCGGTCCCATTCCCGCCGTGCGCCTGACCCGGATCTTCCGGCAGGCCCAGGAGTCCGGCGTCGTGACGAACGCCCACCGCATCAACTCCGGTGTGCCGCCCCTGGCTCAGGGGCTCAAGGACTTCTTCCTCTTCGTGGAGGAGGACACGGAGGAGGCCGGGCGCCTCACGGTCGATGTGGCGGCGCGGCGCATCCCCGCCAAGTTCGGGCTCGACCCGCGGCGCGACGTCCAGGTGCTCGCCCCGATGCACCGCGGCCCGGCCGGCGCGGGCACGCTCAACGGGCTGCTCCAGCAGGCCATTACGCCCGGCCGCCCGGAGCTGCCCGAGAAGCGGTTCGGCGGGCGGGTGTTCCGCGTGGGCGACAAGGTCACCCAGATCCGTAACAACTACGAGAAGGGCGCCAACGGCGTCTTCAACGGCACGGTCGGTGTCGTCACCGCCCTCGACGCCGACGAGCAGAAGCTGACCGTACTGACCGACGAGGACGAGGAAGTCCCGTACGACTTCGACGAACTGGACGAGCTGACGCACGCCTACGCCGTCACCATCCACCGCTCGCAGGGCAGCGAGTACCCGTGCGTGGTGATCCCGGTCACCACCGGAGCCTGGATGATGCTCCAGCGGAATCTGCTGTACACGGCGGTCACCCGCGCGAAGAGGCTGGTGGTCCTGGTCGGTTCACGGAAGGCTCTAGGGCAGGCGGTGCGCACGGTTTCGGCCGGTAGACGCTGTACCGCGCTCGATTTCCGGCTGTCCGGTGCGAACCTTCAAAATTTTTGATCGATCAAATTCGTCGCGAAGGTCACACAGCACTTCCGGAACCAGGGCGAAGGGGGCAGGATGAGCAGGTTGGCGGCACTCAGTGCCGCCAATAGGCCCAATGGTCGACCCCGAGTGCACTCTGCTGGGCCAAGTGGGGGATGGTAGAGACAGTCAGGGCACCTCGAAGAAGAGGCACTACGTCGGTGAGGGACGAGACGTGAGCGAGCACACGAACGACGCTGTAGTACTGCGGTACGGCGATGGCGAATACACCTACCCGGTGATCGACAGCACCGTCGGCGACAAGGGCTTCGACATCGGGAAGCTCCGGGCCCAGACAGGACTGGTGACCCTCGACAGCGGATACGGCAACACGGCTGCCTATAAATCCGCGATCACCTACCTGGACGGCGAGCAGGGCATCCTGCGCTACCGCGGTTATCCGATCGAGCAGCTGGCCGAGCGTTCCACCTTTACCGAGGTGGCCTACCTGCTGATCAACGGCGAGCTCCCCACCGTCGACGAGCTCTCCACTTTCAAGAACGACATCACGCAGCACACCCTGCTGCACGAGGACGTCAAGCGGTTCTACGACGGGTTCCCGCGCGACGCCCACCCGATGGCCATGCTGTCGTCGGTCGTCTCCGCGCTGTCCACCTTCTACCAGGACAGCCACAACCCCTTCGACGAGCAGCAGCGGAATCTTTCGACGATCCGCCTTCTCGCCAAGCTTCCGACGATCGCGGCCTACGCGTACAAGAAGTCGGTCGGCCACCCGGTCGTCTACCCGCGCAACGATCTCGGCTACGTCGAGAACTTCCTGCGCATGACGTTCTCCGTGCCGGCCGCCGAGTACGACCTGGACCCGACGGTCGTCTCCGCGCTGGACAAGCTGCTGATCCTGCACGCGGACCACGAGCAGAACTGTTCGACGTCCACCGTGCGTCTGGTCGGCTCCTCGCAGGCGAACATGTTCGCCTCGATCTCCGCCGGTATCTCCGCGCTGTGGGGCCCGCTGCACGGCGGCGCCAACCAGTCGGTCCTGGAGATGCTGGAAGGCATCCAGGCCTCCGGCGGCGACGTCGACACCTTCATCCGCAAGGTGAAGAACAAGGAAGACGGCGTGAAGCTCATGGGCTTCGGGCACCGCGTCTACAAGAACTTCGACCCGCGGGCGAAGATCATCAAGGCGGCGGCGCACGACGTCCTCTCGGCGCTCGGCAAGAGCGACGAGCTGCTCGACATCGCGCTGAAGCTGGAAGAGCACGCGCTGGCCGACGACTACTTCGTCGAGCGCAAGCTCTACCCGAACGTCGACTTCTACACGGGCCTGATCTACCGGGCCATGGGCTTCCCGACCGAGATGTTCACGGTGCTCTTCGCGCTGGGCCGTCTCCCGGGCTGGATCGCCCAGTGGCACGAGATGATCAAGGAGCCCGGGTCGCGCATCGGCCGCCCGCGCCAGATCTACACGGGCGTCGTCGAGCGGGACTTCGTCCCGGTCGAGCAGCGCTGACCAGCAGGCCGTAAGAGCCTGTGTCATGTCCCCGGTCGGGGACATGACACAGGCTCTAAGTAGCGGAAAGCGCCCCGCTGCCGATCCCCCCACGGGTCGACAGTCGGGGCGCTTTCCTTTTCCCGGTGCGGATTCCCCCCACGGGATCCGGCCGGGCGTCTGTGTCTGCGTAGGCCGCGGTGGCCGCCGGAACACGTACGCACGGGTGGGCCGCTCAAGCTCCCCGGTGCACGTGCCCCGGCCAACGCAGTCGGGTCCGTCCCCCAAGACGGCCCCGCTCGATGCCAAAACGCCCCCCAAGACGTTTCTGCATCGCCTCCTTAGACTCACGAGACCTGCAAAGGGTTACGTTCAAATCAGTGTGATCTGCGTCTCTTGCGTATGTCCCGTGTGTACGCAAGAGGCCCGGTATGTAGATGTGAACCTCTTGCGTGAGAGTGCTGCAATTGTGCCGTGTGGATTGTGTGGAGGTCCAGCTTTGGCTAGGTGAATCTGCGAAGCCGCAGACTGTTTGTGACCACGAAGACCGACGAGAAGGCCATCGCGGCCCCGGCGATCATCGGATTCAGCAGTCCGGCGGCGGCCAACGGCAGCGCGGCGACGTTGTAGCCGAAGGCCCAGCAGAGGTTGCCCTTGATCGTGGCCAGGGTGCGGCGGGAGAGCCGGATCGCGTCGGCCGCGACCCGCAGGTCGCCGCGGACCAGCGTCAGATCGCCCGCCTCGATCGCCGCGTCCGTGCCGGTCCCCATCGCCAGGCCCAGGTCGGCGGTGGCCAGGGCGGCGGCGTCATTGACCCCGTCGCCGACCATCGCGACGCCCCGGCCCTCAGCCCGCAGCCGCTTGATCACATCGACCTTGTCCTGCGGAAGGACCTCCGCGATCACCTCGTCAGGGGCGATGCCCACAGCCCCCGCGACGGCATCGGCCGCGGCCCGGTTGTCACCGGTCAGCAGGATCGGGGTGAGGCCGAGCGCGCGCAGCTCGGCGACGGCCTGGGCGCTCGTCTCCTTGACCGCGTCGGCGACGGCCAGGACGCCGCGTGCCACCCCGTCCCAGGCGACGGTGGCCGCCGTGCCGCCCTCCGCCTCGGCGGCCCGCCGTGCCGTCGTCAGAGCGGGCGGCAGCTCGACCCCGGCCTCCACGAGCAGCCGCTCGCGCCCTACGAGGACGGCGTGGCCCTCCACGGTGCCGCGCACGCCGAGCCCGGGAACGCTCTCGAAGGCCTCGACCGGCGGCAGTTCGCCCGCGCGGTCCGCGGCGCCCGCGGCGACGGCCCGCGCCACCGGATGCTCGGAGGCGTGCTCCACGGCGCCGGCGAGGCGCAGCAGCTCCTTCTCCTCGACGTCGTCGGCCGGATGCGCGGCGAGCAGTGTCATCCGGCCCGTCGTCACCGTCCCCGTCTTGTCGAGGACGATCGTGTCGACCGCCCGGGTCGCCTCCAGGACCTCGGGCCCCTTGATGAGGATGCCGAGCTGGGCGCCGCGCCCGGTGCCGACCATGAGCGCGGTCGGCGTGGCCAGACCGAGGGCGCACGGGCAGGCGATGATCAGTACGGCGACGGCCGAGCCGAACGCGGTGGCCGTGTCGCCGGTCGCGAGGAGGCGTACGAGCAGCGTGCCGAGGGCGAGGGCGACGACGACGGGCACGAAGACGGCCGAGACCCGGTCGGCCAGGCGCTGCGCCTGCGCCTTGCCGGTCTGCGCGTCCTCGACGAGCTTCGCCATACGGGCGAGCTGGGTGTCGGAGCCGACCCGGGTGGCCTCGACGACGAGCCGGCCGCCGGCGTTGACGGTCGCCCCGGTGACGGCGTCCCCGACGGTCACGTCCACGGGAACCGACTCACCGGTGAGGACGGAGACGTCGACGGCGCTCGCGCCCTCGACGACCGTGCCGTCAGTGGCGATCTTCTCGCCGGGACGGACGACGAAGCGGTCACCGGGAGCCAGCCGGCCGGCGGGGACGCGCACCTCGGTGCCGTCGGCGGCCAGCAGAGCGACGTCCTTCGCGCCGAGTTCGAGCAGCGCCCTGAGCGCGGCGCCCGCGCTGCGCCTGGCGCGCGCTTCCAGGTAGCGGCCGACGAGGATGAACGTGACGACGCCCGAGGCCACCTCCAAATAGATGGTGGAGGAGGCGTCGGCCCGCCCGGTGACGAAGGTGAACCCGTGCCGCATCCCCGGCATCCCGGCATCGCCCAGGAACAGCGCCCACAGGGACCAGCCGAACGCGGCGAGCGTGCCCAGGGAGACGAGCGTGTCCATGGTGGCCGCGCCGTGCCGGGCGTTGGTCCATGCGCTGCGGTGGAACGGGTGGCCGCCCCAGATCACGACCGGCGCCGCCAGGGTCAGGGAGAGCCACTGCCAGTTGTCGAACTGCAGGGCGGGGATCATGGCGAGCAGGATCACCGGGGCCGTGAGCAGCGCGGAGACTTTCAGGCGCTGGGCAATGGGGGCGCCTGTCCTACTCGCCGAAGCAGTGGCGGTCGCGGCAGCCGTGTCTGGCTCTGTGTCTGTCTCTGTGCCGCCTGCCGGTTCGCCGTGACTGCCCGCGCCTCTGGCGGGACCTGTCCCGACACGGTTGATCGGTTCGGCGGTATAGCCCAACTTGGTGATCGTGTCGATCAAGAGGTCCGGGCCGATGTCGGCGGCGTAGGAGATCTTCGCCTTCTCCGTGGCCAGGTTGACCGTCGCGGTCACGCCCTCGAGGCGGTTGAGCTTCTTCTCGATGCGCGCGGAGCAGGCGGCGCAGGTCATGCCGCCGATGGCGAGATCGATGCCGAGGTGGGTGCCGGAGCCGGAGCCGGAGCCGGGGTCGGCGTCGGTGGGAGGTGCGTCCGTCATGGTGATGTCGAGGGTACGGCGGCCGGGCCGGGCAGCGGCGGCCCGCCCCGGGATGCCGTCAGGCCTCGAACCTCAGACCTTGCCGACGAGCTCGTATCCGGCCTCGTCGACCGCGGCGCGGACGGCTTCCTCGTCGAGCGGGGCCGCGGAGACGACCGTGACCTGGCCCGAGGCGGCGTCCGCCTGGATGGAGCAGATGCCGGCGAGCTCGGAGAGCTCCGCGGTGACCGCCCCCTCGCAGTGACCGCAGCTCATGCCCTTGACCTGGTAGACCGCGGTGGTCGATTCCTCGGCGGAATCGGCGGCCGGGGCCGCGGCGTCCGTGTGGCAGGCGCCGCCACAGCAGGAACCGGAGGTCTCGGCGGACTCGGTGCCGATCTGGTGGAGCTCGGTCTGGACGCTCATAACGTTCTCCTTGGTGGATGGCAGGGTGCGGGACCGGGTACCCCCGGAATCTCCTGACCCAGCCGACGCTATACCCCTAGGGGGTAATTTTCCAAGAAGGATCACGACGGGCGAGCGAGCGGGCCCAGGCGAGTCCGAGCAGGGACACCAGGACCAGGCCGCCGACCGAGAAGAGCGTGAAGAGGTGCTTCTGGGAGTCGGTGGGCTCGGGGATGTACCCCTCCGCGAACAGTGCCCGGTCGAGGCCGGTGGCGGTCATCCGGGCCACCAGCCAGATCGCGATGCCGTGCATCGAGTCCCACAGGGCGTGCAGCAGGGCGACACCGAGGTAGGTGAGGACCACCGGGGCCGCGAAGCGGTAGCGGCCGTTCGGCTTGCGGAAGGAGAGGAGCGCCGCGCCGGAGATCGCCGTCCACAGCCCGTGGCCGAACGGGGCGAGCAGACCGCGCAGCACCTCCGTCTCCAGCAGGGAGCGCAGGTCGATGCCCTTCATGGTGACCGCGGCGTTGAACGCGTAGCCCGCGCTCTCGAACGCCGCGAAGCCGAAGCCGACCGTGGCGCCCAGGATGAGACCGGCCCGCAACCCGTGGATACGGGGGTGGCGGTGCAGTACGTACATGAGGGCGAGGAGCTTCACCGCTTCCTCGATCAGGCCGACGCCGACGAACATCCAGACCGAGGGGTGCAGCAGGTAGTACTCCATCACCGAGGCGCCCAGGACGCCGAGGACGCCGCCGACCAGGAAGCAGCCCAGGATCAGGTTCACCCCCAGGTCGCGGCCGTGCCGCTCGTACGCCCAGAGGACGAAGACCGCCGGTACGAGGAAGCTGCCGAGCATGATGAGGGTGGGGAGCAGGGTGGTGTTCTTCGTGGCGTACGTGACCACTGCCGTCAGCACCCACAGGGCCAGGCCACCCCAGAGGCAGCGCTTCCAGACACCGGCGCGGATGTGCGGTCCCGGTGGCGGGGGCTGCTGGGGGATGCGGGCCCGGGGTGCCCCGGGGGGCTGGGGGTGCGTCATGGCGATTCCCTCCGACTTCCCTGGAACGGGCAAGAGCCAAGGCCGATTTGCCGGAAGTTTATGGTAAGCACCCGCTATGTCGCAGTCCGGAACGCTCATCCTCATCATGACCATCGCGGTCCTGGCACCGCTCCTCGCCTATGGGGCGGGGCGTTGGCTTCCGGTGCCGCTCGTCATCTTCGAAATCCTGCTGGGCATCGCCGTCGGACCCGACGCGCTCGGCTGGGCGCGGCCGGGCGAGGTCGTCGACGCGCTCTCCCAGCTGGGACTCTCGATGCTGATCTTTCTCGCCGGATACGAGATCGAGTTCGACAAGATCCGCGGCGACACCCTCAAACGGTCCGTACGGGCCTGGCTGATCTCGCTCGCCGTCGGCCTCGCGCTCGCGTGCGCGCTCAGCGGATGGTCGTACACGAAAGGGGTCTACATCGGGACGGCCCTCACCAGTACCGCCCTCGGCACCGTCCTCCCGGTGCTGCGCGACGCGGGGGATCTGCACTCGCGGTTCGGCTCCGTGCTGCTGGCGATCGGCGCGGTGGGCGAGTTCGGGCCGATCATCGCGATGGCGCTGCTGCTCAGCGGGCGCTCGCCCGCCCAGTCGGCCGCGGTGCTCGGCGTCTTCGCGGTGATCACCGCGGGCGCCGTGTGCTGGGCGATGCGGCCGCGCCCGCCGTGGTTCGCCCGGATCATCGCCAAGACGCTGCACAGCAGCGGCCAGTTCGCGGTGCGGCTCGTCGTGCTGCTGCTCGCGCTCATGCTGGGCGCGTCGCAGGCGCTGGGCGTGGACGTGCTGCTCGGCGCGTTCGCCGCGGGGATGATTGTCCGGCTCGTGCTGCACGGAGCCGCGCCCGACAGCGCGCACGAAGTCGTGGCGAAGGTGGAGGCGATGGGGTTCGGGTTCCTGGTGCCGATCTTCTTCGTCGTCACCGGGATCGAGTTCGACCTGAAGGCGCTGCTCGACGGCGGCCGGGCGCTGGTGCTGCTGCCGGTTTTCCTGGCGCTGTTCCTGCTGGTGCGCGGGGTGCCCGTGTACGCGCTCGCACCGCGCGATCTGGGCGTACGCGACCGGCGCGCGCTGACGCTCTTCGCATCGACCGCGCTGCCGCTCGTCGTCGCGATCACCACGATCGGCGTGGCCGACGGGGTGCTGCCCACCGACGAGGCGGCGGCGCTCGTCGGGGCCGCGATGGTGTCCGTGCTGGTCTTCCCGCTGATCGGCCTGAAGCTGCGCGCGGCCGACGGAGAGCCGGCGCTGCCACAGGGGCCGAGGCAGGGCGCCGAGACCTGGTGACGCGGCCCTTTCCGGCGTTCCGTCGGAAAGGGCCCAGGGCGCCCCGAGGGTGAGAGGGGGCGCCCCCGGTGAGCCGTCGCTCACTCTCTCGTCAGGCCCCTGTTCCGGGGGCGGGAGGCGACCCACTTGCGGACCGTGTCGGCGAACCAGTAGGGCCTGCCGCGCTCCACGTGATCCGGCGGCGGCAGCAGACCGTGCTTGCGGTACGAGCGGACGGTGTCGGGCTGTACCCGGATGTGTGCGGCGATCTCTTTGTACGACCAGAGCCTGCGGTCGGTCATGAGTGGCTCCTCACTGGCGGGTGTCGCGACGGCGGCTCGGGGGTGGCCGCCGGCGATCACTCACCCTGTGCCCGGAGAACGATGCGCACCGAGAGGAAGCGAGGGGCTGTGGGACCTCTGTGACCGAGAACCCGCGTATGCCGGACATGCGTGACAAGAAAGGGGCGTTTGTGACGTGAGTGTTGCAAACGGGGCGGGTTGTCGGCGCATGGAGTGGCGCGCGAACGGACAGAACGCTACGGAAGCCCCAGTCATGCGGCGATCACGCAACAGCCAATGGAGGACGGGTACCGCTACCGGTGCTGCTAGACGCCGCACGACCTGAGGTAGCCCCGGGTGCGGCGGGCGATCGGCAGCGGCCGTTCCGGTTCGCACGGGTACATGTCCTGCTCGACGATGGCGAACAGATCGACGTCGAGCCGCGCGGCGGCGGCGAGCACGGGCTCCAACTCCGGTACACCACGCGGCGGTTCGCACATCACGCCCTGGGCCACGGCGGGCCCGAAGGGCGTACCGCTCTCCCGCACCCCGGCCAGCACCGCCGGGTCCACCTGCTTGAGATGCAGATAGCCGATGCGCTCGCCGTACGTCTCGATCAGCTTGACGCTGTCGCCGCCGCAGTACGCGTAGTGCCCGGTGTCCAGGCACAGTGAGACGAGATCCGGGTCGGTGGCGTCCAGGAAGCGGGCGACGTTCTCCTCGGTGTCGATATGGGTGTCGGCGTGCGGATGGACGACGACCCGCAGCCCGTACCGCTCACCCACCTCGCGAGCGAGCCGCTCGGTCCCGGCCGCCAGATGCCCCCACTGCTCGGCGCTGAGCGTGGACCCCTCGATGACCTCGCCGGTCTTGTCGTCGCGCCAGAACGACGGGATGACCACCAGATGACGGGCGCCCATGTCACGGGTCAGGGCGGCGATCGACGCGACGTGGTCCCAGGTGCGCTCCCAGACGGCGGGTCCGTGGTGCAGCCCGGTGAACACGGTCCCCGCGGAGACCTGCAGTCCCCGCCGCCCGGTCTCCTCGGCGAGTACGCGCGGATCGGTCGGCAGATAGCCGTACGGGCCCAGCTCGATCCACTCGTATCCGGACTCGGCGACCTCGTCGAGGAAACGCCGCCAGGGGACTTGGCGCGGATCATCGGGGAACCAGACGCCCCAGGAGTCGGGTGCCGAGCCGATGCGGATGCGTGCTGACCGTGATGTCCGGGTCGTCATGGGACCAGCCTCAAGGGCCCCGGAGAACAGTGTCAAGGCATGGTCCGAATGTCAGGACAAAATGTTGACAGGCGAGTGGGAACAGGACTAGATCTGGCAGCAGGCCCACCCGCCGCGTCCCGCCGAACGTCGTCGTCGAAGGGAACCCCGTATGGCCCGCAGTCAGTTCGACCTGATCACGATGGGCCGGATCGGGGTGGACCTGTATCCGTTGCAGGCGGGCAGGAAGCTCGCGGACGTATCCGCCTTCGGCAAGTTCCTCGGTGGTTCCTCGACGAACGTGGCCGTGGCCGCGGCCCGCCTGGGTCTGCGCGTGGCCACGATCAGCCGAACGGGGCGAGACCCGTTCGGCGAGTACATCCGCGACCAGTTGAGCCGGTTCGGTGTCGACGGCCACTGGGTGACCCCGGTGGACGGCCTTCCGACCCCTGTCACCTTCTGCGAGATCTTCCCGCCGGACGACTTCCCGCTGTACTTCTACCGGCAGCCCAAGGCGCCGGATCTGGAGATCGCCGCCGACGAGCTCGACCTCGACGCGATCCGTTCCGCCCGTCTCTTCTGGATGACCGGCACGGGGCTGTGCGCCGAGCCCAGCCGGTCGGCGACGCTGGGCGCGCTCGCGCACCGGGCGGGGGCGTCCGGGGACACCGTCTTCGACCTCGACTGGCGCCCCATGTTCTGGGAGAACCCGGAGTCGGCCCGTCCGTACTACGCCGAGGCGCTGCGCCACGCGACGGTGGCCGTCGGCAACATCGACGAGGTAGAGATCGCGACGGGGGAGCGTGAACCGGTCGCCGCGGCACGCAAGTTGCTCTCGTTCGGGTTGCGGCTGGCGGTCGTCAAGCAGGGCCCGCGCGGGGTGCTGGCGATGACGTCGGAGGGGGAGACGGCCGAGGTGCCCCCGCTCCCCGTGGAGGTTCTCAACGGGCTCGGGGCGGGCGACGCGTTCGGCGGGGCGCTGTGTCATGGGCTGCTGGCCGGCTGGGAGTTGGCCCGGGTCATGCGGTTCGCCAACGCGGCCGGGGCGATCGTGGCGTCGAGGCTCGAGTGTTCCTCGGCGATGCCGGTGCCGGAGGAAGTCGAAGCGGCGCTGGCCGCAGGCGAGGTCCTCCCCGACCGCAACGGCGCACCGGCGGAAACCCGGGACGATAGGTACAGGCACATGCAGAGGCCCCCGGCGTCGCAGCCGTTCGGTGAGTCGTCCCACGCACCCGAGGCCGCAAGCGCACGGGAGGGGACGTGTCGGGGTGCCCCCGCAGGACACCGCGGGAACTCAGCGCCGGACGACCCGCCCATGGCGCAATCGGGCGTGGAGACCGATCCGGCCGAGGAGGCACGCCGGCGCGGCCCCGCCCCCACGACGCGGCCGTCGGCGACCCCGGTACCCGATCTCCGCGTGCTGGCACGGCTCCGCGCGGAGCGCCCCGAAGCTGTCGCCGAGGCCGCCGCCGGGCGAGAGCGGCGGCCGCTGCTGCCCGCCCCCGGCGCCCGCCTGATGATCGTCGCCGCCGACCACCCGGCCCGCGGCGCGCTGGCCGCGGGGGACCGGCAGTTCGCCATGGCGGACCGCGCCGACCTGCTGGCCCGGCTCTGCCTCGCGCTCTCCCGCCCCGGCGTGGACGGCGTCCTCGCCTCCGCCGACGTACTGGACGACCTGCTCCTCCTGGGCGCCCTGAACGGCAAGATCGTCATCGGCTCCATGAACCGCGGCGGTCTGGCAGGCGCCTCCTTCGAACTCGACGACCGGTTCACCGGGTACGCGCCGGGCGACATACACCGCCTCGGGTTCGACGCCGGAAAGCTGCTGCTGCGGATCGACTACGACGACCCGGGCGAGGGCTCCGTACGCACCCTGGAGGCCGCGGCCCGCGCCGTGGACGCCATGGCGGCCCACCGCCTGCCCGTCTTCGTCGAACCGTTCCTGTCCCGCCGGGACCCCGAATCCGGCCTGCTGCGCAACGACTTGAGCCCGGAAGCGGTAGTCCGGTCCATCGCGATCGCCTCCGGACTGGGCGGCACCTCCGCCTACACCTGGCTGAAACTCCCCGTCACGGACGACCCCGACGCGATGGCCCGCGTCATGGAGACGTCCACGCTGCCCGCCGTGCTGCTCGGCGGCGACGTCAAGGACGGCGACCAGGACGCCGCGTACGAGAAATGGCGGGCGGCGCTGGAGCTGCCCACCGTGCAGGGTCTGGTGGTGGGACGCTCGCTGCTGTACCCGGCGGACGGGGACGTGGCACAGGCGGTGGACACAGCGGTGGGCCTGCTGTAACCCCAGCCACTAAGCACCGGCACTCGGCACGAAAGGGAAGCAAAGGGATGACCCATCTCCCCAACGGCACCGCGGCGGACGCCCCTTACGCGCTGCACGTCGACCCGGACAGAACCGGCCTGACCGGCTGGTCCCGCGCGGCCCTGCGGATCGTAGAACTGGCGCCGGGCGAGCGGCACGCGTTCGACACGGGCGAGTGTGAATGGATCGTGCTGCCCCTGGCAGGCGGCTGCTCGGTGGACGTGGCAGGGACGACCCTTGAACTCCGGGGAAGAGCAAGCGTGTTCAGCGCGGCGAGCGACTTCGCGTACGTCCCGCGCGACACCCGCGCAGAGATCGCCTCCGGCGCGGGAGGCCGCTTCGCCCTGGCAGGAGCGAAGTGCGGGCGACAGCTCCCCGTCCGTTACGGTCCCGCGCCGGAGGTACCGGTGGAGGCCCGGGGCAACGGCATCAGCGCCCGCCGGGTCCGCAACTTCGCCGCCGCCGACACCTTCGCCTGCGATCAGCTCATCGCGGTCGAAGTGATCACCCCGGGCGGCAACTGGTCCTCGTACCCGCCGCACAAGCACGACGAGGACCGCCCGGGCATCGAGACGCGCCTGGAGGAGATCTACTACTTCGAGATCGAGCCCGACCCGGCCACGGCCGCTCCCGGCTACGGATACCAGCGGGTCTCCCCCTCCCGCCCCGGCGGCACGGACCTCCTCGCGGAGGTCCGCACGGGCGACGCGGTCCTCGTCCCGGACGGCTGGCACGGCCCGTCGATCGCCCAGCCGGGGCATGCCATGTATTACCTGAACGTGATGGCGGGCCCGGGGCAGGAGCGGCAGTGGAGGATCTGCTTCCACCCCGACCACGCGACGGAGGGATACCGATGACACCACCGCCGACACCGCAGCCGACACCACCGCCACAGCCGACACCACAGACGACGACCCGGCTCACCACGGCGCAGGCCCTGATCCGCTTCCTGGTGAGCCAGTACACGGAGCGCGACGGCGTCCGCCACCGTCTCATCGGCGCGACCTGGGGCATCTTCGGTCACGGCAACGTGGCGGGCCTGGGCCAGGCGTTGGTCCAGTACGGCGACGAGATGCCGTTCCACCAGGGACGTAACGAGCAGGCGATGGTGCACGCGGCGGTCGGGTACGCGCGTCAGAGCGACCGCCTGTCCGCGCACGCCGTCACCACCTCCATCGGCCCGGGGGCGACCAATCTGGTCACGGGCGCCGCCCTCGCCACGATCAACCACCTGCCCGTGCTGCTGCTCCCCGGCGACGTGTTCGCGGCTCGCCCCGCCGACCCGGTGCTGCAGCAACTGGAGGTCCCGTACGCCGGCGACGTGTCGGTCAACGATTGTCTGCGGCCGGTGTCGAGGTACTTCGACCGGATCACGCGCCCCGAGCAGCTGATCCCCGCGGCGCTGCAGGCGATGCGGGTGCTCGCCGACCCGGTGGAGACGGGAGCGGTGACGCTCGCGCTGCCGCAGGACGTGCAGGCGGAAGGCTTCGACTGGCCGGACGACTTCTTCGCCGAGCGCACCTGGACGATCCGTCGCCCCGGCCCCGACACCGGTGAACTGGCAGCGGCGGCAGCGGCGTTGATGAATTCCGACCGCCCCCTGATCGTCGCGGGCGGCGGTGTCCACCACAGCGGCGCGGAGGAAGCCCTGAGGGCCTTCGCGGACGCGACCCGCATCCCTGTCGCGTCCACTCAGGCGGGCAAGGGTTCCCTGCGCCACGACCACCCGGCGGACGTCGGCGGCATCGGTCACACAGGTACGGCGACCGCGAACGAGCTGGCCCGGACGGCCGACCTGGTGATCGGTGTCGGCACCCGCTACACGGACTTCACGACGGCGTCCGGCACTCTCTTCGCGCACCCCGGCGTCCGTTTCCTGAACCTCAACATCGCCGCGTTCGACGCGCACAAGCTGGCCGCGCTGCCGCTGGTGGCCGACGCGAGGGAAGGCCTGACCGCGCTCGCCGAGGCGGTGCGGGGTCACCGGACGGAGCCGGCGTACGTCACCGAGTACACCGAGGACAAGGAGCGCTGGGAGCACCGCGTCGACGCCTGCTACGCCGTATCCGACGACCTGGTGCGTCCGACGCAGGCCCAAGTCCTGGGCGCCCTCGACGAGTTGGTGACGGAGGACGACATCCTCATCAACGCGGCGGGTTCGCTCCCCGGCGATCTGCACAAGCTCTGGCGGACCCGTTCGCGCGACCAGTACCACGTCGAGTACGGCTACTCCTGCATGGGCTACGAGATCCCGGCGTCGCTCGGCGTCGCGCTCGCCGCGCCCGGCCGGCCCGTGTGGGCGCTGGTCGGCGACGGCACGTATCTGATGATGCCGACGGAACTGGTGACGGCCGTGCAGGAGGAGATCCCCGTCAAGCTGGTGATTCTCCAGAACCACGGCTACGCGTCCATCGGCGGTCTCTCCGCGTCCGTCGGCGCCGAGGGCTTCGGCACCCAGTACCGCTACCGCGCTCCGGTCGCCGAAGGGGCGTACACCGGGCAGCCGCTCCCCGTCGATCTCGCGGCGAACGCGGCCAGTCTCGGCATGGACGTACATCGCGCGAAGACGGTGAAGGAACTGCGCGAGGCGCTCGCCGTGGCGCGCGCGGCGACCCGCCCCACATGTGTCTATGTGGAGACAGAAACGGCAGACACAGTGTCGGGCCCGCCCCCGGCACAGGCGTGGTGGGATGTGCCCGTGGCGGAGACGGCGGACCGGCCGTCGGCGGTGAAGGCCCGCGAGGAGTACGACCGGCACGCCACGACCCGACGCCGTCACCTCTGAACGAGCAGAAGCACAACCAGAAGCAGAAGCAGAAGCAGAAGCAGCGCAAACAGCAGACGTAACAACAGGAGTTGCCCGCATGTCTGACACGAAGTTGGTCCACCACTGGATCGGCGGCAAGACCGTCGAGGGCGTCTCGGGCAACCACGGCCCGGTGACCGACCCGGCGACCGGCGCCGTCACCACGCACGTCGACTTCGCGAGCGTCGAGGAGGTGGACGCGGCCGTCGCCGCCGCCGAGGAGGCGTACGCGAGCTGGGGCACGTCGTCCCTGGCCAAGCGCACGGAGATCCTCTTCCGGTTCCGCGCGCTGCTCGACGCCAACCGGGACGCGATCGCCGAGCTGATCACCGCGGAGCACGGCAAGGTGCACTCCGACGCGCTGGGCGAGGTCGCCCGCGGCCTGGAGATCGTCGATCTGGCCTGCGGCATCAACGTGCAGCTGAAGGGCGAGCTGTCGACGCAGGTCGCGAGCCGGGTGGACGTGTCGTCGATCCGCCAGCCGGTCGGCGTCGTCGCGGGCATCACGCCGTTCAACTTCCCGGCGATGGTGCCGATGTGGATGTTCCCGATCGCCATCGCATGCGGCAACACGTTCATCCTGAAGCCGTCGGAGAAGGACCCGTCGGCGTCGCTCAAGATCGCGGAGCTGCTCTCCGAGGCGGGCCTGCCCGACGGCGTGTTCAACGTCGTCCACGGCGACAAGGTGGCCGTCGACCGCCTCCTGGAGCACCCGGACATCGCGGCGATCTCCTTCGTCGGCTCGACCCCGATCGCCCGCCACATCCACACCACGGCCTCCGCCAACGGCAAGCGCGTCCAGGCGCTCGGCGGCGCCAAGAACCACATGCTGGTGCTCCCCGACGCCGACCTGGACGCGGCCGCGGACGCGGCGGTGTCGGCGGCGTACGGCTCGGCGGGCGAGCGCTGCATGGCCATCTCCGCGGTGGTGGCCGTGGGGTCGGTCGGCGACGAACTCGTCGCGAAGATCAAGGAGCGCGCCGAGCGGATCAAGATCGGCCCGGGCAACGACCCGGCGTCCGAGATGGGCCCGCTCATCACGGCCGTCCACCGCGACAAGGTGGCGTCCTACGTCGAGGGCGCGGCGGCCGACGGCTGCGACGTCGTCCTCGACGGCACCGGCTACACGGTCGAGGGCCACGAGAACGGCCACTGGATCGGCCTCTCGCTGCTCGACAACGTACCGACGTCGGCCGCGGCCTACCAGGACGAGATCTTCGGCCCGGTCCTGTGCGTCCTGCGCGTCGACACGTACGAGGAGGGCCTGACCCTCATCAACAACTCGCCGTTCGGCAACGGCACCGCGATCTTCACCCGGGACGGCGGCGCGGCCCGCCGCTTCCAGCTGGAGGTCGAGGCCGGCATGGTCGGCGTCAACGTCCCGATCCCGGTCCCCGTCGGCTACCACTCCTTCGGCGGCTGGAAGGACAGTCTCTTCGGCGACCACCACATCTACGGCAACGACGGCACGCACTTCTACACCCGCGGCAAGGTCGTCACCACCCGCTGGCCCGACCCGTCCGACGCCCCGGCAGGCGTCGACCTGGGCTTCCCGCGCAACCACTGAGTCCGTACGCGCACGAACGCCCCGGCCCGCCGTTCCAGGCGGCCCGGGGCATTTTTTGCGCGTCGCGAGGAGCGCAGGTGTCCGGACTGCGGACAAATTCCGGTGAAGTTCAACGCTCCGGCTGCGGTTCCCGTACGTAGGGGATGTATCGGGCGTCGCAGGAAGCGCTGGCGGATCACCTTGGATAACAAGGTCAATTTGCGCATCCATGAGGCAGAACTCGGCCAACTTTGCGAACAACTAAGGAAGCCCGAGTAGTTGAGGCGGGTGACGGGTGCGGAATCCGCAGGGAAACGGCCGTTGACGTTCCGGATATCGGCGGGGTTCGATGACGCCGCCGGGAGCGGACGTACGTCCATCACCACAGCCCTTCGGAGGCGATAGCGCTCCCGCCCGAGTCACCCGCCGCACCAGTCGACAGTCGATCGGAACCGCTCCATGACCGACACGCTTCGCCCCACCACCGCCGTCCCCCCGGTGGTGGAGCCCTTGCCGAACACGGCACCGCCCCAGAAGCTCAAGCGTTCCATCGGCGTCGTCGGCGGCACCCTGCTCACGCTCTCGTGCGTGACGCCCGCCTCCACGCTCTTCGTCGTCGTGCCCGACCTGTTTGGCAGCCTCGGCACGGCCACCGCCCTCACCATCGCGATCGGCTCGCTGCTCTGTATCGGCGTGGCGTTCTGCTACTCGGAGCTGGGCACGCTCATCCCCAGCGCGGGCGGCGAGTACGCCATGGTCTCCACGCTCGCGGGACGCCTCGCCGGCTGGCTGGTCTTCGTCCTGTCCCTCCTCGTCGTGGTGATCGTGCCGCCGGTCATCGCGATGGGCACGGCCGACTACCTCGCCCCCCTCGTGCACCTCGACCCGGCGATCGCGGGCGCCGGGGTGATGCTGCTCGCGACCCTCGCAGGCCTGCTCGACCTGCGCGCCAACGCGTGGATCACCGGCGTCTTCCTCGTCCTGGAGGTCATCGCGGCGGCCGTCGTCGCCGTCCTCGGCTTCACGCACGCGGAGCGCGGCGCGGGCTCGCTGGTCTCCATGGAGGTGGCGGGCCCCACCGGCCACACGGACACGGTGACGGCGATGCTGGTGGTGTCCGGCCTGGCGATCGCCCTCTTCGTGACGCAGGGCTTCTCGACGGCCGTCTACCTCTCCGAGGAGTTGGAGAACCCCCGCACGTCCGTCTCCCGTACCGTCCTCGCCACGCTCGCCATCTCGACGGTGATCATCCTCGTCCCGGTCGTGGCGATCACGATGGGAGCGCCGGACCTCACGGCACTCACCTCGGGGGACATCGGCGCCATGGTCGAGGCCTGGTCGAACTCGGCGGTCGGCACGTTCGTCTCCCTCTGCGTCGCCCTCGCGATCATCAACGCGGGCATCGTCATGGTCATCCAGAACTCCCGCGTCCTGTTCGCCTCGGCCCGCGACAAGGCCTGGCCAGGGCCGGTCAACCGGGGCCTGTCGAGGCTCGGCCGGTTCGGCTCCCCGTGGGTCGCCACGCTGGTCGTGGGCGTGCCCGGCGCGGCGCTCTGCTTCGTCAACCTCGACACCCTGTACGGCGTGACGGGCGTCTCCGTCACCGGCATGTACCTGCTCGTCGCGGTGGCGGCACTCCTCTCCCGCCGCGGCGCACACCGCGACCGGCCGGCCTGGAGGATGCCGCTGTGGCCGGCGATCCCGGTGATCCTGATCGCTGTCATGGCCTACATCCTCAGCCGGCAGGAGGTGTCGTACCTGCTGTGGACGGGCGGCATCGTGCTGGCGGCGACGCTCTACTGGGCGCTGTACCTGCGCCCGCGCCCCGCCACGCGCTGGCTGATCTCGGTACCGGAGGACGAGGACGCCTGATCGGGCGGCATGCGGCGATGAGCAGTGCGTCATCGACTGCCGCCATCAACTCCACAACAGATAAGGGCCGTTGGGTGTACAGGTGCCCGCGCGCCCGGTCGAGCAGCCGGTTCGCCAGGCAGAGCTGCACTCCCTCGACGCGGTCCGCGTGCAGGGCAGCGATATTGCACCCTCCGTCCCGGTCACTGACGAGCCGCCGCTCGTGCACGCTGTGGACGCACAAGGACCTCTCCCGCCCCCGGCGGTGAGGGGGAGGCGGTCAGAAAAGCGTTGCCGTCTCCACCGGGTTCCCCGTGGCCAGTGACTCGTTGCCCGCGACCCCGACGGCCAGGGCCAGCGCCCCGTCCCGCGCCGTCGCCCCCTTCCCGGCAGCCGGCACAGCACTCGTGTCGGAACCGTCACCGAGCGGCCCGAACAACTCCTTCAGCATGCGCAGGTCGCCCCCGCCGTGCGACCCGGCGGCGCTCTCGTACGAGATCTCCCGCGGCGCCTCCCACAACGGCCGCAGCAGGATCGACGTACGGCCGGGGCGGTCCATGACGACCCCGCCGTGGGCCCCCTCGGCGCCGGAGGCGACGCGCGGGGGCTGCCAGGTGTTCTCCTCGACCTCCAGTTCCAGGCGGCCCGCCGTGCCGTTGAACATGACGCGGTAGCCCTCCCAGGGGGAGTACGCGGTGAGGTGGTACGTCATCGTCGCGCCGGAGTCGTAGCGGACGAGGAGGGACAGGTCGTCCTCGATGTCGATGGCGTCGCCGAAGACGTTGCGGTCGCGGATGTACGGGTCGCCCGCCGCCTCCGCGTCGAGGTAGAGGGAGGTGAGGTTCGGGTCGTCGGCGAGTTGGATGGCGTACGGGTCGTCAGCGGCCTGAGCCGAACCGTGGGCGCGGACGTAGTCGCGGCGCAGACCCGTGCGTTCGCCGTTGTCGCGGCCGTAGAAGACGAGGCCGCCCTCCGCGTGGACCCGTGAAGGGGCCGCGCCCAGCCACCAGTTGACGAGGTCGAAGTGGTGGCCCGACTTGTGCACGAGCAGGCCGCCGCTGTGCTGCTTCTCGCGGTGCCAGCGGCGGAAGTAGTCGGCGCCGTGCCGCACGTCGAGCAGCCACTCGAAGTGGACGGAACGGATCTCGCCGATCGCACCGTCGTGCAGCAGCTGCCAGATCTTCTCGTGGGCCGGGTTGTAGCGGTAGTTGAAGCCGACGGAGAGTTCGCCGCCGGTGCGCTCGACGGTGTCGAGGATCGAGCGGCACTTCGCGGCGTCCGTGGTGAGGGGCTTCTCGGTCACCACCCGGCAGCCTGCCTCCAACGCCGTGTTGATGTACGTGTGGTGGGTCGCGTCGACGGTGGTGACCACGACCTCGTCGATACGGTGCCGGCGCAGCGCCTGCGCGAAGTCGGCGGGGGCGCAGGCGGTCGCCTGCGGCTTGCCGAGGGAGGTCAGGAGCCGGTTGTGGTGGGCGATCCGGCTGGGGCTCGGGTCCGCGAGGAGGGCGATGTCGTAGTGGGCGCGGGCGCCCAGGGCCTTGGTGTACATCTGGGCGCGGTGGCCGGTGCCGATGATCGCGGCGCGCTTGGCGGGAGTGGCGGGCGACGTCATGTCAGGCTTCCTTACGCGGGGCGGGTGCGGGGGCGGGGCCGGTGGAGCGGCGGACGATCAGTTCGCTGGTCAGGACGGTTTCTCGGGGCGGGCTTTCGGGGTGGTCGAGGAGGTGCAGCATCAGCTCGACGGCCCGTTCGCCGAGCGTGTCGAGGGGGATGCGGACCGAGGTGAGGGCGGGGCTGGCCGTGGTGGCGAGCAGGGTGTCGTCGGCGCCGACCACGCTGACGTCGTCGGGGACGCGCACGCCGCGCTCCGCGAGGCGGGCCAGGATGCCGAGGGCCATCAGGTCGTTGTGCGCGACGATCGCGGTCGCGCCGGTGGCCAGGGCGAGGTCGGCGACCTGGGCGCCGGTGTGGAACTTGGGTTCGTGCGGCCCGAACTCGGTTACTTTGACGGCCAGTTGCTCGGCGGCGCGGCGGACGGCGTGGCCGCGCCGCTCGCTGGACCAGGAGTTGCGGGCGCCGAGGACGAGGGCCAGGTGGCGGTGGCCGAGCGCGTGCAGATGGGCCACGGCCTGGCGCAGGCCGTCCTCGCTGGGGGCGACGACGGACGGTACGCCGGGCACGCTCCGGTTCACGGCGACGCTCGGCACCTGCCGGACGATCTCGCCGAGCCGGTCGCCGTCCATTCGCGGGGCGACCAGGAGCAGCCCGTCGACCTGGCGGGCCAGGGTGAGCGCCAACTCGTATTCGTCGTCCGGGTGTTCGTCCGTGTCGGCGAGGAAGACCGCGTAATCCCTGCGGCGGGCGCGGGCCTGGACCGCCTTGGCGATCACGGCGAAGAACGGGTTGGCGATGTCGGGCACGATCAGCCCGAGGGTGCCGGTCCGCCCCAGGGCGAGGGAACGGGCGATCCGGCTGGGCCGGTACCCGAGCCGCTCCGCCGCGGCGAGGACCCGGGCGCGGGTCTCCGGACGCACTTGGTGCGGCGAGGCGAAGCAGCGGCTGACGGTCGACGGGGACACGCCTGCCTGCGCGGCTACGTCCTCGGCACCTACGGCTCCGCCGGTTCGCCGGGCATTCTCGGCGCCGGTGGCTCCGCCTCGGCGCGGGTTGTGCCCGGCGCCGGTGGGTGCGCCCCTCATGTGGTCGCCTTCGCGCCGTAGCGGCTGGGGGCTTCGTCGGCGGGTGCCGCGCCGTCGTCGCTGATCGCGCAGTTCCCCGCGCCCCTGGGGGGCTGTTCCCCTCCGGCGTTCACATAGCCCGCCCCTGCGGCGTTTGCATCTCCAGCCCCTCCGTCGTTCCCATAGCCCGCCCCTGCGGCGTTTGCATCTCCAGCCTCTCCGGCGTTTGAGGAGCGGGGGCCGGGGCGGAGCCCCTGGGGGTGAGCGGGGCGCCGGTCCACCGCTACCGCTGCCAGGGCAAGGGCACCCGCCACCAGCGGGGCGAGCAACACCAACTGCCATACGCAAACGGCCGATACGAGCACGGCGCCACCGAGCATCGCCGAACCGGCCGGGTCCCGGCCGGGACGGGACCAGCCCCCCGTGGCAGACCATCGGGCGGCAACCCGTACCTGCCGAACGACCACCGCCCCGGCGACCCCCGCGACCACCACCACGAGCCCCCCGAAGAACGGCACGTCCCCCGCGACAGCGGCCAGCCGCACATCCGCCCCGAGGAACCCCAGAACCAACAGCCCCACCACCCCGACCAGGGAGCCGCCGGGCAGCGCTGCCCTCCACGACGCCGCGAAGCGACGGGCCGTACCGGTGGACGGCCCGTCCGGCACGCACCGCCGCACCTCCGCACAGCCCGCCGCCATCGCCGCCGGCCACGTCACCACGAGCAGCGAACCGGCCGTCACGAGCAGCCCGATCCACAGCACCTCGGCGAAGAGGGTGAAGCGTTCGCCGTACGGGGTGTCGCGCCGACGGGAGGACACGGCAGAGGAGTTCGGCGTCATCCCTTCACCCCCGACGTCGCCGCACCTTCGATCAGCAGTCGCTGGAACGCCACGAAGAAGATGATCACCGGGAGGAGGGAGAGGACCGACATGCCGAGCATCGCCCCGTAGTCCTGGCTGCTGGTCGAGTCGACGAACAGCCGCAACGCCAGCGGCAACGGGTACTTCTCCGGTGACTGGAGGTAGATGAGCGGTGCGAAGAAGTCGTTCCAGGACCAGATGAACGTGAAGATCGCCGTGGTGATCAGCGCGGGGCGCAGCAGCGGCAGCACGATGTGCCCGAAGATGCGGAAGTGGCCGCAGCCGTCGATGAGTGCCGCCTCGTCCAGGCTGCGCGGCAGGTTCCGTACGAACTGCACCATCAGGAACACGAAGAACGCGTCCGTGGCGAGGAACTTGCCCAGCAGCAGCGGGACATACGTGTCGACCAGGCCCGCCTGCTGGAACATCGTGTACTGCGGGATGAGCAGCAGGTGTGTCGGCAGCAGGATCGTGCCGATCATCACGACGAACATCGGGCCGCGCCCGCGGAACCGCAGCCGGGCGAAGGCGTACGCGGCGATCGAGCAGGACAGGACGTTGCCGATCACCGAACCGAGCGCCAGGACCAGGGAGTTGCCGAAGAAGCGCCAGGCCGGTACCTCGGCGATGCCGTCCAGAGCCGTACTGAATCCGCTCCAAGTGACGTCACTCGGGAGCAGGTTGAAGCTGGCCAGGATTTCGTCCGCGGGCTTCACGGCGGCGGTGAACACCCACACCACCGGATAGAGGAGTACGAGGAGGAGGGCCAGCGCGCCCACGTGCCAGGCCAGGGACCGGGATCGCGCGCGGGGTGCCGCCGTCGGCACCGGTGTCGTCGCGGTTGTCATCGCCACGGTTACTTCTCCTCGCCCGCGTAGTGGACCCAGCGGCCCGACGTCTTGAACAGCACGGCGGTGACCACGCCGACGACCAGGAGCAGCACCCAGGTCAGGGCGGCCGCGTAGCCCATCCGGAAGTCGTTGAAGCCGAGTTCGTAGAGGTACATCGAGTAGACGTGGGTGGAGCCGGCCGGGCCGCCCGTGCCGTTGGAGAGCACGAAGGCGGAGTTGAACATCTGGAAGGCGTGCACCATCTCCAGGACCAGGTTGAAGAAGATCACCGGGGAGAGCATGGGGACGGTCACCGAGACGAACCGGCGCCAGGGGCCCGCACCGTCGATCTCCGCCGCCTCGTACAGATCGCGGGGGATCTGCTGCAGCGCCGCCAGGAAGATCACCATCGGGGCGCCGAACTGCCACACCGACAGGGCGACCAGCGACATCAGCGACCAGTCGGGGTTGGAGATCCAGCCGCCGGTGTGCACCCCGAACGTGCCGAGGAAGCGGTCGACGACACTGCCGGTGGAGAACAGCAGCCGCCACACGATGGCCGCGCCGACGCTCGCGCCGATCAGGGACGGCATGTAGAAGGCGGCGCGGTAGAAATTGCGGCCCTTGCGCCGGGTGTGCAGGAGCAGGGCCACGCCGAGCGCCGCGATCAGCTTGAGCGGCGTCGCGACGACCACGTAGAGGAGGGTCACGCCGACGGTGTCCCGTACCTCCGGGTCGTCGAAGAGGATGCGTTTGTAGTTGGCGAGGCCGATCCAGCGCGGTGCGTCGAACAGGTTGTAGTCCGTGAACGACATGTAGAGCGAGAACAGCATCGGCGCGAGCGTCAGCACGGCCGCGCCGAGCATCCAGGGTGTGAGGAAGACGTATGCCGCGCGGTCGTTGGTGCGCCGGCGCCCCTTGGCGGGCGTGGTCGAGGGGGCGCCGCCGCGGCGGGCGCGGGGTATCGCGGCGTCGGTCGTCGTGGACGTAGCGGCCATGAGGACTCCGTACGTTGAGGAGGGGGAGGGGGCGGCCCCGGCCGTCGGGCGAGGACGATCAGGCGAGGACGACCTTCGCCTGGTCGAAGAAGAGGTCCACGGCGTGGTCCACGGAGACCCGGCCGTAGAAGAGCTTCTCGGCGACACGCTGCAGATAGACGTTGAGCGAGGCGCCGCCGTCGGCCGGCGACGGCGGGGTCGCCGCCATCGTCGCCGCGACCTGTTTCTCGTACGTCTGGACCTGGCGCACCGCCGGATCGGTGACCTCGGCGGCGCCCTCCTGGCTCGTGGTGGGCGGCATGCCGATGTTGGTGCCGAGGATCTTCGCCACCCGCCGGTCATTGATCATGAAGCTGATGAACTGCGCGGCCTCACTGATGTACGGGCTCTTCGCGGCGGCGCTCAGCAGCATCCCGGGCTTGGCGTAGATGCCGGAGCGGCCGGTGTCGGTGGGCACGATGCCGAGGGAGAGCTTGCTGCCGCGCATCTCGCTGCGGCCGCCGACCTGGTTGTCCCACTCCAGGTTGGAGGCGACCCGACGGGTACTGATGGGGTATCCGGGCAGCGACTCCAGGACCACGTCGGGGCCCGCGAGCGCACCCTCCGCGCGCCAGCCGTCGACCAGGCCGAAGTAGCGGCGCATGTCGTCGTGGCCGAAGCCGAGTCCGCCCTTCTCGGTCCACATCTGCAGGCCCTGCTGGCGCATCCACGTCTCTACGCCCATGTAGTTCTGGCCCGGGTTGTCCATGCCGAACTGCTTGCGCCTGGTGTGGCGGGTGACCTTGAGGGACTGCTCCATGAACGCGTCCCAGCCCATCCGCGCGGTCGGTGGCCGCGCCCCCGCCTCGGCCCACACCTTGGCGTCGTACTGCACCGAGACGGTGTTGTGGGACAGCGGCAGCGCGACCCGGCGGTCCTCCACCAGGCCCGCCGTGCGCAGCGAGGGGACGAGGGTGGAGGCGTCGATCTCCTTGCCGGGGCCCGTGTGCTCGTCGAGGTCGGCGAGGACGCCGTGTTCGCCGAGCGTGCGGATCCAGGCGTAGTCGATGTGCATCACGTCGGGCGGGTTGCCGCCGGCCGCGGCGGTGCTCAGCTTCGGCCAGAACGAGTCGAAGGCGGCGAAGCTCGTCTTGACCCGGATCTTCGGATGGTCGCGTTCGAAGACGGTGACGCACTTGTTGATCAGATCGGCCCGTCCGCTGTCGCCCCAGAAGAAGTAGCGCAGGGTGACCGTGCCACCGGCGCCCACGGAGCGGGACGGCCCGCCGCAGGCGGTGAGCGCGGTGCCCAGACCGGTGGCCAGCAGGGCGGTGAGGGTGGTGCGGCGGGTCAGCGGGCGGCGGGAGGGGGCGTCGTTGCCCACGGGGGGCCTCCACAAGCGGCTCGACGGCGGTGTCGAGGTCGGACCTTTGCATGCGCTCGCAGGGCCGTCAACGGTTCTCACAAGGTAGAAAGCGCTTCAACTCTCTTTGCTGCACACCCTCTTGACGATTGCTGCGAGCGCTTGCAAGATCGAGAGGGAAAGCGCTTGCTCGCCCGGCGGATCCGCGTTCACGTGAAGTTCCAGGTGATCACCGCGCACGGCCCTTCGTCCGTGCCGCCCGCGCTGCGGTACGCCGCGAGCGCCACGTCGTTGTCCGTGTCCACCCCGACCCACATGTCGTAGCAGCCGAGTTCGGCGGCCAGCTCCGCGAGCGTCCGGATCAGGGCGCGGGCGATGCCGCGGCGCCGGTACGGCGCGGCCACCGCCAGTTCGTAGAGGAACATCTCGCGGCCCTTGTCGGGGTGGACGGTCTCGACGCCGCTGATGAAACCGACGGGGCTTTCGGCGTCGTCGGCGTAGGCGAGGTAGAGATGGTGACCCGGTGTGGACAGGAAGTCGCGGGCCGCCTCCGGACGGGTCGGCGAGTCGAACAGCGGCCCCGCGGCGACGAGTTCGGCGACGGTGCGCGCGCGGCGGATCTCGTGACGGATCTCCTGACGGCTCTCGTGGTGGAGTTCGTGACGGATCTCGTGACGGATCTCGTGATGGTTCGCGTGGTGGAGTTCCTGACGGATCTCGGGGTCGGTCATAGAGGCGTCGTACCACGCCTGCGGTACGCGGCGGGCGCACGTACTACCGGAGGAGGTCGCCCGGTTCCGACCGGGGGGTGCGGTGACTGTCGGTGGTGGCCCGTACGGTTGATGTCATGGATCTAGGACGGCGCACATGGCGCGAGCGGGTACGCGGGAAGCCGCGGCGGTGGATCGCCGTCGCGGCGGCTCTTGTGGTGCTCGCGGGGGCGGGGACATGGTCCGTCGCCGCGGCCACGTCCGCCGAGAGCGGTCCTGCCGTGCACCGGCAGGACCGGAAGATGGCGATGGGCGGCGGCGTCCGGATCGACACCTCGTACTTCACCGCCGGTGACGGCCGCGACAAGCGGCCCGCGGTGCTGCTCGCGCACGGCTTCGGCGGCAGCAAGGCCGATGTGCGGGGCGAGGCGCAGAAGCTGGCCCGGCACGGGTTCGCGGTGCTGACCTGGTCGGCGCGCGGCTTCGGCGGCTCCACGGGGAAGATCGGGCTCAACGACCGGCACGGCGAGGTCGCCGACGTATCGCGGCTGATCGACTGGCTCGCGAAGCGGCCCGAGGTGCAGCTCGACAAGGCGGGCGACCCGCGCGTGGGCGTCACCGGAGCCTCGTACGGCGGCGCGATCTCGCTGCTGTCCGCCGGCTACGACAAGCGGGTCGACGCGATCGCCCCGCAGATCACGTACTGGAACCTGGCGGACGCGCTCTTCCCGGACGACGTCTTCAAGAAGCTGTGGACCGGGATCTTCTTCACCACAGGGTCCGCGGACATCGGCGCGCGCACCAGCGAGGCCGGGCTGCACTGCGGCCGCTTCGAGGCGGAGCTGTGCGACATGTACCAGCGGGTCGCTGTGAACGGGAAGCCGGACGCGCAGGCCCGCAAGCTGCTCGAAGAGCGCAGCCCGTCCGCCGTCGGCGACCGCATCAAGGTGCCCACACTCATCTCGCAGGGACAGACCGACTCCCTGTTCCCGCTCAGCCAGTCCGACGCGATCGCCAAGCACATCAAGGCCAATGGCGCACCCGTCGACGTCGACTGGATCGCGGGCGGGCACGACGGCGGTGACATGGAGACGGACCGCACCACCGGCCGGGTGGCCTCGTGGTTCGACCGCTACCTGAAGGACAAGGACGTCGACACCGGGCCCGCGTTCCGCGTCACCCGCACCGGCGGCGTCGACTCCACGGACGGCGCGGCCACGGTGCGCGGAGCGAGCGGCGACAGGTACCCGGGGCTGCGCGGCGAGAAGCAGGTGTCGGTGCCGCTGAAGTCCGCCACCGAGACGTTCCAGAACCCGCCGGGCGGCTCCCCTCCGTCGATCTCCTCGGTCCCGGGCCTGGGCAGCGCCTCACAGCTGTCGTCGTCCATCGGCGCCGGGCTCTCGCTCGACTTCCCGGGGCAGTTCGCCCGGTTCGACTCGGCGCCGCTGCGCAAGTCCGTGCGCGTCACCGGCTCCCCGACGGCCACGGCCCACGTGAAGTCCTCCACCGGCACCGCCGTCCTCTTCGCGAAGGTCTACGACGCCGGGCCGGGCGGGGCGCGTCAGGTACTGCCCTCGCAGCTGGTCACGCCGGTGCGGGTGACCGGGGCGGGCGGCGCGGGCAAGGACGTCACGTTCACGCTGCCGGCCATCGACCACCAGGTACAGAAGGGCCACACGCTGCGGCTCGTCCTCTCCGCGACGGACCTCGGCTACGCGTCCCCGGCCCAGTCCGCGACGTACAAGGTCTCGGTCACCGGGGGCTTGAGCCTGCCGACCGCGCCCGGCGTCAAGACCGCGGCCACGTCCCTGCCCTCCTGGGTGTGGTGGCTGCCCATCGGCGCGGTCGTCGTCGCGGCGGCGCTGCTCCTTACGGCCCGCAGGCGGACGACGGCACCCGCGCCGGACCCCGGCCTGGCCGAAGTCCCGCTTCAGATCACCGACTTGAGCAAGCGGTACGCAAAGTCCACGGACCGGTACGCGGTCCGCGACGTGTCCTTCCGCGTCGAAAAGGGCCAGATCCTCGGCCTGCTCGGGCCGAACGGGGCGGGCAAGACGACCACCCTGCGCATGCTCATGGGCCTCATCCGCCCCGACGAGGGGGAGATCCGGGTCTTCGGTCACGCGATCCGGCCGGGCGCCCCCGTTCTGTCCCGGGTCGGCGCCTTCGTCGAGGGCGCGGGCTTCCTGCCGCACCTGTCCGGGCGGGAGAACCTGGAGCTGTACTGGCAGGCGACCGGCCGCCCGGCCGGGGACGCGCACCTGGAAGAGGCGCTGGAGATCGCCGGCCTCGGCGACGCCCTGTCCCGCGCCGTGCGCACGTACTCGCAGGGCATGCGGCAGCGGCTCGCCATCGCGCAGGCCATGCTCGGCCTGCCGGACCTGCTGATCCTGGATGAACCGACGAACGGGCTCGACCCGCCGCAGATCCGCGAGATGCGCGAGGTGATGATCCGGTACGCGCGCGGCGGCCGCACCGTCATCGTCTCCAGCCACCTGCTGGCCGAGGTCGAGCAGTCCTGCACACACCTCGTCGTGATGGACCGTGGCCGCCTCGTGCAGGCGGGCCCGGTCGCGGACATCGTCGGCTCCGGCGACACCGTGCTCGTCGGCCTGGCCGGAGAAGTCTCCGAACCGCTCCTGGAGAAGGTGGCCGCACTGGAGGGAGTGGAGTCGGTGGCCCGCGCGGAGGAGGGCCTTCTGATCAGGCTCGCGCCTTCCCCGTCCGGCACCGACCCCGCCGCCGCGCTGCTGACCGACCTGGTCCGGATGGACGTGCCGGTGAAGTCGCTCGGCCCGCACCGACGCCTTGAGGACGCGTTCCTGACGCTGATCGGAGGTTCCGCATGAGCGGCACCGGGACGACCGTGCCCGTCTCGCCCATCCCGCCTGTCGCCGGGCACGCCGACGGATACCGGCCGGGGCGGACGCTGCCCCTGCGGGTCGAGCTGATGCGGCAGGTGAAGCGGCGGCGCACCCTCGTCATGGGGGCCGTGCTGGCGCTGCTGCCGTTCGTGCTCGTCGCAGCGTTCGCCATCGGTGGGCAGCCGGACAGCCGCAGCGGCCGGGTGACGCTGATGGACACGGCCACCGCGTCGGGCGCGAACTTCGCGGCGACCTGCCTGTTCGTGTCCGCCGGGTTCCTGCTCGTCATCCCCGTCGCCCTGTTCTGCGGCGACACGATCGCCTCCGAGGCGAACTGGTCGAGCCTGCGCTATCTGCTCGCCGCACCCGTGCCGCGCGCCCGCCTCCTGTGGTCCAAGCTGACCGTCGCGCTCGGGCTCAGCCTCGCCGCGATGGTGCTGCTGCCGGTCGTCGCGCTCGGCGTGGGCGCGGTCGCGTACGGCTGGGGTCCGCTGGAGATCCCGACCGGCGGCGCCCTGTCGGCGGGCACGGCGGCGCAGCGGCTGCTCGTCGTCATCGTCTACATCTTCGTGTCCCAACTGGTCACCGCGGGCCTCGCGTTCTGGCTGTCGACGAAGACCGACAACCCGCTGGGCGCGGTCGGCGGCGCGGTCTTCCTGACCATCGTGGGCAACGTCCTGGACGCGGTCACCGCCCTCGGCCACTGGCGCGACTTCCTGCCCGCACACTGGCAGTTCGCCTGGGCCGACATGATCCAGGCACAGCCCGAGTGGAGCGGCATGATCCAGGGGACGGCGGTGTCGGTGGCGTACGCCGTGGTGCTGTTCGCGCTGGCGTTCCGCGGGTTCGCGCGGAAGGACGTGGTGTCGTAGGGGTGCGGTATGCGGCTGGCCGTCTTGGTTGCTGTGCGGGGTGCGGTGTGCGGGGTGCGGTGTGCGGTGTGCGGTGTGCGCCTGGCCGTTTTGGCCGGGCGCGGAGCCGCTGCTGTGCGGGTGCGCCCGCCTCAGTCCACGCAAGCCTGGAGGAGTACCGCGAAGTGGGTGCCGTCGGTGCCCGCGACCAGCCCGTCGACGGTGCATCCGGTGACGCAGTCCGACGCCACGTCGTCGTGATTCGACCACCAGCGGGCATCCGGGCCGAGAACCTCCACGACGCGTGACGTCAGGGAGTGGGCCCGGGGGCCGTCCATCAGCGGGACCTTCCACAGGAGGTCCTCGGACGCGAACCTCACCATCAGTGCGGCGGCCTCGTCCGGAGGGTACGCCACCAGGCCCGCCTCGACCTGGACGAGGGATGCGGGTGCCTGGACGTAACTGTCCTGAGGCGCCCACACGTCGTGTGCCTCAACGGCGACGGCGTGCACCTCCACGGCAATGCGGGACAGCAAGGTGGCGCGGCCGCCCGACTCGGGCAGCCGGCCGTACCGCACGAAGGCGCCCCCTTCACGAGACAACTGGCCTATCAGCAGGCCCAGTTCGTCCTGAACATCCTCGGCCTTCGTCACGCTGCCACCCCCCTGGATCAGACGCGAGCCTACTTCGTGATGGAGTCGTGGGCCTGGTGCCGACCCGGCGCTGTGACGCGGGGACGAGGGAGGGAACGGCATGGGTATCGCAGAGGGAGACATCGAGGCGTGGGCCCGGGACGGGGACGCGGGGCGAGTCGCCGCGCTCGTCGGGGAACTGGCCGGGCAGCGCGACGCCCTCGACGCGCGACTACAGGATCTTGACCGGCGCCTCGCGCAGGCGCTGCGGGTGCTGGCGCTGACTCCCGGCCGGGATTTCCTCGATCGGTTGCTGCTCCTGGCGCCCCGCGTGCGGCGGGCCGAGCCACGCCTGCTGGCCTCTTTGGTCGCGGAGGCACACTCCCTCGACGACGCGCTGTACGTGATCGCGGAGGGCGGCGGCGATCGCCGCAACGACGAGCTGCGGTTCTGCCTCTTCCAGGAACTGCTGCTGCGCGGCGCCGATCCGGACGAGGTGCGCCGCGCCGCCGGGCCGTACTTCGTGCCTGCCTGGCAAGGGCTGGCCTGGCTGCCGGACCGGCTCAGCGACATCGAACGGATCGAGGAGAAGAGCCGGGCGTCCATGTTCCCGAGCCGGAGCTACAACGGTGGATCCCACCCCGTGTGCTCCCCCTCGCTCGCGGCGCCGGTCCCGGTGGACGCGGCCGCCCGTCGAACGGGCGCAGGCTTGCGCCTGGTCGAGTCCGCGTCCGAGGCGCCCCTCGAGGCGATCGCCGGGCCACCCACGTCGGGCGGCTGGGGAGCGTGCGAGGCTGGCGTGTTCCGGCCCGAGGCGCTGGAGGTGCGGATCGAGCCGGAGGAACTGCCCGGCGCACTCGCCGCGTTGCCGATGGACTGCCTGGCGGGGCTGGGCGAGCAGGCCCGGTTCGAGGTCGGGCCGTCGTCCGCCCGTGAGGTGTGGCAGATCCTCTACGCCACCGCTTCCTGCGGCGGCATGTACCACCGGGGGGCCCACGGGGCGTACGGGCGTCTCGCCGCATGGTGGTCCCTGCGCGCCCTGGCCGGCGCCGCCGCCACCGCGACCGCCGCCGAGGTGGAGACAGCGGCCCGCGCCTGTACCTGGTACCGGTTCGAGGCCGACACCGAGTGGTTCCACAACGAGATGAGCGACTACGGGATCGCCGCGCTCACCCCCGACGGGCGCAGACTCGCCGTGCTGGCTGCCACCGATACCGACTGAAGGAGCCGAGGCCCGCCCTACCGTGTGAGCGTGCCGCCGCCGACGGCCAGGGTGAACGCGGCCCAGGCGGCGCGGCTCACTGTCGTGTGGGGCAGGTCCGGGTTCTTGGAGTCGCGGACGGCGATGAGGTGAGAGGTGGGGGTGGCGACCTCGACGCAGGCGTTCGCCGAAGCCTCCGAGTAGGACGACTTGAGCCACCGCATCTCGGACAAGGCGCTTCCCTTCATAGATCCTTGGCGATGTCGAGGATGGCGTCCCTCGACTGCTTCGGATTCAACGCCACCTGTTCGACCAAGTCCAGCCGTCGCCGGAAGTTGGCCAGTTGAGTACTGGAGTCGAGGAAGACGGTGCCGATGGGCGAGTCCACCTGGACCGTGTCCAGATGGGGACTCGCGGCCGAGATGTACATCAATGTGTCACCGGCCATGGGGAACCCACTGGTGGTGAGCGGGATCACGAGCAGCCTTACGTTGGGGCGCTCGCTTTCCGCGAGGAGGTGTTCGAGCTGTGCCCGCGCCACCTGGCTGCCCCCGACGCGCATGCGCAGGGCCGCCTCATGGACGAGGCCGGTGTACGGGATGCGGGTGTCGTCCCCGATCACGGTGCTCCGGGATCGCCGGTGGGCGATCCGCAGTTCGACCTCCAGGCGGGACAGAGCGGGAACAAAGAGGTCGAACAGGGCTCGGGCGTGCTCCTCGGTCTGGAAGAGCCCTGGAATATGAGCGGTCTGCAGGGTCCGCAACTCCGCCGCATGCGCTTCGAGTTCGGCAACGTCCAGAAAGTCCGGCGGGACCTTGCCCCGGTACTCGTCCCACCACCCCCGCCGACGTCCGCCGGTCATCGAGGCCAGCGCGTCGATGAGTTCGGCGTCGTCGCACTCGTAGATGCTCGCCAGTCGCCGCACCCGCTCCTCACTGGCGGGGAACCGGCCGGACTCGATGTTGGAGATGGACGTGCGGTCCGTGCCGAGCAACTCGGCGGCGCGCGGCGCGGTCATTCCGGCGGCTTCGCGCAGACGCCGTAGCTCGGTGCCGAACCGGCGCTGACTGACGGTGGGTGCGGGTCGCGGTGGCATGTGCCCCTCCTCGTTCGCGCTCAGTGTGTCGAGCAGGGCGGGCGTCGTCCATCGAAAACGGAGATGCAACCAGTTCGAGTGAAAGGAGTCTCACGGGTTGGAGTCGCGTGGTTATGGTGTGTGACCTAGGCCACTCATCGGCCCAACTCTTCGCGAGGTGCACGATGGACACCCGCCACACGACCCACCCCCCTCACGACCTCCACGACACCACCCCCACCCGAGTCGGCTGGGACGCCCCCAGCCTCGACCCGCACCGTCCCGTCGCCCAGGCCCGCCACCGCACCCGTAAATGGGTCCAAGAGCACTGGCGGCTGCCGGAGTTGGCGGACTCCGTCGAGCTGGCGGTCGCGGAACTCTGCACCAACGCGATCCGGCACGGCAACGGCCTCGCGGGCCTGGAGCTGATCCTGGGCGCATCACGCGAGTACGCCCCGCCGCTGCTGCGCGTACTGGTGACGGACCACGCGCCGGGACGGCAGCCGCAACTACCCGCCTCCGGCGTGGACCTGCTGAGCGAGGGCGGCCGCGGCCTGCACCTCGTGGCGACGCTGGCGCGGCGCTGGGGCTGGCACCGGACGGGGTTCGACGAGAAGCAGGTGTGGTGCACGTTCGAGCTTTAGGCCAAGAGCGAGCGCGTCACGCCACGCCACCTCACACCACGGCGTCGGCAAACATGAGGTCTCCTACCGTGGGGCGATGACCGACACCACGACGACGCACGTACGCACCTGGCACGTCACCGCGAGCGGCGGTCACGAGACCGCGTGGATCGAACTCGGCGCGGACGCGCTGCGTGCCCACGGCCGGGCCATGGGCGTCGCGCCCGCCCCGTACTGGGTCACGTACGAGCTGGAGACCGGCGAGGAATTCGTGACCCGGCGGCTGCGGGTCGGCGTCGAGGACGCGGACGGCGTACGGGAGTTGGACCTGCGGCGTGATGACGCCGGGCAGTGGACAGCCGACGGGCGGGACCTGCCCGGCCTGGCCGGGGCCCTCGACTGCGACCTGGGACTGTGCCCCCTGACGAACACCATGCCGGTGCGCCGCCACGGCCTCCATCTCGCCCCGGCCGAACGCACGTTCCTGATGGCCTGGGTCGCGGTACCGGCGCTCACGGTCGAGCCGTCCAGGCAGACGTACACCCACCTGGGGCCGACGGAGCACGGGGCGCGCGTGCGGTATGCGGCCGGGGACTTCCGGGCCGATGTGGAGTTCGACGAGGAGGGGCTGGTCCTCGACTATCCCGGGCTGGCCCGCGCGCTGTGACGCGGGCCGCCCCGGAATGATCGGGGAAGGGAGGGAGCTAGCGGATCTGCCGCCCCGAGATCGCCCGTGCGATGACGAGCCGCTGGATCTCGCTCGTCCCCTCGAAGATCGTGTAGATCTTGGCGTCCCGGTACATCCGCTCCACCGGGTGCTCCCTGCTGTACCCGGCGCCGCCGAGCACCTGGATCGCCTTCTCGCTTGCGGCGACGGCGAGTTCACCGGCCCGCAGCTTCGACATCGAGCCCTGCCCGGCGTCGAAGACCTTGTCGTTACGGGCCATCCACGACGCCTGCCAGATCAGCAGCCGGCACGCCTCGATCTCGGTGCGCAGATCCGCGAGGGCGAACGCGATCGCCTGGTTCTCGATGATCGGGCGGCCGAACGCCTCCCGGTCGCCCGCGTACTCCAGCGCGTACTCGTAGGCGGCGCGCGCGATCCCGAGCGCCTGTGCGCCCACGGTCGGCCGGCTCACCTCGAACGTGGACATCGCGGCCTGACTCCGGCCGCCCCCACGGGAACCACCACGGGAGCCACCGCCGGAACCCTCGCGGGCCCGCGCGAGCCGCGCGTCCAGCTTCTCCTTGCCGCCGAGCAGACAGTGCCCGGGGACTCGTACGTCATCAAGGAACACGTCCGCGGTGTGCGACGCCCGCAGCCCCAACTTCCTTATTTTCTTCGCGCCTTCGAGCCCCGGCGTGCCCGGCGGCACGATGAACGCGGCCTGCCCGCGCGAACCGAGCTCGGGGTCCACGGAGGCCACGACCACGTGCACGTTCGCGATGCCGCCGTTGGTGATCCAGGCCTTCTGGCCGCTGATCACCCACTCGTCCTTCGCCTCGTCGTAGCGGGCCCGCGTCCGCATCGCCGCCACATCGGAACCGGCCTGCGGCTCCGACACGCAGAACGCCGCGACCTTCGGGTCCGCCTCGTCGCCGAAGCACTGCGGCACCCACTCGGCCAACTGATCGGGCGTGCCGGACGAGAAGATCCCGGCGACCGCGAGCGAGGTGCCGAAGAGCGCCATGCCGATGCCCGCGTCGCCCCAGAAGAGCTCCTCGTTGGCGATCTGCAGCGAGATGCCGCTCGGGTCGCCGAAGAGTTCGGCCAGGGACTCGAACCCGTAGAGGCCGATCTTCGCGGCCTCCCGGATCACCGGCCAGGGTGTCTCCTCGCGCTCGTCCCACTCGGCGGCCGCGGGCCGCACCACGTCGACGGCGAACCCGTGCACCCAGTCGCGCAGATCGCGCTGTTCCTGATCCAGTTCGAGAGAGAAAGCCATGATGTCGCCGCCCCCTACGCCTTCGGGATGTCGAAGTAGCGGGTCAGCCCCGCCGCGAGCGCGACATCGCCCGCGATCTTCACTTTGCGCAGCATGAACATGGTGACGGGCGAGGAGTTGCCCGACACCAACTTGAGGAAGTCGGCGTCGCCCATGACGAGCGTGACGCGCGGCTCCGCGTTCGACCGGCCCTCGGTGACCGCGCACGTGCCATTGGTGATCTTCGTCTCGTAGACCGCCTCGGGGGTGTCGCCCTGGCCGGTGACCTTCCAGCGGATCAGCGCCTCCAGGGTCCCGGCGACCTCCGGCTTGAACTGCCGCTCCATGCGCCCGAAGACCTCCTTCAGGACGCGGGCCCGCAGGGCGCTGTCCCCGGCGATCTCGCTGATCTCCTTCGCGGACAGGCCCTTCACGATCCGCGCGAACTCCTCGGGCGTGACGCTCGCGAAGTCGAGGGCCGCGATGTCGTCGGCACCGCTCATGGAAGTCTCCTAAGTTGTCCGGCCGTTGAGTACCCGGTCGTTGAGCACCCGGTCGTTGGGGCTTCGTGGCCTGGTCGCTTGGCGTTGTTCTTACTGATCAGTAAACTTACTAATTGGTAAGGTTACGGCGACGTAGGTAGGCTGACAAGAGTGACGGGGACATCGGGAGCGGCTCAAGGGCGCACAGCGGCGCGACGCAAGCGCGTGCCCCGGCAGGTGCGCGAGCAGCAGATCATCGACGTGGCCGTACGCGTCTTCGCCAAGCGCGGCTACCACGCGGCCTCCGTCGACGAGATCGCCGAACTCGCCGGGATCTCCAAGCCGATGGTCTACCTCTACCTGGACTCCAAGGAGGGGCTCTTCCTCGCGTGCCTGCGCCGGGAGGCCGAGCGGCTGGTCGCCACGTTCCAGGAAGCCGCGCGCGGTGCGGGTGCCGCGCCCGAACTGCGGCTGAACGCGGGCCTGTCGGCGTTCTTCGCGTTCGTCGCCGAGCATCGCGACAGCTGGGTCGTGCTGCACCGGCAGGCCTCCGAGCTGACCGAGGCGATCACCACCGCCGTCGCGGAGGCCCGGCGCGCGGTCATGGCCGAGGTCGCGGGGCTGGTCAGGGACGGCATCTCGGACAGCGGCCGCGGCAGCAGGCTCGGCGCCGAGGACGCCGACTTCGTCGCGCACGCGCTGGTGGGCGCGGCCGATTCGCTCACGGACTGGATGGAGCGCAACCCCGGCCAGTCGCCCGAAGGCATCGCCCTGCGGCTGATGAACATGGTGTGGGTGGGCATGCGCGACGTCCTCGACGGCAAGGCGTGGCTGCCCGAGGGCTGAGCCCGGACTCGCGACGGCCGGGGCGGACCGATTCGCGCGCGACCCATTGAATTTTCCTTACGCGTGAGTAAGTTGACTCCCGAGTAAGTTCGAGTGGGCGCGTACGAGCAGCGCGCACGAGCTGCGCGTACGAACAATCCATACGAACAAGCACCTGCGATCCCCGAACCACCACCGACCGCATGCCGCCGCGCGACCGGGAGCCGTCATGGGCGTACGCAAGGATCTGAAGCGGGCCAGAGAGCGCAGCGACCTGGCCGACCGCGTGAAAGTCGACCTCGTCAGGGACGAGCGGGGCGTGGTCCGGGAGGCCCGCACCGCACCGCTCGCCGCACCCCCGTCGGATGGCTCCACGCCCGCCGACATCCCGTTCGTGAACGCCGCCGAGGTGCCGGACACCGTCGTCGTACGGCGCAAGGAGGCCGGGGGAGCCGGCGCCGCCGGAGGCCAGGGGGAGTGGAAGCCGGTCACGGCGGCCGCGTTCGCGCGGGAAGTGACCGCCGCCGCCAAGGGGTTGATGGCCGCGGGACTCGAACCGGGCGGCCGCGTCGCCCTCATGTCGCGCACGCGCTACGAGTGGCAGGTCCTCGACTTCGCGATCTGGGCGGCCGGCGGCCAGACCGTGCCGATCTACGCAACCTCATCGCCCGAGCAGATCGAATGGATCGTGCGGGACTCGGGCGCCCGCATGCTGATCGTGGAGACCCCGGAGAACGCGGTCGCCGCCGAAGCGGGACTCGCCGCCCTGCCCGCCACCGAACGGCCGCGCGTCTGGCAGCTCGACGCGGGCGCCGTCCTCGAACTCGCCACTCTGGGAAGGGAGATCGAGGACGACGAGGTCACCAAACGGCGGGCCGCACTCACCCCCGACACCATCGCGACGGTCTGCTACACCTCCGGCACCACCGGCCGCCCCAAGGGCTGCGTCCTCACCCACGGCAACCTGTACGCGGAGGCCGCCAACACCGTCGAGCTGCTGCACCCCATCTTCAAGGCCATCACCGGGCAGGCCGCCTCGACCCTGCTCTTCCTGCCGCTCGCGCACATCCTGGGCCGGACGATCCAGGTGGCGTGCCTGCTCGCCCGGATCGAACTCGGCCACTGCCCGAGCATCAAGCCGGACGAGCTACGACCCGAACTCCGTTCGTTCCGGCCGACGTTCGTGGTCGGCGTGCCCTACCTCTTCGAGAAGATCCACGACACGGGGCGGGCCACAGCCGAGAAGATCGGGCGCGGCGCGTCGTTCGACCGGGCCGACCGGATCGCGGTCACGTTCGGCGAGCGCAGCCTGGCGAAATTCCTCGACGGCGGGCAGGGGCCCGGCCTCGGACTCACCCTCGCCACCGGCCTCTACGACCTGCTCGTCTACCGCCGCGTCCGCAAGGAACTGGGCGGCCGCCTGCGGTACGCGATCAGCGGTGGCTCCCCCCTCGACAAGGGCCTCAACCTCTTCTTCTACACCGCCGGGATCGTGATCTACGAGGGGTACGGCCTGACCGAGACCTCGGCCGCCGCCACCATCACGCCACCGCTGCGCCCCCGGCCCGGCACCGTCGGCCTGCCCGTCCCCGGCACCACGATCCGTATCGCGGACGACGGCGAAATACTGGTCAAGGGCCCGATCGTCTTCGGCGCGTACTGGCAGAACGCCGCGGCGACGGACGAAGTCCTCTCCCCGGACGGTTGGTTCGCCACCGGCGATCTCGGTGCCCTCGACGCCGACGGCTACCTCACCATCACCGGCCGGAAGAAGGACATCCTCGTCACCAGCGGCGGCAAGAACGTCTCGCCCGCCGTCCTGGAGGACCGGCTGCGCAGCCGGTCACCGGTCGGCCAGTGCATCGTCGTCGGCGACAACCGCTCCTACGTCGCCGCCCTCATCACCCTCGAACCGGAGTCCGTCGCCCACTGGCTGACCGTGCGCAAGCTGCCCGCCGACACCCCGCTGTCCGAGGTGATCCGCGACCCGCGGATGATCGCGGCCGTACAGAAGGCCGTCGACTTCGCCAACGAGGCCGTCTCGCGAGCCGAGTCCATCCGTAAGTTCTCCTTGGTTGAGGGCGAGTTCACCGAGGACAACGGCCTGCTCACCCCCTCCCTGAAGATCAAGCGCCGGGCCGTCATGTCCGCGTACGAGAGGGAGATCGGGGAGCTGTACGGTGCCTGACGCGGTGGGCCGGTACTGAAGGGCTCAGGCTCTCAGCGCTGGACGGCGCTGTGGAACTTCGAGGCCGACCAGAAGTAGCCCAGGACCGCGAGGCCGACGGACCAGGCGAGGGCGAGCCACCCGTTGTGGCCTATCTCGGTGTCGAGGAGAAGTCCGCGCAGGGTCTCGATGGCCGGCGTGAACGGCTGGTACTCGGCGATCGGCTGGAACCAGCCCGGCATCGCGTCGATGGGGACGAAAGCGCTGGAGATCAGCGGAAGGAAGATCAACGGCAACGCATTGTTGCTGGCCGCCTCGGGGTTCGGGCTGATCAGCCCCATGCCGACCGCAAGCCAGGTGAGCGCCAGGGAGAAGAGCACGAGCAGACCGAAGGCGGCGACCCATTCCAGGACAGTGGCGTCGACGGAACGGAAGCCGATGGCCACACCGACGGCACCGACGAGGAGCACGCTCATGACCGACTGGAGCACGCTGCCGACGACGTGGCCGACGAGGACGGAACCGCGATGGATGGCCATGGTGCGGAAGCGGGCGATGATGCCCTCGGTCATGTCATTGGAGACGGATACCGCGGTGCCGACGGTGGTGGATCCGATGGTCATGAGCAGGATGCCGGGGACGATGTAGGCGATGTAGGCGGTGCGGCCCGCGCCGCCGCTCATGGTGTCGCCGAAGATGTAGACGAACAGCAGGAGCAGCATGACTGGGGTGAGCAGCAGGTTCAGCGTGAGGGACGGATAGCGGCGGGCGTGCAGCAGGTTGCGGCGCAGCATCGTGTTCGAGTCGCGCACGGCGAGGGAGAGAGAGCTCATCGGACGGTCTCCTTGGACTGGCTGGGCACGGCGGACTGGCTGGGCACGGCGGTGGCGATGCCGGTAGTGGTGGTGGCGGTGAGGGCGAAGAAGACGTCGTCGAGGTCGGGGGTGTGCACGGTGAGTTCGTCGGCTTCGATGCCGGCCGTGTCCAACTGGTCGAGGATCGCGCGCAGTTCGCGCTGGCTGCCGTCGCTGGGGAGCTGCAGTGACAGGGCCTCGTCGTCGCGGACGGATTCGTGCAGCGCGGCGGCGGCGGACTGGTAGGCGAGCGGGTCGGAGAAGCGCAGCCGCACGTGACCGCCCGGGACGATCCGCTTCAGCTCCTCGGCGGTGCCTTCGGCGGCGATCTTCCCGTCGTTCAACACCGCGATCCGGTCGGCGAGTTCGTCGGCCTCTTCGAGGTACTGGGTGGTGAGGAAGACGGTCACACCATCGGTGACGAGTTCGCGGATGATGCCCCACATGTTGTGGCGGGAGCGCGGGTCCAGGCCGGTGGTGGGCTCGTCGAGGAAGATGATCCGGGGGCTGCCGACCAGCGTCATGGCGATGTCCAGGCGCCGCTTCATACCGCCGGAGTAGGTGGAAGCGGGCTTCTTCGCCGCCTCCACGAGGTCGAACCGTGCAAGCAACTCGGCGGCGACCCGCCTCCCCTCGCTCTTCGAGAGGTGGTGCAGGTCCGCCATGAGAAGCATGTTCTCCTCACCCGTGATCAGCCCGTCGACGGCGGAGAACTGCCCGGTCACACCGATCGCCGTCCGCACCCCGTCCGGCGAATCGGCGACGTCGTGGCCCGCGACCTGGGCCTGGCCGCCGTCGGCACGGATGAGCGTGGACAGGATCTTGACGGCCGTGGTCTTGCCCGCGCCGTTCGGCCCGAGAAGCGCGAAGACCGAGCCGGCGGGGATGCGCAGATCGACCCCGTCGAGGACGGTCTTGTCGCCGTACGACTTGCGTAGCCCCACGGCGGAGATGGCGGCGGGGGTGGCAGGGGCGTCAGAGGGGACCGGTCGGCCGTCTCCGCTATTGGATGTGGGCATGACAGAAGAAGGCATGAGGTTCTCCCGTTCAAGGGCTGGATCGGCTTGGAGGAGCGGCGTCGGAAAGGCGGAGCTGAAAGCGCGGGTAAGGAAGTGCGGGGCGGAAGAGGAGGCTCAGACGCGGGCGCGGCGGACTTCGATGTTGCCGTGGCGGGTACGGGCCCTGACCTCGACCGTGTCCTCCGTCTTCGCCGGGCTCTCGGACGCGGTGAGCGAGTTCAGTACTTGCCCGGAACCCGAGCTGACGTCGAGCCAGGCGGCCGTACCCTCACGGACGCCGACCTCGATGGCGCCGTAGGAGGTCTCCAACTGGACGGCTCCCCGGGCGACTTCGAAGAGGCGCAGGGCGCCGTGCGCGGTGGTGGCGGTGACAGACCCCTCGGCACGGTCGATGGTGATGTCACCGTTGGCGCCGCTGACCCGCAGATCGCCAGTGATGTCGCCGAGGGTCGTGGTGCCGTGCGTGTTCTTCAGAACGGCGGAGCCCTCGACGGCGCCGACGCGCAGACTGCCGGAGCTGGTGGTGATCTCGGCGGCGCCCGTGACGCGGTCCACGGAGATCGAGCCGTGGGCGGCTGTCAGGTGCAGCGGCCCGGTAGTGCCGAAGCGGACATCGCCGGACGAGGTCTTCACGCGGACCTCGCCCAGTGTCCCCTCACCGCGTACCTGCGCCCAGGCGCCGGTGACGTCGAGGTGTGAGCCCGCGGGCAGTTCGACCGTCACGTCGACGGTGCCGGTCCGGCCGAGGCCGAAGAGAGCCGCCTTGGGCGTCCGGATGTGCAGCGTGCCGTTGGTGAAGGCGACCTCGGTCTGCTCGGCGGCCTTGACGTCCACTTCCCGCTTCGCGTCACGGGGCCGCGCGTCGACGACGGTGTCGCCACGCTCGCCGGCCACGAACTGCAGGGACCCGGCGTCCATGTGCGCGGTGACCGAGATCGGCTGCGGAGTGTCGAAAGTAGGCATGACTGTCCCGTCCTCTTGGCTCTTGAGGCGTCCCGCGGTGGGGACGTGAAGGTGGATGGCAAGGGGGTCGACGCGCGGCGCGCGGGGTTTCTATTGCTGGGAGCTGGGAGCTGGGAGCTGGGAGCTGGGAGCTGGGAGCTGGGAGCTGGGAGCTGGGAGCTGGCAGATGGGTGCGGGGCGCCGGCCGGGGGGTCAGCGCACCCAGCCGGTGAAGCTCTGTCCGACGGTGCGGGCTCTCTCCGGTGTACGAGGCTGCGCGGCGCCCGGGTCGACAGCGGCCGACACGGCCCGCACCAACCAGGCGTTGACCGACAGTCCCTCGCGGTTGGCGGCCTCCTCGGCGCGTGCCTTGAGGTGGGCGGGCAGCCGCAGGTTCACACGTGCGGTGCCGCCCTCGTCGGCGGTGTCGGCCGCGGCCGGGGCCGGGGCGTGGGCCGGCAGGGGTTCGGGCTGTCGGCCCTGCTCCCCGTGGGGGAGGTCTCCGGGCGCCAGCATCACCACGAAGTCGGGGTCGAGCCCGCGCAGCCGTACGTCGACCGAGCCGGGGGCAAGTTCGCGGGTGACCTCGCCCATCGCGGCGGAGAGCGCGTTGAGCAGGGTCAGTCTGGTCGCCGACTCCAGGGGGGCGGTGAGCCGCTCGGCGAGCTCGCGGGCTTCGTCCCCCCCGGCTTCGGCGGCCACCGCGAGTTCACGGCGGAGCGAGTCGACGTAAGGCGTAAGGTCCATGACGCCATAGTGGCACCACAATGGCGCCACGCGCAAGCCCCAAAGTGCCCGGAGGGCGGAACGCGGGCACAAATTACGCTCTGGCCTGCGGATATGTTCTGGCGTCGGGCTGCGCCAACGCGATGCCATCCGAAATTCCGGCAGCTTGAGATGTGCTCGAAGGGGCCGGACTGGCACCGAGCCGGAGCCAGAACGGCACCCCATGGCACCTCATGGCACCCCATGGCACACCGTGGCACCATGTGGCGCCACGGCGCGTTCACGCTGCGGCAACGGCCCATCGGCACCGATACTGCCGCGCGGCCGGGCGCACCGCGCGTACGCCGTGGAAGCCGCGTTGAGGCCGGAACCTGGGACAGTCAGCCGGGAGCTACTAGATCTCCACTCGATCGATCTACTGCTCGTCCTACTGCTCGTCGAGTTGATGGTCGGCCCAGACGTATGTCACGGGGAGCAGCTCACGGATCCGAACACTTCGAGTACCCCCGCCTTCCCCTCCCTCGACTCTTTCGGCTCCCTCGACGATGACCTCGATATCGGGGAAGTAGTCGAGCAGCACCTGACGGCACCGCCCGCACGGCGGTACGACGCCCCGGTCGCGGTCGCCCACGGCGACGATGGTGACCAGCTCGTTCGCGCCCTGGGCGGCGGCCGCACCGATGACGACGAGCTCCGCGCAGGGGCCACCTGTGAAGTGGTAGGCGTTCACCCCGGTGACGATCCGGCCGTCCCTGGCGCGGGCCGCGGCGGCGATGGTGTGGTTGTCGCCGCGGCAACGGGTGCGGGCGACGTGAGCCGCGGCGTCGATGAGCTCGTGATCGACGCGTGATGCCTGTGTGGTCATGGACTCTCCCAGATCGGACCCAGCTCAGTAGGCCGGGCACTTCCAGCACGCGGGCAGCCAACGGCGACGTCGCTCCCCCCCTGTGCCCATCATCATCTCGTCAGCCACAGGACGAGCGGGGACGCCTTTACCAAGCGCGTGCATGGGCCCGCGCATGAGTCCGTGCATCGGCCCGCGCGGTGGTCGACCCCGAAAGAGGCGTGGTCAGGGGCGTGTCGTGGGCCCGGGGCGCGCTTCGTTGCCTTACTGGGTCCTTACGGCCTGACATATCGAGGCTCTGTGGGCGCATACTGGCATCACGATGACGAAGCCCTCCGCGCCCCGACGCCACCTGCCGACAAGCCCCTTCAACGCTCCGTCCGCTGCACCCCCCAAGCACTTCGCCCTGGGGGATCGGGTCACTCACGACCGCTACGGCCTGGGAAGGATCATCGGCGTCGAGAACGGCGTCGCGATGCTCGTCGACTTCGGCTCACGCCAGGCCCGCATCAGCAGCCCGTACACGCACATGGACAAACTCTGAAGTTCGTCCCACCGGCCGGCCCCGGCCTCTCCCCATGACCAGTGGGGCGAGAGGGCCCGGGGCTTTGTCGTATCCCGCATCACCCCGGCGACCTGCAAGAAGGGCCCTCCCGAAGGAGGGCCGTGAAGCGTCGCCCTGGCAGGCCGCGAACCTGCGGCCAAGCGCTTAGAGGGCGCTTGGCACCCGGGCGGTAACCCGCCCCGCCGAGGTGCCGTACAGCACGCTGGCGCCCCCGGCCCTCAGTCGCCCGAGTAACCCCAAAAGTAGATCTCGCGGGGCTCTCCCTGATCGTCATGCAGCACCGCGCACCGGCCCACCCATCGCGACTGCGGGAAGACGTCAAATTTCTCGACGTGGGCACGGGTCAGCTTGTCCGTCCCTAGGAGCTCGCGTGCTTCCTCGGCCGTCACAGGTTCTACGGTGTTGTAGTCCGGGGTGTCGTCAGGCCCCAGTATGTGGAAGACATCCAGGATGGAATGGGTACCTGCCTGTTGGACCAGCTCGTCCTGCCACAGCTGCTCCAACGTCTGAGGTCGAGGCTCCCGTTCTTCCGCGGCCCGCCAGTCGGCACCATTCACCCAGTAGTACTCCTCTGCCTGGAACACCTCTCGCCGCAATTCCTGCAGAGCAGCATCAAGATCTTCCTGGTACGGAACGTAGTAATCCCAACTCGAAGCCCCCACGGCAACTTCCCTCCCACTGTCCTCGAGGCGACGGAAACTAGCACCAGGGTCTGACATCGAGGCGCTGAGCTTGGGAAGCTCGGGTGAACTAGGGCTGGTTGGGTATCCGACCTGCGAAGCCGTGGCCCGGTAGACCTACGGGAGGATGTCCCGTTACCTCGCCGTTCCCCGGGCTCCCCGACCGCGACCTGGCACGGATCTGGCACGGCATCGCGCTCCTGTACCGACACAGAGGGCTTGTCAGCCGCCTGTCGGATACCGGATCGTACGACCATGCCTGAGGCGCCAGATGCCGAGACTGCGTGGACATGGTTGTTGGAGCGTCGACCAATGACCCGAGGCTGGTTCGACGACACGTTGCCGCCCATCGCGACGGCCGCATACTCGGAGCCTGTGTTACGCGGCCTCTTCCCTTTTCACACGCACGGCACGCTCAAGTTCATCCGTGACGCTCCCCCGTGGCACGAGCCTCCGATTGATGATCTGCCATTCATCGTGCTGGGTGAGCCGCCGTACGGCGTCTACGCGGCGGGTTGCACGACCTGCCTCGGATGGGGGACAACGGCTGAGGACGCCATCGGCCTCGTGGTTGCTCACCTGCCTACGGTTCTGGGCGGCGATGCAGCAGGCCATCAATCTTGAAGACAGTCGTGGCGCGCAGGCTGAAGGCCCCTGACCAGGAATATCGGGCGGGGGCCTTCGTCGTGTGTGCTGTCCATGGATGACCGTCGTTCCCCGGTGTTCCCTGCTCGATCGGGCACGCCGGGGGCACGGTCACTCTTCGGCAGGACCGGGTGCCGTGAGGTCGACCCATATCCAGGGCTCGTGATCCCAGTCGCGCACCTCGCCTACGACCAGATCAACGATGGCGCCCATTGGCGGCAGTTGCTGCACGAGGCGCTTCACCCCCAGCTCGCTTCTGCGACGAATCGTGTCCAACGAGGCGCCCACGGGTTCGTATCCGTTCAGCTCCGCCATGAGGCCCCAGGGCTCGTGACTGGTGATTGTTACTTGCACTGTCTCGCCTTGTCGAAGCTCGCTGAGGGGACGTCTCGGTTCAACTGCCATGGCGGCATCCTCCACCTCAGCCCACCACAGTGCTATCGGGCTGTGTGACCGCGTTCGGCTCGGTACTCGTCGAACAGGCTGAAGAACAGGTCAAGGGGCTCCTGGTCGGCCGCCTGCGCCTCGCGCTCGATCTCCGTGGCCCAGCCCGCCGCGCTGTGGCGGCCGAGCCGTTGCCATAGCCACTCGGCGAAGAGTCCTTGGCTGCCGGGGTTCCAGAAGGGCCAGTCTTCGTCAAGGCCGTGCAGGTTGAGGGCGAGGCGGTAGCCCAGCAGCATCGACTCAAGGTGCGGCAGCGAATTGCCGCGCACCCACATCCCTGGGCGCAGGCGGATCTCGTCGAGAAGGTCGTAGACGTCGTTCAGCTCGCTCGCAGGCTTCGCAATGCGTCGGGGCTCATGAGGTGCCGGCACTTCTGTTGCCTTACTGGGGGAGGAGCTGTCGGCCATCGCGGTTCCGCACCCGAGGCCCGGTCCCATCGAGGGCGCCCAGGAGCCGGATCGATGAGACCTCGGACATGTACTGCGTGACCTCGTCGGGGGTCAGGCACTCGACGGCCGTCGACCCGTATGCGACACAGCGACCCGCAGAAACCTGCTGACAGCCGGACAGTCCCGCTGCCTCCCCTTGATCGTCGGGGAAGTGCGTGTCACACGGCTAGGCCCTTGACCAGCAAAAACGCCCTCCCGAAGGAGGGCTGAGGAAAGGCGCCCCCGGCAGGACTCGAACCTGCGGCCAAGCGCTTAGAAGGCGCCTGCTCTATCCACTGAGCTACGGGGGCCGGTGTATGGCCGGTGGCTTGGACCGGACATGGGGGAGATCCGTGACCTTGCCGGGGACAAGGATAGGGCTCCCGGGTCCCGGACCTTGCTGCTTCGCCTCCGTGGAGCTATGTGGAGGTTCCGTGAAGCGGTCCTGATAATCGCAGGCAGGTACGAATCGTGCATCGCTTTTGGCGTCTCACGCCCCGGGTGTTGTGCACTCGTTATGCCTGCGCCCCCTGCCTCCCCTTCCGTCCCGCTGTGTGCTTCCTGTGCCATATCGGGCACCTTGTTCAGGGTCTCGTGCCTGCCGACTGGTGCCTTATCGGCGCGCAGAGGTGGTCATATGCTTCAGAAAGGCTCCAAAATTGGGCATTCTTCGCATGTGGTGACCTTGGACGTACGGCCCCAGCTGCTCGACGCACTTACCGCCCTGCGCGACCGTGTCGCCGCCGCGCGCTTCCCGCTCCCCCTCGCGGGGGCACCACGGGCGCGCGCCAATCGCGGTGAGCTGCTCGCTCAGCTCGACGACTATTTGGTGCCCCGGCTGCGGGCCCCCGAAGCGCCGCTGCTCGCGGTGATCGGCGGCTCCACCGGGGCAGGCAAGTCGACCCTGGTGAACTCCCTCGTGGGGCGGGTGGTCAGCGAGGCGGGCGTGCTGCGGCCGACGACACGTACGCCCGTACTCGTCTGCCATCCCGACGACCACCACTGGTTCTCCGGAATGCGGGTACTGCCCGACCTCACGCGCGTGTGGGTGCCCCGTCAGGCGGACGACGAGGACAGCGGCGTACCGGACGAGGACGACGCGCTCGCGCCCCTCCTGGAGGACGGGGAGCGGGCGCTGCGGGTGGAGACCGCGGGGACGATGCCACGCGGGCTCGCCCTGTTGGACGCGCCGGACGTCGACTCGCTCGTCGCCGAGAACCGTCTCCTTGCCGCCCGGCTGATCAACGCCGCCGACGTGTGGGTCATGGTCACCACCGCATCCCGGTACGCCGACGCCGTGCCGTGGCATCTGCTGCGTACCGCCAAGGAACACGACGCCTCCCTGGTCACCGTGCTCGACCGCGTACCGCATCAGGTCCTCGCCGAAGTGTCGCGACAGTACGGCGCGCTGCTCACCAAGGCCGGACTCGGCGAAGTGCCCCGGTTCACCGTGCCCGAGCTTCCCGAGTCCACGGGCGACGGCGGGCTGCTGCCGGCCACCGCCGTCGCGCCGCTGCGGGCCTGGCTCACCCATCGCGCCCAGGACCCGGACGCTCGCGCCCTCGCCATGACCCGCACCGCCCGGGGCGTCCTCGACTCGCTGCGAAGCCGGATGCCGGAGCTGGCCGCGTCCGTCGCCGCCCAGTACTCATCCGCGGTCCGGCTCACCGCCGCCGTCGAGGACGCGTACGAGAGCGAGCACGCGCGCGTAGTCACCAGGCTGCAAGGAGGCGCCGTACTTACCGGGGACGCTTTGAAGCGGTGGCGGAGTTATCCGTTGGACTGTTCGGCGGGTGAGCTGCTCGACGCGCTCGTCGAGAGTCTGGGCGCTCTTCTGTTGTGTGCGGTGACCGCTGCTGACGAGCGGATCGACGAAGCATGGCGCCGGGAGCCGGGGAGCGGCGCTCCCGAGCTGGCCGGGCGCGACCCCGAGTTGGAGAGCGCCGAGCACCGGATCGGGATGGCCGTACGGCGTTGGCGGCGGGTGCTCGAGGAGTACGCCGAGGACGAAGTACGGGCCGTCGGCGACACACAGGGCTCGACGCCGCCCGATCCCGAGGTCGTCGCCGCGCTCGTGGCCACCGCCCTGCTCGGCGGGCGGCGGGCCGCCGCCGCGGGCGAGAACCTCGCCGAGCGGATCGGAGCGCAGGCCGCACTGGGCCTGCGCGACAGCGGCGGCCGGCTGCTGAGCGAGTACCTGGACACCGTCCTCGGCGCGGAGCGTGAACGCCGGCTCGCGCCGATGGACACGCTCGGCGTCGGCCCCGAACCCCAGGCCGAGCTGATCGCGGCCCTGTCACTGCTGCAGAAGGAGAGGTGAGGGCGGTGACCGCCGTCACGGATCACGCCGATCACTCGGATCATGCCGATCGCGCGGATCGTGCAGATCACAGCGAACGGGCCGGTTACACCGAACGGGCCGATCGCACCGAACGGGCCGAGCCCTGGGACGACGGGCTCATCGCGCGCCGTGCCGGAGGGCTGCCGGTCGAGGCGCTGGAGACGGGGCCGATGAGCCCGGCAACGTACGACGCACCACCAGAAGGGGAGCTCAAGCAGCGGCTCGACTCGCTGCGCGAACTCGTCGGGCTGTCCCGTACGCGGCTCGACGGATCGACGCTCGCCGAGGCCGGGCGCGTACTGGACGAGGCGGCCGCCCGGCGGCGGCTCTCCGCACGGCACACCGTCGTCGCCGTCGCGGGAGCGACCGGGAGCGGCAAGTCGACCCTGTTCAACGCCCTGGCCGGTGTGCCGCTCTCGGAGACCGGGCTGCGCCGGCCCACCACCTCCGCGCCGATCGCGTGCAGCTGGACGGACGGCGCGGCGGGACTGCTCGACCGGCTGGGCATTCCGGGACGCTCGCGACGGCGGCCGCTGCAGGGGCAGCACGGTGACGCGGCCCTGGACGGCCTCGTCCTCGTCGACCTGCCCGACCACGACTCCGCGGCGCCCGCGCACCGCCAACAGGTCGATCGGGTGCTCGCCCTGGTGGACGCCGTGATCTGGGTCGTCGACCCGGAGAAGTACGCCGACGCCATGCTGCACGAGCGGTACCTGCGGCCTATGGCGGGCCACGCCGAGGTCATGTTCGTCGTCCTCAACCAGATCGACCGGCTGCCCGGGGACGCCGCCGAGCAGGTCCTCGACGATCTGCGGCGACTACTGGACGAGGACGGCATCGCGCTCGGCGAGCACGGGGAGCCCGGGGCCACCGTGCTGCCGCTGTCCGCCCTGACCGGCGAGGGGGTCGGTGAACTGCGCGACTGCCTCGACCAGTTCACGGCCGAGCGGGGGGCCGCTGCCCGCAGGATCGCCGCCGACATCGACGCCGCCGCCGACCAATTGCGGCCCGTGTACGCGGTGGGGCGGCAGACCGGGCTGAGCGAGGCGGCGCGCGAGGAATTCGCCGACCGGCTCGCCGACGCGGTGGGCGCCGCCGCCGCGGGGCAGGCCGCCGAACGCGCCTGGTCCCGCGGAGCCAACAAGGCGTGCGGCACCCCCTGGCTCAGGCTCTGGCGCTGGTACGAGGCTCAGCGCAGCCTCACGTCACCGGCCGCTGCCCCCTTGGTGCCTGCCGACGAGGAGGCCACGGCGCGCCAGCGCGTCGAGCACGCGGTACGCGCGGTCGGCGACGCCGCCGCGACGGGACTGCCCGCAGCGTGGGGGCAGGCCGTGCGGGAGGCCGCCGCGCGGGGTTCGGAGGGGCTGCCGGAGGCGCTGGACGAGCTGGCCGTGGAGGCCGACTCGCGGGAGGGGAGCGGCAGTCGGGCCTCCTCGGTGCCGTACGGCAGCGGTGCCGGGCGGCCGCCGCGGCCCGGGTGGTGGCCGGTCGCCGTGCTGCTGCAGGTGACGATGACGGTGCTTCAGGTACTGGGCGGACTGTGGCTGTTGGGCCAGATCGTGGGCGTCTTCCCACCGAACCTGGGTGTGCCCGTGCTGATGATGCTGACCGGGATCGTGGGCGGTCCGTGCGTCGAGTGGTCCTGCCGGTTGGCGGCGAAGGGGCCGGCGCGGAGGTACGGCCACGAGGCGGAACGGCGCCTGCGGGACGCGGCCGCGGCGTGCGGCAGGGCGCGGGTGCTCGACCCCGTCGCGGCGGAGCTGCTGCGGTACCGGGAGGTGCGGGAGCAGTACGTACGGGTGGCCGGGTTTTCCACAACCGGCCGGTAGGACACAGGCGTCGGCGCGGTTCGTGGCGCCGGGGCAGTCTGGGATCGCGGCTCGGGGAGGGCTCGGGCCGCGATGCGGACGGGGAGGGACGTACGACATGAACGAGACGCTGCTGACTGTGGTGGGGAACGTCGCGACGACACCGGTGTACCGGGAGCTGCCGTCAGGGCCGGTGGCACGGTTCCGGCTCGCGGTGACCCCACGCCGCTTCGACGCGGTGCAGAACACATGGGTGGACGGGCACACCAACTTCTTCACGGTGTGGGCCAAAGGGCCGCTCGGCGCGAATGTGCAGGGCTCGGTGTCGATCGGTGAACCGGTCATCGTGCAGGGCCGGTTGAAGGTGCGGGACGAGGAGCGGGGCGGCCAGCACTGGACGTCGGCAGACATTCAGGCCACGGCGGTCGGGCACGACCTGTCGCGCGGTACGTCGGCGTTCCGCAGGGCCGCCAGAAGGGCGGCGGCGGACGCGGACGGTCGACAGGACAAGCTGCAGGGCGGGCGGCAGGACGGGCCGCAACAGGCCAAGGACGAGCCGTCGTTCGAGATCGAGCCGGAGCCGGTGGGGTGAGCGGCGAGGGACGAGCGGTGAGCGGCACCGGTAACCGAGCGTCCGGACTCCGGGTGACCGAGCGTCCGGACTCCGGGTGACGGATAACGGGTGACGCGTGACCGTTGAGGGGGTGCCCGAAGTGCGGCTTATCGACGACTGCGTGCCGGTGATTTGTCGATAAGCCCAGCTCGGAGGCGGCGTCGGCGATAACGATTGCGATTCGGATCGGTTGCCGGGGCGCAGCTCTGGGGATCGTGATGGGCTGCGTCCCTAGGATGCCGGGCGTGGCTCTATGGGCTGCAGGGGCTTCGAGAGTCTCAGGGGGCTTCAAAAGACTCATTGATTCTGTCGGCGGGACACCACCCCCCCCTATGTGTCAGAGCGTCCTGCCTGAAGGGAATTGCGTGTTTTCTGTGTTCTCACGGGCCGGGCGCCGTCGGCGAGGCGCCGCTCGCCTTGCCGCGGCGACCTTGATGTCGGGACTCGTGGTGGCCGGGGCGATATCCGGTACCGGACCGGCCTTCGCGGACGACGGCACCAAGGAGCCGGGCGGCGCGAGCGCCACGATAGGCGGCCTGGAGACGTACGGGGCGGCCGTGATCCACGACGGCGGGCAGGACGAGCAGGTCTCCGCGGGGCTGTTCCGGATGACCGTCGAGGGCGGTGGGATGTTGCAGACGTACTGCATCGACATCCACAACCCGACCCAGACGGACGCCAAGTACCAGGAGACGCCCTGGAGCGGCACGTCACTGAGCGGCAACGCGGACGCGGGCCGGATCCGCTGGATCCTGCAGAACTCGTACCCCCAGGTCAATGACCTCGCCGCGCTCGCCCGCAAGGCCGGCGCGGGCAGCCTCACCGAGCAGGACGCCGCGGCCGGCACGCAGGTCGCCATCTGGCGCTACTCGGACAAGGCCGACGTGGACGCCGTGAGCCCCGCCGCCGAGAAGCTTGCGGACTATCTGCACAAGAGCGCTGAGGGCCTCGCTGAGCCGGGAGCCTCGTTGACCCTGTCGCCGGGGGCCGTCTCCGGGCGTCCGGGCGAGCGGCTGGGCCCGGTCACCGTGCACACGAACGCGGACGCCGTCTCGGTGACCCCGCCCGCCGAGGCCGCCGCGGACGGCGTGACGGTCGTCGACAAGGACGGCAAGCCGGTGACCGCCGCCGCCGACGGCAGCCAGATCTTCTTCGACGTGCCCGAGGACGCCTCCGCGGGTTCCGCCGCGCTGACCGTGCAGGCGTCGACGACCGTGCCGGTCGGCCGGGCCTTCACCTCCGAGACGCGCAGCCAGACGCAGATCCTCGCGGGCTCCAGCGAGTCCATGGTCTCGGCGACCGCTACGGCGAACTGGGCGAAGGCGGGGGCGGTACCTGCGCTGTCCGCGCGGAAGAACTGCGCGAAGAGCGGGGTGGACATCACCGCGGTGAACCAGGGCGACAAGCCGTTCACCTTCACGCTGATGGGCGAGGAGTACACGACCGCCGCCGGGGCCTCGCGGACGGTGACGATCCCGCTCCAGGAGGACCAGGCGTACGACTTCACGATCAAGGGGCCGCACGGCTTCGAGAAGCGGCTGCGCGGGGTCCTTGACTGCCGGACGGTGGCCGACGCGGCCGCCGCCTCCGCCGACGACGGGCTGACCACGCAGACGACGACACAGCCGAGCCCGGCGTCCGTCGGCGGCACCGGTGCCGGCCAGGACCTCGCCGAGACGGGCAGTTCCAACGCGACGCCCGTGATCGCGGGCATCGCCATCGTGCTGGTCCTGATCGGCGGAGCCTCCGTCTTCCTGGTCCGTAAGAAGAAGACGCCGACCGACGGCGAGTGAGCCCGTTCCCCTCCCGTCGGCGGTGCGTACGGCTGTCCGGCGGGATGGGACGCACATCACCTTTGCATGATCATGCGTGATGATGCATACTCTTCCTATGTCCAAGGTCCTCACCTCTCTTCCCGTCGGCGAGCGCGTCGGCATCGCCTTCTCGGGTGGCCTCGACACCTCTGTCGCGGTCGCGTGGATGCGTGACAAGGGCGCCGTCCCCTGCACCTATACGGCGAACATCGGCCAGTACGACGAGCCCGACATCGACTCGGTCCCGGGCCGTGCGCAGGCCTATGGCGCCGAAGTCGCCCGCCTGGTCGACTGCCGTGAGGCGCTCGTCGAGGAAGGGCTCGCCGCGCTCACCTGCGGGGCGTTCCACATCCGCTCGGGTGGTCGCGCCTACTTCAACACCACGCCGCTGGGCCGCGCCGTCACCGGCACGCTCCTGGTCCGGGCGATGCTCGAGGACGACGTCCAGATCTGGGGCGACGGCTCGACGTACAAGGGCAACGACATCGAGCGGTTCTACCGCTACGGCCTGCTCGCCAACCCGAACCTGCGGATCTACAAGCCGTGGCTCGACGCGGGCTTCGTGGCCGAGCTGGGTGGCCGCAAGGAGATGTCGGAGTGGCTGGTCGCCCATGACCTGCCCTACCGGGACTCCACGGAGAAGGCGTACTCCACCGACGCCAACATCTGGGGCGCCACCCACGAGGCGAAGATCCTCGAGCACCTCGACACGGGTGTGGAGACGGTCGAGCCCATCATGGGCGTCCGCTTCTGGGACCCGTCGGTCGAGATCGCCACCGAGGACGTCACGATCGGCTTCGAGCAGGGCCGCCCGGTGACCATCAACGGCAAGGAGTTCGCCTCCGCCGTCGACCTGGTGATGGAGGCCAACGCCATCGGCGGCCGCCACGGCATGGGCATGTCCGACCAGATCGAGAACCGGATCATCGAGGCCAAGAGCCGCGGCATCTACGAGGCGCCGGGCATGGCCGTCCTCCACGCCGCGTACGAGCGCCTGGTGAACGCGATCCACAACGAGGACACCCTCGCCCAGTACCACAACGAGGGCCGGCGTCTCGGCCGTCTGATGTACGAGGGCCGCTGGCTGGACCCGCAGGCCCTGATGGTCCGCGAGTCGCTGCAGCGCTGGGTCGGCGCCGCCGTCACCGGTGAGGTCACCCTGCGGCTGCGGCGCGGCGAGGACTACTCGCTCCTCGACACGACCGGCCCGGCGTTCAGCTACCACCCGGACAAGCTGTCCATGGAGCGCACCGAGGACTCGGCGTTCGGCCCGGTGGACCGGATCGGCCAGCTCACCATGCGCAACCTCGACATCGCCGACTCGCGCGCCAAGCTGGAGCAGTACGCCGGCCTGGGCCTCATCGGCACCGCCAACCCGGCGATCGGCGCAGCGCAGGCCGCCGCGACCGGCCTCATCGGCACCATGCCGGAGGGCGGCGCCGAGGCCATCGCCTCCCGCGGCGACATCTCCGACGACGCGGAGCTGCTGGACCGGGCCGCGATGGAGTTCGGCACGGACTGACAGCCCGACGTACCCGACAGGCCGGCCCGGCGCCCTCGCGGCGCCGGGCCGGCCTGCGTAACCCCCAGTTCAGGGCCACCCAGTGATACGGGTTTCCTCCCAGCGCTGGCCATGCGGCAAGATGGGGTGTATCTGCCCTCACGCGGTGGAGCCGCATCATGCGGGTCCCGCGTTGCCACACTTCGACTGCCGGACGGTTTCTCTTGGCTGAGTTCATCTACACCATGCGCAAGACGCGCAAGGCGCACGGCGACAAGGTGATCCTCGATGACGTCACCTTGGACTTCATGCCGGGGGCGAAGATCGGCGTCGTCGGTCCGAACGGTGCGGGTAAGTCGACCGTTCTGAAGATCATGGCGGGCCTTGAGCAGCCGTCGAACGGTGACGCCTACCTCCTGCCTGGTTTCAGCGTCGGCATCCTCATGCAGGAGCCGAAGCTCGACGAGTCGAAGACGGTCCTGGAGAACGTGCAGGACGGCGCCGCCGAGATCATGGGCAAGCTCAAGCGGTTCAACGAGGTCGCCGAGCTCATGGCCACCGATTACAGCGACGCGCTCATGGAAGAGATGGGCAAGCTCCAGGAGGACCTCGACCACGGCAACGCGTGGGACCTGGACGGTCAGCTGGAGCAGGCCATGGACGCGCTGGGCTGCCCGCCCGGCGACTGGAGTGTCACCAACCTCTCCGGTGGTGAGAAGCGGCGTGTGGCGCTCTGCAAGCTGCTGATCGAGGCGCCCGACCTGCTCCTCCTCGACGAGCCCACCAACCACCTCGACGCCGAGTCGGTGAACTGGCTGGAGCAGCACCTGGCCCAGTACGCGGGCGCCGTCGTGGCCGTCACCCACGACCGGTACTTCCTGGACAACGTCGCCGAGTGGATTCTCGAGCTCGACCGCGGGCGGGCCATCCCCTACCAGGGCAACTACTCCACGTACCTGTCGAAGAAGTCCGAGCGCCTCAAGGTCGAGGGCAAGAAGGACGAGAAGCGGCAGAAGCGCCTCAAGGAAGAGCTGGAGTGGGTCCGCTCCAACGCCAAGGGGCGCCAGGTCAAGTCCAAGTCGCGCCTCGCCCGTTACGAGGAGATGGCGGCCGAGGCCGACAAGATGCGGAAGCTGGACTTCGAGGAGATCCAGATCCCGCCGGGCCCGCGCCTGGGCAGCATCGTCGTCGAGGTCGAGCACCTCAGCAAGGCGTTCGGCGACAAGGTCCTGATCGACGACCTCAGCTTCACGCTGCCGCGTAACGGCATCGTGGGTGTCATCGGTCCGAACGGTGCCGGCAAGACCACCCTGTTCAAGATGATCCAGGGGCTTGAGACGCCGGACTCCGGTGCGATCAAGGTCGGCGACACCGTCAAGATCAGTTACGTCGACCAGAACCGCGCCAACATCGATCCCAAGAAGACGCTGTGGGCCGTGGTGTCGGATGAGCTCGACTACATCAATGTCGGGCAGGTGGAGATGCCTTCGCGTGCGTACGTCTCCGCCTTCGGCTTCAAGGGGCCCGACCAGCAGAAGCCCGCAGGTGTTCTGTCGGGTGGTGAGCGCAACCGGCTCAACCTCGCGCTCACCCTCAAGCAGGGCGGCAACCTGCTGCTCCTCGACGAACCGACGAACGACCTCGACGTCGAGACCCTGAGCAGCCTCGAGAACGCGCTGCTGGAGTTCCCGGGCTGCGCCGTGGTCGTCTCTCACGACCGGTGGTTCCTGGACCGGGTCGCCACGCACATCCTCGCGTACGAGGGTGACTCCAAGTGGTTCTGGTTCGAGGGCAACTTCGACTCGTACGAGAAGAACAAGATCGAGCGGCTCGGTGCCGACGCGGCCCGTCCGCACCGCGCCACCTACAAGAAGCTGACCCGCGGCTGATGGCTCGCCACGTATACGCCTGCCCCCTGCGCTGGGCGGACATGGACGCGTACGGCCACGTGAACAACGTGGTCTTCCTCCGGTATTTGGAGGAAGCTCGTATTGATTTCCTGTTCCGACCGGACAAGGACTTCCAGCAGGGGTCCGTCGTGGCGCGCCATGAGATCGACTACAAGCGGCAGTTGGTCCACCGGCACGCGCCGGTGGACATCGAGATGTGGGTGACGCAGATAAGGGCGGCGTCGTTCACGCTCGCCTACGAGGTCAAGGACCCGGACCAGGTGTACGTCCGGGCCTCGACGGTGATCGTGCCGTTCGACTTCGAGGCGCAGCGGCCGCGCCGGATCACCGCGGACGAGCGGGAGTTCCTGGAGGAGTACCGGGACGAGAGCGGTGACGCGGGGGCGCTCGCCGCATGAGCGCGCCCGTGCTGTATTTCGCCGATGCCGGGGAGGCGGCGGATCTCGCCGCCTTCCTGGGCCGGTTGCTGCACTACGACAAGGCGGCCGCCGTACGCCTCCAGGCGCAGGCCGGCGGGCAGGCGCTCGCCGTGTTCGGGCGGCCGCCGTCGTTCGAGGTGCTGGCGATCCGTACGGCACGGCTGCTGAAGCCGTACGAGAACGGGATCGATGACGTGCTCGACGCGACCGTGTCGGCCGGGGAGCTGCTCGAATCGGTCGATGAGGGTGCGTCGACGGCCTCGGTCCCTGGTGCCGTCACCGGGCCGCCGTGGGCCGGGGTGCTGCCGCCGCGCGGCGGGTGGGAGCGGGTCTCCGGCTTCCCCGGCGCGGAGGCGCTGCGCGGCCTTGTGAAGGTCGCCGTAGGTGAATTCCGGTCGCGCGTCGAGGAGTTGGCGCCCGAGGAGCGGACCCGGGCCGGGCTCGACCGGATCGGCCGCGACATCTGGTCCCGGGAGATCGGCGGCAGCGGGGTGCCGGTGCGTCTGGCGCACGCGGCGGCCTCGCTCGGGTTCCTCCGGGGCGACCTCGTCGATCTGCTGGCGGCCGGGGCGTGGGCACGGCTGCGCACTCCGTACGGCTCCGTGGCCCTGCGGCGCGGCACCATCGGAGCGGGCGGCGGACTCGGCGGGCTCATGGTCACGCCGACCTGAGGCGGGCTCATGGTCACGCCGACCTGAGGCGGGCTCATGGTCACGCCGACCTGAGGCGGGCTCATGGTCACGCCGACCTGAACAGCCGTGGGCCGGTCATGGATCAGCCGTGTCAGCGCTCCTGGTCGTCCGGCCGGATCTGGATGTGGTCCTCCTCCAGTTCCAGCATGACGCGGTCCCGCATGCCCAGTGACTCCGTGTATTCCAAGGGGAGTTGGAGTCGTCCCGCGCGGTCCAGCATCGCGTACTCGCGCGAGATCAGGGACTCCTGGCCTGTCGTCGCGTCGACGTGGGTGCGGCGGAGCACCTCCGTCGACGTACGGCCGTCGCGGATGGCGACCGTGCGGCGCACCTCGGAGGCGACCGCCTGGTCGTGCGTGACGATGACGACGGTCGTGCCCAACTCCTCGTTGGCCGTGCGGAAAGCGGCGAAGATCTGCTCGCCGGTGTGCGAGTCGAGCTCGCCGGTGGGCTCGTCGGCGAGGAGCACCTTGGGCTCGTTGGCGAGGGCCACGGCGATGGCGACGCGCTGCTGCTGGCCGCCGGACATCTGCTGCGGGCGGCGGTCGCGGCAGTCGGCCACGCCGAGGAGAGCCAGGAGCTCCGTGGCCCGCTCCGTCTTTCTGGCTCGGGGTGTCTTTCCGCGCAACTGCATGGGCAGTGCCACGTTCTGAGTCGCCGTCAGGTACGGGATCAGGTTGCGGGCCGTCTGCTGCCAGACGAAGGCGACGGCCTCGCGGCGGTAGCGGAGGCGTTCCTTGGCGCCCATCGTGAGCAGGTCGTGGCCGGCGACCTTGGCGGCGCCCGCGGTCGGTTCGTCCAGGCCCGCCAGGATGTTCATCAGCGTCGACTTACCGCTGCCCGACGCGCCCACCAGGGCCATCAACTCGCCTTCCTGGACGAGGAGATCGAGGCCCTGGAGGGCCTGGACCTCGACACCGTCCGTCGTGAAGACGCGGACCAGACGGTCGCAGCTGATCAGGGCGGAGTGGCCGTAGGCCGGGCGGTCCCGGTGGGCCGACGCCCGCGCCTCCAGCTCGGCGAGGGACGGGGTGCCGGTGTGTTCGGTCGTCATGAGGTGGCCGTCTCCCGGAGGGTCGGTTCGATCTCGGATTCGTGCTTCACGTCACCTCACCCGCTCTCAACTCCCGTACGGAGCCCAGCCGTCCGGCCCACCACGCCTGCAGCGAGGCCACCCCCACCGCGAGCACCACCACACACACCGCGGGCAGTACCAGCGACAGCGGATCGGTGGTCAGGTGGGCCGTCGCGCCGCCCGCCGCGTCGGCCAGGGCCAGGCCGGTGAGGTCGAGGCCGGGGGAGAGGAGGCGGACCGCGGCCCAGCCGGTCAGGGCGCCGCCCGCCGCGGCGAGCAGGGCCTGCGGCAGCGCCTCCAGGATCAGCAGGCGGCGGGCCTGGCGGCGGGTGAGGCCCATGGTGCGCAGCCGGGCCAGGAGCGCGAGACGTTCCGGGGCGGCCGTGGCCAGGGCGAGGAGCAGGGCCAGGGCCGCGAAGCCCGCGCCCGCGGTGACTGCCGCGACGTAGATGCCGGTGGCGCCGGTCTGCAGCGGGGTGTCGACGTAGCGGGCGCGTTCGACGGCGCGCACGCGCACGGTCCGGTCCGGGCCCGCCGCCTTGTGCAGGGCGTCCGCATCGATGGCGGCCCCGCCGAGCAGCAGCGTCGTGGGGCGGTTCGGGGCGCCGGTCGCGCGGGCGAGTGCCGCGGCGTCGACGATCAGGAAGTCCTCGGAGAGGGCGGGCGTCGTGGTGCGGACGGTCGCCGCCCGCAGTGCCACGTTCTCGCCGTTCATCCACAGGTCCAGGCGGCCGCCCGCGAACAGTGCGGCCATGGACGGCGAGACCAGGGCGGGGATCGTGCCGTCGGCCGCCGTCGGCTTCAACTCGCCCGCGGGGAAAGCCCCGAGTCCGGTCTGGCGGGCCAGGCGCGCGTACGCGGCCGGGTCGACCGCGGCGAGCGGCAGCCGGCGGGTGCCGTCCCTGACCTCGGCGTCCTCGTGGATCGTGGCGGGGACGACGGTGTCGACGCCGGGCGTCTCGCGGATCCGGGAGACGAGCGCGGCAGGCAGTGGCCCGTCGCCGTCGACGCGGGCGTCCGCGCCGGTCGCGAGGAGCGCCGCGTGGTCGCGGGTGCTGTCGATCCCGGCGAGGACGCTGCCGCCGAACGCCGCCGTCGTCAGCGCCGTGAGCAGCGCGAGCAGCGGCAGTACGGTCGTGCTCGCGCCCGCCCTGGCCCGCGCGGCGCGGGCGAGCGACAGATGGCCGACGGCGCCGCGCAGCCGCCCGGTGGGCCCCACGAGGCGGCGCAGGGGCAGCGGATAGACGCGTACGAGGACGAACGCGGCCACCACGCCGACGAGCACGGGTGCGAGCGCGACGAGACTGTCGCCGCCGTCCGTGGCGCCGCGGCGGCGCAGCGCCACGACGGCGCCGACGGCCAGTACCAGGACGGTCAGTTCGATGACCGTGCGGCGGGCGGACGGGCGGGCCGTGGCCACGTCGTCGCGGGCGCCGTGCAGCCGTGCCCGGCGGTGGGCGGCCAGCGCGCGCACCGGGAGCGCGGCGCACGCCACGACCACCACGGCGCCGGCCGCGCACGCGGCCTGCGCCCAGCGGCCGCCCGGCACGAGCGTGAGCGCGAGCAGGCAGCCGAGCGCACCGGCCGGAGCGGCGAGCACGGCCGTCTCGGCGAGCAGCCGCCCGCCGATGCCGCGCAGCGAACCGCCGCGTGCGCGCAGCAGGGCGAGTTCGGTGCGCCGCCGGTCCGCGGCGAGGCCGCCCGCCATGAGCAGTACGACGCAGGCGACGGTCCCCGCGCCGTATGCGGCGACCGACACCACGGGGGTGATGCTGGAGCGCGCCCCTTCGAAACGGGTGATCACGTCGTCGAGCCCGCTGGAGACGTCCGTGGACGTGTTGCCCGTCGCCTGCCGTACTTTCCGCAGCCCGGGCCCGTCCGAGGTGTACGCCAGCCCCGCCTTGAGGTCCGGTAGGCGGCGGGCCGTGAACGCCGAGGTGTCCGGGGCCATCTGCCAGTACTGCTCGACCGGCCCCGTCAGGATGAGCGCGGGTGCGGCGGCCGGGTTCAGCAGCAGGGCACCGGACCACGAGTGCAAGGGCGGTACGTCCGCGGAGCTGTGCAGGGTGGGTGTCCGCAGCAGTGGTGTGGCCGACCAGTACGCGCCCGAGGGGTTCTCGGGGTCGACAACTCCCGTGATGTGTACGGAGATCAGCCGCGCGTCGGTCCTTGATATGCGAATGACAGAGCCGGGTTCGATGTGCAGGGCGCGCGCGGTCGCCCGGGTCACGGCGGCCTCCACCCGGGTGTCCGTGTAGGCGGCGCCGGGCATCCTGCCCGCCGTCACTTTCGCGTGCTCGGCGAGCCCGTGCTGCGCGTACATCGTGAACTGCGCGGGCAACCCGTCCGGTTGGGGCAGCCAGTCGTCCCACCTGGCGGGCAACCCCTCCGCCAGGGTGCGCAGCCCGTACGACGACTCGCGCGGATCCGCGACGAACGGCTCCCGCAGAGACGCGGCGATCTTCCGGTAGGCGGCCTCCGTGAAGGTGTCCGTGAGGCTCATGTCCCGCGTGCCGAGCGGGAGTTCGACGCCGGTCGAGGTGACGTCCAGGATCATCCGGCTCGGCGCCTCTTCGGTGACGGCCTGCCGGAGCCCCTTGTCCTCGTAGCGGTCCACGGCCCGTGGGAACACGGCGGCCAGGCACGAGGTGAGCAGCACCAGCAGGAACAGCGCGGCCGCCGCCCCCGGCGCGGCCCGCAGCCGGGTGCGCACCCAGGGCGCCACGGCCTTCGTCGCAGCGGCCATCTCACTCGCCTCCCTGGATGCGCAGCGTGATGGCGGCGCGCGGCGGCCTGCGCAGTGCGAGAGCCGCCGTGATGAGTACGGGCGTGACGGCCACGCCCGCGAGAAGCAACGCCACCTGATGCAGGGGGAGTCGGACGAGCACGTCGGGTACGGGCCGGGTCGCGTCGCCGGTCAGCACGATCAACGGCACCACCGCCCGGGTCAGGAACGTGCCGAGCCCGGCCCCCACGAGAAGCGCCAGCGTCACGAGAACGGACTGCTCGGCGGCGACGAGCCGGGCGAGGCGGCGGCGCGAGGCGCCGAGCGCGCCCAGGATCGCGAACTCGGAGCGCCGCTCGCGCAGCGACCCCGCCGTGTTCACCGCGAAGCCGACCGCCGCAAGGAGGGCCGCGACGAGGGCCGCCGCGGCCAGCGCCGACTGGGGGCCCGCGCCGAGCGGGTCGTCGCGCAACTGGTCGCCGGTCTCCGCGCGCACCACGACCTGCGACGGGTCCGTGTCGGGGCGGTCCCGCAGCGCCGCCGCCACCCTCGCGTCGGCGCCCGGGGCGGTGGACAGCCACCACTCGTTCGGGGCGACCGGGTCGGTGGTGCTGTCCGGGTCGGTGCCGTCACCGGTGAGGACCCGGTTGAGGTCACGCAGGTCGAGCAGGAGCGCGCCGCCGTCCTTCGTCCCGGCGGAACCGGAGCCGCCGGGGCCGGCGCTGTCGGAGTCGGAGTTCTGGCCCGTCGCGGTCGCGCCGGCCTCGGGGCCCGTGGTCGGCAACGCCCGGACGCTGCCCACGATGCGCACCCGCACGGTCGCGTTGGCCACTTCCACGTCGATGCGCTGCCCGACCCGCGCACCCGACGACGTGAGATAGCGGTCGGTGGCGACCGCGGCGATCTCCTTGACCTCGGGGCGGGTGACGTCGAGGCGGATGTCCAGGCTGGACGGGGCGCCGTAACCGGTATCCGGCGGCACGAACCCGGTGCCGTACACCACCGCCACCGTTCCGTCCGGCCGGGACGAGGTGATCTCCGGCGCGGTCGGCGCGGCGTCGGCGCCCCCCGACTCGGTGCCGTGTCCCACCATCGACGTGACCCACCGCACGTCCTTGTGCTCCAACTTCCGCTCGGCGCCGCCCTGTTCGGTCGCGCCGACACTCTCCAGGGCGATGCGGTGCCGCGCGCCCTTGCCGACGCGCAGATCCGTCTCGAAGTCGAGTCCCGTCACGGTGAGCGGGCCGGCCGCCGCGCCCAGGTCCAGGCCGAGGCGGTGGCCCCTGCCGTCCAGCGGGAGATCGCCGAGCCCCAGCCGGTACGTGAGCCCGTACCGGTCCTGGAGCGTCACGGAGACGGTGGTGATCTCGTCGGGGCCGATACTGCCCGTGCCGTCCACGTTCGTGGCACGCAACGCGAATTCGGCGCGTGCGGCGTGCGCGGGAAGCCGGATGCCCGGGGCCGCCTTCGACTTCGGCGTGACCGATGCGACGACCTGCCGTGGTGAGGAGTCCGTGAGGTCGTCGCGCAGCAGGAGGTCGTCCTTGATGTGCGCGGTGTCGAGCGCGAGCACCGTGGCCGTCCGGCCGCCGCTGAGCGGCACCGACTGCCGGTAGCCGGGTGCCGCGTCGCGCACCCCGGGCACCTGCGCGTACCGCGCGACCTGGTCCATGCCGGGCTCCGTCGCGAGGACGCGGACCGGCGCGCCGGAGCGGAAGTCGGCCTGGTCCTCCTGCGAGCGGTCCCACGAAGCGCCCTGCCCGATCGCCAACATGCCCATGGCGACGGCCAGTACGAGCAGCAGCACAGGACCGGCGCCGCGCATCGGGCGACGGCTGAACTGCCAGCCCGCCAGCGCCGCGGGCAGCCCGCGCCCGCCTGCCGCCCACCGCTCCGCGAGCCTCGCCACCGGCGGCAGCAGCCGCAGCGTCAGCACGGTGCCGGCGAGCAGCGCGAGCGCCGGGGCCACCACCAGGAGCGGGTCGATGCCGAGGCGGCCCCCGCGGTCGGTGCTGATCGCGCCCGCACCCTCCGTCTGCCGGTCCAGCTGCCAGTACGCGACACCGGCGATGACGAGCAGCCCCACATCCGCCCCGACCCGTAGCGGCGCGGGCAGCGCCCTGGCCCGGCCGCGCGCCGGTGCCTGCGAGGTCAGCGTGGGTACCGTCACCGCGAGCGCGCAGCCCACCGCGACGACCCCGCCGGTCAGCCACGCCGCGCCGCCCGCGTCGATATCGAGTCGCAGCCCGATCCGCGACAGGGCGCCTTGCGCGGCGACGAGCCGGGTCAGCGGAGCCGCGAGCAGTGGCGCGCACACCGCGGCGGGCAGCGCGAGGAGCAGCGACTCGGCCGCCGCGAGCCCGGTGATCCGGGCGCGGGAGCCGCCGCGGGCCCGGAGCGTCCAGGTCTCACCGGCCCGTTCGGCGCTCAGCAGCCGCGCCACGAGGAGCAGCGTGTATCCGGCGAGCAGCACCAGTTGCAGCGCCACGATCAGCAGCGTCGAGCGTGCCACGAGCAGTGCCCGCTCCGCCCGGTCGAGCACGTCGGGCAGTGCGGTGCCGACCGCGGTCGTGCCCGCGAGGGCCTTGCTGTGCAGGAGTTCCTGGGTGCCGGCGCGGGCGGCGTCACGCAGCGCGTCGATCCGTCCTGCGGTCATGGTCCGGAAGTCCGCGGACGCCAGCCACGCCGACTGCCCGTCGCTGACCTTGCCGCCCGTCACCACCGACGGGTCCGCGAGCAGCGGCCCGTACGTCGTGAAGCTCAGCTTGCGCACCCCGCGCCCGCCCAGCTCGTCGAGTGTCCAGTACGGGGCCTGCGGGCGCGCCGGGCGCCAGACGCCGGTCAGCTCGACGGTGACCGCGGGGCCGCCGAGCCGGTCGGCGAGCGTGAGGCGGTCGCCCGGCTTCAGCTTCAACTGCTGCGCGGCGACCACCGGGAGCGCCGCCTCGATCACCGGGCCGTGCGGCGCCCGGGGCAGCCGGCCCGCGGTGACCTTCACCTCCGAGGGCTCGATCGCCGCGAACCTCGTCAGGTCCGGCTGCTTGCCGCGCGGGGTGTGCGGCAGGCCGTACGGGCCGGACGCGATCAGTGACTCACGGCGTACGGGCAGCCCGTCGAAGGTGTGCCGCGCGCCCTTGTCGAGGGCGGCGATGGCTGCTTCCCGCCCCTCGGCCGGTACGTCGGCGCGGACCACGAGCGCGGTCGTCGCCGCGTCCCGGGTGCGCAGCGCGTGCCGCAGCGAGGCGTCGCCGATCGCCCCGGAGAACGCGCTGAGCATGGCGAGCACCGATGTCGTCAGCAGCACGGCGAGCACCGCCGCGGTCAGCAACAGGCGATGCGCCCGCACACGTAGGAGGACAAAACCCCACACCTCTGCCGCCCCCGCATTCCCCTGCCACGCCCAACGCCCCCGAAAGTCTGTCCGGATGTTGTCAGAAGAGGCAGGGGTTGGGGAAGAGGTCTGGACCGGATACCGGGGCGGGGTGCCCGTTGAGCGGTGTCCCGGCGGGCGTCAGCCCTCCGTGTTCACCATCGACGCGGCCGCGTACGTCAGGTAGTTCCACAGCGTCCGCTCGTGCTCGTCGGAGAGCCCGAGCTCGTCCACCGCGTCCCGCATGTGCTTCAGCCACGCGTCGTGCGCCGCCCGGTTCACCTGGAACGGGGCGTGCCGCATCCGCAGGCGCGGATGGCCCCGGTTGTCGCTGTACGTGCGCGGGCCGCCCCAGTACTGCATGAGGAACAGGGCGAACCGCTCCTCGGCGGGGCCCAGGTCCTCCTCCGGGTACATGGGACGCAGCAGCGGGTCCTGTGCGACGCCCACGTAGAAGCGGTGCACGAGGCGGCGGAAGGTCTCCTCGCCGCCCACCTGCTCGTAGAACGTCTGCTCCTGAAGCGTGTCGCGCGGGATCTCAGTCACGCCTCCATGGTCTCAGACAGGGTGACCTAGGACTTGGGACTCAGGACCCTGCCGGTCGTGACGAGGGGCTCGCCGATCCGGCGTCCGCGCAGCACAGTGGACATATGGCCGCAGAGCACGTCGAAGGACCCGGTGACCTTGAACTGCTCGCCGCACGGGCGCGGGCCGCGCTCGTACGGGAGATCGCGGAGAGCGGTGCGTGGGACGAAAACTACGCGGACGCGCAGTGGCGCGAGGCGTTCGCGCACGTACCGCGCCACCTTTTCGTGCCGTACTACTTCGTCGGCGTCACCGGCGGCTACGAACGGCTGTGGGGCGAGCATCCCGACCCCGAGCGGCGACAGCGCTGGCTGCGCGGCGCCTACGCGGACCAGCCGCTGGCGACCCGGCTGCGCGACGGCGAGCTGATCTCCTCCAGCAGCCAGCCGTCCCTGATGGCCCAGATGCTGGTCGACCTGGACGTACGCGACGGGGACCGGGTCCTGGAGATCGGCGCGGGCACCGGCTACAACGCGGCGCTGCTCGCGCACCGGCTCGGCGACGAACGCGTCACGACCGTCGACCTCGACCCCGAGATCACCGAAGCGGCACGGTCGCACCTCACCGCCGCCGGGTACCGGCCGGCCGTCGTCACCGGGGACGGGGCGCGCGGATGTCCGGAGCGGGCCCCCTACGACCGGATCATGGCGACGTGCGCGCTGCGCTCGGTGCCCGTGGCCTGGCTCGCGCAGTGCCGTCCCGGGGCCCGGATCCTCGCGCCGCTGTCGACCGGGCTGCTGATGCTGACCGTGCGGGACGCGGCGTACGCCGAGGGGCGGTTCCTGCACACCCCGGCGTACTTCGTCGCGCTGCGCGGCGACACCGAAGGGGCTGCGCCCGTGCAGCACATCGGGGGGCTGCCGCGGCGGGTGCTCCAGGACGAACTCTTCCGGTTCCTGCTCACGCTTACCGCCGGCGCGATGGATCCGCACGAGGCGATGGCGTTGTGGCAGCGGGAGGAGCGGCCGGCGCGGGAACGGTTCGGGGTGACGGTGTCCGGGGGACAGGAGTGGGCGTGGCTGGATGATCCGGAGGGGCCGTATGTGTGGGCTTTGAGAGGTGTGTAGTGCCAGCCCCCGCCGGCCCGCGGACGGGCGTACGGCCGTGGGGGCTCAACCCCGGTGGATCGTGATCGTGGTCCAGGCCCCCACATGCACCCGGTCACCATCCTGCAGCGGGACCGGGACGAACGGCTGGATCGGTTCTTCGCCGCCGTTGACGGTCGTGCCGTTCGTCGAGTTCTGGTCGACGACCGCCCACGTGCCGTCCGGCTGCTGCACCAGCACCGCGTGCGAGTGCGAGACGCCCGGGTCCTCCGGCGGCACCGACAGGTCGACGTCGGGGGTGTCACCGGTCGAGTGGCGGCGGCGGCCGATCGTGATCTGGTTGCCGACGAGCTGACGCCGCTGCTCCGGCGAGTACGCGGGCAGGTTCAGGCCCGACGCCTCGGGACCGCTGCGGTGCATCATCGCCATGAAGTACTCGCGGTCGGGACCGATCGTCGCCGACCAGCTCACGGGGCCCTGCGGCTGCTGCGGCTGCTGGGGTTGCTGCGTGTACTGCTGCTGCTGAGGCGGCTGCTGCTGGTAGGGCGGCGCGGTCGCCGACGGTGATGACGACGACGGTGGCGAGATCACCCAGTCGTCCCCGTTCGTCCCGCCGGGGCCTCCGCCGAACGACGGCTGCGAGGGGTTCGAGGGGTGCGTCGGGGCAGGCGGCGGAGGCGGGGGCCCCTGCGGGGACTGGGGGCGGGCGAAGTCCGGGTACGGCGGCGGCGAGGGCGGACCCGGCTGGGTCGGCGCGGGCGCCTGCGGCTGCTGCTGGAACGCCTGGGGGACGCCGCCCCCCGTCCCGTTCGGCCCCGGCGGGAACGGCGACGGGCCCGAGGGCTCACCGCCGAAGGGACTCGGCGGGATCGGCTCGGCGGGCCGGTTCATCTGCGAGGGGCGCGAGCCCTGGTACTCGTACGGGTCGCGGCCCTGCGGCGGCTGCTGCTGGAAGCGCTGCGGCGCCGGGTTCTGCCCCTGCGGACCACCGGGGCCACCAGGACCGCCCGTATTGGGCAGCGGCGGGTTCGGGGCCGCCGGGGTGTACGACGTCGCGGTGTTCGTGAGGAAGTTCCAGCGGCACTCCTCGCAGAACGGGGCACCGCCCTCACGCGGCGTACGGCACTGCGGGCACAGCTCGGGCGCTCCGCCCAGGCCTCCCGACATCTGCGACGCGGCAGGCCCGGGGTAGCCGTAACCGGCGGCCGGGGGCGGCGGAGGGGGCGGGGGCACGGCACCGGTCATGCGGTGACCGCAGACCTCGCACCAGTCGTCGGAACCCGACTGGTGTCCGTTCGGGCAGGTCGGCATGTCGGCGCTTCCCCCTCTCCTTCGTACGTACTCGTACGTCAATCTGAGCTGTTGGTACTGCTTCTGCGTCTGCTACTGCTGTTACTGCCGCTACTGCTGTTACTTCTTCACGCGAACCGTCTTGGTGGACCGGGTCTCGAGAGTCATCTCGTCGGCCTCCGCGACCTTCGCCTTCAATCGAACAGTACCTTCCGCGGCATCGACCACGTCCACCACCTTCGAAAGCAGTTTCGCCGTATCGGCGTTCCCGGAAAGCGCCGCGAGCTGCACCGCACGGCCCAGTTTCGCGGTCGCCCCGTCCGCGTCGCCCGCCTTGCGCGCGTCCAGGCCCTGCTGGATGACCTGGGCCAGTTCGGCCTGGCCCGTGTAGTGCGCGACCTGCGGGTTGATCGACGTAGAGGCTGCCATGTCGTCCGTCCACACCGCGCGGACGAGCCCCTGCGAGAGGGTCTGCGCCGAGCCGTCCGGCTGCGGGATCACCAGGGAGACGCGGGCGGCGAGCATCTCCTGGCCGAGGTCGGCGTTCGGGACCTGGACGCACACGTGGTAGTCGCGGGACTCGTCGCCCCACGAGCCCGTCGGGTAGTCGCCCGCACGGGGCCCTGCCTCGGTGCGGCGTTCGGTCAACTCCCCGACGGTGGGCGCCACTTGCTTCACGAACTTGATCTCGGAGCCGAGCGGGGTCCACAGCCGCAGGGCGACGTCGGCGACCTCCTTGCCCATCGCCGTCTCCATCATCAGGGTGAAGTCGGACGCCAGGTGCGCCGGGTCGGCGACGATGTCGGCGGTGCCGAGCAGCGCCGAGGCGACCGCCGTGACCTCCTTCACCTCCCAGTCCGTGCCGACGCCGCGGGCGTCGCAGGTGAAGCGGCCCGCGCAGGCGTCCAGCGTCGTCCGCAGATCCTCCGGGGACTCGTGCTCGTTGCGTCCGTCGGTGAGCAGGATGCCGTGGCGCACCGCCGAGGAGGGTACGTCGGCGGCGGCGAGGAGGCGGTCGGCCAGGCGCAGCCAGGTGCCGATCGCGGTGCCGCCGCCCGCGGAGAGTTTGCGCAGCGCCTGCCGGGCCTGCTCCCGGGTGCTCGGCGAGGCGACGGCGAGCCGCCCGGCGCCCGGATAGACCTCTTTGGCGACGTGCGTGCCCGCGATCACCGCGAAGTGCACCCCGTCGCGCAGCGCGTCGATCGCCGCGCCCGAGGCGTCCCGGGCGCCCCGCATCTTGGTCGGCGGGTAGTCCATCGAGCCGGAGCAGTCCACCATCAGCACCACCGCGGCGTCCGTGCCGCCGCCCGCGCCGTACGGGTACGGGGCGCCCGCGGCGGTGCCGACGGTGCCGCCGCCGGTGGAGGTCACGGTGACGATCGCGTTGACCTCGCGGCCGCCCTCGGGCAGGAACTCGTTCTGATAGACCTCGACCGAGAACTGCGGGACGTTCGACTTCGAGAAGTTGGCCATGGTGACAAGTCCCCCCTGAACAAGACCCACTGTGACGTTCGACACGAGCCGGACGAGCCGGACGACATCGTCCGGTCTAGGCCGATCCTGCCCCCTGCTGTGCGACCGGGAACGGCAGCACCGCCACTGTTACGTTGTCGTGGCCCCCGCCGTCGAGCGCGTGTCCGACGAGCACCTGGGCGCTGTGCAGCGGACGCAGCGCGGCATCGGCGGGAACGATCCGCGCCATCTCCTCCGCGCCTTCCGCGTAGTTCCACAGGCCGTCGGTGCACACCACCACCACACCAGGCCGGTCCGGCTTGAAGGAAGCCGTGTGCGGCTCCAGTTCGTACGCGTCGGCGCCGAGCCAGCCGGTGATCGCGTGGGCCCGCTCGTCGGCGTACGCCTCCGCCTCGTTCATCAGTCCCGCGGCCACCATCTGCGCGGCCCACGAGTCGTCCTCGGTGAGCCGGGCCGCGGGCGCCGTGCGGTCGTCGGGCACCCAGTAGGCGCGCGAGTCGCCGACCCAGCCGACGATCAGCAGCTCGCGCGTGATGACCGAGCCGACGAAGGTGCAGGCCGGCGCGTTCTGATGCGGCTGGTGCTCGCGGGCCGTCTCGGGCTCCTGGGCCAGGGCGTTGACCGACTCGGCCGCCGCCACGATCGCCTCGTGCATGGCCTGCTGCGGGTGCGTGCCGCGGGGGAGCGACTCGTGCAGCGCCTCGTTGGCGGCGCGGGTCGCGGCCAGCGACGCGTCATCGGGGCGGGTCGCCGACGACACCCCGTCGCAGACGACGGCGACGACGGCGGGGAAGCCGTCGGGCAGCGCGGCCGAGGAGATCGCGAACGCGTCCTCGTTGCGATGGTGGCGAAGGCCCCGGTCGCTTACGGCCGCGACCGCGCCCAACTCCTGCTCCATGTGGTCGCGTTCGCGCGGCTGGGCGTGCCCGCAGTTCTCGCAGTAGCCGTCCGCGTCGACCTGCCCGGCGCGGCAGGCCACGCACAGCTTGGTGCCGGAGGCCGGTGTCGCGGCCTCCAGCTCCTCGGGCGAGGCCGTCCGCGGATCGGGCGCGGCGAGCTCGAAGTCACCGTCCGGAGGGTCGTCGAACCGGACGGCGGCGGGCAGTTCGCCCCCGCCGGAGTCCGTGCCCGCCAGATCGGTCGCCAGATGGACCGGCGCGGGCGTGCCCGAGCCGGTCAGCTCGGGGGCGTCCGGCCAGTCCACTTCGGCGGCCTGCTCGGCGGTCGCCTCCGGGGAGGCGGTGGCCGGCTCCGACGACAGGTCGTACCCACAGGCCCCGCAGAAGCGGTCGCCGTCGTCGAGCGGCTCCTCGCAACTGGGGCACACCGACATAGCGGTCGGCTGGTGCGTCTGCGACATCAACTCACACCCACGTCCGGGGGCGGTAGCGGTTGGCCCGCTCCACCAGTTCGATCCTCTCCTCGCCCCGCTGAGCGAGCCTGGCCAGTGTCCGGTACGAGCGCTCCAGGCCGAGGCGCAGGCCGCGCTCGTCCAGATCGTTGCCCAGCACCACCGTGCGCCCGGGGCCCTGCGGCTGACCGGAACCCTGCCTACCGGAGAGTACCCAGTCCAGCGCGGTGCCGAGGACCTCGGTGGACAACTGCTCGCGCCGGACCGCGTCGAGGCCGAACGAGTCGAGGGCCTCGACCTGTCCTGCCGCGGCGGTCAGGTCGTTCAGCAAAGGGTCGCCGTTGACCCCCTCGGTCATACGTCCCCGCAGCCGCGCCCGTACCGAGGCGACGCGGGCCGCCGTGTAGTGGATCGACGACTCCGGCACCGATTCCAGGGTGCGCACCGCGCCGCCCCGGTCGCCGGCCGCGAGCTGCACCCGGGCGAGCCCGAAGGCGGCGCTCACATAGCTCGGGTCGGTGGCCCACACCAGGCGGTAGTACTCCGCCGCGTTGTCCAACTGACCCAGCACCTCCGCGCACACACCGAGCGCGAGCTTCGGCGCGGGCTCGCCGGGGAACGCGTCGTAGATCGCGTCGAACGACAGCGCCGCGCGCTCGTGGTCGCCGGTCGCGAGCGCCGCGATTCCCCGGTACCAGACCACCCGCCAGTCATCCGGATGGTCGGCCTCCAGCGCCGTCAGGCCCCGTACCGCGGCGTCCAGTTCGCCCATTTCCAGGCGGGCCCGCAGTTCGCGCAGGCGCAGCTCGAGGGAGCCGGTGGGCGCCGCGTGCAGCGCCGAGATCAGCTCGGCGGGCGCGGACGCCATCAGGCCCGCGAGGAACCCGGCGTTCGGGTCGCCCGGGTCCACCCGCGGCACCGGCAGCGCCAGCGCCGTGGTCGGTGCCTGGAGCCGCTTGACGAGCGAGGAGGGCGACGGCGGCAGGGCGGGCACCGGCGGGGCGGCGAGCGCGGCCGCCTTCTGGCGTACGCGCACGGGAACCACGCGGGACCCGAGGTGCGACACCTCGCCCACGAAGCGCCCGAACAACTCCGTGTCGGTGACCTTCACTTCGGGCCCGAACAGTGTCGACAGGGCGGGCCGCGGCCGGTTCGTCTGCAGCGCCACGACCTCGCGCAGCACCCCCGTCAGCTGCTCGGTCATCTCCTGCGCGGAGGCGAACCGGCGGGCCGGGTCCGGATCGGTGGCGCGCACGAGAAGCCGGTAGAACGACTCGTAGCGGCGGAAGACCTCGATGGTGTCGGGGTCGGGCAGGGAGTCCACGAACACATTCGTGTAGCCCTGGAAGTCGAAGGTCAGCACGGCGAGGGTGCGGGCGACCGTGTACAGGTCGGACGCGACGGACGGGCCGACCTCGGCGACCTCGGGCGACTGGTAGCCCACCGTGCCGTAGATGGCGGACTCGTCGTCGTCCATCCGCCGGACCGCGCCCATGTCGATGAGCTTGAGCTGGTCCTCGGTCTGGATCGCGTTGTCGACCTTGAAGTCGCAGTACAGCAGGTTGCGGCTGTGCAGGTGGCCGAGGGCTTCGAGCGCCTCGATACCGAACGCGCAGGCCTGCTCCACCGGTAGCGGGTCGCGCTTGCCGTCCGGGGCGCGCCGCTCGTTCGCGATCTCCTTGAGCGACTTGCCGCCGACGTACTCCATGACGATGTAGCCGTCCATGGAGCCGGTGCGCTGGTCGAGGTGCTCGACGAAGTTGTAGATGCGGACGATGTTGGAGTGCTCGATCTCCGCGAGGAAGCGCCGCTCCGATATGGCCGCCGCCATCGCGTCCTGGTCCCCGGTGTCGAGCAGCCCCTTCAGGACCACCCAGCGGTCGGACACGGCGCGGTCGATGGCGAGGTAGACCCAGCCGAGACCGCCGTGCGCCAGGCAGCCCACGACCTCGTACTGGCCGTGCACGACGTCGCCTGTGCCCAGCTTGGGCACGAACGAGTACGGGTGCCCGCACTTCGTGCAGAACCCTTCCGTGCGGCCCGGCCGGTCGCCGCGCGCCCGCCCCACCGGGGCGCCGCAGTCCGAGCGCGAGCAGAAACGCTTCCGCTCGGGCACCTCGGGGTTGTCCTGCACCATCACGCGCGGGTCGGGCCGCGGCACGTCCGGGACGCGCACCAGACCCGCGCCGAGCCGGGCCCGCCCCGAACTGCTCGCCGCCGAGCCGGAACTGCGCACCGACACCGAGCGGGACGTCGCGCTCCCCGACAGGGAACGGGAGAGCCGCCCCGACACCGACCGGCGCGACTGCGAGGACCGGGCCGAGGCCCGCGACGACGCCCGCGAACTCGACGCCGAGCTCTGCGAACCGCGCGAACCGCGGCCCGCGACCCCGGTGGGCGGCGACGACACGAGGCCGGCCGGCGACACCACCGGGGCGAGCCCGCACGTGTCGCAGTACAGCTCCCCGTTGCCGACGTCCTCGTAGGAACCCCCGCAACCGGGCCGCTGACAGGTCCGCGACGCCGGGGCGCTCTGTGCGGGGACGCCCACCGCCGCGCCGTCCGGCTTCATCCCGCACAGGTCGCAGTACAGCTCACCCGCGATGTCCTCGTACGACCCCGTGCAACCGGGTCGCCTGCATGTGTGCTCCTCGGCCATGCCTACGACTCCCCCCTCCGGTCGGTGGGCGCGGCCCGCTCGGGCCCGCCCGCCGACAACACTTCGGCGACCGCCCGCTGATAGCGCTGCACCGTCTCCTCCGCCACCCGCAGATCGCAGGGCGCGCTCCACAGCATGCGCCGCGCCGCGTCGTACCGCTCCACGAGGAACCGATCCTCCGCGAACCCGAGGCGCGAGACCTTCGCCTTGTACGCGTCGAGCCGTCCGCGCAGCTCCGCACGGACGGCCAGGGGAGCGGTCACCGCCGTCAACGACTCGCGGGCGCGCAGCAGTTCGTCCTCGGCCTTCGTCTCCAGCGATTCCAGGAGGGGCGAGAGCCGGTGCCACTGGGCGTGCCTGCGGTAGTCGGCAGCCGTCGCCAGCTGCTCCTGGAGGGCGATCGGCGGTCCGGACACCGCGGGCACCTCCGACGCGGCGATCTTCGCGAGGACCTCGCCGCGGGCCGATCTCGCCTCGGCGAGCGTACGGTCCGCGCGCGAGAGCACGTCCCGCAGCCGGGCGAGCCGCGCCTCCGCGTCCTGCCGCACCGTCAGTACGGCCTCGATCTCGCGCCGCACCTCTTCGAGGGCGCGTGCCTGCCGGTCGTACGCCGTCGTGTCGGGCCGCCCGCCGCCCGGGGCCGAACTCCCTTGTGCCTTCTGCCAGTACGTGAGCGGGTCCGACACCACCTGTGCGCGCAGCCGGGTCAGCGAGCCCGTGATCCGCTCCAGGTCGTCGCCGGCCGGATGCTCCCCGGGGCGTACGCCCACGGAGTGCGCGAGCTTGCGGGTGCGGCCCAGCTCGGCGGAGAGCATGTCGATGCGGGCGGGCAGCGCCGACCACACCGCGTCGGCGGCCACGACCATGTCGAGGGACGACGCGTACAGGTGGTTCATCCGCTCGACGAGCGCGGCCAGCGTGAAGTGCTCGGACAGCTTCGCCGGGCCGGTGATCGACGGCGACGGCGCTCCGGCCCCCGCGGGCGAGGCGACCGTGACGGCCTCACCGCGCAGCACCTCCGTCAGCTGGACGAGGTCGTCCCGGTTCGGCCACTTGCGCCGGGACCGGACCTCGCGCGCGGTGCGCAGCGCGTCCGCGTACGCGTCGAAGTACGACCACAGCAGCGTGATCGCCTGCTCGGCCGCCGCCCAGCGGTCCCGGGTCGCCCCGGTCAGCTCGGCGCCTTCCAGCAGGCGCCGTCCGGCATGGTCCTGGAGCGCGAGCAGCGACGTCTCGATCGCCTCGTGCTCGGCGCCGAGCCGGGCCAGGGCACGGTCCACCTCGTCCCGGTCCATCACCGGACCAGGGGGCCCCGTGACGCCCATCGATCACCTCTCGCATCCATCGAAGTCCCCCCACCGAAATCCCGCAACCGGGCGGAAACCGCCGCTACTTGTACATGGCCATAGTTGTACATGGCGCTACTTGTACTTGGGTGCCGGCGGCCCCTCCGATGTGCCGAGCGCGGCCTTCAGCCAGTCGTCGTACGACTTCTGCCAGCCGCCGCCGGGCTTGCGGTAGTCCTCCAGGACCTGGTTGACCCGGCGTACCAGGTCGTCCGAACCCTTCTTCATGGCGACGCCGTAGTACTCCTTGGTGAACGGCTCGCCCTTGAGCTCCACCGTCGGGTCCTGGGCGGCCTGGCTCGCCGCGAGCGCACCGTCGGTGACCACCGCGTCGACCTCGCCGAGCTGCAGGCGGACCAGGCAGTCCAACTGGTTCGGCACCGTCGTGGAGATGTCCGTGCCGGCCGGGATGCGGCCGTCCTTCTTGCCCTGCTCCAGGGCGCCCTCGGCCGTCGAACCCGCCGCGGAACAGACCCGCTTGCCGCCGAGCGTCTTGTCGAAGCCCTTGATGTCGGAGGTCTTCGGGGCGAGCACCTGCTGGCCCGTCTGGAAGTACGCGGTGGAGAAGTCGACGTCCTTGAGGCGGTCGCAGCTGATGGTCATCGTGCGCACCACCATGTCGACGTCGCCGCGCTGGATCGCGGGGATGCGCTGGTTCGTGGGGATGGCCTTGAAGCGGATCTTGTCCGGGCTGCCGAGGATCTCCTTCGCGATCTCATGGGCGAGATCGATGTCGAAGCCCTCCAACTCGCTGGACTCGTCCGAGCTGTTGGGGTCGCGGTAACCCCACCGGTAGCTGTTCTGGTCGACGCCGACCGACACATAGCCGCGGTCCTTGATGTCCTGCACGGCGCCGCCGTCGGCGCTGCCGGACCGGCTCACGCTGCGCTCCGGCTCCTTGCCCTTCACCTCCGGGTCGCAGGACTCCGCCCTGGCCTGCACACCGGCGGCCACGCCGCCAGGACCGACACCCGTGCTCCCGTCGCCACCGCTGCCGCCGCGCTGCGTCAGGGGGAGCAGCAGGGCGAACACCACCGTCAGGGCGCAGGCGACCGCCATCGCCGCCACGCCGCCCCAGCCGCGCAGACTCACCTTGCCGGTACCTCGCTCATCCATCGCCGCACCCCCTCTCACCGGTACTCCGAAAGCCGGCGCCCGATGCCGAGCACCGCGCCGGCGGCGGCGAGCACCGCCAACAGTGCGGCGCCGACCGGCAGTCCGGTCATCGCGTCGAGCCCGTCACCCGCGTCGGTGCTGAACTGACGCTGCTCGTGCGCGAGCGCCTTGTCGAGATTCTGGTCCACCAGATCGAAGCACTCACCCGTCGGCTTGTCCTGCTTCGAACCGATGATCTTGTCGAGGGCGCCCTGGTAGTTACCGGCGTCGTCCTGCTCGCGGGCGTCCGTGTGGCGGGCGAGCCACTCCTTCATGCTGTCGTTCGCGCCGGTCACGGGCGTACGGCCCGCGCGGTCGTCGGCCGCCAGCTTGTCCGCCGCCGTCAACTTGTCGGCCAGCAGATTCATCTGCTTCTGGAAGTCGACGTCGTACTTGTCCTTGGTCACGCCCTTGACGGTCGTCGTCTCGGCGCCGCGGCTGACCAGCGTCAGATTCTCGTTGCCCCGCGCCTTCAGGGACGCGATGCTCGCGTCGTGCAGCACGTTCAGTGACCGTACGCCGCCGTCGTAGGAGGAGTTGAGTCCGCTGCGCGCGACCGTGTGCCCCACGACCAGCCAGAGCAGGACGACGACGGAGGCGGCGGTGGCGGCGAGCAGCCCGTGGTTGAACACCCGGTTCGTGCGGCGGTAGTTGCGGCGCTGCGCCCAGACCAGGGCGGCGACGGCGAGCACGCCGACCGCGATCGCGATCCACGGGTACGGGGTCGCCGCGTCGTAGTCGTCACGCAGCCGCTCGTTCTCGTTCGTGTAGAGATTCTCCGCTTCGGGGAGCATCTCGGTCTGCATCTTCTCGTTCGCGTACCGCAGGTAGGCGCCGCCCAGCGGGAAGCCCTGCCGGTTGTTGGCGCGGGCCCGCTCGATGAGGCCCTTGTACTGCGGCAGCAGCGTGTTGAGCTTCGCGATCGTCTTCGCCGATGACGTGCCCGGGTCGGTGCTGGCCGCGGCCGTCACGAGCTTGGCGGCGGCGGTACGGATGTCCTTCTCGTACCGGTCGCGCATGGCGGCGGGCTCCTGCCCGCCGGCCAGGAAGCCGCTGGACGCCGCGGTGTTCGCGTCGGCGAGCGAGCGGTAGATGTCGGCGGCGTCGGCGCTCAGCGGCTGGCTGGAGTGCAGCACGTCGTCCGCGGCGGCCGAGCGGTCCGTCATCTGCCAGGACGTCGTCGCGCCGAACGCGACGACGAGCAGGGCCAGCAGGGCGCCGATGATGCGCAGCCGTCCCGGCTCCGTGGTGGCCGCCGACCGCAGCCGGTCCATGCCCTCCGCCCAGGCGGTGCGGCGCGCGGGTGCGGGTGCCGGTGCGGAAGCGGGCATGCCGTGTACCGCACCCCGCGTCTGCTGCGGCGGCACGTTCGGCTTCGCGGGCGCGGCGGGATGTCCCGGCGGCGCCGCGCTCCCGTTCGGCGGGTATGTCACTCGACCCTCCCCCATGGAGTCGTACGTCGGCCGCAAGTATCGCTGCCGCGACGGACATCCGCACAGCCATTGACTCGATCTTGTTTGCGGGCCCTTCCCTTGAACACGTTTCGGGGGTGCGTTCGGTTCCCCCGGGCCGGTGCCAACGGGGTCGGGGGTCCTATTGCCGCTGCGGCCCGGTGGGGACTTCTCGCGCAGTTCCCCGCGCCCCTGAGGAGGTACCTCCTCCGCGGACCGGTGGGGGCTGGTCGCGCAGTTCCCCGCGCCCCTGGGGCTTGCGGCTTCGCCGCTGCCCCAGGGGGAGCGTTAAGCGCGCCGATGAAATGGCGCACGCACGTGCGCATTCCAGGGGCGCGGGGAACGGCGCGAGAAGTCCCCACCGGGGTGCACCCGGCGACGAGACCTAACCCGCGTAAAAGCCGCGCAGCCTCGCATGTACCCGGGGCGGCGCCCCCACCGCGTCGAGACCCAGAAGGCCCGCGCCCAGCACAGGCCGCTCCGACACCACCCGGGGTGTCGCCTTGGGGGCCTGGGCCGCCAGCAACTCCCCGATACGAGAGTCCAGCTGAGGATGGCGCGCGGCCAGCACGCTGCCGCCCAGCAGCACCGGAACCTCCTCGTCCAACAGGTCCAGCCGGCGCAGCGCGACCGTCGACATGGCCACCACCTCGTCGGCCATCCGGTCGACCAACGCGCGGGCCACCGGATCGCCGTCCGCGGCCGTGGCGAACAGGACCGGGGCGCATTCGTGACGCCGGGCCGCGGACACGTGCCCCAGGTGCAGCGCCTCGATCAGGGCGTACATGGAGGCGAGTCCGAAGTGATCGGGGAGCGTGCGCATCAGGGCCGTGCGCTCGCCGCGCCCGTCCTCCGCCCGCGCCGCGAACCAGAGGGCCTCGTCCGCCAGGCCCCCGCCACCACCCCAGTCGCCGGATATCTTGCCGATCGCGGGGAACCGGGCGGTACGGCCGTCGGGGAGCATGCCCGCGCAGTTGACGCCCGCGCCGCACACCACGGCGACACCGCGCGGCTCCGCGTCCTCGAGCAGGCCCGCCCGCAGCACGGCGAACGTGTCGTTGCGTACGTCCACGCTCGCCGAGGCCGACCAGTCGCGGGCCCGCAGCGCGTGCGCCAACTCCGCTTCCTCCACCGGGAGATCGGCGTTGGCCAGGCACGCCGAGACATGTCCGACCGCCTCGACGCCCGCCTGCGCGAACGCCCGGCCGACCGCTTCCGTCAGGACGTCCACGGCCGCGTCCACGCCCACCTTGGGCGGTTGGAACCCGCCGCCGCGTGCCGCGCCGACGACACTTCCGTCGGCCGCGATCACCGCGACGTCGGTCTTGCTGTTGCCCGCGTCGATCGCGAGCACGCTGGTGCTCAGGCCCACGCCAGGTGCTCCCGGTTGTGCGCGATCAGCTCGTCCGTGAGCTGCTCCGCGTACTCGATCTGGCCCACCAGCGGGTGCGCGAGCAGTGCCTTGAAGACGCGGTCGCGGCCGCCGCGCAGGGCGGCGTCCAGGGCCAGATCCTCGTAGGCGGTGACGTTCGCGATGAGGCCCGAGTAGAGCGGGTTCAGCTGGGGGACGGGCAGCGGGCGGGCGCCCTTGCCGTCGACCGCGGCCTGCACCTCGATGACCGCGTCGTCGGGGAGGAAGGGCAGGGTGCCGTTGTTGTACGTGTTGACGACCTGGTGCGGGGAGCCGCCGCCGCCCAGCAGGGAGGCGGCCAGGTCCACGGCCGCCTCGCTGTAGAAGGCGCCGCCGCGCTTGGCGAGCAGCTCGGGCTTCTCGTCGAGCGTCGGGTCGCCGTACATCTTCAGCAACTCCCGTTCCATCTCGGCGACTTGCGAGGCCCGGGACGGCTTGGTGCGCAGGTCTCGTACGACGGCGTCGTGCTGGTAGTAGTAGCGCAGGTAGTACGAGGGCACCACGCCGAGGCGGTCGACGATCGCGCGCGGCATGTGGAGGTCCTCGGCGATCGCGTCACCGTGCTCGGTGAGCAGGCGCGGCAGCAGGTTCTCGCCGTCCGGGCCGCCGAGGCGGACGCCCAGTTCCCACGTGAGGTGGTTGAGGCCGACGTGGTCGAGGTGCACCTCGCTCGGTGCCACATCGAGCAGCTTGGCGAACTTGCGCTGGAAGCCGATGGCCACGTTGCACAGACCGACGGCCTTGTGTCCTGCCTGGAGCAGGGCCCGCGTCACGATGCCCACCGGGTTGGTGAAGTCGATGATCCAGGCGTTCGGGTTCGTGCGGCGCACGCGCTCGGCGATGTCGAGGACGACCGGCACGGTGCGCAGCGCCTTGGCGAGGCCGCCCGCGCCGGTCGTCTCCTGGCCGACGCAGCCGCAGTCGAGCGGCCAGGTCTCGTCCTGGTTGCGGGCGGCCTGGCCGCCGACGCGCAGCTGCAGCAGCACCGCGTCGGCGTCGGCGACGCCTTCGTCCACGTCGGACGTGGTGCGGATGACGCCCGGGTGGCCCTGCTTGGCGAAGATCCGGCGGGCGAGGCCGCCCACGAGCTCCAGGCGGTCGGCGGCCGGGTCGACGAGGACCAGCTCCTCGACCGGCAGGGTGTCCCTCAACCGCGCGAATCCGTCGATGAGTTCGGGTGTGTAGGTCGAGCCTCCGCCGACCACTGCGAGCTTCATAACCGTCCTTACCGTCCTTAGCCCTTGACCCCGGTGAGGGTGACGCCTTCGACGAAGGCCTTTTGTGCGAAGAAGAAGACGATGCAGACCGGCGCCATCACGAGGAGCGTCGCGGCCATCGTCAGGTTCCAGTTGACGCTGTGCGCGGACTTGAAGGATTCGAGTCCATAACTCAGCGTCCAGGAAGCCGGGTTCTGGGCCGCGTAGATCTGCGGCCCGAAGTAGTCGTTCCAGCAGTAGAAGAACTGGAAGAGGGCGATCGCGGCGATGCCCGGCTTGGCCATCGGCACCACGATCTTCAGCAGGGTGCGCAGCTCACCGCAGCCGTCGACCTTCGCCGACTCGATGTACTCCTTCGGGATCGTCAGCAGGAACTGACGGAGCAGGAAGATCGAGTACGCGTCGCCGAACGCCATCGGGATGATCAGCGGCCACAGCGTGCCCGCGAGGTGGAACTGCTGGGCCCACACCAGGTACATCGGGATCACGATGACCTGCGGCGGCAGCATCATCGTGGAGATGACGAGGATCATCGCGGTGCGTCGGCCGCGGAAGCGGAACTTGGCGAGCGCGTAGGCGACGGGGACCGCCGAGCACACGGTGAGGAGCGTGCCGACGCCCGCGTAGACGATCGAGTTCCGCCACCAGGTCAGGAAGCCGTCGGTCTCGAAGACGGTCTTGTAGTTCTCCCAGTGCCAGGAGCTCGGCCACAGATCGCCGCTCATCGCCTGGTCGTCGCCCATCACGGACGTCAGGAAGACGAAGACGAAGGGCAGGACGAACAGCAGCGCGACGGCTATCGCGATGCTGTGCACGGCGATCCAGTGCAGGATCTCCTTGCGCCGGGCGCGCTTGCGGGCGGGCCCGGAGGCGCTCGGGTGCGGGGTCGCGGACGCGGTGGGCGTCGGCCTCATGGTCGTAGAAGACGCAAGTGTCATGGGATCAGTCCTCCGCCGCGAGCAGGCCCGAGCTCTTGCGCATGAGCAGCATGGTCACGGCCATCGCGATGACGAAAAGGACCAGCGAGAGCACGCACGCCGCGCCGGTGTTGAAGTTCTGGAAGCCCATCGAGTAGACGAGCTGGGGGACCGTGAGGGTCGAGTGGTCCGGGTAGCCGGGCTGGATCACGGAGCCGGGGCCGATGGAGACGCCGGAGGCGATCTTTCCGGCGACCAGGGCCTGCGTGTAGTACTGCATGGTTTGTACGACGCCGGTGACCACGGCGAACATCACGATCGGGGTGATCGACGGCCAGGTCACGTACCGGAACTTGCTCCAGGCGCCCGCTCCGTCGAGGTCGGCGGCCTCGTACTGCTCCCTCGGTACGTCGAGCAGCGAGGCCATGAAGATGACCATGAGGTCGCCGATGCCCCACAGGGACAGCAGGACGAGGGAGGGCTTGGCCCAGGCCGCGTCGTTGAACCAGTTCGGGCCGTCGATGCCGACCTTGCCCAGGAGTTCGTTGACCGGACCGGTCCCCGGGTTGAGCAGGAAGACGAAGGCGACGGTCGCGGCGACCGGCGGGGCGAGGTACGGCAGGTAGAAGGCGGTCCGGAAGAACCCGACGCCTGTCTTGATCTTCGTGACGAGCAGGCCGAGGGAGAGGCCGAAGACGACGCGCAGCGCCACCATGACGACGACCAGCCACAGCGTGTTCCACAGGGCAGGGCCGAACAGCGGCATGTCCTGGAACACGTACTTCCAGTTCCGCAGCCCCACGAACGTGGGCGCCTTGATCTGGTTGTAGTGCATGAACGAGAAGTAGACGGTGGCGAGCAGCGGGTAGGCGAAGAAGACGCTGAACCCGATCAGCCAGGGGGAGAGGAAGCCCAGCGTGCGCAGTCTGCGGCGCGCGGGCCGGGAAAGGGTGAGTGCCATGCGCGAGTTCCTGATCCTCAGTTCTGCGACTGCAGGGTGTCGGCGTCGATGAGCTTGTCGAGGCGTTGCAGCCCCTTCTTCAGATGCGGGACCTTGCCCGCTTCCTCCGTGTACGAGAAGTCCTGCAACTGCACGATGTACATGCCGCCGTTCGTCGACGGGGGCATCACCTGGCTGTACTTGTTCTTCGCGATGCCGAGGAACGTGCGGAACGCCGGATCGGCGTCCAGCTTCGGCGACTTGAGGGCCGCCTTCGTGGAGGGCACGTTGTGAATGGCGTTGGCGAACTTGACGACCTGATCGGTGTCAGCGGTCAGGAATTTCACCAGTTCCCAGGCGGCGTTCTGGTGCTTGCTGCTGTGCGCGATGCCCGCGACGGTGCCGGTCAGATAGCCGCGCCCGTACGTCTCGACCTGGTCGTCGGGGACGGGCATCGGGGCGACGCCCCAGTTGAACTTGGCCTGTGACTCGTCCAGCATCAGCCCGCGCCACTCACCGTCGAGATGCATCGCCAGCTTGCCGCTGAGGAAGGCGTTCTGGTTCGACATCTCGTCGCCGAACGAGGTCCGGAACCGCTCCAGGGAGTCGTATCCGCCCTGCGCGTCCATCAGCTTCTTCGCGGTGCCGAGGAACTTGTAGGTGGCCGGTTCCTTCGCGAGCCGCGACTTTCCGTCCTTGTCGAAGTACGTCGGGCCCCACTGGGCGAACAGCCGGTCGGGGCTGTTCTGGTAGAGCCGGAAGTTCGGCATGAAGCCGACGCGCTTGTACGAGGACCCGTTCTTGACGGTGAGCTTCTTGGAGTCGGCGACGAACTCGGACATCGTCTTCGGCGGGTGCGTGATGCCCGCTTCCTTGAACGCGTCCTTGTTGTAGTACATGCCGAAGGCGTCGGCGAGCAGCGGCAGGGCGCACTGATTGCCCTTGTAGCTGGTGTAGTTGAGCAGCGACTCGGGGAAGACCTTGGTCTTGTCCATCCCGGTCTTCTTCATGAACGGGTCGAGGTCGGCCCACATGCCGGAGTCGCAGTACTGGCCGACGTTGTTCGTGGTGAAGGACGAGACGACATCGGGAGCCTCATCACCGCCGGCCCGCAGGGCCTGGTTCATGGTGGCGTCGGAGACGTTGCCGGTGGCCTGCACGTGGATGTTCGGGTGGAGCTTCTCGAAGCGGGCGATCGAGTCGTTGATCGCCTTCACCTCGCCGGGTGCCGACCAGCCGTGCCAGAACTTGATGGTGACCGGCTTCGTCGGATCGTCGGCGGCGCTTCCGGTACTCGGGTTGGCGCAGCCGGCGAGGAGCAGTCCGGTCGCGGCGAGCACCACGGGGGCGTGCAGGGGTATACGCCATCGCGGCATGGCGAACGTCCTTTACTGGTACGGAGGTTGGGGGAGCGGGGCCTTTTTAGGGGGGCGTCAGGCGTTGCTGGTGTCGAAGACCGTGTCGCGGGCCTGGGTGAGGGCGGTGCGCAGGGCGCCGGTGAGGATGGGGTCGCCGGCGAGTTCACTGATGCGCAACTGGGGCCGGGGCAGGGCGAGTCCGGTGAGTTCGGCCTCGACCCGTTCGCGCAGGGCGTCGCCGCCGGCCTTGGCGACCTGGCCGGACAGGACGACGAGTTCGGGGTCGACGACGGCGACGACGGCGGCGAGGCCGGTGGCGAGGCGCCGGGCGACTTCGCCGAGGACGTCGTCGCGGGCCAGCGCGCTCGTCAAGTCTGCTGTGCCGTCCGCTAGTTGGCGCACGGCGGGGGCGGCGACCAGACTCTGGAACCCGCCTCCCGCGTCGGTGCGGGCGGCGACGGCGTCGCCGCCGCGGGCCAGCGGGGCGCCGGGCAGCGGCATGTAGCCGATCTCGCCCGCGCCGCCGGTCGCGCCGCGCAGGAGGGTTCCGCCGAGCACGATCGCGGCGCCGACGCCTTCATCCACGTACGCGAGCACGAAGTCGTCGTGGTCCTGGGCGGCGCCCTCGTACTGCTCGGCGATGGCGGCGAGGTTGACGTCGTTCTCGATGGAGACGGGGGTGCCGAGCACCTCGGCCAGTTCGGCGCGCAGGGTGCGGGAGTGCCAGCCCGGCAGGTGCGGGGCGTAGCGCAGCTGCCCGGTGCCCGGGTCGATGGCGCCCGGGGTGCCGATGACGGTGGCGGTCAGATCGTCGTGCCCGAGCCCGGCCAGGGCGAGCGCCCCGTCGACGGCCTCGGTGACGAGCTGGGCGGTGCGGTGCCGGACGTCCTCCGACACCGCCTCGGCCTCGATACGGCACCGGCCGCGCTCGGCGCCGGTGATGTCGGCGACGACGGCCGTGATCCCGGTCGGATCGGCGGACAGGGCGGCGACGTGCGCGGCACCGGGGCTGATCTCGTAGAGCACGGCGTTCGGCCCCGGGCGGCCGGTCTGGCTCCCGGTGGTCCGCACGAGCCCGGCGGCTTCGAGCCGCCCGAGTATCTGCGACGTGGTCGGCTTGGAGAGCCCCGTCAGCTCGCCGATCCGGGTACGGGTCAGCGGGCCGTGGGCGACGAGGAGGTCGAGGGCGGCACGGTCGTTCATGGCGCGCAGCACGCTGGGGGTGCCCGGGGTGCCTGCCGTACCGGCCATGAGCCTGCCTCCTCGCGGGTTCAACTGTTAGGAAAGTTTCCTATTGGGGTGCGAGGAACCTAAGTCGGCCGTGAAGGGGGCGTCAATAGGGGGAGGGGTGCAGGCAACCAACTCGTTACTTCCGCTCGTCGGCGGCGGGTCGCCTCCTCGGCAGGATCGACAGGAAACGGGTGCGAGCTGATCGGATAGCAGCAGCGTCCGGAGCCGATTGCATACGCCCGCGACATCGCGCATACAGGAATGTCACCAGATAGGTAACTTGCACCTCATTCAGGTGGACCCGATGTCTACAGTCGCTCCCTGTCTTCGACGCGTCAGACATCTCGGGGGTTCGCATGGCCACCTTCCACATCCGGCAGCAGAGCGGCACCATCCAGCAGGCCGATGTGATCCACAACCACGGCGGCCTGCCCGGTGAGCTCGCCGGACAACTGGCCCTGCTGATCGAGGAGTTGAACACTCCTGCTGTACGGGGCGACGGGCGCTCGCAGCGGGCGGCGGCCGAGCTCGTCGGTGCTCTGGAGGAGGCGTCGTCGCCGCAGGCCGACCCGGGGCGGGTGCGGTCCGCGCTCGACAGGGCAGCCGGACTGCTCGCCGGGGTCGCATCGGCGGCCGGGATCGTCACCTCCCTGGAGGCCATCGTGGCCGCCCTGCCGCACGGCTGACGGCGCGTCATGACCGAGTTTCACGTCGCCGGCCAACAGGCGCGCCTGATCCAGAACGCGGACATCGTGGTCAACGCGGGCGCCCCCGCGACCGACCACCGCGTCGCGGCCGAGAACGCGTTGCGCGCCCGGGACTACGAATCCGCGATCACGCACCTCAAGCACGTGCTGATGACGGACCCGGCCGACCCGCTCGCCCGCTACCGGCTCGTCCTCGCCGCCCTGCGCGGCCGCCACCCCGACCGCTACGGCGCCCGCCAGATCCACGACCTGACCGCGCGTCTCGTCCGTCTCGTCACCGAGTACCCCGACTGCCACCACGCCCGGGCCCTCGCCCTCGTCATCAACGACGGCATGGTGGCGGGCGGCCCGTCGGGCCCGCCCGCGCCCGGCGCCGGGGCCCGGCGTCTGATCGCGCTGGTCGACCCGGACCGGGCCCGCGAGATCGTCCTCCACGTCGACGTCCCCGGCAGCCCGGTCCGCGCGCTGCTCAGCCGCCGGGCAGAGCGCAGTTCCACGTCCCCGAACCGGCAGGAGTTCTGAACCATGGCGTCCCAGCCGTACGTACCGCCGCAGGGACAGCGGCCCGCCCCGGGCGGGCAGTCCTCGCGACCCCCGGCTTACTGGATCACCCGCTACTTCATCGACCCGCCGGATCCGGCCGTGCTGCGCTCCGCCCTGATCAAGCTGTGGATCGGCGCGAGTGCCTTCGCCCTCGGCCTGCTGACGCTCGTCGCGGCCAGCGGCGCGGACAAGGGCCTCGGCTTCGTCCTCCTCATCGTGGGCTGCGTCGTCGGGAGCGGCGGCCTGTCGGCGAAGAAGGCCTACGACGCCGCGTACGCGCTGGCGATGCCCCGCCCGTCCGACGCCGAGATCGACCAGCTGATCGGCATGGACTCCCTCTCCATCCTGAACCGCGCGCTGCCCCAACTCGGCCTCACCGACGCGGACCTGGTGCAGCCCAGAGGCGTCTCCGGCGCGGCCGGGGTGAGCTTCACCGACATCGAGGCCCGGGCCGGGGCGGAGCCGGTGCCGGGCGGCAACCAGATGATGGTCTGGGGCCCGTCCTTCCCCTGCAACAGCTCGATCGGCCAGGACCAGCGCACCCGGTACTCACGCTACGAGTTCATGGTGATCTGCCCGACCCACTACCAACTGGCCATCTACAAGTGCGAACTCGACCTCTACACCGGCCAGTTGAAGGAGAGCACGAACGAGTACCACTACCAGGACGTGGTGGCGGTGCGCACGTCCGCCGTGCCGCTGAACCGGCACGGCGGTCAGTACGTGAACCCGCGCCCGTCACAGCGCGCGTACTTCTCCCGGATCGACACGAGGCGTGTGATGGAGATCGTCGTCTCCAGCGGCGACCGCACCTCGATCAACCTGAGGGTGGCTTCCTCGACCGAAGCCACCGTCGACTCCGGTGACCCGCTGGACTTCCCGCAGGTACTGGAGCGCGTGCGGGCCACGCTGCGGGAGAAGAAGGGTGGCGTGCGGCGCGCGGAGGAGGACCTGATCTGACGCCCTGCCCCCCGCGGCAACCGATCCGGCCCCGGCCGCCGCCTCAGTCCAGGAACGGGGCGGTGTCGAGCGCGGGGCAGGGCTCGGGGAGGGGGAGCGGGCGGCCCAGGTCGACCTCGGTGCGGGTCGTGTAGTGCCCCTCCGTCGGGAGGGAGTGGCACGAGGCCTTCATGGCGTGCCGGTCGATCAGGACGTACACGGGTACGTCGGCGGTGGCATAGGTCCGCAGCTTCGGCCCGGTGTCCGTCTCGTGGTTGCTGGAGGTGACCTCGCCGACGAGGGCGATCATGTCGAGGGGGTACCAGCCCTTGTGGGCTTTGCGGTAGGACTCGTCGAGATCGGTGGGGCGACGGCGGCGCACGTAGAAGTCGGGGATGACGAGGGCCATGGTGCGGCCGTCTCTGTAGGCGGCGCGATAGCCGTTTCCAAAGCCCACAAGACGGATTCCGGCAGCACGGAACTGGTAGAAGAGCTCTCACGCCCCGTCGTTGTGGTTGTCATTGGGCTGCGGAGGCACGATGGCGGTTCCCTCGATGAACTCGGGCCGAATCGGTGCCTGGGACGCTTCTTCGATCGCGATCAACAGATCGATGGGGTCCTGCTGCGGCTCCATGACCGGCTCCAAGATGGTTTCGGCGCTCATCGCTGGTCCTCCGTGTCGCTGTGGCCCGGCTACGCCGGTGCCGGGTGCCCCGCGCCGAACTCTGGGACGCCCCGCGCGGGACCGCCCCGAAGATGCGCAGCCGTTCACTCGAACCAGCGTGCAGAGGCGTTCCGCTCCGCGTGGGGCGGGTTCGGCCCTTGTCAGCCGGTGAAGCCGCCCTCGCTCAGCGCCTTGTCGATCTTCGCTCGGTGGGCCGCCTCCCAGTCGTCCAGGGACTCGGCGGCCTCCTTGGCGAGCATGGCCCGCGCCGCGGTGAGCGTCCGGTCGCGACGGTCGACCGGGACGACCACGACGCCGTCCTCGTCGGCGACGACCACGTCCCCGGCCGCCACGGTCACCCCGCCGCACGTCACCGGCTCGCCCAGCGGAGTGACGGCCTTCTTCGTGCCCGGGATCGGCACGACGCCGCGCCCGTACACCGGGAATCCGGCCTCGCGGGCCTCCCCGATGTCCCGGATCACCCCGTCCAGCACGAACCCGGCGATGCCGCGCCGCTGGGCGACCGCGCACACGTTGCCTCCGGCGAGCGCGTGGTCCAGGTCGCCGGACTCGACGACGATGACCGAGCCGGGCTCCGCGCGGTAGATCGCGGCGTGCAGCATCAGGTTGTCGCCGGGCGGGCAGCGCACCGTGAAGGCCGGGCCCGCGAGGTGCGGGGCCGGGGTCCAGAGTGAGCGGATGCCGAGGGTCATGACCTGGGGGCGGCCCAGGAGGTCGGCGAGCGTGGTCGTGGGGATGTCGGCGAAGGTCATCGCAGGTAGTCCGTGAAAGTGGTCCAACTCGTCGGCGATATGCGGAGGGTGGGGGCGGTCCCGGGTGTCTTCGAGTCGCGGACGGCGACGACCCCGGTCACGTTGCGGGCGACCTCGACACACTCGTTGGCGACGGTGCTGTAACTGGACTTCTCGAAGCGGAATTCTTGCATCGCTCACATTTCCTTGCGGAGATCCTCGATGAGGGCGATCGAGTCCCGGGGCGCCAGGCTCAGACGCGCGGTGCGCTCGAAGTGAGTCCGGTACGTCGTACTCGTCGCGGCGTCCTCGACCCAGACCATATCCGTCACGGTGTCGGACTGGACCACGTCGAGGGCGCCGTCCTCGGCGAAGCTGATGATGCTGAACGGCCCGGCCATGCTGGGGTGGCTGCCTGCCCGGAACGGCAGAACCTGCAAGCGGACGTTGGGCAGTTCCGCCAGTTCCAGCAAGCGTTCCAGCTGGGCCCGCATCACGCTTCGCCCGCCGACCTCCTGGCGTAGCGCGGCTTCCCACACGATGCCGTAGAACTGGAGGGGTCTTTCGCCCAGCAGGCGCTGCTGGCGCCGCCGTTTGACCTCCGCGTAGCGTTCGATCTCGTCCGGGTCGTCCCAGTTCCCTTCGCCGACGGCGAGTGCGCGGGTGTACTCAAGCGTCTGCAGCAGTCCTGGGATGAGTGAGACCTGCCAGTTCCGCACCAGCGTGGCAGCGTCTTCCATCGCCACGTACTCGGCCATCGTTCCGTCCGGCGGCATCTGTCGCCACCAGCCCCTCGCCTTGCGCCGGTCACGGTCGAGCCTGGCCAACTCCAGCAAGAGACCGAGGCCTTCGGGCCCGGCGGCGCCGTAGAACTCGTGAAGCGCCTTGATGTCAGGGTCCCGCATCGGAACCCAGCCGCGTTCCATCTTCACGATCTTCGAGTTGGTGGCATTGATGGCTTCGGCGGCTTGCTGCTGTGTCGTGCCGGAGGCATCGCGCAGCCGAAGGAGTTCTCCACCGAGGCGGCGGCCAAGGACAGTTGACGTCCGGTTGCCGAGTTGAGCTGGTCGCTTCACGGACTCAATGGTGCCCCGCGTGATGTCAACGCGTCGACTACCTCACTCGTTGGAGACAATTATCTCCGAGTCCATTGCGCCGGAGAAAGACAGATCGCTACTGTCCGTACGCAACAAGCCACCCGGCGAAGCCAGTTGGCGGAAGCGCACCGACCTGCCCTCCGGCAGGTCGGCAGAGCCACCACCAACTCCCCGACCGCACAGAGAGGTGCGCGTCATGGCCGAACACCGGCCCGATGCCGTCCGCGAGGACACCGTCAGCTACACCCCCGCCGCGCGCAGCGTCCCGCTCGCCCGGCGCCGAGCCGCCCGCCTCGCCGCCGAGTGGGGCCACCCGGACCTGGCCGGAGACGTCGCCCTCGTCGTCTCCGAGCTGATGACGAACGCCCTCCTGCACGGCGGTGTCCGCGACCACCTCATCCGCGTAGGGCTCTACGTCACCGACGTGACGCTCCGCGTAGAGGTGAGCGACCCGCGCGCCGAGCGGCAGCCGGAAGCGCGCGGGGCGCCGGACGGCATGGACCAGTTCGGGCGCGGGCTGCTCCTGGTCGGGGCGCTGGCGGATCGCTGGGGCTGGGAGTCGCGGAGCGTGGGCAAGACGGTGTGGGCCCAATGGGGTCTCGACCCGGGCCGGAAGCGTGGGGGTGAGGAAGACGGGGTGGGTTCGCTCGTCGGAGAGAAGGTGCGAGCGGAACGGCGCTAGCGCGGGCGCGTGCCACAGGGGTGCTCGACGAGCGGAAGAGGCGCCCGATGACCATGCCGTACGCGGACGGGGGCAGCCCTGTCATTCCCGCTCCCGAGCTGACGCTTCCGGCGCTGCGGCAGGCGGTGGCGACGGTCACGCCGTCCCGCCTCCCCGAGTTCTTCGAGGACCCGCAGAGGGCGTTCGTCCGGGCAGGGGACGAGGACAGCGTCGTGCCGATCCGGATGTTCTACCGGCAGTGGGGCGTGATCGTCGGGATCGAGCGGCACCCCGAGACCGCTCGCAGACTGCACGCTGCCGAGCAGGCGGTGAACAGCCAGGACCCCGAGGGGCGCGAGAAGGCCACGTGCTGGAAGGACTCCCGGAAGAGGCGTGGACGGAAGCGGAACGGTTGATGACCGAGATCGCGGTGCGCGAGTCCATGGTCTTTCTGGAAGGGGCCGACTGCACCGGGACGGGTCCAGGTGTGCGCACGGAGGCCCGTGGTCGGCTGATGGTCGACTACCTGACCGACGTCCGAGGCGAACGCATCACGCTGATCCAGGTCATCCGGATGTGACGTGACGGTGGCCGCGCCCCCCCCCGCCCGGCTCCCGGGCCAGGGGCGGTCCAGGAGCGGGAGCGGCGGAGCGGTGGGCTACGAGACTGCGTCGGGATACGCCGCGGTCGCGCGGATCTCGACAAGGAGTCCCGGGCTGGCGAGGCCGCTGACCCCGATGATCGTCCAGGTCGGAAGGGACGCCGTGACGAGGCGCTGTTTGGCCTCGCCGAAGCCGCTCAGGTGCTGACGGATGTCGACGTGGTAGCTGGTGACGTCGACGAGGGCGGACAGGTCGAGGTTCTCCAGTCGGAGGATCTCTTCGATCTTCAGGATGGCGAGCTCTGTCTGCTCCTCGATGGTGTCCGGGATGGTCCCATCGGCGCGGCGGCCGATCGTTCCGGCGATGAAGAGGAGGCCGTGCGCGCGAACCGCGGCGGAATAGCCGAAGCTCGCGAAGGCACTGCGGGTCTGCCCGAAGACCGCGTTGCCCTCGGGGACCTCGACGGTGTGGATGCTCATGGTGGTGCTTCCTTTTCCTGAGGGGGTTGTGGAGCCGGTGACGTGCGGGGAATCAGTTGCCCCAGCGGGACGAACGGCAGGCGTGCTCCAGCCGTGTTCGGCCGAACTCCTCGCGTTCGCGCAGGAGCTCGCCGGGGATCGCGTACCGGGGTGCGTTCTTCGGGTGCTTCGCGGCCTGCGCGACGATCGCGTCGGTGAGTGAGCGGACCATGTCCAGCCGCGGATACGTGGTGTGCAGGGTGGCGGCCTGCTCGTCGGTGACGGCGTCGACGTGGTCGGCACCCAGTGGGCCGCCGAAGTCGAGAGCGACGCCTTCGCGGACGAGCACACACAGCGTGCCGCGGCGTTCGGCGATGCCCGGAGAGGTGTGCAGGGCGATGGCCTGCCAGACCTGCTCGGCGTCCGCCGCGGGCAGCCCGCGCTCGACGAGGAATGCGGCGGCCCGGTCGGCGCCCTCGACCTCGAACCGCTGCTTGTGCGGGCCGTCCGACGCAACACCGATGTCGTGCATGGCGCAAGCGGCGAACAACAGGTCGTCGTCGTAGTCCCGGCCGACGGTCAGAGCCAGGCGCCCGGCCACCAGCCGGGCGAACAGATAGGTGCGGATGCTGTGGTTGAAGACGGACCGCACTTCCACCGACTGGATCAGATTCACCACGGCGTCGGAAAGCGGTGTACCCGGCAGCGTCACCAGGTCAGTGGATGCCTCATGGGTGGTCTCTGTCATGTCTTCAGCCTGGCCGCACCGCTCTGACCTGGCGAGAGGCAAAATTCCCATACTTCGTTAGGATATTGCCATGACTGTGCATCGCGTCGCGGTCCTGGCGCTGGACGGGGTCACCCCGCTCGATCTGGCGATCCCGACCCAGATCTTCACCGCCCGGCCGGAGACTTCCTACGAGACGACCGTGTGCGCGCTCGACGCGAAGGTAGCCACCACCGGGGGGTTCAGCCTGGTCGCCGACGGGGATCTGGAGCAGGTGCGCGCCGCCGACACGGTGATCGTGCCGGGGTTCGAGCCGTTGCTTCGGCCGCCGGAGGCCGTGCTCCGCACGCTGGCCGAGGCCCATGACCGAGGCAGACGCGTGGTGTCGATCTGCACGGGAGCTTTCGCGCTGGCCGCGGCGGGCGTGCTGGACGGGCTGCACGCCACGACCCACTGGAAGCATGTCGACGCGTTCGAGCGGGACTTCCCGGCCGTCACGGTCGATCGCGACGTGCTCTACGTCGACGCGGGATCCGTGCTCACCTCGGCCGGAGTGTGCTGCGGCATCGACCTGTGCCTGCACCTCGTGCGCCACGACCTGGGCGCGGTGGTGGCCAACGAGATCGCTCGCGGTCTGGTGGCCGCCCCGCATCGCGACGGCGGGCAGGCCCAGTACGTGCCGGCCCCGGTCCCGGTGGCCGGCCAGGCGTCGCTCTCCGCCACCCGAGGATGGGCCCTGCAACGGTTGGACGAGCCCCTCACGCTACGCGAACTCGCCCGGCACGCAGGCCTCTCGCAGCGCACCCTCATGCGCCGGTTCACCGAGGAGACGGGCACGACCCCGTTGCGGTGGTTGCTCAACGCCCGCCTCGGCAAGGCGCGGGAACTGCTGGAAGCCACGGACCATTCGGTCGACCGGGTGGCACGCGACTGCGGGCTGGGCACAGCCGCCAACCTGCGCCTGCACTTCCGGCGCGCACTCGATACCACCCCCACCGCCTACCGCCGCACCTTCGGGCGCTCGATGCCGAGTACTGCGACCAGCCTGAACTGAGCACAAGAGACCCGTATCGGCAGTCATGTGCAGACGCTCTCGATTCCGGCCACAGCCTCGTCCGCGCCGAACGACGGTGGCGACACGTGTTCCGCACGGCGCGCATGAACGAGCACGGCGAAGCCGAGCCCGGACACGACGGCGGCCGCACACCCACCGGCGTGCGGCCGCCCGGAAACACAGGGACCCGGATCGAGAGTCAGGTCGGAGATCAGGCGGAGACTCCCTCGATCCGGGCCAGTGCCTCGTCCGCGCCGAACGGCTGCAAGTAGGGCAGCCAGCGCGGATCCCGATGTCCGGTCCCGATGATGCGCCAGGCCAGACCCGACGGCGGAGCCGGCTTGTGGCGCAGGCGCCAGCCGATCTCCACCAGATGACGGTCGGCCTTGGTGTGATTGCAGCGGCGGCACGACGCCACCACGTTGTCCCAGGCGTGCAGACCCCCGCGGCTGCGCGGGATCACGTGGTCGACGCTGGTTGCGACGCCACCGCAGTACATGCACCGGCCGCCGTCACGGGCGAACAGTGCACGCCGGGTCAGAGGAACGGGCCCCCGATAAGGGACCCTGACGAACCGCTTGAGCCGGACCACGCTGGGAGCGGGGACGGTGCGTGTCGCGCTGTGCATGAAGGCGCCGGACTCCTCGAGGCACGTGGCCTTGTTCTCGAGGACGAGTACGAGCGCGCGGCGGAGCGGTACGACGCCGAGTGGCTCGTACGACGCGTTGAGGACCAGGACATGCGGCACGGATGCCTCCTTGTACGCCGGCGGCGCGTGGCTCGCGCCGGGACGATCTCGTAGCCAGTCTCCCCTCCTGGCTGGTCGTGGCGCCACCATGTCCACGTAACGGCCTTGGAGTGTTTTCGACCACACTTCCTTCATCCCCAAGTGAGCACCGTCTCTCCCTCCAACATGACAACGATCCACACACAATGCCCCGTTAGTGTGGTGGGTCTGCCCGCTGATGTCCCCGAGCCACCCGAGGCGAGCAGATGGCCACGCCTGGAGGTACCTGCCGTGATCTCGTCCGTCCTGTCGGCCGCGGGGGCGAGCAACTCCTCGTCCGACTCCCCGCAACCCACCCTCAAGGACGCCCAGGAGCAGGCCGGACAGGCCGCCAGCTGGGTCGAACAGAACTGGTCCGCCTGGCTGGGCATCGGTCTGCGGGTGCTGCTGATCGTCGTCATCGCGTGCGTGCTGCGCGTCGCGATACGGCGGGCCATCACCAAGCTGATCGAGCGCATGAACCGCACCGCGCAGGCGGTCAACGGCACCGCGCTCGGCAGCCTCTTGGTGAATGTGGAGCGGCGCCGTCAGCGCTCGCACGCCATCGGTTCCGTGCTGCGCTCGGTCGCCTCGTTCGTGATCATGGGCACGGCCGCGCTGATGATCCTCGGCACGTTCGAGATCAATCTGGCGCCGCTGCTCGCCTCCGCCGGTGTCGCCGGTGTCGCGATCGGTTTCGGCGCCCGCAACCTCGTCACCGACTTCCTCTCCGGCGTCTTCATGATTCTCGAGGATCAATACGGCGTAGGGGACACCATCGACGCGGGCGTCGCCTCCGGCGAGGTCATCGAGGTGGGCCTGCGCGTGACCAAGCTGCGCGGCGACGGCGGCGAGATCTGGTATGTGCGCAACGGCGAGGTCAAGCGCATCGGCAACCTGTCCCAGGGCTGGGCCACCGCGGGCGTCGACGTCACCGTCCGCGGCGACGAGGACCTCGACAAGGTGAGGGCGGTGCTCTCCGAGGTCGGCGAGGCCATGAGCAAGGCCGAACCGTGGAACGAGATGCTGTGGGGGCCCATCGAGGTGCTCGGCCTCGACAGCGTGCTGCTCGACTCGATGGTGGTCCGGGTCACCGCCAAGACGATGCCCGGCAAGGCCCTTACCGTCGAACGCGAACTGCGCTGGCGCATCAAGGGGGCCTTCGACGAGTCGGGCATCCGGATCGTGGGCGGCGCGCCGGTGCTGGTGGACGGCGAGGCGGCCGTGGACCCGGCGGCCGGCGTGTCGGCGCCGTCCGCGTACGCCTCGGCCACCTCGCCGCAGTCGCTGGCCGCCTCGCCGATACCCCCGACGAACCTGGCGAAGTAGCCGGCGACCGGGAGGACTCAGGCGGTCCGCAGCAAGGCCGGGTGCACCGAGCGCCGCAGCAGCGGCAGCGCGGTGGCCGCCGCCAGGAGGCAGGCCGCGTAGACGCCGACCGGGACCAGCAGCGGCAGCGCCCAGGGGAGGGCCTGCCCCGACGCGACGGCGTACGCGAGGTGGATCGCCGTGCCGCCGAGGGTGGCCAGGACGAGTGCGGGGGCCAGCGGCAGCGCGGTCTCCAGAAGGAGCGTGCGGGTCAGGACCCGGCGCGGCACCCCGGCGGCGACCTGCGCGGCGAGCGCCCTGCGCCGCGTGGACAGCGACTCGGCCGTGCCCACCGCGAGCGCGGCGAGGCTGATCACGAGGGCGACCAGGACGGCCGCCGCGGAGAGGTCAAGGCCGAAGGTGTAGTAGTCCGTGGGCTCGCCCGCGCTGCCCGTGCGCTGGATCTCGTGCAGGTCGGCCAGGAGCACCCGGCGGATGCCGACCACGCCGACCCCCACGATCGTGACCAGCAGGACAGCGGCGTGGCTGCGGGCCGCCGCCCACGGGTCCTCCTGAAGGCGCGCGGCGGCGAGCAGCACGGCCGGGTTCTCGGTGCGGCCCGCGAGCCGCCGCCCCATCGCCGAGGCGGACGCGCCGGCGACCCAGATGGATCCCGCGCCGGTGAGCACGACCGCGCCGAGCACGAAGAGCGGCAGGCCCGCGAGGCCGGTACCGGAACCGCGGGTCATGAGCAGTGCCACTCCGAGGATCACGGCGAGTGTGGGCAGCAACAGCGCGGTCAGCGGACGGGGCCCGCGCGGCGGCCGCTCCCGGCGGACGTACCCCAGCGGCGAGGCGATGACCCGGTGCAGTGCGACGGCGCTGACCAGCGCCGCGAGCACCGGGATCAGCAGGGTGACGAGGACGAGGCCCGGCCAGGCGAGGCCCGGCGGTGTCCAGCCCACGACCGGCAGCAGCGCGGCGAACACGACGAACCCGGCGAGCGTCCCCGCCAGACAGGCGAGCCCCGCCTCCAGCGCCGCGATCCGCCGCACCTGCCGTGGCCCGGCCCCCGCGAGGCGCAGGCCCGCGAGGCGCCGGTCGCGGTGGACCGCGCCGATCCGGGCGCACTGCCCGAGGAAGCCGAGCAGCGGGACCAGCAGGAGCAGCAGTCCGGCGGCGATGCCGTGCCGGGTGCCGGGCTGGTCGAGCAGACCGTGGCCGTACGTGAAGGAGTACTGCCCCTGGATGCTCGCCAGTGCCATGGCCGGCAGGGCGAACCACGTCGCCACGGCGGCCCCCGCCGCGGTGAGCGCGGCCCGCCGCCGCTCCAGGCGGTCGGCGCCGCGGGTCAGCAGCCACGCGAGGCGCAGGTCGGAGACGACCTTCATCGCTCCACCTCCGACGACGACGCGACCCCGGCGGCCCCGGAGGAACCGGCGCCCCAGGCGGAATCCGCCGAACCGGCGCCCCCGAAGGCCCCGGAGGTCTCCTGCACCACCCCGTCTTGCAGGCTCACCTCCCGGTCCGCGTACGCCGCCACCTGCGCCTCGTGCGTCACCAGGATCACGGCCGTGTGCGTCTCGCGCACGGTGTGGACCAGGGACGTCAGGACCTGCTCGGTCGCCAGGGAGTCGAGCGCGCCGGTCGGCTCGTCGGCGAAGACCACCTTCGGCTCCGTCACCAGGGCGCGGGCCAGCGCGACCCGCTGGGTCTGGCCGCCGCTCATCTCGCCCGGCCGCAGCTCCCGCTGGCCGCGCACCCCGAAGCGCTCCAGCCACGCGTCGGCCTCGCCCTGTGCCGCCGCCCGCCTGCGGCCCGCGAGCAGCAGCGGCAGGGCGACATTGTCCAGAGCGGTCAACTCCGGTACGAGCTGGCCGAATTGGAAGACGACGCCGAAGTCCGTACGGCGCAGCTCGCTCAGCCGTTCCTCGTCGAGGCCGTCGAGCCGGAGACCGTCGTACGTCACGGTGCCCTCCTCGGGGCGGACGATGCCGGCCAGGCAGTGCAGCAGGGTCGACTTGCCGCTGCCGCTCGCGCCCGTGACGGCGAGGATCTCGCCGGTGCGGACCTCTACGTCGGCGCCGCGCAGCGCGGGCGTCCTGCCGTACGACTTCGTGAGTCCTCTGGCGGTCAGAAGTGTGCTCATGCTGCGGTGACCTCCGCGGTCAAGGTGGCGAGCCGGGCCGCGGTGGTGGTCATCCACCGCAGATCGGCATCGAGGTGGGCGAGGGCGTAGTCGGCGGACAGGACGGTGGTGAGGTCGGCGCCGGGAGCGCTCTTCACCGCGGTCAGCTCCCGCATGCGCGCCATGTGCGCGGCGCGCTGGGCCAGCAGGTGGGCGGCGGGATCGGCGCCCTGCCCCGCGACCAGGATGGAGACGACGACCTTGGCGAAGATCTCGTTGGTGACGTGCGGGGCGGGCGGGGTGATCCGCGCCGCCCAGCCGAGGAGTTCACGGTTGCCGTGGGGTGTCGCCCGGTACAGCGTCCGCTCGGGGCCGCCGTCCGAGTCGGTCCCCTCGACCTCCACGAGGCCGTCGCGGACCAGGCGCTGCAGCGTCGTATAGACCTGCGCGTAGGCGAGGGGACGGGCCTGCGGGAACCGGTCGTCGTGGCGTCGCTTGAGGTCGTAACCATGGCGCGGACCGGAAGCGAGCAGTCCCAGCAGGACGTGGCGGGTGCTCATGGCGCTCAGTATGTACTGCGTATATGTACTGAGTACATAGTGGCGAATGGAGTGGCCGGTGGAATGCCGTAAGTGGGAATCGGGGTTCCGGTTGGCCGGCCGTCGCCGGGCCGGAGGACTTCCGGTTTTCCCGGCTCCCTGGTCAACTTCTTCTCGTCGTACACAATGTGACCAGCAACACGTTGTCCGCCCGAACAGGTCTGCCTTCGTATCCAGTGGGTAGGGACCCGGACTCCTGACACGTACGAGAACATGTATGAGACCTCTGACGAAGGAGGCCCCCGTGGCCGCATCGGCACATCTTCTGCTCTCGGCCCTCTCCAAACAGGCGGACACCACCCTGACCGGCGCCGACACCACGACGTCCTCCGCCGAGCCCCCGCTGACCAGCGAACCGCCCTTCGCGGACTACGCTCCGCTGACCTCCGAGCCGCCCCTCACCGACGCGGCCCCGCTGACCTCCGAGCCCACTCCGAGCGGCCTGGCCGCGGGATGACCCTGGCCCGGCTCGCCGAGCTGTACGGCGTGGCCACCTCCTACTCGCCCGCGCCGGGCCGCACGGTCGTGGCCTCCGACGCGGCGGTCACGGCGGCGCTCGCCGCGTTCGGCGTCGACGCGGCTACGCCAGAAGCGGTGCGGGACGCGCTGGCCGCGCGGGAGGCGGAGTCGGCCGCGCGTCTGCTGCCGCCGACGGTGGTGTGGTGGCTCGGCGCCGCACGGCCGGGCTGGCTGGACGAGCTCCCCGAGGGCACCCGTCTGTCCCTGGCCGATACGGAGCCCGGCGATCAGGCGGGCGGGTGGGAGTATCCGCCGCGCCCCGGCGACCAGGAGAGTCCCCCGCCGGGGGTGCACACCCTCACGGTCGAGACCCGGGACGGCGTCACGGCGACGGCCCACTTGATCGCCGCGCCGCGCAAGGCCCCGGTGCCGCCCCTGCGCACGCACGGCCTCCTGGTCCAGCTCTACTCCCTGCTCTCCGGCCGCTCGTGGGGGATGGGCGACCTCGCCGACCTCGCCGATCTGGCGTCCTGGTCGGCGCACACCCACGGCACGGGATTCCTCCAGGTCAACCCGTTGCACGCGGCGGTCCCCAGCGGGCCGGACGGCGGCACCGACCCGTCCCCGTACCGCCCCTCGTCCCGCCGCTTCCCCGACCCGGTGCACCTGCGGATCGAGGACGTACCCGAGTACGCGTACGTCCCCGCACGCGTCCCGCCGATCGCGAGCGAGGCCGCCCGGCTGCGCGAAGCCGTCCTCGAAGAGGCAGGGCTGATCGACCGGGACGCCGTATGGGCGCTGAAGCGGGAGGCGCTCGAAGCGGCGTACGACATCCCCCTGACACCCGGCCGCCGGGCCGCCTACGAGAAGTACCTCGCCGAACAGGGCGCCGCCCTGGAGGACCACGCCACGTACAACGCGCTCGCCGAGCGCCACGGCCCCGACTGGCGCACCTGGCCGGCCGAGCTGCAGGACCCGCGCTCGTCCGGGACGGCGCATGCGCGCCGGGAGTCGGCGGGCCGCGTCGACTTCCACCGCCGGCTCGCCTGGCTCACCGACGTCCAGCTGGCCGCCGCCCAGCGGGCCACGCGTGAGGCGGGCATGCCGATCGGGCTCGTGCACGACCTCGCGGTCGGCGTGCACCCCGGCGGCGCCGACGCGTGGGCCCAGCGGCTCGTCTTCGCGCCGGGCACGAGCGTGGGCGCGCCGCCGGACGCGTTCAACGCGCGCGGCCAGGACTGGGGCCTGCCCCCGTGGCGCCCCGACCGTCTCGCGGAGACCGGTTACGCGGCCTTCCGCGATCTCCTGCGCAACCTGATGCGGCACGCGGGCGCCGTCCGCATCGACCACGTGATGGGCCTGTTCCGGCTCTGGTGGATCCCCGAGGGCGAGGCCCCGACGGAGGGCACGTACGTCCACTACGACGCCGAGGCGATGCTGGCCGTACTGCTCCTGGAGGCGTCGCGATCGGGCACGTACGTCATCGGGGAGGACCTGGGTACGGTCGAGCCAGGCGTGCGCGAGCGGCTGCGCGAGGGCGGCGTGCTCGGCACGTCCGTGCTGTGGTTCGAGCGGAACTACGCACCCGAGGGCGACGGGAGCCCGGTGCCGGCCGAGGAGTGGCGCACCGACTGCGTCGCCACGGCCACCACCCACGACCTGCCGTCCACCGCGGCCCGGCTCTCCGGCGACGACGTGCGGCTGCGCGAGCGGCTCGGCCTGTCCACGGCGACACCCGCCGAGGCGGCGGCGGAGATCGCGGAGTGGCTCGACCTGTTCACCCGCCACGGCCTGCTGCCGCCGGGCAGCCACGGCGACGAGGAGGAGGCCGCGCGGGCCGTGCACCGCTTCCTGCTGCGCACCCCGGCCCGTCTGGTCGGCATCTGGCTGCCCGACCTCGTGGGCGACCGGCGCCCGCAGAACCTGCCCGGGACCTGGACCGAGTACCCCAACTGGCGGCTGCCTGTCGCCGACTCGGCGGGCCGCCCCGTCACCTTGGAGGACCTGACTTCCTCGCCCCGCGCGCACGCGTTGCTCAACGTGTTCGCGGGAACGACCGTGCCCCTTACAGGCCCCCCGGACGCGCGCGTCGTTTAGGCGTTCGCTACGTTGGCACCGTGGACAAGAAGAACGCCCTGCGCGCCGGCGCCCTGGCCTCCGGTACGACGCTGATGATGCTGCTCATGTCGTCCCCCGCGCTCGCGCTCACGCGCGACGACGGCGACGACCCGGGTAACGGCCTGAGTGTGATCGATACGCTCGGCCTCTATGTGGCGGCCCCGATCGTCCTGTTCCTGGTGATCGCCGGTCTCGTGGTGCTGGGTGACAAGTCCCGCAAGCAGCACAAGCAGGGCTGACCCGCAGAGTTTTCCCGTCGAGGGCACTCGCCGCGCACCTGTCGCGGTGGGTGCCCTCGACGCGTTCTCCGCGAAAGAGGACTTCCTCGTTCCTGACGTGACGCCTCACCATGAACGCCTCACCGTGTAAGAGGAGGCCTCCATGAACGGCACCCCGAGCAACGGCACCGCGCACGACCGCTCCGTCCTCGTCGTCGGCGCGGGCCCCACCGGCCTGCTGCTCGCGGGTGACCTCGCCGCCGCCGGCGTGCCCGTCACCCTCGTGGAGAAGCGCCCGCCCGGCATCAGCAATCTCTCCCGCGCCTTCGTCGTGCACGCCCGCACCCTGGAACAGCTCGACGCCCGCGGCCTGGCCGACGAGGTCGAGGAACAAGGGCAGGTACTCGACCGGCTCCGCCTGTTCGGCGGACTCACCATCGACCTGACCGGACTGCCCTCCCGCTTCAACCACCTCCTCGTCGTCCCGCAGTACGAGGTCGAGAAGGCCCTGGAGCGGCGCGCGGTCGGAGCCGGGGTCTCCTTCGCGTACGAGACCGAGGTGACCGGCCTCGTCCAGGGCACGGACGGGGTCACCGTCCAGGTGCGGGGCGCGGACGGCGAGGCGGGGGAGCTGAGCGCCGCGTACGTCGTCGGCACCGACGGCATGCGCAGCGCCGTACGGGGCGCCGTGGGGCTGCCCTTCCCCGGCAAGTCCGTCATCCGCTCGGTCGTGCTCGCCGACGTCCGTCTCGCCGAGCAGCCGGAGAACCTGCTCACGGTGAACGCGGTCGGTGACGCCTTCGCCTTCATCGCGCCCTTCGGCGACGGCTACTACCGCGTCATCGGCTGGAACCGCGCCCGGAACGTGCCCGACAGCGAGCCCCTCGACCTCGACGAGATCAAGGAGACCGCCCGGCTCGCCCTCGGCCACGACTACGGCATGTACGACGCCCGCTGGATGTCCCGCTTCCACAGCGACGAACGTCAGGCACCCGCCTACCGTGTAGGCCGCGTCCTGCTCGCGGGCGACGCCGCGCACGTGCACACCCCGGCGGGCGGGCAGGGCATGAACACCGGTCTGCAGGACGCGGCCAACCTGGGGTGGAAGCTGGCCGCGGTCGTCAACGGCCGTGCGTCGGACGCCCTGTTGGACACGTACGAGGCCGAGCGGCACCCCGTCGGCAAGGCCGTTCTGCGCAGCAGCGGCGGCATCGTGCGGATGGCGATGGCGAAGTCCCCCCTCACGCTCGCGACCCGCGCCGCCCTCATCGGGGTCATCGGCCGGATCGGCGCCGTGCGCACCCGCGCCATCGGCCAGGTCACCGGCATCGGCTTCGCCTACCCGGCACCCAAGGGCGCGCACCCCCTGGTCGGCAAGCGGGTGCCCGACGTGGCGCTGGCCGACGGTGCGCGGCTCTACGAGGTGCTGCGCGCGGGCGAGTTCGTGCTGATCCTGCCCGAGGGCGACGCGTACAAGGGCGACGGGATCCGCGTCGTCCACTGGGCCGGCGGCCGGCAGACCGCCCTGCTGGTGCGGCCCGACGGGTACGCGGCCTGGGCGTCGCGCGGCACGGATGGGGGAGTTAACTCCACCGACGTGCCCAGGGAGTTCGCCTCATACTCGTTGCGGTAGGCGGAACGAGCAGGTGAGCCGGGGGAGTTGCGGGACATGAAGCGGATCGAGGCGCTGCGGCGCTGCCATCGGCTGTGGTGGCTTTCGGTAGTGGCGATGCACTGGTCGCTCATGGTCGGCAACGCGCTGTGGATCCCGGTCCCCGGGCTGCTGCCCCGGGCCGCGGACGGCATGCGGCGCCTCGTGGACCGCGAACGCGCCCTGGCCGCCGAGTGGTCGGGGATCACCGTCGGATCGGCGTCGGGGCCGCGGATGGACCGGGGTGCGGAGCGCCGCGGGCTCGTGGCCCGCTACCGGTGGATCCTGGAGGACCCGCAGCGGCTGCGCGAATGGCGCTGGGTCACGCTGTACTCGTTCGCGGGGGGCCTCATCGCCTGCGTCCCCGGCGCCCTCGTCCTCTACGGCCTGTGGGGCGTCTTCCTGGCGTTCTTCGGCCCGTACCTGGCCGGCCGGGGGGCCGGCTGGGACGGCCTCTGGTACACGGTCGTCCACGTCACGGACACCCCCACCGCCGTCATGGCGGGCCTGCTCGGTCTGGTCGTCGGCGCGGCCGGCCTGTGGCTCGCGCCCGGCACCGTCGACCGGCACGCCCGCTTCGTCCGGTCCACGCTCGCCCCGAGCGAGCAGGAGATCATGGCCGCCCGCATCACCCACCTGGCAGCGACCCGCTCCGACGCCGTCGACACCTCGGCGGCCGAACTGCGGCGCATCGAGCGGGACTTGCACGACGGCGCCCAGGCCCGCCTCGTCGCGATGGGCATGACCCTCGACGCGGCCGAGCACCGGCTCGCCGAGGACCCGGAAGCCGTGCGCGTCCTGCTCGCCGAGGCCCGCGCCTCTTCCGTCGCGGCCCTCCAAGAGCTGCGCGATCTCGTCCGCGGCATCCACCCGCCGGTCCTCGCCGACCGCGGAATCGCCGACGCCGTACGGTCGTTGGCGCTGCTGAGCCCCTTGCACACGGAGGTCGCCGTCGACCTGGAGGGCCGCCCCGAGCCGCCCGTCGAGTCCGCCGTGTACTTCGCGGTCGCCGAGGCCGTGACGAACGCGGCCAAGCACGGTGACGCCGAACGCCTGTGGATCGACATCGGCTACGACGTCGCGCGCTCGGCCCTGAGCGTCAGCGTCACCGACGACGGCCGCGGCGGCGCCGATCCGGCCCGGGGCAGCGGTCTGGCCGGCATCGAGCGCCGCCTGGCCACCTTCGACGGTGTCCTCGCGGTGAACAGCCCGGCCGGTGGCCCGACGCAGGTCTCGATGGAGGTGCCGTGCGCGTTGTCGTCGCCGAAGACCACTTCCTGCTGAGGGACGGTCTCGTCCGGCTCCTCGGCGCGTACGGCCATGAAGTCGTCGCCGCCGTCGACAACGGACCGGAGCTGCGCACGGCCCTGGTGGCACAGCGGCCCGACGTCGCGATCGTCGACGTACGCCTGCCGCCGGACTTCAGCGACGAGGGCCTGCGCGCGGCCCTCGCCGCCCGCGAACAGGTGCCGGGGCTCCCTGTGTTGCTGCTTTCCCAGTACGTGGAGCCTTTGTACGCACATGAGTTGCTGGCCGACGGCGCGGGTGCGGTCGGCTACGTCCTGAAGGACCGGGTCACGAACGGCGCCGAATTCCTGCGCACCATCGGGCAGGTCGCGGGCGGCGGGACCGTGATGGACCCGGAGGTCGTCTCGAAGCTGCTCGCCCGCAAGGTCCGCGACCGCAAGCTCGGCTCGCTGACCGCCCGCGAGCGCGAGGTCCTCGGGCTGCTCGCGCAGGGGCGCTCCAACGCCGGTGTCGCGGAGGCCCTGTTCGTCGGGGAGAAGGCCGTGACCAAGCACATCGGCAACATCTTCACCAAGCTCGGCCTGCTGCCCGGCGAGAGCGACAACCGTCGGGTGCTGGCCGTACTGGCGTATCTGGAGGGATGAGTCCCGGCCTCGATCGTTCGTTTCTGCTGAACATAAGCAGCGGAAACATTCGGTAGACGTGACAGGTGGTGCGCTGCGACGGTATCCCCATATCCCGCAGACAGCACTCACGAGAGGCTCCCGATGGCAGTCCTGGACCGCGTCCGTATTCCCACCGAGCCGGGGCGGGCGGTCGGGGGCCTCGGTGCCGGGATCGCCCTCGCCGCGCTCGCCACCGTCGTCTGGTCGGGCAGCTTCGTCACCTCCCGCGCCCTGCACGACAGCGTGCCGCCGATCCAGCACGCGTTCTGGCGGTGGATCATCGCGATCGTGGCCCTCGCCCCGTTCGGTCTCCGGGCGGCCTGGCGGGAACGGGCCCTGATCCGGCGGCACTTGGGGTACGTCACCCTGGCCGCGCTGCTCGGCGTCACCGTCTACAACACCCTCGTCAACCAGGCGGGGCTGACCACCTCCGCCGGCAACATGGGCATGATCATGGCCGCGTCGCCGGTGCTGATGGCCCTGTACGAACGGCTCGGCGGGGCACGCCTGGGCGCCCGCCGCGTCACCGGCACCCTCGTGGCCTGCGCGGGCGTCGTGCTCCTCGTCAGCAAGGGCTCGCTGTCCCCCGAGTTCGCCCCCGGCGACCTGTGGGTCGTCGCGGCCGCGGTCTGCTTCGGCTCGTACAGCGCACTGCTGCGCCGCAGGCCCCGGGAGATCGGCGGCGTCGCGTTCCTGTTCGCCACGTTCGTACTCGGCGCGCTGATGCTGCTGCCCGCGTATGTGGCGAGCGTGGCGGTGCAGGGCGGCTTCGAGGCGCGTCCGGGCACGGTCGGCCCGCTGCTGTACGTCGGCGTGGTCTCCTCCGCCGTCGCCTTCTTCGCCTGGAACAAGGCGATCGCCCTGATCGGGGCCGCCCGCGCGGGCGTCGTCTACTACCTGCAACCGGTCTGCGTGGCCCTGCTGTCCTACGCGGTGCTCGGCGAGGCGATGGGCGGCACCCAACTGGTGTGCATGGGGCTGATCCTGGCGGGCGTCGTGCTCGCGTCGGCGACGGGCCGGAGCGCGAAGCGCCGGTGAATTTGCCGGACCGGCAAACGCGGGCGGCGCCGCGGGCCGACCGGGGAGACCATCGAAGGACCGCAGCACCGCTCCTCCCGGAGGTCCTTATGACACAGCCGCCCGCCGCCGCGCCCGCCCACCGCCTCGTCCCCACCCCCGCCGGCCGCACCCACCTCGTAGAACAGGGCACGGGCCCGCTCGTCCTGCTCGTGCACGGCTTCCCCGAGTCCTGGTACTCCTGGCGCCGTCAGCTCCCGGCCCTGGCCGCGGCCGGATACCGGGCCGTCGCCGTCGACGTCCGCGGCTACGGGCGCTCCTCCCGGCCCGCGCAGGCCGAGGCCTACCGGATGACGGAGCTCGTCGAGGACAACGCCGCCGTGGTGCACGCGCTCGGCGAGGAGTCCGCGGTGGTCGTCGGCCACGACTGGGGAGCGAACATCGCCGCGAACTCGGCGCTCCTGCGCCCGGACGTCTTCCGCGCCGTCGGCCTGCTGAGCGTGCCCTACGCGCCGCGCGGCGGCCCGCGCCCCAGCGAGGTGTTCGCCGGGATGGCGGGCGGGGCGGAGGAGTTCTACGTCTCCTACTTCCAGGAGCCCGGCCGCGCCGAGGCGGAGATCGAGCCCGACGTACGCGGCTGGCTGGCCGGGTTCTACGCGGCGTTCTCCGCCGACACGATGCCGGCGCCCGGGGAACCCGACCCGCACTTCGTCGCGCGCGGCGGCCGACTGCGGGACCGCTTCCCGGCCCCCGGACAGCGGCCCGGCTGGCTCGGCGAGGACGAACTCGACGTCTACGCGGCCGAGTTCGAACGCACCGGGCTCAGCGGCGCCCTCGCCCGCTACCGGAACATGGACCGGGACTGGGCGGACCTAGAGCCCTACGACGGCGCCCCGATCCCACAGCCGTCGCTCTTCGTCGGCGGCGCGCTCGACGCGTCCACGACCTGGCTCGCCGACGCGATCGAGGCGTACCCGAAGACCCTCCCCGGGCTCGTCGCCTCGCACGTGCTCGACGGGGCCGGGCACTGGATCCAGCAGGAGCGGTCCGACGAGGTCAACCGCCTGCTCCTCGACTGGCTGGCCGCTCTTCCGTAGCGGCGCGCACCGCCAGCTCCATCAGCGGCAGTACCCGCCCCGCGATCGACCCCGACGGGATCGAGCCGACCCGCCGCCCGCCCATCGCCTCGTAGAACGGCAGGGCGTTCGGGTCGGCGGCCCAGCCGAAGCGGGTGAAACCGGCGGCGCGCGCCGTCTCGCGCACGTGCGTGAACAGCAGGCGCCCCACGCCGCCGCCGATCGCGTCCGGGTCGACGAACATCAGGCCCAACTCGCCCTGCGGCGGCTGTCCTTCGAGTGTCGCGAAGCCCAGGAGCCGGCCGTCCGGCGCCTCGGCCACGGCCGTCCGGCGCGGCTCGACCTCGTCCGCCCGCAGCGTCAGCTCGGCGGCGCAGGCCGCCAGGAACTCCGCGTCGTACCCCCAGTGCGCCTTCGACCGCAGGGCCAGCGCGCTCAGCAGCTCCGCCTCGTCGGGGCGGGCCGTCCGGATCCGTACCGTCTGCCGCATGACTTCAGCGTAGACCGGGTTACGTTGGGGCGTATGAGCGAAGCTGCGCCGAGACCGGACCGGTGGGACATCAAGAAGCTGGTGATTCTGCGCACCCTGCGGGAGTGCGGCACCGTGACCGCCACCGCGGAGGCGCTCCTCATGACGCCGTCCGCCGTGTCGCAGCAGCTCACCAATCTGGCGAAACAGCTCGGCGTGCCGCTCCTCCAGGCGCACGGGCGGCGGGTGCGGCTCACCGACGCGGCGCACATCGTGCTGGGACACGCGGAAGCCGTCTTCGCCCAACTGGAGCGCGCCGACGCCGAGTTGGCGCAGTACGTGTACGGAGACGCCGGGCTCGTACGGCTCGCCGCGTTCTCCACCGCCGTGCCCGCCCTCGTCGTACCCGCCGTCCGGGCGCTGCGCACCACCCACCCCGGAATCACCGTCCGCGTCCGCGAGGCCGAGGCGGCGCAGGCCTACGAACTCCTCGCGTCCGGCGACGTCGACCTCGCCCTCTCGCTCGCCGCGCACGCGCCGACCGCCCGCGACCCGAAGTTCACCCGGGTGCCGCTGCTCGCCGATCCGCTGGACGTGGCCCTGCCGGTCGGGCACCGGCTGGCGGAAGCGCCGGGGCTGCGGCTCGCCGACCTCGCCGGTGAGCCGTGGATCTTCGGCGGCTCCGGGCCCTGGTCCGAGATCACCATCGCCGCCTGCGAGGCCGCCGGGTTCGTGCCCGAGCAGGCGCACAGCGCGGCCGGCTGGACGGCCATCCTCGCCCTGGTGGAGGCGGGGATGGGGGTCGCACTCGTGCCGCGGATGGCGGCGGCCCGTCGGGACGGCGTCGTGATGTGCGCGCTCGGCGCCGACCGGCCCGTACGGCATGTGGTGGCGGCCGTACGGAAGGGGGCGGAGGAGGGGGCGACGGTGCGCCGGGTGCTCGACGCACTGCACCCGCAGCCCAGGATTGTTCAGCCCAGCTGAACAGTGACCTCGGAAACTTTCGATGGACCTGCGAGGTCGGTGTCGCCGAGAGTACGGGCATGACGACGACCCCCGCGCACGACGGCCTGCACGACGACCCGCACGCCAACGACGCCGCCCCCTACGGAGGCGGCGACCCGTACGCCGACTACCGCACCTTCGGCGAGGCCACCGGCTTCGCCGAGCTGGTCGACCTCGCCGACCGGCGGCTCGGCGCCGGGGTCATCGCCGCCAACGACGAGTTCTTCGCCGAGCGCGAGAACCTCCTCGTGCGCGAGCGCGCCGTCTTCGACCCCGAGCACTTCGGGCACAAGGGCAAGGTCATGGACGGCTGGGAGACCCGGCGCCGCCGCGGCACCGCCGACTCCCCGTTCCCCGCGCCCGAGGACCACGACTGGGCCATCGTGCGGCTCGGCGCCCCCGGCGTGATCCGCGGCATCGTCGTCGACACCGCGCACTTCCGCGGCAACTACCCGCAGCGCGTGAGCGTCCAGGCCGCCGCCGTGCCCGGCACCCCGAGTCCCGGCGACCTCCTCGCCGACGACGTGAAGTGGGAGGAGATCGTCCCGCGCAGCCAGGTCCGCGGCCACGCCGCCAACGCCTTCACCGTCACCTCCGAGCGCCGCTTCACGCACCTGCGCGTCTGCCAGCACCCCGACGGCGGCATCGCCCGCCTGCGCGTCCACGGCGAGGTGATACCCGACCCCGAGTGGCTCGGCCTGCTCGGCACGTTCGACCTGGTCTCCGTACTCAACGGGGGTGTGTACGAGGACGCGTCGGACAAGTTCTACTCCTCGCCGACCCAGATCATCCTGCCCGGCACCTCGCGCAAGATGGACGACGGCTGGGAGAACCGGCGCCGCCGCGTCCACGGCACCAACGACTGGGTCCGCTTCCGGCTCGCCGCGCAGGGCACGATCCGCGCCGTCGAGATCGACACGGCTTACTTGAAGGGCAATTCGGCGGGGTGGGTGGCCCTGAGCGGCCGGGACGGGGATTCCGGTGACTGGTTCGAGGTCATCCCGCGCACCCGGCTCCAGCCGGATACGCTGCACCGCTTTGCGCTGGCCGCGGGGGTTGTGGCGACGCATGTCCGGCTGGACGCGTTCCCTGACGGGGGTGTGGCCCGGATGCGGGTGCACGGCGTCTTGACGGAGGCGGGGCGGGCGGCGCTGGAATCGAGGTTCCGCGGGTGAGCCGCCCGCTCGGGTTTCGCCGTCGGGGATCTGCTTGATGCCGTGCGCGCCCCGGTGGGGACTTCTCGCGCAGTTCCCCGCGCCCCTGAAATGCGCACTGCGTGCGCCATTTCAGGGGCGCACACGCGTGCGCCCCATGGGGCTGCGGCGAAGCCGCATGCTCCAGGGGCGCGGGGAACTGCGCGACCAGCCCCCACCGGGCCGCGGTCCGCGAAGGGCGGCGACCCGGCAGACGGGGATCGGGCTACGCGTCGGCGCCCTGCGCCTTGAGCGCTCGCTCCACACCGGCGTGGGACTCGGACACCAGCCGACGAAGCGCCGCGCTCGGTTCCGCCGACGACAACCACTCCGTGGTCCGCGCGAGCGTCTCCTCGGACACCTGGATCGACGGGTACAGGCCCACCGCGATCTGCTGCGCCATCTCGTGGGACCGCGCGTCCCACACGGTCCGCAGCGCCTCGAAGTACTTGTCGGCGTACGGCGCGAGCAGCTCACGCTGGTCGGTCTGGACGAAGCCGCCGATCACCGCTTCCTGCACCGCGTTCGGCAGCTTGTCCGACTCGACGACGGAGGCCCACGCCTCCGCCTTCGCCTCCGGGGTGGGCCGCGCCGCACGGGCCGTGGCCGCGTGCCGCTCACCGGCGGCCGTCCGGTCCCGCTCGTACTCGGTGGTGATCTCCGACTCGTCGAAACGGCCGACCGCCGCGAGCCGCTGCACGAACGCCCAGCGCAGCTCGGTGTCCACGGCCAGCCCCTCGATGGTCTGAGACCCCTCCAACAGGCCGTCCAGCACGTCGAGTTGCTCCGGCGTACGGGCCGTCGCCGCGAACGCGCGGGCCCACGCCAGCTGGTGGTCGCTGCCGGCCTCGGCGGTGCGCAGATGGGTCAGCGCCGCCTCGGTCCAGCGGGCCAGCAGCGCGTCGCGGTGGGAGGGGGCCGCGTACAGGTCGATGGCCAGCTTCACCTGACGGTGCAGCGACTGCACGACGCCGATGTCGGACTCCTTGGCGATGCCGGAGAGCACCAGGTCCAGGTAGGCGCTGGTGGACAGTTCGGCGTCGCGCGTCATGTCCCAGGCCGACGCCCAGCACAGCGCGCGCGGCAGCGAGGACTCGAAGTCGCCGAGGTGTTCCGTGACGGCGGCGAGCGACTGCTCGTCGAGGCGGACCTTCGCGTACGACAGGTCGTCGTCGTTGAGCAGGATCACGGCCGGGCGGCGCTTGCCGACGAGCTCGTTCACCTGCGTCGACTCGGCCGCGGTGACGTCGAGTTCGACGCGCTCGCCCCGCAGCAGCTTGCCGCTCGCCTCATCGAGGTCGTAGAAGCCGATGGCGATGCGGTGCGGCCGCAGCGTGGAGGTGCCCTTCGCGCCCTCGGGCAGCGCCGGGGCCTCCTGGCGGACGGCGAAGGACGTGATGACGCCGTGCTCGTCCGTCTCGATCTCCGGGCGCAGCACATTGATTCCGGCCGTCTCCAGCCACGCCTTCGACCAGGCCTTCAGGTCACGGCCGCTGGTCTCCTCAAGCGCGCCGAGCAGGTCGGACAGGCGGGTGTTCCCGAAGGCGTGCCGCTTGAAGTACGCCTGCACGCCCTGGAAGAACTCGTCCATGCCGACGTACGCGACGAGCTGCTTGAGGACAGAGGCGCCCTTCGCGTACGTGATGCCGTCGAAGTTGACGAGCACGTCGTCGAGGTCGTTGATCTCCGCCATGATCGGGTGCGTGGAGGGCAGCTGGTCCTGCCGGTACGCCCACGTCTTCATGGAGTTGGCGAACGTCGTCCACGAGTGCGGCCACTTCGAGTTCGGCGCGTAGGCCTGGCAGGCGGCCTCGGCGTACGTGGCGAACGACTCGTTCAGCCACAGGTCGTTCCACCACTCCATGGTGACCAGGTCGCCGAACCACATGTGGGCCAGCTCGTGAAGGATTGTCGCCGCCCGCACCTCGTACGCGGCGTCCGTCACCTTCGAGCGGAACACGTACTGGTCGCGGATGGTCACCGCGCCCGCGTTCTCCATCGCGCCCGCGTTGAACTCCGGCACGAAGAGCTGGTCGTACTTGGCGAACGGGTACGCGTAGTCGAACTTCTCCTGGAACCAGTCGAAGCCCTGCCGCGTCACCTCGAAGATCGCGTCCGAGTCGAGGTGCTCGGCGAGCGAGGGCCGGCAGTAGATGCCGAGCGGCACCGACTGCCCGGTCTCGGCGTTCTCGTACGAGGAGTGCACCGAGTGGTACGGGCCGACGATGAGCGCCGTGATGTACGTCGACATCCGCGGCGTCGGCTCGAAGAACCAGGTGTCGTCCTTCGGCTCCGGGGTCGGCGAGTTCGAGATCACGGTCCAGCCGCCGGGCGCCCGCACCGTGAACTGGAAGGTGGCCTTCAGGTCCGGCTGCTCGAAGCTCGCGAACACGCGCCGCGCGTCCGGCACCTCGAACTGCGTGTACAGATAGGCCTGTTGATCGACGGGGTCGACGAACCTGTGCAGTCCCTCACCGGTGTTCGTGTACGCGCAGTCGGCGACGACCCGCAGCTCGTTGGGCCCCTGCTCCAGGCCGCTCAGCGCGATGCGGGAGTCCTGGAAGACGGCGGCGGCGTCGAGGGGGCGCCCGTTGAGGACCACCTCGTGGACGGCCGGCGCGACGAGGTCGATGAACGTCTCGCCCCCCGCCTCCGCGCTGTCGAAGCGGACGGTGGTCACCGACCGGTAGGTGCCGCCCTCCTGCGCGCCGGAGAGGTCGAGATCGATCTCGTACGAGTCAACGGTGAGCAGCTTCGCCCGCTGCTGTGCCTCTACGCGGGTCAGATTGGTGCCAGGCACGCGGTCATCTCCTAGTGCGGTTACGTGTTCTACGTTTGTGACGTTTCCGGTCATCCTTCCACGCGCGGGTGCGCGAGCGCGATGTCCGTTTTCCGCCGGTGCACACGCGTGCGCGGGGCCACTCTCGACCCATGACCAGGTACACCGCACGCCCCATCGAGGACGCCGCCCTCAAGGAACTCAGGAGCAGCGACGACGCGGGCAGGCCCTGCCTCCCGTACACCGCCACCGACGACGACGCGGGTTCCCCGCTGCGCTGCTGCCTGCGGCCGATCCGGCCGGGGGAGCGCATCGCGCTCGTCTCGTACGCGCCGCTGCGCCGCTGGGCCGCCGCGACGGGCGCGGACCCGGGCGCGTACGACGAACAGGGCCCGGTCTTCCTGCACGCGGCGGCCGAGGAGTGCGCGGGCTACGTCCCCGATCCCGGCCGCTACCCCTTCGACCGGCCCGGCGCCCTGCGCACCCTGCGCCGCTACGACGCGCGCGGGCACATCGCGGGCGGGCGGCTCCTGGAGATCCCCGCCGCCGCGACGGCCGGATTCGACGCGGCGCTCGACGAGGCGTTCGCCGACCCGGACGTGGCCTTGGTGCACGTCCGGGCCGTCGAGTACGGCTGCCTGCACTTCGAGGTGCGGCGGCCGTGACAGGGGACTACTTGGCGGACAGCTCCTGAGCCACCAGCTCCGCGATCTGTACGGCGTTCAGCGCGGCGCCCTTGCGGAGGTTGTCGTTCGAGATGAACAGGGACAGGCCGTTGTCGACCGTCTCGTCGCCGCGGATACGGCCCACGAACGACGCGTCCTGGCCCGCGGCCTGCAGCGGCGTCGGGATGTCGGAGAGCTCGACGCCGGGGGCGCCGCCGAGCAGCTCCGTGGCGCGCTCGACGGAGATCGGGCGGGCGAAGCGGGCGTTGACCTGGAGGGAGTGGCCGGAGAACACCGGGACGCGGACACAGGTGCCGGAGACCTTGAGCTCCGGGATCTCCAGGATCTTGCGGGACTCGTTGCGGAGCTTCTGCTCCTCGTCCGTCTCGTTCAGACCGTCGTCGACGATGGCGCCCGCGAGCGGCAGCACGTTGAACGCGATGGGGCGCTTGTAGACGTTCGGCTCGGGGAAGTCGACGGCGCCGCCGTCGTGCGTGAGCTTGTCGGCCTCGGCGACGACCTTCTGCGCCTGACCGTGCAGCTCGGCCACACCGGCAAGACCCGAACCCGAGACGGCCTGGTACGTGGCGACGACCAGCGCTTCGAGACCGGCCTCGTCGTGCAGCGGGCGAAGCACCGGCATGGCGGCCATCGTCGTGCAGTTCGGGTTGGCGATGATGCCCTTGGGGCGGTTCGCGATCGCGTGCGGGTTGACCTCGGAGACGACGAGCGGCACCTCGGGGTCCTTGCGCCAGGCCGAGGAGTTGTCGATCACGACGGGACCCTGCGCGGCGACCTTCTCCGCGAGCGCCTTGGAGGTGGCGCCCCCGGCGGAGAACAGAACGATGTCCAGGCCCGTGTAGTCGGCCGTCGAGGCGTCCTCGACCGTCACACCGTCCAGCACCGTGCCGGCGCTGCGCGCCGACGCGAACAGGCGCAGCTCGTCGGCCGGGAAGGCCCGCTCCACGAGGATCTTGCGCATGACCGTGCCGACCTGACCGGTGGCTCCGACGATTCCGACCTTCACAGGGGTTCCTCCGTGCTGACGTGCGGCCATCCGGCCTGGCGGGTGCTCCATGATGCGTCTCTCCAGGGCGGCCTTGTCCAATCCATTGTCCGGGGTGCGGACGGTATGGCACAGGCCACAAAGAGCCGTGAACGTTTCCGGGGCCTGCCGCGTCCTAGGACAAACGCGGGGAGGGGAGGGGCATTGCTGCGCAGAAAGCCACGGGGGCGGGCGGACGACGTGCCGGACCCGCTGGACGCCGGGGTCGAGGACCGGGTGCGCGCCGTGCTGTCGCTCGGCGGAGTGCCGTACACGGATCTGCCGGACGGCGTGCAGCAGGTGCGGCTGCGACTGCTCGAGCGGGCGGCGAAGGGGCAGGAGGCGCCGCGGGACGTCTCGGCGTGGGCGGCGGTCGTCGCCTCCAACCTCGCCATGGACTGGCACCGGGCGCGCCGCCGCCAGGAACGGCTGGGGGAGCGCCTCGCCGCGCTGCGCCAGGAGCACTCACGGGACGCCGCGGACACCCGCGTCCTCTCGCTCGCCGTGGCCCAGGGCCTCGACGCGCTCCCCGACCAGCAGCGGCAGGTGGTCGTGCTGCGGTTCTACGCCGATCTGCCGGTCCGGGACATCGCGGCCGAGCTGGGCGTGCCCGAGGGCACCGTCAAGAGCCGGCTGCACACGGCCGTCCGCGTGCTGCGGGCCCGGCTGCACGAACAGGAGGTGGTGTGACGTGGAGGACAGCGCACGGGAGGACCGGCTCCTGATGATGGCCGTCAGTGGGGAACCGCTGCCCGACAGCGATCCGGACGCCGCGGAGGTGGCAGCGGACGTCGCCCTGCTGCGGGAGCAGGTGCGCGGCCTCGGCGACGCGCTCGCGGCCCACCGGACCCCGGAGCCGATGCGCGCGCCCGTATCCGTACCCCTCTCGGTACCCGTACGCCGCCGACGCCCGCTGCGTCTCGCGCTCGGCGGACTCGCCGTGGCGGGCGGCCTGGGCGTGGCGAGCGTCATGGTGTGGGCCGTCCTGCAGAGCGGCGGCGGAATCGCGGCGAGCAGCGGGGACGACAAGTCCGCCGCCGACAACGGCAAGGCGGCGGGCGGGGAGAGCGCCGACCTGTCCCCGGAGGGCTTCGTGGCCTGCTCCCGCGTCATCGCGGAAGGCACGGTCGTGAAGGTGGAACAGCTCCCCGGCACCGGGCAGGACCGCATCACGCTGCGCGTCACCCGATACATCAAGCCGGAGTCGGGCGGCGCGAAGACCCTCACGTTCCCGATGGACCACGACGTGGACCCGCGCCTGAAGACCGGCGACCGGCCGTTGATCACGATCCCGGAGGGCGGGCGGCAGCCGGACAACTGGTCCACGGGCAAGGACAGCGAGCGTCTGCGTGCGATGGTGCTCAAGGCCCTGCCGGGCTCGCACGCCATCACGTGCGACAAGGGGCCGGGCCCGCAGACGTGAGATACGGGAACGGGGGCGGCCGCCACCGGCGACCGCCCCCGCACTCACACCACCCCGAGCCCTACGAGGTGACCTTCTCGATCTTCACGCTGCCGACGCCCGCGGCGACGCCGCGCTCGTTCAGCAGCCGCACCTCGCCGAAGAACTCACGGCCCTCCGGCGCGGCGGCCGAAGCGGTGACCTCGGCGGCCACGTCCGTGGACGCGCCGTTGGCCAGCGTCACGGTCTTCGTCTCGTCGACCTTCACCGTGCCGAGCGACGGCGAGAAGAAGACGTCGACGTAGTCGTACGCGGTCGAGCCGGACGGCACCGAGTAACCCGCGACCTCGACCGTGTACGTACCCGCGGCCGGCTTGGCGATGCTGACGGCCTCCTCGGAGTCACCGTCGGCGGACGTCGCGACGACGTTGCCGGCCTGGTCCTTGACCGTCAGGTCGAGGTCGGCGGCCTGGTCGGAGACGTTGCCGATGGAGACGTCGAGCTTCTCGGCGCCCGCGGGCACCTCGACCGTCGAGGTCTGCGTGGCACCGTCCGCGATGGTCGGCCGCGCCGACTTGGACGAGCCGAGCGGGCCGCCCTGCAGCTTCCCGCCGGTGATGGCGGCGAAGTTGTTCGTCACCTTCCAGTCGACGGCGGCCGGGGTACCGACCTTCGCCTCGGGCAGCGTCTGAACGGCCGGGTCGAAGGAGGCACCCAGCACAGAGGCGTCCAGCGTGTACGGGTTGTCGAGCAGCGGCGACGTACGGCGCGCCTCGACCTCGATCTCCCAGACACCGGCCTGCGGGTCCGCGTACGAACGCAGGTCCGGGCGGCAGGTGTTGGCCGGGTTCTCGTAGTTCGGGTAGCAGCTCGGCGTGGACGTGTCGTCGACCGGGACGCCGTACGGGTGGATGGAGATGAAGCGGGTCTGGCTCGTGGCCTTGAGCCCGCTCATCCGCACCTGCAGCGACGCGGCGCCCTCGGGCACCGTCAGGAAGTAGGACTTGGTGCTGTTGCGCTGCACCGAGCTCCGGTCGCTGAAGGAGTACGACGGCTTGGCCAGCGGCTCGGAGACGACGACGGTCGCCATGATCTGCTGGTCGACGCCCTCGGTCCGCGGGTCGTTCACTTCGAGGATGGCGCTGCGCAGCCCGGCCGACTCCGGCCTGGCCTGCACCTTCACGGTGACGGCCTTGTTCAGCGGCAGCAGGACGCTGTGCGATCCGGCGATGGTGAAGGTGTCACCGGAGTTGTTCTTCAGCGACAGCTTGTGCAGCACCGGCTTCGCGGAACCGGACGTACGCGTGATGGTGACGTCGTACGTCTTCTTCTGCCCGGCCTTCAGACCGCCCTCGCGGTCGTAGATGCCGGTGCCGAAGCCCGGCGTCTTCAGCGCGTCGTCGATCGCGGTGTCGACGGGCGCCTTGACGGTGTACGTGTGCGCGCTCGCCCCGTCCTCGATCGCGTCCCACGCGTCCTCGATGGAGATGAGGCCCGCGCCCTCGGCGTACGCCTGCTCGCCCTTGATGTGGCTCGCGGTCGAGGTGAGCGCGGTGCGCAGCTTCGCCGGGGTCAGGTCGACGTGCGCCCGCTTGGCGGCGGACAGCAGCAGCGCGGAGGCGCCGGCGGCCTGCGGGGAGGCCATCGAGGTGCCCTGCAGCATGGAGTAGCCGGCGGGGAGCGAGTAGCCCGCCTCGGCGACCGGGGAGCCGGGCAGCCAGGTCTGGGTGGAGTTGATCGACGCGCCGGGCGCGGTGATGGTCGGTGTGAAGCCGCCGTCCTCGCGCGGGCCGCGCGAGGAGAACGGCATCATCGCGTACGACTTCTCCACCTTGGAGCCGTAGTTGGCGGCCCAGGTGTCCTTGGAGATGGAGGCGCCGACGGAGAGGACCTTGTCCGCGAGACCGGGGTCGCCGATGGTGTTGGCGCCGGGCCCGGAGTTCCCCGCGGAGATCACGAGCTGCACGCCGTACTGGTCGATGAGGCGCGAGTACAGCTCGGAACGGGCGTTGTTGCCGTCGTTCAGCGCGGGGAGTCCGCCGATGGACATGTTCACGATGTCCACGCCGCGGTTGGCGACGAGGTCGATCATGCCCTCGGTGAGCGCGACGTTGGTGCAGCCGCCGGACCAGGTGCAGGCACGCGAGGAGACGAGCTTCGCGCCGGGCGCGGCCCCGTTCATCTTCTTGTTGCCGAACAGCGAGTTGGCCGAGGTGATGCCCGCGACGTGCGTGCCGTGCTCGGACTCGATGACGCCGATGTTGACGAAGTCGGCCTTCTTGCCGACCCAGTCGCCGCCGTACGGGTCCATGGGGACGTCCTTGCGGATCTCCACCACGAACGGCACGCGCTCGACGACGTCCGTCTTCGGGTCGTCCTTGCCGAAGTACCCGATCTGGTAGCCGTCCTTGTACGGCTTCATCGGGGTGTCGTCGGTGAAGTCACCGTTGTCGTTCAGGTCGACGGTGACGGTCCCGGCGGTGGCGTTGTAGAGCACGCCCCACTTGTCGGTGGTGTCGCCGTCCCGGTTCAGGTCGCCCTTGGCGTCGCCGCCGGTGGTCGCGGACTCGGCGAAGGTGCTGAAGCCGAAGGTGCCCGCACCCGCCTTGTAGGTGCGGCCGCCCGCGGTGAACGTCGGGCCGGTGACCGAGGTGACCATCGGGCGCCAGGTGGCGTCCGCGTCCACGATCGGGTCGGTCGAGGTGACCCAGTCGACGATCTTGCGCTCGCCGGTGGTGGTCTTCTGCAGCGCCGGGTGACCCAGGTCGACGCCGGAGTCGAGGATGCCGATGGTGACGCCGCGGCCGTCCGCCTTCGGGTTGTCCTTCACGAAGTCGACGGCGCCCGTCTCGAAGGACGGGTTGTACGGGTTCTTCGCGGCGGTGTTCCTGCCGGGCCCGCTGTACGACCCGGTGGCCTTCTTGGACGCGCCCTTGGCGGTGTCCGCGGCCGGCGTCGGGTCGTCGAGCTGGATCTCCTGCCGCAGGTCGATGCCGTGCACGGAGTCGAGTTTCTCGGCGGCCTTGATGGCGGCGTCGGCCCGGCCGGTGGGCACGGTCGCCCGGACATAGCCGAGCTTGTCGTAGGTGCGGCCCACGGAGCCGCCCTTGACGGCGTCGAGCTGCTTCGCCACCTGCGCGGTGGCGCCCGGGGCGGTGGCGACCATGAGGGTCACGTTCTTGGTGCCGTCGGCCTGGGCGTCGGCGAGGAGCTCCGCGTCGTGCGCGCCGAGCTTCTCACTGGCGCTCTTGACGGCGGGGTCGGCGGACGGGGCGGTGCTGGCGGTGTCCGCGTCCGCGGCGAGGGCCATGGGTATCGGCCCGGCCGCGGTGAGCGCGGCAACGAGTCCTGCGGCGGCCGCGAGTCGGGCCGCGCGTCTCGCGCCGCCGGATATCGGTGCGCGCTGGGGATCGGGGGTCATCGGCATCCCTGTACGTAAAGGTCGGACAACAAGGGGTGTTGTGCGAAAGGCTCCGGAATTCGGTGCCGGATGACCGCTCAGCCTTACTTAAGTGACCACAGTTTGGGGAGAGTTGTCCGGGGCGGGATGAGGCCATGGCGTACTTCCGCCATACGCCATCCGGCGCGAACCCGGTCGGATCGGGGTTTTTCGGCGCCCTCTTTTGAACGCTGCGTGGAGATCTTGAACTCTTCGTGGTCGCCCGGCGGCTGCCCCCAGAGCCACGGGGCTCCGCCCCGGACCCCGTTCCGCAATCTCCGGAAGGGCTTCAGTTCGCCCCGGATACCTCTAGCGTCGGGGAATGCACAAAGAGCTGAGGGTCGCGGCGTACGCCGTGTGCGTACGCGACGGACAGATCCTGCTCGCCCGCTGGGTCGCGGGCGACGGCAGCAAGCGCTGGACCCTGCCGGGCGGTGGCATGGACCACGGCGAGGACCCGTACGACACGGTCGTCCGCGAGGTGGACGAGGAGACCGGGTACGCCGTCGACCCCGTCACCTTCCTCGGCGTCCACTCCGTCCTGCGCCGCTACCCCCGCAAGCTCGGCCAGATCGCCGACTTCCACGGCCTGCGCCTCGTCTACGAGGGCATCGTCGCCGGCGGCACCCTGCGCCACGAACTGAACGGCTCCACGGACATGGCGGCCTGGCACGACCTCACCGCCGTCACCGAGCTGCCACGCGTCGAACTCGTCGACGTCGGACTGCGGCTCTGGCGCGAGCGCCCGCCGACCGGGCACCTTCTTCCCTGAAAGGTGAACACAGAGTGACAGCAGGGGGGTCGAGTCCCCTCCCGCACATGACAAGACGGGCGACCCTCGCGCCCCGCCTCACCGGACGGTGATCCACGTACCGTGATCGGCGCTGCGCGTTGCGTCGCCGTTAACGCGCAGGCCACCCCCGATGTCAACGCTTCCATACGAGCGGGAAGTTCGGCCCGGACCCGGTGCCGCGCGGCCCGCGGTCACTGTCGACGCGTTCGCACTCGGGGAGACCGCGCCATGTCGCGCATACGCTCTGTCACCAAAGCCGCCGCAGCATTCGACCGCCGTACGTTCCTGGCCGCGACCGGCGCGGTGACGCTGACCGCCGGACTCGGCTACGCCGTCGGCGCGGGCGGTTCCGAAGCCGCCGCGGGCCCCGCCACGGCCCGCAACCTCTCCTCCCGCAAGGGACCCGCTGCCCCGCTCGCCCCCTACACCCGCGGCACGACCCTCGACTCGGTCGCCGCGGGCCCGGCCGGTTCCACCTACCGCCGCCTCGGCGACGGCCCGGCCTGGCAGCGCGTCGTCCGCTCCGACCTGACGGCGCCCCGCTCGGGGCGGGAGGCCCGCCGCACCGCGCTCGCCGCCTTCGTGCAATTCACCGACCTGCACCTGGTCGACGTACAACACCCGCTGCGCTACGAGTACTTGAGGTCGCAGACGGCCAGCGCCTGGCGTCCGCAGGAGGCGCTCTCGGTGGCCGGAGCGGTGGCCCTCGTCGAACGGGTCAACGCCCTGCGGGGCGCCCCCGTCACCGCGTCCCCCCTCCACTTCGTCATGACGACGGGCGACAACACGGACAACAACGCCCGCTCCGAACTCGACTGGTTCCTCAAGACGATGAGCGGCGGCCGCATCACCCCCAACACCGGCGACCCGCGCCACTACGAAGGCGTCCAGAACAGCGGCGTCCCCCTCTACTGGCACCCGGACGCCGCCCTGCGCGACTCCGACAAGCAGCACCACGCCTTCCCCCGCATCCCCGGCTTCCTCGAAGCGGCCATCGCCGAACTGCGCAGCCCGGGTCTGAACCTCCCCTGGTACTCCACGGTCGGCAACCACGACGCGCTGCCCGGCGGCTGCTACGCGCCCGGCGACTCGTTCTTCGCCGAATACGCCGTGGGCGGCCGCAAGCTGATGGATCTGCCCGCCTCCGCGGGCAAGGCCATCTGGGACAACGTGCAGCAGGGCGGCGATCCCCAGGGCGCCGCCTTCAGGCACCTCCTGGAGAGCAACACCCGCGCCATGCGCGCGGTCACCCCGGACGAGACCCGCGCCCCGTTCACCCCGGCCGAGTACCTCGCGGCGCACCTCGACCCCGCCCACACGGGCCCGGGGCCCGTCGGCCACGGCTACACACAGGCCAACCTCGATGCGGCCACGCAGTACTACGCGTTCCGGATCTCCGACGACGTCCTCGGCGTCAGCCTCGACACGACCGACCCCGGCGGCCACTACGAGGGCTCGATCAGTACGAGTCAACTCGCCTGGCTCACAGACCAGTTGAAGGAAGCCGAAAAGCGCGGCGACCGCGTCATCGTCTTCTCGCACCACACCAGCAAGAGCATGCGCAATCTGCGCGAGGACCCGCACCACCCCGGCGAGCAACGCCACGGCGGCAAGGAACTCGCCGCGCTGCTGACCCGCCACCGTCCGGTCCTCGCCTGGGTCAACGGCCACAGCCACAAGAACAAGATCACCCCGCACACCGGCGAGAACGGCACCGGCGGCTACTGGGAGATCTCCACCGCCTCCCACGTCGACTTCCCCCAGCTGGCCCGGATCATCGAGATCGCCGACAACCACGACGGCACGCTCTCCCTCTTCACCACCTGCATCGAGTCGTCCGCCCCGCACCGCACGGACTTCCACGACCTCGGCCAGACGGGCCTCGCCGCCCTCTACCGCGAACTGTCCTTCAACGCCCCGGGCTCCCGCGCGACGCTCTCCGGCACCCCGGGCGACCGCAACACGGAGCTCGTCCTGCGCAAGGGCTGAGGGCCTGCGCACACGTGTAGGGGCGGGCCCCCGTCAGGCCCCGCCCCTACACTCCCCTCCTGGCCACCGCCCCGATGTGTCGCTACCGGGGCAGCACCACGACGTACGCCGCCGGATCCCGGTCGCCCGCGGCCATCAGCGCGGTCCGCACCACGGCGGCCTGCTGGTCGAGGGACTCGCGCAGCTTCCTCGGCGTGATGTGCACGACGGTGATCCCGAGCCGTTCCAGGTGCTCGCGCTTACGGGCGTACTCGCTCCACAGCGCGTCCTCGTCCTGGCGCGCGGCGCGGGTGTCCAGCTCCACGGCCACGGCGTGGTCGGGCCAGAACGCGTCCACGCCCCCGAGGTGCGGGCCGCCGGGCAGGCGCAGGTCCACGTTCCACAGCGGGTCGGGCAGTCCGAGCTCGCGCACCATCGCGTACAGCCGGTCCTCGGCGATCGCCCGCCCCTCCGCGAGCAGCGAGTCGACGGCGTCCACCACGTGCGGCCGGGTGAGCAGCCGGGCCTGCGTCAACTCCCGTACCACGAGCGCCGCTTCGCAGTGCCCGCCGCGTACGGCCTCGGTCAGCAGCCGGCGCACGGCGCCCGCGTCGGTCAACTGCGCGACCGCGTCCGCCAGCGCCCGCGCCACCGGCGCGACCGGAACTCCCGTCAGCTGTACGGGAGTCGGCAGGGCCGTCGTGCGGACGAGCCGGGCGAACTCGGTGGACCGCAGCCGCCGGGTGCGCGGCACGAGGACATCGATGTGGTCGAGCGTGAGCAGCGGGGGAGCGGACACGAACCCGTGCAGCGCAAGGGCCGCGAGCCCGGTGACCATGGCGTCGGCGTACGGCACGACGGCCGCGCCGTGGGCCTCGCCGGGGGCGGGCTGGGAGGGAACGCCGTCCGCCGGGCGCCGCCGGTCCTGGGCCCGCCCGGCGTACAACAGCACGGCGTGCAGCCGCTCCTCGCCGGTCGAAGGCCCCGGGTGGAGCAGGTACACCCCCGGCAGGACCTGCTGCCAGGGCCCGCCGGCCCTGCACTGCTCGGCGGCCGCGGCGGCGGTGACTCCGTGCGCCTTCAACTGGGCGCCGCTCATCACGCGCCGCTGGGTCTCGACGAGGTGGCGCAGGGGGCGGGGGGTGCGGGAGGAGCGGGAAGAGCGGGAAGAGAGGGGAGCGGAGGCGTTGTGGTTCATGACCCGGACATTCCCAGCCGGATCGCCCCCGCTAACCGCTGTTACAAGGTCGTCGCTCAAACCGGACAAGTTAGCCCTAAAGTCCAGCAGTTCGACTGCCGAAAAGGCCAGGCGGCAGACGGGTTACGGCCAGTCATACCCACATTCGGTAACACCCGTCGCGCGGCCCGGCGCCGGGCCTCGGAGCCTGTCCGAGTCAACCCGGCGCCGCACTGCCGCGATCAACCGGCCGCGGCCTCGTCGCAGGCCTGGGCCCGCAGCGCCCGCGCCAGATCGTCCCGGGCCTCCAGGACGAGGCGGCGCAGCGCGGGCGCCGCCTCCTCGTGCCCGGAGAGCCACGCGTCGGCCTGCTCCAGCGTCGCGGCCGAGTCCTGCAGCGAGGGGAAGAGGCCCCGCACCACATCCATCCCGATCTGGATCGACCGCTCGTCCCACACCCGCTCGATCACCGCGAAGTACTTCTGCGCGTACGGCGCCGTGAGCTCCCGCTGGGACGGCTGCTGGAACCCGGCGATGACCGCCTCCACCAGCGCGTTCGACAGCGCGTCGGACTCCACGACCTGCACCCACGCCTGCGCCTTGACGGCCTGGGAGGGCCGCGCCGCCAGGCACCGCACCTGGTGCCGCTTGCCGGACGCGGTGTCGTCCCGCGCCAGCTCCGCACCGAGTACGGCCTCGTCGGCGGCGCCGTACGCCGAGAGCGTGTCCAGGAACGACCAGCGCAGCTCCTGGTCGATCTCCAGGCCGTCGATCTTCGCAGTGCCTGCGAGGAGCCCCTCAAGCAGCTGAAGATCGGCCGGCCCGGACGCGACGGACGTGAAGAACCGCGCCCACGTCAGCTGGTGCTGGCTGCCGGGCTCGGCGAGCCGCAGCTCCCGCAGGGCGCCGTCGGCGAGCAGCCGCCCGCCCTCCTCGCGCCACTCGGGTGCCGCGTAGTGCGCGAGCGCGGAGCGCGCCCACGCGTGCAGCATCTGCAGCACGCCGATGTCCGACTCGCGCCCCGCGAACCGCAGCACCAGGTCGACGAAGTCCCGGGCCGGCATGAGCGCGTCCCGCGTCAGGCTCCACAGCGCGGACCAGCACAGGGCGCGGGCCAGCGGGTCGGAGATGTCGCCGAGCCGCTCGCGCAGCGTCGCGAGGGAGTTCTCGTCGAAGCGGATCTTGCAGTACGTGAGGTCGTCGTCGTTGACGAGCACCAGCTCCGGCGCCTCGGCCCCGGCCAGCTCACCGACCACGGTCCGCGGCCCGTCCACGTCGACCTCGGCGCGCGCGTAGCGCTCGAGGGCGCCCTCGGGCGTACGCCGGTACAGGCCGACCGCGACCCGGTGCGGGCGCAGCTCGGGGTGCGACTCGGCGGCCTCCTGGAGCACGGACAGCTCCGTGATCCGCCCCTCGCTGTTCAGAATCACCTGCGGCGTAAGGGAGTTGACGCCGGCCGTCTGCAGCCACGACCGCGACCACGACGTCATGTCGCGGCCGCTGGTCTCCTCCAGGACCGACAGCAGATCGCCGAGGCGCGTGTTGCCGTACGCGTGCCGCTTGAAGTAGCGCCGCGCGCCTTCGAGGAACGCGTCACGGCCGACGTAGGCGACGAGCTGCTTGAGCACGCTCGCGCCCTTCGCGTACGTGATGCCGTCGAAGTTGAGCTTCGCGTCCTCCAGGTCCCGGATGTCGGCGGTGACCGGGTGGGTGCTCGGCAGCTGGTCGGCCCGGTACGCCCAGGCCTTGCGGTTGTTGGCGAACGTGACCCAGCCGTTCGTGAACCGCGTCGCCTCCACCATCGAGAAGGACCCCATGAAGTCCGCGAAGGACTCCTTCAGCCACAGGTCGTCCCACCACTGCATGGTGACCAGGTCGCCGAACCACATGTGGGCCATCTCGTGCAGGATCACGTTCGCCCGGCGCTCGTACGACGCCTGCGTGACCTTGCCGCGGAAGATGAACTCCTCGCGGAAGGTGACCATGCCCGGGTTCTCCATGGCGCCGAGGTTGTACTCGGGCACGAACGCCTGGTCGTACTTGCCGAAGGGGTACGGGTAGTCGAAGTGCTCGTGGAAGAAGTCGAGCCCCTGCTTGGTGACGAGGAAGATGTCGTCGGCGTCGAAGTACGGGGCGAGACCCTTGCGGCACATGGCGCCCAGCGGCACGACGAGCTTCGAGCCGTCCTCCAGGACGCGCTCGTAGGAGTCGGTCACGTAGTGGTACGGGCCGGCCACGACGGCGGTGATGTACGTCGAGATCGGCTTGGTCTCCGCGAACCGCCAGACCCCGTCGACGAGTTCACCGACACCGTTCGACCAGACCGTCCACCCCTCCGGCGCCTGCGCGCTGAAGCGGTAGGGCGCCTTCAGGTCCGGCTGCTCGAAATTGGCGAAGACGCGGCGCGCGTCGGCGGGCTCGTACTGCGTGTACAGATAGACCTCGCCGTCCTCCGGGTCGACGAAGCGGTGCATGCCCTCGCCCGTACGCGAGTACGCGCACTGGGCGTCGACGATCAGCTCGTTCTCCTCGGCCAGGCCCTCCAGGCGGATGCGGTTGCCGTCGAACACGGCGGCCGGGTCGAGGTCCTCGCCGTTCAGCGACACGGCCGTCACCGACGGCGCGATCAGATCGACGAACGTCGCCGCACCCGGCTCGCTCGCCCGGAACCGGATCGTGGTCACGGAGCGGAAGGTGCGCGGCCCCTCGCCGCCCGCCTCGCCGACCGCCGAGCGCAGGTCGAGCGCCACCTCGTACCCGTCGACGGACAGCAGACCCGCCCGCTCGCGGGCCTCGTCGCGGGACAGATTCTCTCCGGGCACGGCGGCACTCCTTCGTGACGTTCTCATGTGGCCTGTCCGGGCCCTTGTGGGGCCGTCCGAACGCCTACGATCCTCGCACGCGGCCTTCCTCCCGGACATCCGGGAATGCGCCCGGCGCGGGTCGCGTTGCCGCAGGCACGACCGCTACGTCACTCCCGAGGAGAGCAATGTCCACTGTGGACGAGAAGACCCCCGTCGACTTCTGGTTCGACCCGCTCTGCCCCTGGGCCTGGATGACGTCGCGCTGGGTCCTGGAGGTCGAGAAGGTCCGCGACATCAAGGTCCGCTGGCACGTCATGAGCCTCGCCGTCCTGAACGAGCCGCGCGTCGACGAGCTCCCCGAGGAGTACCAGGAGATGATGCGGACCAAGGCCTGGGGCCCGGTCCGCGTCGTCATCGCCGCGCAGCAGGAGCACGGCGCGGAGGTCCTCGGTGACCTGTACACGGCGCTCGGCACCCGGATCCACAACCGCGGCGAGGGCCCCACGAAGGAGGCCGTCGCCGGCGCCCTGGAGGAGGTCGGCCTTCCGGCGTCGCTCCTCGACCACTGGGACAAGACGCCCTACGAAGCCGAGCTGCGCGCCTCCCACAAGGAGGGCATCGACCTGGTCGGCCAGGACGTCGGCACCCCGGTCATCGCGGTCCCCGGCGCGGACGGCAACCAGATCGCCTTCTTCGGCCCGGTCGTCACCCCCGCTCCCAAGGGCGAGGAGGCCGCCAAGCTCTGGGACGGCACGCTCCTCGTCGCGTCGGTCCCGGGCTTCTACGAGATCAAGCGCACGCGTACGCAGGGCCCGATCTTCGACTGACTAGTCGTCTATGTCGGCGGGGAGGCGCTGCCCCTGCCAGGGTTTGAGGTGCTGCCGCATCGACAGGCAGCCGGTCGTGGCGCACCGCCAGGTGGCGTGGATGTCCGCGGGGCTCACGCCCTTCGACGCGAGGAAAGCTTCCTCGTTCGGCTTGAGATGCCGGAAGGGGCGGGGCCCGCCGCCGCACGTGGGGCAGGCCCAGTCCATCTGCGTTGCTTTCACCATGCGGCCACGGTCCCGCGGAACCCCGCATACCGACAGACCCCCGTGAGCACGTCCTCACGGGGGTCTGTCGTCATTCCGCCCGCCCGGCGTGAAGGTTGAGAAGACGATCACGAGGCGGGACGTAGGGGGCTGCGCGGCCCGTCAGGGCGCGAGCAGCAGAGCGTTCACGCGCTCCTTCGCGGCCGCGTACCGCTTCGACACGTCCTGCCAGTTGACGACGGCCCACATGGCCTCGATGAAGTCGACCTTCTGGTTCTTGTACTGCAGGTAGAAGGCGTGCTCCCAGGCGTCGAAGACCAGGATCGGCGTGGAGCCCTGGCCGACATTGCCCTGGTGGTCGTAGACCTGCTCGACGATGAGGCGGTTGCTGAGCGGCTCGTAGGCGAGCACACCCCAGCCCGAGCCCTGCGTGGTCGCCGAGGCCTTGGTCAGCTGCGCCTTGAACTTGGCGAAGGAGCCGAAGGACTCGGTGATCGCGTCCGCCAGGTCACCGACCCCGTCGGCGGCCAGCGGCTCGCCGCCGCCACCGTCCTTGGGGCTGTTCATGTTGTGCCAGTAGATGCTGTGCAGGATGTGCCCGGAGAGGTGGAACGCGAGGTTCTTCTCCAGGCCGTTGATGGCGCCCCACGTCTCCTTGTCGCGCGCCTCCTCCAACTGCTCGAGGGTGTCGTTCGCGCCCTTCACGTAAGCCGCGTGGTGCTTGTCGTGGTGCAGCTCGACGATCTGCGGGTTGATGACGGGCTCGAGCGCCGCGTAGTCGTACGGGAGTTCCGGGAGTGTGTAGATCGCCATGTCCGTCCGTGCCCTCCGGCTGCAAGATGCTGGTGCAGATCTTATTGCAATCAATGTGCAACTGCAGGCTAACAGCAGGAGTGTGCCAAAGTTGATCAGCCCTTCGTCCTAGGACTTGTGTCGGAACGTCGGAACACGCAGGAGCCCCGGGGTGGTCGGACCGGCCCGGGGCTCCTGTGGATTCTTCGGCGCGTGGTTACTTCCTCGCGCCGGCCTTCTGCCGTACGTAACCGACGATCGCCAGGATCGCGGTCAGGCCACCGGCGTAGTAGAGCTGCTCCCGCGTGCTCTCCTCGCGGGCCATCAGGACGAAGACGACCGCCATACCGGCCAGCGCCACCCACGTGAGATACGGGTAGGCCCACATCTTCACGACGAGCTTCTCGGGCGCCTCGCGCTCCAGCCTGCGCCGCAGGATCAGCTGTGAGGCGGCGATGAAGAACCAGACGACGAGGATGAGCGCGCCGATGGTCTTCAGCAGCCACTGGAAGATGTCGTCGGGGCGCCAGTAGCTCAGCAGGACACAGACGAACCCGAACACCGCGGACAGCAGGACGGCGATGCGCGGAACCCCGCCGTGGATCTTCCCGAGGAGCTGGGGGCCCTGGCCGCGCGCGACCAGCGAACCGGCCATGCGGGACGCGCCGTAGATGTTGGCGTTCATCGCCGAGAGCAGGGCGACGAAGACCACGATCTTCATGATGACGCCGGCGGCCGGCAGGTCCAGGTACTCCAGGGTGGCGACGTAGGACCCCTTGTCCGGGTCCACCAACGCCTTGTCGGACCAGGGGATGAGCGCGACGACCACGACCATGGAGCCGACGTAGAAGAGCGCGATCCGCCACATCGCGGTCCGCACGGCCTTCGCGACACCCTGGACCGGGTGCTCGGACTCGGCGGCGGCGATGGTGACGGTCTCCAGACCGCCGTACGCGAAGACGGAGGCGAGCAGTCCGGCGATGAGCCCCTCGGTCCCGTTCGGCATGAAGCCGCCGTGGCCGGTGAGGTTCTCGGTGCCCGGCGCGTCGTTGCCGAGCAGCCCGGCGATCGCCAGGACGCCGATGACCAGGAACGCCACGATCGCGGCGACCTTCAGCGTGGCGAACCAGAACTCGAACTCACCGAAGTTCTTCACAGCCGAGACGTTCGTGCCGGTGAACACGAGCATGAACAGCGCGACCCAGAGCCACTCCGGCACACCGGGAACCCAGCCGTGCGCGATCTGCGCCGCGCCGATTCCCTCAAGACCCACCGCCACGCAGAGCAGGAACCAGAACGACCACCCCGCCGTGAACCCGGCCCAGGGACCGATCGCCCGCTCGGAGTGCACGGAGAACGAGCCGGACGCGGGATACGCGGCCGCCATCTCGCCCAGCATGCGCATCACGAGCATCACGAGGGCGCCCGAGATCGCGTAGGCGAGGATGATCGACGGTCCTGCCGCCGCGATGGCGGTGCCGGAGCCGACGAAGAGGCCCGCGCCGATCACGCCGCCGAGCGCGATCATGGAAAGGTGCCGCTGCTTGAGGCCGGGCGAGAGTGACGACGCGTCGGTCGGTGCGTCGACGGATGGCTGCGCGGACGACGTCCGAGACATGTAAATGCCCTGTTCAGTAGCGCGTAAGGATGACGTAAAACGGCCACAGTCTGAGCGGGCACCCCACTTAATGGGAATACGTTTCCGCTATACGGACACGACGCTCACACCCCGCGACGGCCGTGTCGACGCCGCGTGAAGGATCAGACACGCCGCGCGCGCAGCTCCCGCACACCCGCCACCACGAGGACCGCGGCCGTCGCCCCGGTCGACCACAGCAACTGCGGCCGCGCCGTGTCGTCGGTCAGCATCAGCCCGAACACCACGGCCATCGCGGCGAGCGCCGCCCAGGTCAGCCACGGGAACGCCCACATCTTCAGCACCAGCCGCTCGGGCGCCTCGGCCTCCAGACGGCGCCGCAGCCGCAGCTGGGACGCCGCGATCAACGCCCACACGAACAGCAGCACCGCGCCGACCGAGTTGAGCATGTAGAGGAAGACCGTGTCCGGCCACTCCAGATTGAGCAGGACGGAGACGAAGCCGAAGGCCACCGACGCGAGCACCGCCCGGCGCGGCACACCGCCGCCCACCTTCAGCAGCGCCTTCGGTGCCTCGTCGCGCTCGGCCAGCGAGAAGATCATGCGGGACGAGCCGTACAGGTTGGCGTTGAGGGCGGAGAGCAGCGCCACGAAGACGACGATGTTCATGATCTGGCCCGCCGACGGGACGCCGATGGAGTCGAGGACGGTGACATACGGGCTGATGCCCGCCTTCTGCGCCGTCCAGGGCAGCACCGTCACGATGACCAGCATCGAACCGACGTAGAAGAACAGGATCCGGAACACCGCGCTGCGCACCGCCCGCGCCACCGAGCGCACCGGGTCGTCGGACTCCGCCGCCGCGATGGTGACGACCTCCAGGCCGCCGAAGGCGAAGATCACCGCGAGGACGCCGGAGACGACGCCCCGCCAGCCGTGCGGCAGGAACCCGCCGTCACCCGTGAGATGGGTGAGGCCCACGGGATCCGTGTCGGGCAGCACCCCGAAGATCGCCAGGGCGCCGAGAACCAGGAACGCGATGATCGCGCAGACCTTGAGCGTCGCGAACCAGAACTCGAACTCGCCGAAGTTGCGCACGGACGCCAGGTTCGTCGCGGTGAACACCACCATGAACAGCAGCACCCACGCCCACTGCGGAATCCCCGGCACCCACCCGTTCGCGATCTGCGCGGCGCCCGTCGCCTCGACGGCCAACACGACGACCAGCAGGAACCAGTACAGCCAGCCCACACTGAACCCGGCCCACCGCCCGAGCGCCCGCTCCGCGTGCACCGAGAACGAGCCGGACGCGGGCATCGCCGCCGACATCTCGCCGAGCATCCGCATCACGCACATCGCGAGCGCGCCCGCGATCAGATACGACACGACGATCCCGGGCCCGGCGACCGCGATCCCGGCCCCCGACCCGACGAACAGGCCGGCGCCGATGACACCGCCGAGACCGAGCATGGTCAGATGGCGCTGCTTGAGCCCGCCCGAGAGCGGTTCCGCGGAGGGGACTTGGTCGTGCATAAAAGGCTCAGCCGGCTCTCGGGCTCACAAAGGGATTGGCGGGAACCTACAGTCTCCCCGGCAGGCGCCCCTCACCGCAAAATGGCCCCTGACTGCCCGTGTCGTCAGTGATGAGCATCACCCCGGGCGATGTGTACAGGCGTCCCTTTGTACGGAGTCCACCAACACCCGGCCCGAGCCTTTGTCGACCGGCGACCGTGATCGGCTCAACTCGCCTGGGATAGCGTCACGGAGTCCCACCTTGCCCGCCCGCCCCCAAGGCGCCTTCAGAACGCGGAGTCCCCATGAGCACCGTCACCGCCACCGCAGCAGTCGCCCGCCCGGGCAAGGTCCTGGCCGACCTCCTCCCCGCCTCCCGCACCAAGGCCGCCGTCGTCGCGAGGAGCGCGGCGCTCGTCATCGGCGGCGCCGTCCTCACCGGCATCGCCGCGCAGATAGCGATCCCCGTGCCCGGCTCGCCGGTGCCGGTCACCGGGCAGACCTTCGCCGCGCTCCTCGTCGGCACCGCGCTCGGCGCCCGCCGCGGCTTCCTCTCGATCGCCCTGTACGCGCTCGCGGGCATGGCCGGCCTGCCGTGGTTCGCCGAGGGCGGCTCGGGCTACGCGATGCCGTCGTTCGGCTACGTGCTCGGCATGCTGCTCGCCGCGACCGTCGTGGGCTCGCTCGCCCGCCGCGGCGGCGACCGCTCGGCGCTGCGCACCGCGGGCACGATGCTGCTCGGCGAGGCGATCATCTACGCGATCGGCGTCCCGTACCTGGCGCTCTCCACCGGCATGAGCCTGACGGCGGCGATCGCCGCGGGCCTCACCCCGTTCCTCATCGGCGACGCCCTGAAGGCGGCCCTGGCGATGGGCGCGCTGCCCACCGCCTGGAAGTTCGCCAACAAGTAAGCACCTAGCTGATGTTGTAGTTCCTCCGGAAGAGGTTCGCCGGGTCGTGCGCGGCCTTCAGATCGGCGAGCCTCTTCCGCGTACCGGCGTCGTACAGCCCTTCCGTACGGTCCCCGCCGCCGAAGGTGAAATTGAGGGACCGCCCGACGGAGACCTTCGCGACGGCGCCGAACGCCCGCGTCTGATGAGCCCGCGCGGCGTCCTTGGCCCCGGCGGACTCGTCGAGCGGCGACAGGATCCGCACCAGCCAGCCCGCGTCCCGGTAGGGCACCGCGTTCGGCGCGGGCCGCGACAGGGCGCCGCCCAGGTGGTTGAGCTGGACCACGTGCATAGCGTCGGCCGCGGGCCCGGACAGGGTGAACAGCTCGGCGACGGCGGCGACGTCCAGCTCACTCAGGAACACGCTGTCCCCGTAGTACGCGTGCGGGAAGTCCGGGTCGTTGTGGATCGTGTGGCTCTCGCCGTACGGCATCTCGCGCAGGGTGTCCGTGACGGCGGGCCCGAGCTCCGTCCGCAACGGGGCCACAAGACGCTCGCCCTCCTCGGCGCCGCCGGTGAACGCGACCCGCACCGAGACCACGTACTGCCCGCGCAGATGCGGCGGCAGCATCGGCAGGTCCGGGTAGACGAGCGCGGCGAGCGAGGAGGTGAGGGTGTCCGGCACGGTCGCCGTCCACTCTGTGTACGCGCGCAAGATGTCCGCCGGGTCGGTGGCCCGCCCGTCGTAGGCGAGAAAGCCCCCGTACAGGCGGGTCACGGGCACCAGGTCCACCCGCAGCGCGGTCACCACGCCGAGGTTGGCGCCGCCGCCGAGCAGGCCCCAGAAGAGTTCGGCGTCGCTGTCGGCGGTGACGTGCCGGACCTCGCCGGCGGCGGTCACCACGTCGACGGCCCGTACGTGGTCGGCGGTGTAGCCGAACTCCCTTGCCAGGATGCCGAGTCCGCCGCCCAGGACGTAGCCGACGGCGCCCACGCTCGGCGCCGACCCGTTGAGCGGGGCGAGGCCGTGCTCCGCGGCCGCCTGCGCGACGGCGCCCCAGCGGGCCCCCGCGCCGACGCGCGCGGTGCGGGCCGCCGGATCCACGGCGACCTCGTCCATCCGGCGCGTGCTGATGAGGACCCCGCCCTCGGCGTCGCCCGGCAGACCGTGACCGGTGGCCTGGACGCCGACCGGCAGCCCTGCGGCCGCCGCGTACCGCACGGCGGCCACCACGTCGTCCGCGGTGGCCGCCGCGAAGATCACGTCGGGCCGGAGAGCGAACCCGGTCTGGAATCCGGCGAGTTCGTCGGCGTAACCGGGGTCGCCCGGCCGGAACGCGAGCACGGAGGAGGTGTCGGCAGTGGCGTCCGCGGAACCGCCGGGGGAGCTGTCGTCATGCGTCGTCATGGCACGTACTGTGCCCGCATAACCTGACAGGTGCCGTCAGCTTTTCAGCGCGTCGCGGTCGGCTTCCGCGTCGCCCACCACAGGCCCGCCCCTCCGGCGGCGAGCAGCGCGGCCCCCGTCGCGCCGAGCGGCAGCACGTCGTCCCTGGGACCGGTCGACGGCAGGGTCTCCTGGCCGCCCCCTTCCTTGCCGCCGCCCTTGTCGTCACCCGTGCCGCCGCTCTTGTCCCCGGCCGGGGCGGCGGGCTTGTTCTCGGTGCCGAGCAGCAGCGGTGTCACGGGCGCGTTCGGCGAGGGACTTGTCGTGCCGAACGGCACGGGCCCCTGCTGCCAGAAGGTCTTCTTGCCGTCGGAACTCGTCACCGGCAGACAGACCTTTCCCGTCTTCGCGAGGTCGAAGGTCGCGGCCACCTTGTAGCTCTTGGACTTTCCGGCCGCGAGCTGGTCGATCGCGCAGGTGAATCCGCTGTTCGATCCCTTCGGCAGCTTCGATTCGGTGATCGCCGAGCACCCCGGCACATCCTTGATCACCATTCCGTCGAAACCGACGACAAGCAGATTGGCCTTACCACTTTCTTTGCTGCCCTTGTTGGTGACGCCGGCGACGAGATTGTTCGTTTCCTTGGTCGAGTTGTCGACCGTGATCTTCTCGGAAAGACTCGTGGTCAGCTCCACGCCTGCGGGTGCCTTGTCCATGGCCTTGCCGCCCTCGCCGCTCCCCGGACCGGGCGCGTCGTCAGCGACAGCAGCGAAAGGCAGAATCAGTACCGTCGAGATCGTCGCGGTAAGCAGTGAACCGGCAATTTTGACGTGCCGCCTTGAACTCATGTTCGTCCCCCTGGGTCTTTCCTGTGCTTCCCCAACTGCGTCCGAATTCGCAGTACTTGAAGAGGTACCACAAGATTTCTCCGCACTATGCTGGGACGGCGCGAAGTGTCACTTTTGTGTTTCGGGGGTGCAGTCGATTGCCAGGAAATGCGAGTGGAGGCGTCCGGGGCCTGATGGTGGCAGCGCGCTACCGCCTGGACGAACACATAGGCCAGGGCGGCATGGGGCGCGTGTGGCGCGCGGTGGACGAAATGCTGGACCGGCCCGTCGCCGTCAAGGAGATGCGCATCGACGGGCTCGACCCCGAGGACGCCCGCACCCGCCGCGAGCGCACCCTGCGCGAGGCCCGCGCGACGGCCCGCATCGACCATCCCAACGTGGTGCGCGTGTACGACGTGGTGGACGAGGGCGAACGCCTGTGGATCGTCATGGAGCTCGTCGACGGCCGCTCCCTGGAGCAGGTCCTCGTCGAGGACGGCCCGCTGGACGTGGACGCGGTCGCGGAGATCGGCCGGGGCCTCGCCGAGGCGCTGCGCCCGGTGCACGGCGGCGGCGTCCTGCACCGTGACATCAAACCGGGCAACGTCATGCTCGAACGGGTCGGGCGGCGCCGCGTCATGCTCACCGACTTCGGTATCGCGGCGATCCAGGACGCCACGGCGCTCACCATGGTCGGCATGCTCGTCGGCTCGCCCGACTACATGGCGCCCGAGCGGATCTCGGGCCGCCCGCAGGGCCCGCCCTCCGACCTGTGGTCCCTCGGGGCGACCCTGTGCGCGGCGCTCGGCGGCCGCTCCCCGTTCAGCCGCGACACGACCCTCGCGACGCTGCACGCCGTTCTGTACGAGGAGCCCCAACTACCGCCCGAGGCAGGCAGGTTGTGCCCGCTCCTGGCCGACCTCCTGGCGAAGGAGCCGGAGGACCGCCCCGACCTGGACGCGATCCTGCGAGCCCTCACCCCGCGGCCGGCTCCGGCTCCGGGACCGGCTCCGGCTCCGGCTCCGGCTCCGGCTCCGGGACCGGCTCCGGCTCCGGGCCCAGCTCCGGGACCGGCACAGGCACCGGCCTCGGCTCAGGCACCGGCCTCGGCTCAGGCACCGGCCTCGGCTCAGGACTCGGCCTCGGCTCAGGACTCGGTTCCGGCCTCGGCGCAGGCCCCGGCTCCGGCACCGGCCCCGGCCTCGGCACCGGCCCCGGTTCCGGCTCAGGCCCCGGTTCCGGCTCAGGACTCGGCTCCGGCCTCGGCGCAGGCTCCGGCTCCGGCACCGGCCTCGGCCTCGGCTCAGGACTCGGTTCCGGCTCAGGCCCCGGTTCCGGCTCAGGACTCGGCTCCGGCCTCGGCGCAGGCCCCGGCCCCGGCTCCGGCACAGGCACCGGCTTCCGACGACCCCGCCTCGGAGTGGCACCACAGGACCCCCACGCTCGACGTGGGCGTGCACGGCCCGGCCCGCCCGGCGGCGCCACCGCAGGCCCCACCCACTCCGGCCGACCCACCCGCCCCGGCCCTCCCACGGCCGAAGCGTCGCCGTGTCACCCTGCTCGCCGCCGGGGGAGTGCTGGCAGCGGGCGTCGCCACGGCCCTCGCCCTCACCCTGCCGGGCAACGGCTCGGACGGCGCGAACCAGGACGCGGGCGCCTCGACGCCCGCGTCCCACGCGCCCACGGTCGAGGGCACATCACGCGCGCCGACCACCTCCCCGTCCCTGCCGCCCGGTTCGCGCCGCGAGGCGGGATACGCCTGGGTGCCGCCGAACGGCTGGGAGCGGGTGGTGAAAACGGCGTCCGAGGTGCACTACACGTCACCGGACGGCACGCAGGAACTGGTGGCCCAGTCGGCGCTGGCGAAGGACGACCTTCTGGCGACCTGGAAGAAGGCGGAGGTCGACGCCCATCAGGGCCAGGACTACGAGAAGATCCGGCTGAACCGGGCCACCTTCAGGGGCCACCCCGCGGTGGTCTGGGAGTACCTCTTCACCCTCAAGGGCAAGCGCTGGCACGCGGAACTGCTCGGCTTCGAGCAGGGCAACCAGTCCTACCAGATAGGAACGTGGTACCAGCCACAGGTGGAGACCCGGGCCCGCGCGACGTACGAGCAGGTGAAAAAAACCTTCACGGTGCTGGGGCCGGGTAACCCGAGCCCCTCCGGCGATTGAGGAGCGGGGCCCGGGGCAGAGCCCCGAACCCCGCACTCCAGCAGGCCCGCAGAATCACCGCACCCGCTGAACCCGTTCCCGTACAAGCGAGACACCGACAACAAGCGCAGCCACCAGCAGCGACAGCAACACCTGCTCGCGCCCGGCGTCGTCCGTCAACATATAGACGAGCACGAACGAGATCATCGCGATCGTCGCCCACGTCAGATACGGGAACAGCCACATCTTCACGACGAGCTTCTCCGGCTGCTCGCGCAGGATGATGGCGCGCATCTTCAACTGCGTGAAGCAGATGACGAGCCACACGAACAGCGCGACCGCTCCGGAGGAGTTGAGCAGGAAGTTGAAGACGGTGTCCGGCCACTGGTAGTTGAACCACACGGCGAGGAATCCGAAGACGACGGAGCCGAGGATCGCGGTCCGCGGCACGCCCCGCGAGGTGGTCTTCGCGAACGCCTTCGGCGCGTCCCCGCGCTGCCCGAGCGAGAAGGCCATCCGGGAGGCGGTGTAGAGCCCGGAGTTCAGACACGACAGGACGGCCGTCAGCACGATGACGTCCATGACCTGCCCGGCGTGCGGGATGCCTATGGAGTTGAGCGCGGCGACGTACGAGCCGTCCTTCAGGATCGACGCGTCGTTCCACGGCAGCAGGGTCAGCACGACGAAGATCGAGCCGAGGTAGAAGATGCCGATCCGCCAGATCACCGAGTTGGTGGCCCGGGTGACGGCCTTCTGCGGGTCCTCGGACTCACCGGCGGCGAGCGTGACGATCTCGCTGCCCATGAAGGAGAAGACGACCATCAGCACACCGGTCAGGATCGCGCCGGGCCCCTTGGGGAAGAAGCCGCCGGAATCCGTCAGATGTCCGAACCCGCTGCCCGGGTTGTCGGAGCCCGGCAGCACGCCGAAGACGGCGAGCAGACCGATGATCACGAACGCGCCGATGGCGACGACCTTGATCCCCGCGAACCAGAACTCGAACTCGCCGTAACTGCCGACGGCCGCCAGGTTCACGACGGTGAGCACGATCATCACGATCAGCGCCCAGCCCCACTGCGGAACGCCCGGCACCCAGCCGTTCAGGATCTTGGCCCCCGCGGTCGCCTCCACGGCGAGCACGACGACCCAGAAGAACCAGTACAGCCAGCCGATGGAGAACCCGGCCCAGCGGCCGAGCGCCTGATCGGCGTAGGCGGAGAAGGAGCCGGAGGTCGGCCGGGCCGCCGCCATCTCACCGAGCATCCGCATCACGAGGACGACCATCGCGCCGACGAGGGCGTACGAGATCAGGATGGCCGGCCCCGCCGCCGCGATACCGGAGCCGGACCCGACGAAGAGTCCCGCGCCGATCACACCGCCGATGGCGATCATGGACAGATGCCGGTTCTTCAGCCCGGCCTGAAGGCCGCCGCCATTACCGGCGCCGCCTGACCCTTCGGGGCCGCCGGGCGAGGTGTCTTCCGTCGCAAGGGATGACTGCGAAGTCATGAACGGATCCTTAGGTTCTCGGGGTACGAGCCCTGGCATTCAAAGCGCAGAAGTGTGCGGGACGGAAGACCTGACTCCGGATTGTTGTCTTCATTACGCGGTCCTCACGCCGCCCTTACTTCCGGATGACCATGGTTCGGCCCCCGGACGCGGCTACCCGGCGCGCGGCGTGCCACACTCGGAACCATGCGCGTGTACCTCGGCTCGGATCATGCCGGCTACGAACTCAAGAACCACCTGGTCGAATGGCTCACGGCCCATGGCCACGAGCCCGTCGACTGCGGACCCCACATCTACGACGCCCTGGACGACTACCCCCCGTTCTGCCTCCGCGCCGCGGAGAAGACGGCGGCGGACCCGGACTCCCTCGGCATCGTGATCGGCGGCTCCGGCAACGGTGAGCAGATCGCCGCGAACAAGGTCAAGGGCGTCCGTGCGGCCCTCGCCTGGAGCGAGCAGACCGCGGCGCTCGGCCGCGAGCACAACAACGCGAACGTGATCTCCATCGGTGGCCGGATGCACAGCGAGGAGGACGCGACGAAGTTCGTCGAGATCTTCCTGAGCACCCCGTACTCGAACGAAGAGCGCCACCAGCGCCGCATCGACATGCTGTCGGCCTACGAGGAAACGGGCAACCTCCCCGCGATCCCGCCGCACCACCCGCAGGTCTGACCCCTCCGGAGGGGCTTGACACCCATCAAGCCCCTCCGCAGGTCTGACCCCTCCGGAGGGGCTTGGCACCCATCAAGCCTCTCCGCAGGTCTGACCCCTCCGGAGGGGCTTGGCACCCATCAAGCCCCTCCGGCGATTGAGGAGCGGGGTCTGGGGCAGAGCCCCAGGACAGCAACCCCCGTGAACCCGAGGAGAACAACGGCCGTGCCGGAAGGCCACACCATCCACCGCTTGGCCCAAGACCACGCCGAGCGATTCATGGGCCGGAAAACCCAGGTCACCAGCCCCCAGGGCAAGTTCTCCGACGCGGCAGCACTCCTCACCGGCCAGAAAATGACCGGCACGGAAGCCCACGGCAAACACCTCTTCCTCCAGTTCGGCGCCTCCTGGATCCACATCCACCTGGGCCTCTTCGGCAAATACACCCTGGGCGAGACACCGGCCCCACCCCCGACCGACACGGTCCGCCTACGCCTGCGCAGCGACACGCACTACTCGGACCTGCGCGGCCCCACGACCTGCGCCCTGATCACGGACCCCGAGAAGCAGGCGATACACGACCGCCTCGGCCCGGACCCGCTCCGCCCCGACTCCGACCCGGCCAGGGCCTACGCGCGGATCAACCGCAGCCGTACGACGATCGCCGCGCTCCTCATGGACCAGAAGGTCATCGCGGGCGTCGGCAACGTCTACCGGGCCGAGGTCCTCTTCCGGCACGGAATCGACCCGTACACCCCGGGCAAGGACCTCACGCAGGCCCAACTCACCGCGATCTGGGACGACTTGGTGATGCTGATGCGGGACGGCGTCCGCGCCAACCGCATCGACACGGTCCGTCCCGAGCACGCCCCGGAGGCGATGAACCGCCCGCCGCGCGTGGACGACCACGGCGGCGAGGTCTACGTCTACCGGCGCGCGCCGCACCCCTGTCACCTGTGCGGCACCGAGATCCGCAGAGCGGAACTGGCGGCCCGCAACCTCTTCTGGTGCCCGTCCTGCCAACCTGCCTGTCAGAACCCGTGCTGAAGCCACGGCGCGACCGGCGACCCGAACGCCACCGCCGCCTCCGTGAGCGCCCCCTGCCGAAGTTCGCGCACCCGCCCCGCCCCGGCCAACTCGGCCAGTGACACGTCGCCGAGATACGCCGCGCCCAACTCCCGTACGGACAGGGCGAGATCGGCGGCCTCCCCGGTGCGCTCGCACGACGCACCCTTCGCGTCGCCGGACAGCCGCCAACGCCCTTGATTCCAGGGGCAGAAGGCGTCCTCGACCTCCAACACGACGTCCACGGGCGTGAGATACGTACGCGCTTCGAGGGCGGCCCCCACCTCCACCAGACGTACGTGCATCGAGTCCCGCACGCGCACCCCGCACCGGCGGATGTCGGAGACCATCGACAGCAGCGGATCGTCCACCGGACGGTTGCGCGCCTCCACCGTCGTCGTCAGGTCGATGTCGCACAGGAACCGCCACAGCGCCCCGTACGCCGCCGGGTCGAGCGCGGTGACGTCGCGCGCCTGGATGCGGCCGTGCGGCACCGCCCAGTCCGACTCCGGCTTGTTGTGGAAGCGGGCGAAGCCGACGGTCTCCCCGTCCCGCTCGGCGACGACACACTGCAACGGCGACGCCCCGCCCCGCTCCTCCGGCGGGTCGAGCAGCGGCAGCCGCTCCCAGCCGGGCCCCCGCGCGAGCATCCCCGGCCGGGTGCCGATCACGCGCTGGTACACGGCCTCGCACCGCTCGGCGGCCTCGGCCACACCGACGAACCGCAGCCGCACGTCGTCCGCCCCGGCCGGGGCGTCGATCCGTACCCGTGAGGAGTCGATGCTCAGGTACGCCTGCCGTGTACCGATGCCGTAGCCGAACCGGCCGTAGATCGCCGGCTCGGACGCGGTCAGTACCGCGAGCGGCTCGCCCCAGGCCCGTACGTCGTCGAGCTGGCGACGCATCATCGACGTGAGGATGCCGCGCCTGCGGTGCGTCGCGGCGACGCTCACCATCGTCACGCCCGCGGCCTCCACGAACGCGCCGCCCGGCACCGAGACCCGGAACGAGAAGGCGCCCGCGGTGCCCACGCACTCCTCGCCGTCCCACACCCCGATCGAGCGGGCGACCTCCGTCAGGTCGTCCCACAACCGCCGCTCCTGCGGCGACTCGGCCACCCCGCCGAAGGCCAGCTCGAGCCTGGCGTACCAGCGCTCCCACTCGTCCTGGCGCAGCACGCGCACGTCGGTCGTCATAGGCCATGCCTAGCAGGGCAAGCGGGACAAGAGCGAGCGAATTAAGAGCCTGTGCCGAGCCTGTGCCGTATCCCCGGGTGTGCCCGGAAAGGGGGACAACCGGGACCACCCGTGCACAGGCCCGGGCCCGATGGATAAGGTCCACGAGCAATGGCGGTACGACGAGAGCGGCGCGCGCGAAAGCAGCGCTCGGCAGCAGAGACGTTTCCGGCCCGGTTGAGGATGCGTGTGCACCGGGTCCGCACAGCCGTGCGCAAATCCGGTGTCGACTACTTCCGGGGCGACGGCTCGGACTGGATCGCGCTGGCCGCACTGCTGCTCACGATCCCCCTGATCACCCTGTGCACGATCCTCGACCCGGTCTGGTGCACGCCCACCGTCCTCGTCCTGCCGATCGTCGCGGGCGGCCTGGTGCTCCGCCCGGCGAGCCTGCTCGGTCTGTACGCGGCCGCCGCCGTGGCGCTGATCGTGGAGTCCGTACAACTCGGCCCCTACTCGGAGCGCGCGGCGGGCGTCACCCCCGGTACGGTCCTCACGGTCGCGGCCTGCGGCTTCTTCGGCCTGCTCATAGCGCAGTTCCGCAGCCGCGTCGGGGTGCCCTGGCGGCGCGGCGGCACGATGCTCTTCGACCTGCGCGAGCGGATCCGTACCCAGAGCAGGCTGCCGAAGCTGCCGCCGGGCTGGCACCGTGAGATGGCGCTGCGGCCGGCCGGCGGCCAGTCGTTCTCCGGCGACTTCGTGGTCGCGGCCCGCACGAACCACGGCCGCACCCTGGAGGTCGTCCTCACCGACGTGTCGGGCAAGGGCATGGACGCGGCCTCGCGCGCCCTGCTCCTGGCCGGAGCCTTCAGCGGCCTCCTCGGCTCGCTCCCGCCGCACGCGTTCCTCCCCGCCGCCAACGGCTACCTGCTGCGCCAGGACTGGGACGAGGGCTTCGCGACCTCCATCCACCTCGTCCTCGACCTGGAATCCGGCGACTACGAGCTCTACTCGGCCGGTCACCCGCCGGGCCTCCAGCTCAGCGCCGGCACCGGCCGCTGGGAGGAGAAGGCCGCGGAGGGCCCGCTGCTCGGTGTCTACGACGGCGCCGACTTCGACGCGACGAAGGGCACGCTGCGCCCCGGCGATGTCCTGATGCTCTTCACCGACGGCCTGGTGGAGACCTCCGAGCGGGATATCTCCGAAGGTATGGACCGGTTGACGGGGGAGGCCGACCGTTATGTGCAGGGTGGTTTCCACGGGGCGGCGTGGCACCTCATCGAGGCGGTGGCCAAGGACGTCAACGACGACAGGGCGCTCCTCTTGCTCTGCCGGGACTCCTAGGCGGCGGTGTCGGCTGCGCGCCGGTGGGAGTTTCTCGCGCCGAGTGTTGTCGGGTGCGCGCCGGTGGGGGCTGGTCGCGCAGTTCCCCGCGCCCCTGAAATGCGCACTGCGTGCGCCATTTCAGGGGCGCGTGGTTACGGGCGCGTGGTTACGGGCGCGTGGTTACGGGCGCGTGGTTACGGGCGCGTGGTTACGGGCGCGTGGTTACGGGCGCGTGGTTACGGGCGCGTGGT